>CALMIK010000067.1 GCA_937863995.1 uncultured Chelatococcus sp.
TCTTCGCCACCAGCTTGATGGTGCGGTCGAGCGTCTCCAGCACCTGGTCGTCGAGGGAATTGCCCTTGGTGGTGAGCTCGAAGCACACCACGCCGTCGCCGATGTCCCACACGCTCGCGGCGGAGGTCTTGAGCACCGGCTGGGAGCGGCGCTTGATGTCCTCGAGCAGGATGACGCCTTCGGGGCGCACCACGTCGTGGTAGTCGCCGTCGAGGCCGAAGAACTGGAGCTGGCCGTTCTCCACGCGGTAGAACTTGCGGTCGCCGATCTTTTCGAGGATCGGCGGGATGCTCGCGCCTTCCGCTTTCAGCCGCTCGACGAGCCATGCCGCGCCGACCTTGTCGATGAGCGCGAACGGACCGTCCTTCCAGTTATAGCCCAGACGCATGGCGTCATCGATGGCGACGATGTCATTCGCGGCCTCCGGCACCAGCCGCGCCGCGTAGGCCAGCGTGCGGCCCATCACCCGCCAGGCGTAGTCGCCGACGGGGCCGGGCGTGTTGAACAGGGCGCGCAGGTCGCGGCCCGCTTCCTGCAGCGCCTCGGTGTCGGGCTTGCGCGAGACGCGGTAGTCGCCGCTCGCGAGATCGAGCGTTTCCTTGACGCGGCCCTCCGCCGTCTTGTTGAGACGGTAGAAGCCGCCCTTGCCCTTGCGGCCGGTGTAGCCGTCCGCGATCATGCGCTTGATCAGCGGCAGATCGCGGTTGAGCGCGTGGAAGGCGTCGCCCTCGGGCAGGCTGCCGGCGAGGCTGGCGTTAATGTGCGGCATGAGATCGATGCCGACGAGATCCGCGAGCCCGAAAATGCCGGTCTTCGGGATGCCGAACGGACGGCCCATGATTGCGTCCGCATCCTCGATGGCGAGACCGAGATCGATCGCCTCCACGACGCCGGCCTGAATCCAGTAGATGCCGAGCCGGTTGGCGATGAAGCCGGGGCTGTCCTTGCAGTCGACGATGGTCTTGCCGAGCTTCTCGTCGGCGAAGCGCGACACGCGCGCCACCTGCGCCGCATCGGTCTCGCGACCGGCCACCACTTCAAGCAGCCGCATATAGCGCGGCGGGTTGAAGAAGTGCGTGATCAGGAAGTTTTTTTGGAACCCGGCCGATGCGCCCTCGACCAACTGGTCGAGCGGAATGGTCGAGGTGTTCGACGACACCGCCGTGCCGGGTTTGCGCACGGCGTCGATCTTCCGGTAGAGCGCCTGCTTGATGTCGATGCGCTCGATGACCGCCTCGATCACCCAGTCGCAATCGGCGATCTTCGCGAGATCGTCGTCGATGTTGCCGGGCTCGATGAGCCGCGCCGCTTTATCCGACATGAGCGGGGCGGGATCGGTCTTCTTGAGGCGCTCGATGGCGGCGCGGGCGATGGCGCTGCGGTCGCCGCCGGCTTCGAGGTTCGGCGGCACGATGTCGAGCAGCAGCACGGGCAGGCCCGCGTTGGCCACCTGCGCGGCGATGCCGGCGCCCATGACGCCTGCGCCGATGACGGCGACTTTTTCGATTTTTCCGGTCGTGTTCGTCATCATACGCGCTCCAGAACCGTAGCGATGCCCTGGCCGCCGCCGATGCACTGGGTGGCGAGCGCATACCGCTTGCCTTCGCGGGCGAGCAGGCTTGCGGCCTTGCCGGTGATGCGCGCGCCGGTGGCGCCGAGCGGATGGCCGAGCGCGATCGCGCCGCCGTCGATGTTGAGCGTGTCCTCGCGGATGCCGAGCTCCTTCACGCAGGCGAGCGCCTGAGATGCGAAGGCCTCGTTCAGCTCCACGATGTCGATGTCGTCGATCGACAGGCCAGCGCGCGCCAGCGCCTTGCGGCTGGCGGCGACGGGTCCGATGCCCATGATCTCGGGCTCACAGCCGGCCACCGCCACGGCGCGCACGTAGGCGAGCGGCGTCAGGCCGTTACGCGTCGCGTATTCCTCGCTGGTGACGAGCACCGCCGCCGCGCCGTCGGTGAGCGGCGAGGACGTGCCGGCGGTCACCGAGCCGTTCTGGTCGAAGGCGGGCTTGAGGCCGGCGAGCGCCTCGGCGGTGGTGTCGGGGCGCGGGCAGCCGTCGAGCTCGACCTGGCCCTTGCCGGTATCGATGGCGACGATCTCATCCTTGAAACGGTTGCCTGCGACGGCTTCGGCCGTGAGCCGCTGGCTGCGCAGCGCGAACGCCTCCTGCGCCTCGCGGGTGATGTCCCAGCGCTTCGCCACGTTCTCGGCCGTGTCGCCCATGCCGAGCAGCGCGCCCGGGTAGGTCTCGCGGAAGGCGGGGTTGGGCAGCGGGTTGAAGCCCATCATCGGCACGCGCGACATGCTTTCGACGCCGGCGGCGATGAACGCCTCGCCCGCGCCGAGCTGGATCTGGCCGGCGGCGATGTGGATCGACTGCATGGAGGAGCCGCAGTAGCGGTTCACCGTCATGCCGGCGACCGACAGCGGCAGGCCGGCGAGAAGGCCGACGACGCGACCGATGTTGAAGCCCTGTTCGCCTTCGGGGAAGGCGCAACCCATGATCAGGTCTTCCACGTCGGAAGCCTTGACGCTGGTGCGCTCGACGAGCGCGCGCACGACCTGGGCGGCGAGATCATCCGGGCGCACGCGCACCAGATCTCCCTTGCGGGCAAGCCCGAACGGCGAACGGACATAGCCGGCGATGACGACATTCTTCATTGGCGTTTCTCTCCCGAAATGCAGGCAGTGCGTTGGCTGAACGCTCCGCCGATCTGTGATTGTTCAGTTGGGCCGCGCGGGCGCCGACGGATCAGCCGGCCTTGCGGTCGGCCCGTGCCGCGGCGGAGAGGGCGTCGAGCGCCTGCTGCTCGATCACGTCGAGCTCCGCCAGCGCCTCGTCGAGCGCCACCCGCTGTTCCTCGAGCTGCTGGCGGCGGGCCTCGACGCGCTCCAGCAACATGCGAAGCTGAACGCGTCCCGTGTGGTCGGCGTCGTAGAGATCGAGGTATTCCTTGATCTCGCGCAGCGAAAAGCCAAGCCGCTTGCCGCGCAGGATGAGAATCATCCGCGCGCGGTCACGATAGTTGTA
>CALMIK010000068.1 GCA_937863995.1 uncultured Chelatococcus sp.
AAACGATGAATTGCTCTAATTCTTTGACGAACGCGGACGGACGGCTTATGCGTTAACGCTACGCGGATCGGCGCCGGCCGCGCCGTGCATTTGCGTTTTGAGTATCGCCGAGGTTTTGTCTTTGCCCGTTTCCACGCCCCTGCTCGACACCATCGTGACGCCCGACGATCTGCGCGCGCTGCCGGAAGCATCGCTGCCGCAACTCGTCGACGAACTGCGCGCCGAGATGATCGACGCGGTTTCCGTCACGGGCGGCCATCTCGGGGCGGGGCTCGGCGTCGTGGAACTGACGGCCGCCCTGCACTATATCTTCGACACGCCGAACGACCGGCTGATCTGGGACGTCGGCCACCAGGCCTATCCGCACAAGATCCTCACCGGGCGGCGCGACCGCATTCGCACGCTGCGCAAGGGCGGCGGCCTCGCCGGTTTCACGAAACGCGGCGAGAGCGCCTACGATCCGTTCGGCGCCGGGCATTCCTCCACCTCGATCTCGGCCGGCCTCGGCATGGCGGCGGCGCGCGATCTCGCGGGCAGCGACCGCCATGTCGTGTGCGTCATCGGCGACGGCGCGATGTCGGCGGGCATGGCCTATGAGGCGATGAACAACGCCGGCGCGCTCGGCGCGCGGCTCATCGTCATCCTCAACGACAACGACATGTCGATCGCTCCGCCCACGGGCGCACTGTCGGCGCATCTGGCGCGCATCGTCTCCAGCGGCACGTACCGCTCGCTGCGCGAGACCGGCAAGCAGATCGCCAGCCGCCTGCCGCGCTTCTTCTATGAAAAAGCCCAGCGGGCCGAGGAATACGCGCGCGGTTTCTGGGCCGGGGGCACGCTGTTCGAGGAGCTCGGCTTCTACTACGTCGGCCCCGTGGACGGCCACAACCTCGACCACCTGCTGCCCGTGCTGCGCAACGCACGCAACGCCGAAAGCGGCCCCATCCTGGTGCATGTCGTCACCCAGAAGGGCAAGGGCTACGCCCCCGCCGAGGCCGCCGCCGACAAATACCACGGCGTGAGCACGTTCGATGTCGTCACCGGCGCGCAGGCCAAGCCCAAGGCCAATGCGCCAAGCTATACCCGCGTGTTCGCCGACGCGCTGATCCGCGCCGCCACCGATGACGACAAGGTCGTGGCCGTCACGGCCGCGATGCCGTCGGGCACGGGGCTCGACCTCTTCGGGCAGGCGTTCCCGCAGCGCACCTACGATGTCGGCATCGCCGAGCAGCATGCGGTGACGTTTGCCGCCGGCATGGCGACCGAAGGCTACAAACCGTTCTGCGCCATCTACTCCACGTTCCTGCAGCGCGCCTACGACCAGGTGGTGCATGACGTGGCGATCCAGAACCTTCCCGTGCGCTTCGCCATCGACCGCGCCGGTCTGGTGGGCGCTGACGGGCCGACGCATGCGGGCTCGTTCGATGTCGCCTATCTCGGCTGCCTGCCCAACATGGTGGTGATGGCCGCGAGCGACGAAGCGGAACTCGTGCACATGGTCGCCACAGCCGCAGCCCACGACGCCGGCCCCATCGCGCTGCGCTATCCGCGCGGCGAGGGCGTGGGCGTCGAGCTGCCGGCGCGTGGCGAGATCCTGCCCATCGGCAAGGGGCGCGTCCTGCGCGAGGGCACGCAGGTGGCGCTGCTGTCGCTTGGCACGCGGCTGGCCGAGGCGCTGGCCGCCGCTGAACAGCTCGAAGCGCGCGGCCTTTCCACCACCGTGGCGGACGCGCGTTTCGCCAAGCCGCTCGATCTCGATCTCGTTCGCCGGCTGGCGCGCGGGCACGAGTGCCTCATCACCATCGAGGAAGGCTCGCAGGGCGGCTTCGGCGCCTTCGTGCTGCATGCGCTGGCGCGGGAAGGGCTGCTCGATCACGGCCTCAAGGTACGCACCATGACGCTGCCGGACACGTTCATAGAGCACGACAAACCCGAACGCATGTACGCCGAGGCGGGGCTCGACGCGGCGGGCATTCTCGACACCGTTTTCGCGGCGCTCGGCACCGCCGCCGCATCGGCGCGCCGGGCCTGAATGTCGGACAAGCGCAGGGCAGACGTCGTGCTGGTGGAGCGCGGCTTTTTCGCCAGCCGCGCCCAGGCGCAGGCCGCCATCGAGGCCGGCTGCGTCAGCGTGGACGGCACGCCGCTGCGCAAGGCGTCGCAGACGATATCACCCGATGCAGCCGTCGTTGCCGAAGCGCCGCATCCATGGGTGTCGCGCGGCGGGGTGAAGCTCGCGGCGGCCCTTGACGCCTTCGGCGTCGATCCCGCCGGCCTGCGGGCGCTCGATGTCGGCGCCTCCACCGGCGGCTTCACGCATGTGCTGCTGACACGCGGCGCGACGCATGTGCATGCGATCGATGTCGGTCACGGGCAGTTGCATTCGCTCATCGCCGACGATCCGCGCGTCACCGCGCTCGAGGGCACCGACGCCCGCCGCCTTGCGGAACTCGGCATCGGACCATTCGACATGCTGACGATCGACGTGAGCTTCATCTCGCTCAAACTCGTGCTGCCTGCCATCGTGGACCTGCTTGCGCCGGGCGCGGCGCTCGTCGCGCTGGTCAAGCCGCAGTTCGAGGCGGGGCGGGAAAACGTCCACAAGGGCATCGTGCGCGACGAAATGGTGCACGCACGCGTCTGCGCGGACATCTGCGCCCTTGTCGACAGCCTCGGCTTCACACTCATCGGCCAGATCCCCTCTCCCATCGAGGGCGGTGACGGCAACCGCGAATTCCTGCTCGGAGCACGGCGCGCATGACCATGCCATCGGCAGCCGCCACCGAACAGCGCCTCGTCATCAACCGCCTCGGCGCGCGAGGCGACGGCATCGCCGACACGCAGGCCGGGCCGGTCTACGTGCCGTATGCGCTGCCGGGCGAGACCGTGCGCGCGGGCCTGCCCGCTCCCGACCCACTCGACGGCCGCGCCGCGCGCTCCTCCCACGGACGCGTCGAGGCGCGCGCCGCGCTCATCGCCGTGGAAACGCCCTCGGCCGAGCGGCGCGAACCCGAGTGCGCGCTTTTTACCCGCTGCGGCGGATGCGCCACGCAGCACATGACGCCGGAAACCTACCGCGCCTGGAAGCGCGACAATGTCGTCGCCACGCTGGCGCGCGCGCAAGTCGACGCATCCGTCGCCCCGCTCGTCGACGCGCACGGCGCGGGCCGCCGCCGGGTGACCTTTCACGCCCGGCGCGCGGAGGGCATCGATGCGGTCGGCTTCATGGCCGCGCGCAGCCACACGCTCATTCCGATCGAAAACTGCCCGGTGCTCGATCCCGCGCTCGGCCGCGCGCCGCAGGTGGCGCTCGATATCGCCCGCCTGCTGCTGCCGAAGGGCAAGCCGCTCGATATTCAGGTGACCGCCACCGCCGGGGGTCTCGATATCGACGTCCGCGGCCACGGCCCCGCCAGCGAGAGCATCCGGCGCACCCTGACGCAGGCGGCGGAGCGCCTCGACCTGGCGCGTCTTTCCGTCCACGGCGACCGCATTGTCGAGCGGCGCGCTCCCTCCATCACTATGGGCAAGGGGCTGGTCACGCCGCCGGCGGGCGGGTTCCTGCAGGCGACCGCGCAAGGCGAGGAAACGCTGGCGCGCCTGGTGCTGGAAGCATGCGCCGCGGCACCTCGGCGCATTCGCCGCGCTGCAGACCTCTTTGCCGGTTGCGGCCCTTTCTCGCTGCGCCTTGCCGAAATCGCCGAGGTGCATGCGGTTGAAAGCGCCGCGTCGGCGCTGGCGGCGCTCGACCGCGCCTTCCGTGCAGCGCAAGGCCTGCGCCGCATCACCACGGAAACGCGCGACCTCTTCCGCCGCCCGCTGCTGCCCATCGAACTCGCCACCTACGACGCCGTCGTGTTCGATCCGCCGCGCGCGGGAGCGGAGGCCCAGGCGCGCGAGCTTGCCAAATCGACAGTCCCGCTCGTGATCGCGGTGTCGTGCGACGCCGGCACCTTCGCGCGCGACGCGAAAATCCTGATCGACGGCGGCTACAGCCCCGTGAGTATCACCCCGGTCGACCAGTTCCGCCACTCGGCGCATGTCGAGACGGTGGGCGTCTTCACACGCCCGGACGCACGCCGGTCAAAGCGTCCACGGGCATGATAGCGCAGATGAACGATCGCGCCGGTTTCGCTTTCGCAAGTCGATTCCGGAACACGGTCTAAAGATCGCGGAATCCGCGTCCGCTGCGGTAACCGACGAACCCCTTCAACATTCTCGCTTGTTGCGCGGCATCCATCCCTTCAAGAACGTCGCGCATGTTGGCCATTTCCTGTTTGTCGCGCACCATGCGCAGTGCAAAAGCGACGTCCATGGTCATCTGCGGCCCCAGAGACTCTGCAACCGCATCTACCGCCAACCCGACCGACTTCTCCTCGTTGATTTTCCGCAGTGCGTCAATTGCCATGGACATCTCGGTACCAGAGGCCTTGTCGGCAACGGTGGCGTCCTCGTCCGCCGGCAGTTCGCAGTTGTCCTCTGCCGATACGATGACCACCAATTCTTCATCCGCGTCATCCGGGATATCGATCAGGATTGCGGAAGAGGGAGCAGGAAGCGGACGCCCCTTCCCCACGATGGCGACATCAAAGGCAGTCTCGCGCTCGTAGAAAATAGGCAAGCAAGCGGCCCCTGCGTCGAGCGTGCGGATTTCTCCCGGCATTGCATGCTTGTTTTCCACCAGCACAACCTGCCATTCGACTGGCGTGGGGATAACTTCCATCTCGGCTATGCTGACCGCCGCCGACACGTCTCGCCGGACAGTGAGGGGAACTGCCTCGAAGAGCCCGATCGCGAGGCTCTCGTCGACCAAACTGATGCGATGGCCGTCCGGAGGGACGGTTGCCTCCGCCGCATGAAAATTCCCGGCCGAGCGCAACTGCGAGGCTGACAGACTGTCATTCCCGCGCGCGGCAAAATCCTTGCCTCCGGCTGCGGCCGATATCCGCAGCCCACCGCCCCGCAGCGCGCTGGCCGAGCGCTCCAGGGTCTCGAACAATACGCCCCGGCTCCCGAGCGGCGCCGCTACCGTGACGTTGGATAAAAGCTTGCCTTCACCTTGAGAGTTGGCGCGGAAGGCAGCCAGCACCGGCTCGTTGAAGGATATCTGCGTGCGCGGCGCCGCCCGCTGTAAAGCTACTCCGCGCATGCCGGAACCTGTCTGGATATCAGACTGGCGCATAGACAACGGGGCAACCAATTCCATTGCAGATCTGAAAGCTTCTCTTACTGCATGAGAGCGCCGGTCAATAAAAAAGCTCATAATACACTCCAAATAATAATCTATTATATCAATAATAACAATCAAGACAAACACGAATATAAGAAAATATATTTATATACATACGTCTGCCGCAGCAGGCTTAATTACCTCCTATAATGGACGACATTTCGCCACATTGCAAGCACGGACTTCCAGCCCTCACTCGATAGACGCACCGCAAGGCCAAAAACAAAAAACCCGCGCCGGCCCGGCGCGGGTTTAAGAAAAACAGCGTAATTCGGGAGCGTCAGAAGCGTCCGCCGCTGAACAGCTTGCTGATCCACGAACCGGTGTCCTCACGCGGTTCCAGACCTTTGCTGGCCAGCAGCGTGTAAGCGTCCTTGTACCAAGGGCTGTCCGGGAAGTTGTGACCAAGCACAGCCGCAGCGGTCTGCGCCTCGCTCAGGATACCAAGCGCCGCGTAGGCTTCGGTCAGGCGCATCAGCGCCTCTTCGGCCGAGCGGGTGGTCTGGTATTGCGCCACGACGGTGCGGAAGCGGTTGATGGCCGCCGTGTAGTTGCGGCGCTTCAGGTAGAAGCGGCCGATCTCCATCTCGTGGCCGGCGAGTTGGTCGCGCACCACCTGCACCTTGAACTTGGCGTCGGCAGTGTATTCGGACTTGGGATAGCGCTGGATCAGCGCATCGAACGCTGCGACCGCGCGCTGGGTCGACGCCTGATCGCGGGTCACGTCAGGCACCTGCTTGTAATACGACATCGCCAGCAGATACTGGGCGTAGGCCGCATCCTGCGAATTGGGATACAGCGTCACGTAGCGCGTGGCGCTGTTGGACGAGTCGTCGTACCGGCCGCCTTCGTAAGCGGAGTAGGTCTGCATGATGAGCGCCTTCTGCGCCCATTGCGTGCCCGGGTTCTGTTTGTTGATGGTGTCGAACGCCTTGTAGGCGCCCTCGAAGTCACCCGAGGCGGAACGCGACAGACCGTCGTTGTAAAGCTCTTCAGCCGGCGTCACCGCCACGATCTCGGTCTTGTAGGTCTCGGTCTTGTCGAACGGGTTGACGGACTTCAACGTGTCACAGCCAGCTACGCCGCCAAGACAAACGGCTACGAGCGCAATCCTCGGCCAGCGCGCGGAAACGCCACTTGCCTTGACTGCCATGCTGCCTGCCGGAGACAACCGCGAAACGATCCTTGTGGAACCCAGCATGGTCGGAAAACGCATCCCTCGTCAGTCCTCTCAGATGGCGCGAGGGACAACATCACCCCCAACCACAGGCTGTTTACCCCAAACACACCCGATAGGCCAAGCACCTTGTTGCGCTTGGCCATCCATCGTGAACCGTATTCAGGTGAGATCCGGCGCGTAAGCCGGCATCGCGACGCCGGCGCCAAGCTCCGCGTAGCCGAACTCGCGCCGCGGGGCGTGAGCGTCGACGATGGCATAGTTGGCGCGGTCGCGGAAGAGCGCTTCAAGCACCGCGACATTCATGCGGTGGCCGGCGCAATAGGAACGGTATTCGCCTTGCAGCGCATAGCCGGCAAGGGCCAGGTCGCCAATGGCGTCGAGCATCTTGTGGCGCACGAATTCGTCGGCGTAACGCAGCCCGTCCGGGTTGACGACGCCGTCGTCGGCGATGGCGACGGAGTTCTCGAGCGACGAGCCCTGAGCCAGGCCCATCTTGTGCAGCTTCTCGAGGTCGCGCAGAAAACCGAAGGTGCGGGCGCGGCTGATCTCGGAGCAGAAAGTGTCGGCGTCGAGATCGACGATCTTGCGCTGGCGGCCGATCACGGCCGAATCAAAATCGATTTCGACATCGAGGCGGAAGCCGCGATCGAGCGGGCGAAGCTCCGAGAAACCGCGGCCATGCTCGATGCGCACCGGGCGCAGCACCTTGACGTAGCGGCGCGCGGCTTCCTGACGGGCGATGCCGGCGGCCAGGATGGCCTCCACGAAGCAGGCGGAGCTGCCGTCGAGAATCGGCATTTCGGGGCCGTCGATCTCGGCCAGGACGTTGTCGACGCCGAGGCCGGCAAGCGCGGCCATCAGGTGCTCCACCGTCGACACCGAACCGCTGTCCTTGTCGCCGAGGACGGTGCACAGCTCAGTCGCGCCGACGTGGACGTAGCGGGCGTCGATCAGGCGCTGGCGATCGTCCGGCAGGCCGGTCCGCAGGAAAACGACACCGTGATTGGTGGATGCAGGATGCAAAACCAGTCTCGCGGGCTGGCCGGAATGCACGCCCACCCCGGTGAGCGCGATGGCCTTGCGTAGCGTCGTTTGCCTGCTGGCCTTCATCGATGTCTATTCCCGGACCGTGTACCATTTTGGCTGCGCCGGCCCGATCCTGGCCGATGCGCCTGAGTCGGGAAGCGGCGCCTGAAGGCGTGAACGGCTTCCCTATCGACTCACTGCTTGGGGCCAAAATAGTCATACCGCTGTATGGGTGCCAATCACGCTTTCTTACGCTCTGTTACATTGCACAAAAAGGCATAAACCACTTGAAAAACAATCATTTACCCTTTGTTAACCTTTGACCTTCGCCACCCCCTCCGAAAGTCAAATCGTGGCAAAAAAGTGTCGCTTTGCGTCTATTTTTGACGTGTCCAGTCCGATTTTGACGTTCTCGCGCCGTCTAAGCACAGGATTACCCACAAAAATGACAGCGGAGCCTTTCGGCCCCGCTGTGGACAATGTTGGAAATTGTGAACGGATGGCTTCGTTCAATTCGCTTGACGACGGAGAAACGCCGGAATCTCAAGCTGTTCGTCGTCGATTGTTGCATTGCGAAGCATCGCCGGAGCAGCCTGACGGGGCTGCGATTCGGGGCCCGGCTGGCGGTAGGCCTGCGGCTGGGCTGCCGCCGGAGCCTGCGGACGCACCGGAGCGGGAGCAGGCTGATGATGGCGCGCTTCCGGCGCGGGCTGCGGCGCCGGGGCGGCGTCGTCCTTGCGTCCGAGGCCCACGGAAGCGAGCCGCTGGAGCAGCGACAGACGCTGGCGCGGATCGTTACCGCCCTGCGCCTGCGGCGCATGCTGGGGCGCTTCGCCGCGGCTGGCGCGGATCTGGTTCTGGGCCGGAAGGGGCAGGTCCTCGACGCGCGGCATGCGGGCCGGGCGCACGGTCTGCTCCGCGCGCGGCGGCAGGAAATGCTCGGGCATCGGCTCGTGCTGCGCAGGAGCGGCTTGAGGCTCCGGCGCAGGCGCAACGGCCATTGCGGGGCGCGGCGGCGCCTGCTCGAACACAACATCATGACGGCCCACCGCCGGCGCCGGCATTGCCGCATAGGACGCCGCCTGAGCCTGCGCCGGCGAAATCGCCTGCACCGGAGCAGCGACGGAGGCCGCCTGCTGCGACGTCTGCACGGAGGGAACCGCCCCTTGCGACGCCCGCAGGCGCGCTTCCGAGCGCAGACGCTCGGCCACTTCAGCGATGCGCTGTTCGGTCGCCGTCACGTCCTGCGAGTTTCCCGCGACGAGCGGCTCGATTCCGGTCGCCACCACGGAGACGCGGATGATGCCCTCGAGCGCCGGGTCGAAGGTTGCGCCCAGGATGATGTTGGCGTCGGAGTCGACTTCCTCGCGGATGCGGGTCGCCGCCTCGTCCACCTCGTAGAGGGTGAGGTCGTTGCCGCCGGTGATGGAGATGAGCAGGCCGCGCGCCCCCTTCATCGACACGTCGTCGAGCAGCGGGTTGGCGATGGCTGCTTCCGCCGCCGTCAGCGCGCGCTTCTCGCCGGACGCCTCGCCGGTGCCCATCATCGCCTTGCCCATGCCGCGCATGATCGAGCGCACGTCGGCGAAGTCGAGGTTGATGAGGCCTTCCTTCACCATGAGGTCGGTGATGCAGGCCACGCCCGAGTAGAGCACCTGGTCGGCGAGCGTGAACGCATCGGCGAAGGTGGTCTTCTCGTTGGCGACGCGGAAGAGGTTCTGGTTGGGAATGACGATCAGCGTGTCGACCGCCTTCTGCAGCTCGATGATGCCGGAATCGGCGGTGCGCATGCGGCGCGCGCCCTCGAACTGGAACGGCTTCGTCACGACGCCGACGGTGAGGATGCCCATCTCACGGGCCGCCTGGGCGATGACGGGGGCCGCGCCCGTGCCGGTGCCGCCGCCCATGCCGGCGGTGATGAACACCATGTGCGCGCCGGAGAGGTTGTCGCGGATCTCCTCGATCACCTCTTCGGCGGCGGCGCGGCCGATATCCGGCTGCGAGCCGGCGCCGAGGCCTTCCGTAACCTGGGTGCCCATCTGGATGATGCGCTCGGAGCGCGAGCTGGTCAGCGCCTGGGCATCGGTGTTGGCGCAAACGAACTCGACCCCTTGCAGGCCGGATTCGATCATGTTGTTCACGGCGTTGCCGCCGGCTCCGCCGACGCCGAAAACCGTGATGTGGGGCTTCAGTTCCCGGATGTCCGGGGCTTGCAGGTTGATCGCCATCTTCTTTGGCCTCTTCTCATCAATCGGCGCCCGGCTGCGCGCCCCTCCAGAATTCAAGACGAGGCGGCCGCCGCACCGCCGCCTAACCTTAGAAACTATCCCTGATCCAGCGCCCGACGCGGGTGAAGTATCCATCCGTGCCCGTGCGCAGGCCGTAGCCCGTCGAACGCGGCTCGAAGTGCTCCACATGCGCCATCTGCGGGTAGACCAGCAGGCCCACGGAAGCCGAGAACGCCGGCCCCTTCGCCGCGTCCGGCATACCCTTGATGCCGAGCGGCCGGCCGATGCGCACCTGTCCGGTGCCCTTCTCGCCGATGAGGATGCGCCGAGCCAGCTCGGGCATTCCCGTCAACTGGCTCGCGCCGCCCGTCAGGATGACGCGCCGCCCCGCTTCCGCCGCGAAGCCCGCCTCGCGCAGGCGGCCACGCGCCAGCTCGAGAATTTCCTCGACGCGCGGCTTGATGATGCGCACCAGGTGCGACTTCGGCACATGGTTGGGCACATCCTGCTCGCTATCGTCGACCTGCGGCACGGCGATGATCTCGCGCTCGTCGGAAGGCGACGAGATCGCCGCGCCGTAGAGTGTCTTGAGGCGCTCAGCCGCCGACACGCGCGTGGACAGCCCGCGGGCGATGTCCATCGTGACGTGGTGGCCGCCGACCGCGAAGGCATCCGCGTGCACCAGATGGCCGCCGGCGAACACACCCATGCTGGTCGTGCCGCCGCCGAGGTCGATGAGCACCGCGCCCATTTCCGCCTCGTCATCGACGAGCGCCGACAGGCCGGAGGCGTAGGGTGTCGACACCACCGCCTCGATGTCGAGGTGGCAGCGCTCGACCGCGAGCATCAGGTTGCGTACGGCGCCCGCGTCCGAGTTGACGACATGCATGTCGACGCCGAGCTTTTCGCCGATCATCCCGGCGGGATCGAGCAGGCCGCGCTGGCCGTCGAGCGAGAAACCGGTCGGCAGCGCATGCAGCACAGCCCGCCCCGGACGCGTCGCATGCGCGGAGGCCGAATCGAGCACGCGCCCGACATCGCCCGTCGTCACAGCCCCACCGCGCACCGCGACATGGGCCGCGAAGCGCTGGGAGGCCAGACGCCCGCCCGTGAGGTTCACGATCACCGACTGCAGCTCGACCTTGGCCATGCGCTCGGCCGCGTCCACGGCGTGGCGGATGGCGCGTTCGGCCGCGTCGAGATCGACAACGATGCCGCCCTTCAGGCCCATGGAGCGCTGGTGGCCGATGCCAAGCACCCGTGCGAGGTGGGTGCGCCCGCGCAGCACCTCGGTTTCGTTCATCGGGTTGAGCTGGGCGATCAGGCACACGATCTTGTTCGTGCCGACATCGAGCACCGACAGGGTCGCACTCTTGCGCGCGGAGAGCGGACGCATGCGCGGCGTCAGCCCCGGGGTCAGGCGATTGCTCATGTTTCCGGTGCCTTCCGCTTGGCGGTTTTCTTCCTGGCCTCGATCATCGCCGCCGCGCCTTCCTCGGAGAGGCGCATGGCGATACGGTCGCTCTGGCGCATGTCGATGGCGATCAGGTCCTTGTTCAGCACCTTGTCGCGGCTCTCGATGTCAATGAGGCGCGCCATTGCCGCCACCGGCTCGATCTCGGGCAGGCGCACGATCAGGTCGTTGTCGAACTTGATGTCCCACCGCCGGCCGGAAACGAGGATGCCGGCGCGGATGCGCGGCGCGAGCGGGCCCGCCGCCGCGATGATGTCGATGTATTCCTGCGAATGCGTGTTGGCGCCCTCGCCCGCGACGAACGGCAGGCGCGAGAAACGCGGATCGGTCATCAGGTCGATGACGGTGCCGTCGGCGGCGATCACGAACACCTCGCCGTTGCGCTGCCACAGCGCCTGCGGCTCACGCTCGACAATGGTGATCGACAACGCATCGGGATAGAGCTTGCTGACCGAGGCCTGGCGGATCATGGGCACGGATTCGAGCCGCTTGCGCACCTCGCCCGCGTCGAGGAAAGCGAGCGAGCGCAACGGGCCGACACCTGCCGCCGCCAGTACCTCGCCCTCGCGCAGCTCCACGATGCCGGCGATCTGCACCTCGTCGATGCCGAGCCCGAAGAGGCGCGCCGCCGCGTCGTAAGGTTCGCCGTAGGCGGCGCGAAAGGCGTCCATGTGCCCGCCACGCGCCACGCCATAGGCCGCAACGGTAGCGAAGAACGCCACCATGAGGCCCGTGCCCGCGCCGCGCGGCATGTAGCGCGCCGCCTTTTCAAGCGTCGTCTGGCGCAGGGCGCGGCGTTCGCCGGCGGCGCGCTGCGCCTCCGTCCGTCTCCGCGAGAAATAGTTGCCACCAGCCATCGATCTTGCCCGAAATTGAACCCCGGCCCGGGCGCCCGTTCAGGGGCCGGCACGGGAAATCTCCGGTGGCCGGACGTCGTGGCGGAAAGCCGACGACGCATCGCGCACCGTTAACGATGACTCTTCCTCCTTTTGGTAAATATTTGGTTTAAGCAGCGCGCCGCGGCACGCCTCCGGCGCATTTTTCTCGCGCCCGCGCGGCGCATCGATCGCCGCGGATCTCACAATAAAATCGATCAATATCAACGCGTTGAAAAACAACGCCTCGACAGTGCCTCATGATCGGGCAGTCGGCGACGCAGGCCGGAGCAGGCGGGAATTAATTAACCGCCGATCTTATCCCCAGCGTTAAGATTACGCGTCCGCGGCGGGCAGGCCCACGCGGCGGATCTCCCATTGCAGCTCGATTCCCGCGTGTTCACGGACCCTTCGGCGCACTTCCTCGCCAAGCGCCTCAATGTCGGCAGCCGTCGCCCCGCCGAGATTGACCAGAAAGTTGCAGTGCAGCTCCGACACCTGCGCCGATCCGATTCGCAGGCCACGGCAACCGGCTGCGTCCACCAGTTCCCACGCCCGTTTGTCCGGCGGGTTGGTGAAGGTAGAGCCGCCCGTGCGCGTGTTGACGGGTTGCGTCGCCGCACGCGCCTCGGTGATGGCGTTCATGCGCGCCAGGATCTCGGCCGGCTCGCCCGGCTGGCCGCGCAGCAGCGCGCCGACGAAGATGACATCCTCCGCCACCGCTGTGTGACGATAGGTAAAGCCCATGTCGGCGTGCGGGATCGTGAGGCGATTACCGGCGCGGTCGAGCGCGTGCGCCTCGACGAGCGCCTGCGCCACTTCCCCGCCATAGGCGCCGCCGTTCATACGCAGCGCGCCGCCGATGGTGCCGGGAATGCCGCGCAGAAAGGCCAGGCCGTCGATGCCGGCTTCCGCCGCCGCGCGCGCCACTTTCACGTCCGCCGCGCCGGCGCCCGCGCGCACACGGTGCCCCTCCTCGACGGCAATCGCCGAAAAGCCCTTGCCCAGACGCACCACCGCGCCGGGCACGCCGCCGTCGCGCACGAGCAGATTCGAGCCAAGCCCGATGGTCAGCACCGGCACGTCCGACGGCAGATGCCGCAGGAACAGCGCGAGATCGTCAGCATCATGCGGCGTGAACAGCAGCTGCGCCGGCCCGCCGGTGCGGAACCACGTCAGCGGCGCGAGCGGCGCGTTGACCGCGAGCGCGCCCCGCAGGCCGATGCCGGCAAGCGGCGCGCCGATGTCGGGAAACGTCATGCGGGCGCATCCAGCGCCGCCAGTTCGCCCGGCAGCGCATAGGCCCAGCCCGTGATGCTGCCGGCTCCGAGGAACACGACGTAATCGCCGGGCGCGACCACGTCGCGCACGCGCGCCGCAAGCCCTTCCGGCCCGTCGATGGCGGCGACCTCGCGGTGGCCGCGCGCCCGCAGGCCCGCGACGAGATCGTCGCGCGAGGCGCCCTCGATCGGGGTTTCACCCGCCGCGTAGACGGGCGCGACGAACACCGCATCGGCATCGTTGAAGCAGGTGCAGAAATCGTTGAACAGCGCGTGCAGGCGCGTGTAGCGATGCGGCTGCACCACCGCTACCACCCGCCCGGGGGTCGAGGCGCGTGCGGCTCTCAGCACGGCGGCGATCTCCACCGGATGATGGCCGTAGTCGTCGAAGATGGCGACGCCGTTCCACTCGCCGGTGCGCGTGAAGCGGCGCTTGACGCCTCCGAAACCGCCGATCGCCTTGACGATGGCCTCGGGCTTGACGCCGAGCTCGAACGCCACCGCGATGGCCGCCGTGGCGTTGAGCGCGTTGTGCAGACCCGGCATCGGCAGCACGAGATCGTCGATGACGGTCGCGGTGTTGGACTGCCGGTCGCGGATCAGCACGGTGAAGCGGCTCTTGCCGCCGGAAAGGTCGAGATCGAGCAGGCGCACATCCGCCTGCGGGTTCTGGCCATAGGTGATGACGCGCCGGTCCTCGATGGCGCCCACCAGATCCTGCACCACCGGATGGTCGATGCACATCACGGCGAAGCCGTAGAACGGCAGGTTCTCGACGAAGGCGCGGAAGGCGGCCTTCACCGCATCATAGGTGCCGAAATGGTCGAGGTGCTCGGGGTCGATATTGGTGACCACCGCGACGTCCGCCGGCAGCTTGAGGAACGTGCCGTCGGATTCGTCCGCCTCCACCACCATCCAGTCGCCCGCGCCGAGCCGCGCGTTGGTGCCGTAGGCGTTGATGATGCCGCCGTTGATGACGGTCGGATCGAACCCGCCGCCGTCGAGCAGCGTGGCGACGAGCGATGTCGTCGTGGTCTTGCCGTGGGTGCCGGCGATCGCCACCGACGTCTTGAGGCGCATCAGTTCCGCCAGCATCTCGGCGCGGCGCACCACCGGCAGGCGGCGCAGGCGCGCTTCCGCGAGTTCCGGATTGTCGCGCTTGATGGCCGTCGACACCACGACGACGCCCGCCTCGCCCAGATGTTCCGGCGCGTGGCCGACATGGACCTCGGCGCCCTTCTCGCGCAGGCGCTTGACGTTGGCGTTGTCGCTGGCGTCCGATCCCTGCACGGTGTAGCCGAGGTTGAGCAGCACTTCCGCGATGCCCGACATGCCGATGCCGCCGATGCCGATGAAGTGGATGGGGCCAAGCTCGCGCGGCAGTTTCATGGACCGCTTTCCTTCAGTTTTGGGGACGCAGACGGGCGTTTTTGCCCGCCCCGCGCGCCGATTTCAACGATTCGCCGGCGACCACTCGCCGCGCGCCACCTTGAGCACCTGGTCGGCGAGCCGTTCCGCCGCATCGGGATAGCCTGCTGTGCGCGCCGCGATCGCCCCCCGGTGAAGCGACGCGGGATCGGCGAAGACCGCCGCGAGCGCGTCCGCCAGCCATTGCGGCGAGAAATCCTTCTGCGCCACGGCGGTCGCCGCGCCCGCCCGCGACAGCACCGCCGCGTTCGCCGCCTGATCCTGATCGAGCGATCCCGGCAGCGGCACCAGAATGGATGGACGGCCGATCACCGCAAGCTCCGCCACCGTCGACGCGCCCGCCCGGCCGATGACGAGGTGGGAGGCCGCGATCCGCGCCGGCAGGTCGATGAAGAACGAATCCACATGCGCCGCCACGCCGAGCTGCGCGTAGGTCGCGCGCACGCGTTCCAGATCTTCCTTGCGCGCCTGCTGCACGATGGAAAGCCGCCGGCGCAGGGTCTCCGGCAACAGCGCCACGGCGTCGGGCACGATGTCGCTCATCACCCGCGCGCCCTGGCTGCCGCCGGTGACGACGAGCCGCAACACGCCGCCGTCCGCCAGCGGCTCGAACGGCACGCCCGCCGCCTCGATCACCGCCGGGCGCACCGGATTGCCGACATGGGCGACACGGTTCTTCGCTCCCTCCGGCACCTTGCCGACATGCGGAAAGCCGGTGGCGATCAGCGTCGCCCAGTTGCTCAGCAGCAGGTTGGCGCGCCCCAGCACCGCGTTCTGCTCGTGCACAATGATCGGCACGCGCTGCAGGCCGGCCGCCAGAAGCGGCGGCACTGTCGGATAGCCGCCGAAGCCGACGATGACCACCGGCTTGCGCGACCGAATCGCCCCGAATGCGGAGAAGAAGCCGCGCGCCAGCGTGAACACCGCCTTGAGCGCCGTCAGCGGCGAGCGCCCGGAAGGGGTCGCGGCCGGAAACGCGACGATGTCGTCGGCGGGAAAATGGTCCGCGAAGCGCGCCGCGCGCGTGTCGGTCGCCAGCACCACGCCGATGCCGCGCGCCCTGAGCGCCACCGCCAGCGATTCGGCGGGAAAGAGATGCCCGCCCGTGCCGCCCGCGGCGACCATGACGAGCGGCGGCTTTGCCGCAGCGTCAGCCATTATAGCCATCCGCCGGAATACCGCGATCGAGGATGGCCGCGCGCGGGCGCTTGCGGGTGAGCGCGATGAGGAAGCCCATGGCCAGCGCCAGCGACCACAGCGACGAGCCGCCGTAGGAGATGAACGGCAGCGTCATGCCCTTGGCGGGCAGCAGGTGCACGTTCACCATCATGTTGATGCAGGCCTGCACGCCGAAGAGCGTCACGAGCCCGGTGGCGGCCAGCCGGCAGAACGGGTCCTCGTTGCGGCGCGCCAGGGTGAGGCTGCGCAGCACGACGAGCGCGAACAGCAGCACCAGGCCGATGCACACTGCGATGCCGAATTCCTCCGCCGTCGCGGCGAAGATGAAGTCCGTGTGCGCGTCGGGCAGGATGCGCTTGACGGTGCCCTCGCCCGGGCCCTTGCCGAGCCAGCTGCCCTGGGCGAAGGCGTCGAGCGCCGTGTTCACCTGGAAGCTGTCGCCGGAGGACGGATCGAGGAAGCGCTCGATACGCGCCCGCACGTGGCCGACGAACTCATACGCCGCGACGAGCCCCAGCAGGCTGATGCCGCCGATGCCCAGCACCCAGAACATGTGCAGCCCGGCGGTGAAGAAGAGGCACGCCCACACGATCGTCACCAGCATGGTCTGGCCGATGTCGGGCTGCAGGATGAGCGGCACGATGGTGGCCGGCAGCATCAGCATCGCCAACCACGTGCCGGGCATGTCCTTACGCCGGTTGCCCTCGGCGAAGAGCCACGCGGTGAGCACCACGAAGGCCGGCTTGACGAACTCGGACGG
>CALMIK010000069.1 GCA_937863995.1 uncultured Chelatococcus sp.
GCTGCCTCGCCCATAACTGCCTCACCGGTGGCCGCATCGCCGGTGGCCGCATCGCCGGTGGCCGCATCGCCGGTGGCGCAGAGCCTCGCGCCGCAGCGCGCCGACGACATCCGGCTCGACAGCATCACGTCCGGCAAGGCCTGCTCCATCGACGATCCTGAGTGCGAAGCCTGCCAGTAACCAACGGTCAAGAAGGAACAAGAACATGCTCGATTGGTCCGACCCCGAAGTCGTCGCCAAGAAAAAGGCGGAGGCAGCCATCGCGGCCCAACTGGATTCCGCAGGTCTGGAAGCAACGGGCCTCGGCGTGATCGACCGCAGCGCGGGTCGCGTCTCCGTCGATGACAAGGCGATGATCAACTGCCGCGCCGACGTCAACCAGCTCCTGCCGCTCAAGTATCATTGGGCGTGGGAGAAGTACCTCGCCGGCTGCAACAACCACTGGATGCCGACCGAAGTCTCGATGCAGGCCGACATCGCGCTGTGGAAGTCGCCGAACGGGCTCACGCCCGACGAGCGCCACGCCATCAAGCGCAACCTCGGCTTCTTCGCGGCTTCCGAGAGCCTCGTCGCCAACAACATCGTGCTGGCGATCTACCGCCACCTGACCAACCCCGAATGCCGGCAGTACCTGCTGCGCCAGGCATTCGAGGAGGCGGTGCACACGCACACGTTCCAGTACATCGTGGAAAGCCTCGGCCTCGACGAGGGCGAGCTGTTCAACATGTACCGCGAGGTGCCCTCCATCACCGACAAGGCGGCGTGGGCGCTCAACTACACCCAGCACCTCGACGACCCGTCCTTCACCACCGGCACGCCGGAGAAGGACCAGGCGTTCGTGCGCGACCTGATCGCGTTCTACGTCGTGTTCGAGGGCATGTGGTTCTACACCGGCTTCGCGCAGATCCTGTCGCTCGGCCGGCGCAACAAGATGGTCGGCATCGCCGAGCAGTACCAGTACATCCTGCGCGACGAATCGATCCACCTGAACTTCGGCATCGACGTCATCAACCAGATCAAGGCGGAGAACCCGCACATCTGGACCGAAAGCTTCCAGAAGGAAGTGCGCAAGATGCTGGGCGAGGCGGCGGAACTCGAAGCCGCCTACGGCCGGGACACCATGCCGCGCGGCTTCCTCGGGCTCAACGCCGGATTGTGCGAGCAGTACATGCACTTCATCGCCAACCGCCGCTGCGCCCAGCTCGGCCTCGCGCCGGTGTTCGGCCCGGCCGAGAACCCGTTCCCCTGGATGTCGGAAGCGATGGACCTCAAAAAAGAGAAGAACTTTTTCGAGACCCGCGTTATCGAATACCAGAACGGCGGCGCGCTGAGCTGGGATTGACCCGGTGAGCCGGTTGACCCGGGCATATTGCCCGGGCATGGCGCCGCCGCAGCAGGCGGAGGCGTCATGATCTGCTGGCTCAACGGCCGGTTGCTGCCCGTGACCGAGGCCGCGATTCCCGTCGGGGATCGCGGTTTTCTTCTTGGCGACGGCATCTACGAAACAATCCGCGTGCATGCCGGCGAGGCGCAATGGCTCGACCGCCACCTCGCGCGCCTCGCCTACGGCCTGCGTGTCATCGCCCTGCGGCTCGACGCGGATATCGCGGCGGCGGTCGCGGAGACAATTACCGCCAACGCGCTCACAGACGGCTCGCTGCGCATCACCGTGACGCGCGGCAGCGGCCCGCGCGGCATTGCGCCGCCGCTACAGCCCGAGGCGACCACGCTAATCACGGCATTTCCCGCAGCCCCCGCCCTGCCCGCCGCGAACATCGTCATCGCCCGCCGCACCCGGCGCAACGCCTTTTCGCCGCTTGCCGGCATCAAGAGCGTCAACTGCCTCGACGCCGTCATCGCCCGCCAGGAGGCCGCGCGCGCGGGCGCCGACGACGCGCTGCTGCTCGATACGCGCGAGCGCGTCAGCGAGGCCACGGCCGCGAACATCTTCGCGATGATCGACGGCGAGTTGCTGACCCCGCCGCCCTCGGACGGAGCCCTGACCGGCATCACCCGCGCCCGCGTTCTGGAGCTGGAGGGCCGCGAGGCGACGCTGACGGCGGACGACCTGACGCGCGCGAGCGAGATTTTCCTCACGTCGAGCCTCGGCCTGCGCACTGTCGCGGCCCTCGACGGGCGTGCGCTGCCGGCTGAAAGGCCCGTGAGCGAGCGTCTCGCCCGCCTGCTGTTCCGCTGAACGCAAGGCAGTTTGCAATTTGGCTGAATCATGACATTGAAACTGCCGAAAAGCCCTGCCCGACCGTGTTGAGAGACTTTTTGCAATGGCCGTCTATACCGAAGTTTCCGATGCGGAACTCTCCGCCTTCGTCGACCGCTACGACATCGGCCGGCTGCTATCCGCCAAGGGCATCGCGGAGGGCGTCGAGAACTCGAACTTCCTGCTGCAGACGGAGCGCGCCTTCTTCATCCTCACCCTTTACGAAAAGCGGGTGAACGAGGCGGACCTGCCGTTCTTCGTCGGGCTGATGGAGCATCTTTCAGAGCGCGGCATCACGTGTCCCCAGCCGGTGCACGACCGCGAGGGCCAAACCCTGCAGCGCCTCAACGGCCGGCCGGCGGCGATGGTGACGTTCCTTTCCGGCATGTCGGTCAGCCGGCCCGGCGTCGGCCATTGCGCCGAGCTCGGGCGCGCGCTGGCGCAGTTTCACGCGGCCGGGGCGGATTTCAAGCTCACCCGCGCCAACGCGCTCTCGCTCGACGGCTGGCGCCCGCTCATCGACCAGTCGCAAGCACGCGCCGACAGCGTCAGCCCCGGCCTTGCCGCGCGCATCGGCGCCGACTTCGCCTTTCTCGAACAGGCGTGGCCACGCGGCCTGCCGGCGGGCGTCATCCATGCCGATCTCTTCCCGAACAACGTGTTCTTTCTCGGCGAGCGGCTGTCGGGGCTGATCGACTTCTACTTCGCCTGCAACGATGCGCTGGCCTACGACCTCGCCATCTGCCTCAACGCCTGGTGCTTCGAGGCCGACGGATCGTTCAACATCACCAAGGGGCAGGAACTGATCGGGGCCTACGAATCGGTGCGCCCGCTGACGCCGGCGGAAGTGGACGCTCTGCCGGTGCTGGCGCGCGGCGCGGGGCTGCGCTTCCTGCTGACGCGGCTCGTCGACTGGCTCAATGTCCCGCCCGGCGCGCTGGTGAAGCCGCTCGATCCGCTGGAATACGACCGCAAGCTCGGCTTCCACCGCCACGCTGCCACCGCGGCGGATTACGGGCGCGCCTGATGAGCGAAAAGGTGACGATCTACACGGACGGCGCCTGCTCCGGCAATCCCGGCCCCGGCGGCTGGGGCGCGCTGCTGCTGTTTCGCGGCGTGGAAAGGGAGATTTCCGGCGGCGAGGCCCAGACCACCAACAACCGCATGGAACTGCTCGCCGCGATCTCGGCGCTCGATGCGCTGAAGCGCCCCTGCGCGGTGGACCTCTACACCGACTCGCAATACGTGCGCTCGGGCATCACCGCGTGGCTCGCCAACTGGAAGCAGCGCGGCTGGAAGACCGCCGACCGCAAGCCGGTGAAGAACGAAGACCTGTGGCGCAGGCTCGACGAGGCGGCAAGCCGCCACGACGTCGCGTGGCACTGGGTGAAGGGCCATGACGGCCACCCGGAGAACGAGCGCGTCGATGCGCTGGCGCGCGCCGGCATGGCGCCGTTCAAGCCCTGACGCAGCGCGCGCGCCGGGTTATGCACAGCCTGGCCGGCGAACGGTAATTTATGGCTAACAAATTGATAACGCGCCCAAAACCGTTGCAGGGCAACGGTTCCGGGCAGCTTTTGCCGACTCCCGCCCCCAAAACCGGTGCGCAGCGATGAATCCAAGGCACCACAGGCGCTTACGGGATGTGCGGCATCAACTTCCTCTTTACTCCTGTCAGTCATAGTCGCCCTGTCAGTCGCGTAACTGGTAGGCGTCATGAGTATTTCGCGTACCGCTGCTGCTGGTGTCCTGCCCCGGATCAAGGTATCGCGTACCGGTCGGCAGGCACCTGCGGAGCGTGTGGAATCCCTGCTTCCGATCGATCGGATCGTTCTCGGCGACTGCATCGCGTCCCTGCGGCGTCTGCCGTCGCACAGCGTCGATCTGGTGTTCGCCGATCCGCCCTACAATCTCCAGCTCGAGAACGCGCTCACGCGGCCCGACAACAGCCACGTCGATGCCGTCGACGACGACTGGGACCGCTTCGACAGCTTTTCCGAGTACGACGCCTTCACCCGCGCCTGGCTTGCGGAATGCCACCGGGTGATGAAGCCCAACGCGACGCTGTTCGTGATCGGCTCGTACCACAACATTTTTCGCGTCGGCAGCGCGGTGCAGGATCTCGGCTTCTGGATCCTGAACGACATCGTCTGGCGCAAGGCCAACCCGATGCCCAACTTCCGCGGCCGGCGCTTCACCAACGCGCACGAGACGCTGATCTGGGCCGCCCGCTCGGCCGACGCGCGCGGCTATACCTTCCATTACGAGGCGCTGAAGGCCGGCAACGAGGACACGCAGATGCGGTCCGACTGGTACCTGCCGCTGTGCACCGGCGAGGAGCGGCTGAAAAACGCCGACGGTCGCAAGGTCCATCCGACGCAAAAGCCCGAGGCGCTGATCGCGCGCACGCTGCTCGCGGCGACGAACCCCGGCGACATCGTGCTCGACCCCTTCTTCGGCAGCGGCACCACGGGCGCCGTGGCGAAGCGGCTGGGGCGCCACTTCATCGGGCTGGAGCGCGATCCTGCCTATGCGCAAGCGGCGCAGGCGCGCATCGACGCCGTCGTCCCGCTCGAAGCAGGCGCGGTGGCCGCCGCGCCCGCGCGGCGCACGGAACCGCGCGTGCCCTTCCTGTCGCTGATCGAGGCCGGGATGATCGCGGCCGGCGAAGAGCTGGTCGACGCACGCGAAACCCACCGCGCGACGGTGCGGGCCGACGGGACGCTCACCATCGGCCCGGTTGTCGGCTCCATCCACAAGGTCGGCGCGCTGGTGCAGGGGCACCCCTCCTGCAACGGCTGGACGTTCTGGCATGCGCGCCGCGACGGCAATCTCGTTGCCATCGACACGCTGCGCGGCGATTACCGGGCGCGTCACGCAGCAGCCTGACGCGCTCAGCCCTCGACGATACCCGCGTGCGCCAGCACCTTGCGCATGACGGTGGGCAGCGCCTCGCCGTCGAGGCGCGCGCGCGCCTGCCAGCGGCTGCCGGGCGGGGCCGGGGTGCTCGCCGGCACTTCGGCGCGGTAGACGGTCAGCTCCAGCGGAAAATGCGTAAAGACGTGACGCACGCTGCCGGCCAGCAGCCGCCACGGCGCGTCGAGAGGCGCGGCGGCGACGGCATGACCCGCGTCGAAATCCGCCGACCACTCCGTCCCCGGCGCCTCCGCCATGCCGCCGAGCAGCCCGCGCGGCGGGCGGTCGCGCAGCAGCACGTGGCCGTCGGCGCGCAACACGACGAAGGCCGCGCCCTTCCGCAGCGCGCCCTGCTTCTTGGCTTCCTTGCGCGGAAAGGTTTCCGCCGTGCCCTCCCGGCGCGCGCGGCATGGCTGAGACCACGGACACAGCGCGCAGGCGGGGCGTTTTGGCGTGCAGATGGTCGCGCCGAGATCCATCAGCGCCTGCGCGAAATCGCCGCTGCGCTCGCCCGGCAGCAACGCAAGCGCGAGCTTGCGGATCGTCGCCTTGGCGCGTGGCAGCGGCTCCTCCAGCGCGTAGACCCGCGACAGCACGCGCTCGACATTGCCATCTACCGCCACGGCCGGGAGATCGAAAGCGATGGCCGCGACCGCGCCCGCCGTATACGCCCCTATGCCGGGCAGCGCCAGCAGCGCCGCCTCGTCGGCGGGAAAACGCCCGCCGTGGCTGGCGACGACAGCCTGCGCGCAGGCGTGCAGATTGCGCGCGCGCGAGTAATAGCCGAGCCCTGCCCAGGCCTGCATCACCGCCGCTGAAGGCGCGGCGGCAAGCGCCCCGATATCGGGAAAGCGGTCGAGGAAACGCTCGAAGTAGCCCTTCACCGTCTGCACGGTGGTCTGCTGCAGCATGATTTCGGAGAGCCACACCCGATAGGGATCGGCCCGCTCCCCGGCCCGCGCCCGCCAAGGCAGATCGCGCCGGTGCCGGTCGTACCAGGCAAGGAGATCGGCGGCATGGACCGCGCCGGCAGAACGCGTCACGAGTCACCAAACCGCTTGTGCAGCATCCGGCCCGCATCCCCGACAGGGGAGTAGCCAGCGGAGAGATAGAAGCGACGAGCCGTCACGGTGCTTTCCAGCGTCATCTCCCGCACGCCCACCGCCGCGGCATCGGCCTCCATGCGGGAGAGCATCGCCTTGCTGATGCCCTGAAAGCGGGCGTCGGGAGATACGTAGTTCAACAGAACTTCCCCGTTATTGCGCATCATGCAGACGCCGACGATGCGACCGCCTTGTTCGGCGACGTACATCATCGCGTCATCGCGCGCGAGCCATTCCAGCCACGTCTGGGGGGTCTTGTTCGCCACCCAGCCGGCGATTTGGGCCGGATCGCCGGCATGATCGGCGAGGCACAACTCCGTTATCGCGCGCCTGAGAAGCGCACTGCCCGCTTGCGCATCGGCCGGAGCGGCCGGTCTGACGATCATGCGCGCCATCGTGCCGAATCGTTGGAAAAGTGATCGTGGAGAGCTACCATGCGATGCTTGTAGCGCAGGAACCGCGCCGGCGAAACGCCACCCGCACCAAGCCGCGTGCCTCGAGAGCGAAGCAACCCAATGAGCCAGCGACCCGCGAACGTCCGCTACCCGTCCCGGCCCAAGCCGCTGGCGGAACTCGTCGATCGCTGCATCGAGCCGGCTCTCGCCGCCCAGGGCTTCGCGGCCTCGGGGGTCATCATGGCATGGCCGGAAATCGTCGGCGAGCGGCTGGCGCGCCATACCGAGCCCATGCGGATCGTCTGGCCCAAGCGCGGCCCCGCGCACGCGGCTTCCGCGCAGCCGTCCACGCTGGTGGTGCGGGTGACGAGCGCCTTCGCTCTCGAACTGCAGCACCTCGCGCCGGTGGTGATCGAACGTGTGAACACGCATTTCGGCTGGCGCTGCGTCGGCCAGATCGCGTTGCGCCAGGGACCGATCCCGCGCCGCGTCGTCCGCGCCGAACCGGAGCGCCGGCTCGATCCGGAGCACGAACGGCAGGTCGATGAGGCCGTGCGCGACATAACGCACGACCCTTTGCGCGAGGCGCTCACGCGCCTCGGCAGATCGATCATGAGCACACCGGTGCGGACATAGCGTCCGCCCCGGCGGCTTTGGCCACTTTGTTGAAGCTTTACTGAACCTGGCCGCGCTTCACACCGAAGCCGGGTATGTCGCAGCGGCAGGGCGCGCCGCTCGGGATGGGGCCGGCCGGGCATGCACCGCGGGACGTAACGCAGACACCGCCACGCGGCGGGCCGCGACGCGGGCCGCCCCAACCCTGAGACGGAGGCGGCGGGCCACCCCAACCGGGCGGCGGCGGCGGGGGCTGCCTGCCCCAACCTGGAGGCGGCGGGCCGCCCCAACCGGGCGGCGGCGGCGGAGGAGGAGCGCCCCAACCCGGGGGCGGCGGACTGTTTTGCTGATAATACTGCGCTTCAGCCACGCCTGCCGACAACAGCATGGCGACCGCAGCCGCAACGGCAGACAACACGGATTGATGTTTCAATGGATCCCCCTGTGGCAATCCCGATTCGATGCCCGACCCTGAACATGAAGTCTTCGGTCCGGTGCCTTGGCCTGTCAACGCGAATGGCATATTGCCTGTTCCATTTTGCAGGTTCCTCCTGCTTTATGACCTTTACACGGCGCAGCTGAAGTTGCCCACCGTTTTGCCGCCTGGCAAGCCCCGAAGACACTCCGGGCTCGGCCCCAACCTAGCAACGCGCGCTTGCCTGTAGCTAACGCTACCGGTAAATCGTAAAGTTATAGGTGTGAAAGCAGGACGATGGCCAAGAACGACGTTGCCGGGAGGCATGGAGCCTCCAGTTCCGACGCAAACGACGGCATAGCCGGGCCCGACAGGGCGCCGGGGGACGGGTTGCTGCGCCTGCTGGCGCTCGACGACAACGACCTCGATGTGATCTCCGCCCACCTGCAGGACGCGCTCGTGCGGCGCGCCGATCTGCACTACTTCCCCACCGAGCGGCGTTTCGTGCTGGCCGTGCAGCGTTTCGATTGGGCGCGCGAGACCGCGGCCCCGCCGCAGAGACGCCTGACGGCGCTGCATTTCGAGCAGGTGCGCGCCGTTCGCCACCGCAATCTCGGCACGGCGCCGGACTCGCTCCACAGTCTTCTCGCGGTCTATTTCGTGGAGGGAGAAAAACCCTCGGGACGCATCCTGCTGGAATTCGCCGGCGGAGCCGCGATCCTGCTTGACGTCGAGTGCGTCGAGGCGCAACTGAAAGACCTCGGCCCGGTGTGGAATGTCGAGACGCGACCGTCGCACGGGCCAGTGGACGGCAAGGATGCTGGAGGGTGAGGATGCCGGTGAGGCTTGACACGCGCGCAAACGGGTTCGAGGCGGCCTTCAAGGCCTTGCTGGCGGCCAAGCGCGAGGTTTCGGAGGATGTCGACGCCGTCGCGCGCGACATCATCGCCGATGTCGCCGCGCGCGGCGATGCAGCACTCATCGATTACACCGCCCGCTTCGACGACCAGCACCTCACGCCGCAGACGCTGCGCTTCTCAAGCGCCGAGGTCGACGCCGCCGTCGCTGCAGCGCCGGCCGACGCGCTGGCCGCGCTCGAACTCGCGAAGGCGCGCATCGAGGCCTATCACCTGCGGCAGAAGCCGCAGGACGACAGCTTCACGGACGCGGACGGCGTCACAGCCGGCTGGCGTTGGTCGGCGATCGAATCGGTCGGCCTTTACGTTCCGGGCGGAACGGCGAGCTACCCCTCCTCCGTGCTGATGAACGCCGTGCCGGCCCGCGTCGCTGGCGTGCCGCGCGTGGTGATGGTGGTGCCGACGCCGGGCGGAACCGTCAACCCGCTGGTGCTGGCTGCCGCGCGCATCGCCGGCGTCGATGAAATCTACCGCGTCGGCGGCGCGCAGGCTGTGGCGTCGCTTGCGTATGGCACGGAAACGATCGCGCCGGTGACGAAAATCGTCGGTCCCGGCAATGCCTATGTCGCGGCGGCGAAGCGGCGCGTGTTCGGCCGCGTCGGCATCGACATGATCGCCGGCCCGTCCGAAGTGCTGATCCTCGCCGACTCGGACGCCAACCCCGAATGGATCGCGGCCGATCTGCTCGCCCAGGCGGAGCACGACACCGCCGCCCAGTCCATCCTGATCACCGACAGCGAATCGCTGGCCGATGCGGTCGCCGCCGCCGTCGAGGGCCAGCTCGCGACGCTGCCGCGCCAGGAAATCGCCCGCAAAAGCTGGGAGGATTTCGGCGCCATCATCCTCACGCCCTCGCTCGACGACGCCATCCCGCTCGTCGACCGGCTCGCGCCCGAGCACCTCGAAATCGCGGCGCGCGATGCGGCGCAGCTGTCGGCGCGCGTGCGCAACGCCGGCGCCATCTTCCTCGGCCAGTACACGCCCGAGGCCGTGGGCGACTATGTCGGCGGCCCCAACCACGTTCTGCCGACAGCGCGCTCCGCCCGGTTCGCGTCGGGGCTCGGCGTGCACGATTTCGTCAAGCGCACCTCCATCCTGCACTGCACCGCCGAGGCACTGCGGGCCATCGGACCGGCGGCCGTGACGCTCGGCGAAACGGAAGGCTTGCACGCCCACGCCCGTTCCGTCAGCATACGGCTGAACCTCTGACGGCAACCCCATGCTGCCATCCCCGTCCCCATCCCACGCGAGCAGGCGAGCCATGAACCGAAAGGCAGGGTCGTGACCACCGCGGACGCCGACAATCGCCGCCTCGTGGCAGTGACGCTCGACGAAGCGTCGCTGGGACGCGGCAATCCCGATCAGGAACACGAGCGCGCCATCGCCATCTGGGACATCGTGGAGGAGAACTTCTTCACCGTCACCGGCCACGGCGGCGGGCCGTATCTGCTGCACCTCTCGCTGGTGGATCGCAAGCTGGTGCTCGAGATCAAGCTCTCGGACGGTTCGCCAGTGGTGGCGCACTTCCTGTCGCTGACGCCGTTCCGGCGCGTCATCAAGGACTACGAGCTGATCTGCGAGAGCTATTACGCCGCCATCCGCACCGCGACCCCGTCGCAGATCGAGGCGATCGACATGGGCCGGCGCGGGCTGCACGACGAGGCGTCCGAGCTGCTGCGCGAACGGCTCGCGGGCAAGGTCGACGTTGATTTCGACACCGCGCGGCGCCTGTTCACCCTGCTGTTCGCCCTGCACTGGAAGGGCTGAGATGGGCGACGGAGAAGGCGCGAAACGGGAACCGCCGGAAGCAGACAAACCGGCGCCGCGCCGCGTCCAGTCCGTGCTGTTCATGTGCGCGCTCAACGCCGTGCGCTCACCGATGGCGGAGGGGCTTGCGCGACACTATTTCGGCCGCTCGCTCTATGTCGCCTCGGCCGGCGTGCGGCCGGAAGAAATCGATCCCTTCACCGTCGCCGCCATGAACGAGATCGGCATCGATCTCGCCGCCCACCGGCCTCACACGATCGAGGATCTCGCCGACACCGGCTTCGATGTCATCATCACCCTGTCGCCGGAAGCCCATCACCAGGCGATGGAGCTGACGCGCACCCTCGCCGTCGACGTGGAATACTGGCCGACCGCCGACCCCACCGCCGCCCAGGGCACGCGCGAGCAACGGCTCGACGCCTACCGCGCGGTGCGCGACGGGCTGGCCCAGCGCATCATCGAGCGCTTCGCCGGCTGAGGCGCGAGGGATAGATCGTATCCCTGTTTCCTTGAAAGCGAGATACGATCTAACATATTGATTTTGAGCGAACTCTTATCGATTAAATAATTCCATTTAATCGGAAAGCGCTCTGGTCGAAACAACGATATAAATATATCTTTATGTTCACACTTGACCGACCGGCTTTATCTGCCATAGTGCGGCGGTCGTGGTTCTTTGCGGCAGCGGGCGTAACGACCCCGCCGCCACGGAGCCAAGAGGGAATCCGGTGAAGGCGCCTGTCGGTCAGGCGGCGATCCCGGGGCTGCACCCCGCAACTGTGAGCAGCGAGCACCCGCCCAATTCGTGTCACTGATGGAGCCATCGGCAAAATGGTTCCGTCGGGAAGGCCGGGCGGAGGCGTTGACCTGCGAGCCAGGAGACCTGCCACGACGCAGCAACGTCCTCGGGCGGGGTCCCCGGTGGTCGCTGGTCGCGGTGCTTCGCGGGCGCGGTCCCCTTGACGGGTTCACGCCGGTTCGCCGCGCGCGTCCGCTCGGCCTTTTGCCCCCCATTCTAGGGGTTTAGCCGATGTCTTCTTCTCCTGTTTCCGTCGGGGCGCTTGGCGTCCCGCGCATTGGTCCGCGCCGCGAACTGAAAGCGGCGCTCGAAAACTACTGGTCCGGCAAGATCGAGCGCGATGCGCTCGTCGAGACCGCCGCCGGCCTGCGCGCCGCCGGCTGGGCGCGCCAGAAGGGAGCGGGCGTGACGCTCATCCCCTCGAACGACTTCTCGTTCTACGATCAGGTGCTGGATACCGCCGTCACGGTGGCCGCGATCCCGGAGGCCTATGGCTGGAAGGGCGGACCGGTGTCGCTCGACACCTATTTCGCGCTGGCGCGCGGCACGCAGGGCGAGGCGGAAGCCTGCGCCCACGGCCATAGCCACGGCCACGCCCATGAAGGCACAGGCCTTCCGGCGCTGGAAATGACCAAGTGGTTCGACACCAACTATCACTATCTGGTGCCTGAGTTCGCGCGCGGGCAGACGTTCGAGCTGGCCTCGACGAAGGTCGTCGACGAGTTCCGCGAGGCGAAGGCGCTTGGCTATCACACCCGCCCGGTGCTCGTCGGGCCGGTGACGTTCCTCAAGCTCGGCAAGAGCCGCGACGAGGGCGTCGATCCGCTGTCGCTGCTGCCGGGCCTGCTCCCCGTCTACGGCGAAATCCTGCGCCGCCTCGCGGCCCATGGCGCCGACTGGGTGCAGATCGACGAGCCGATCCTGGCGCTCGATCTCGACGACGCCGCGCGCGCCGCCGTCACCTCGGCCTACGAGTTCTTCGCCCGCGCGGTGCCGGGGCTCAAGATCCAGCTCACGAGCTACTTCAACGCCTACGACGACAATCTCGCCACGGCGCTGTCGCTGCCGGTCGCGGGTCTGCACCTCGATCTCGCCCGCGCCCCACATGAGCTCGACACGGTGCTGGAACAGGCGCCGGCCGGCCTCGTGCTGTCGCTTGGCGTCATCGACGGCCGTAACGTCTGGCGCGCCGACCTGCCGGCGATCCTCGACCGCATCGAGCCGGTCGCGGCGCGGCGCGGCACCGACCACCTGATCGTCTCGACGTCGTCGTCGCTGCTGCACGTGCCCTACGACCTCGCCAACGAGACCGGCCTCGACGACGAGCTGAAGGGCTGGCTGGCCTTCGCCGCGCAGAAGCTCGACGAGCTCGTCGTGCTGGGCAAGGCACTCTCCCTCGGCCGCGACGCCGTGAAGGACGAGCTCGCCGCCTCGCGCGCCGCCGCCGAATCGCGGCGTTCGTCCGCGCGCATCCACAACCCGCAGGTTGCCGCCCGCCTCGCCGCCGTCAAGCCCGAGGACAGCCGCCGCCTGCACCCGTTCCACGAGCGCCGCGACGCCCAGCACAGCGCGCTGAAGCTGCCGCTGTTCCCCACGACGACCATCGGCTCCTTCCCGCAGACGAGCGAAGTGCGCAAGGCCCGCGCCGCCCATACGCGCGGCGAGCTGAGCGAGGCCGATTACAACGCCTTCCTGCGCAAGGAAACCGAAAACACCGTGCGCTGGCAGGAGGAAATCGGCATCGACGTGCTGGTGCACGGCGAGTTCGAGCGCAATGACATGGTGCAGTACTTCGGCGAGTTGCTCGACGGCTACGCCTTCACCCGCAACGGCTGGGTGCAGAGCTACGGCTCGCGCTGCGTGCGCCCGCCGATCATCTTCGGCGACGTGTCGCGTCCGAAGCCGATGTCGGTCGAGTGGACCGCCTTCGCCCAGTCGCTCACCGACAGGCCGATGAAGGGCATGCTGACTGGCCCGATCACCATGCTGCAGTGGTCCTTCGTGCGCGACGACGTGCCGCGCGAGACGGTCACGCGCCAGATCGCACTGGCGCTGCGCGACGAGGTGACGGACCTGGAAGCGGCCGGCATCAAGGTCATCCAGATCGACGAGCCGGCGATCCGCGAGGGCCTGCCGCTGCGCAAGGCCGACTGGCCCGCATACCTCGCCTGGGCGGTGGAGAGCTTCCGCCTGTCCTCGTCGGGCGTGCGCGACGAGACGCAGATCCACACGCACATGTGCTACTCGGAGTTCAACGACATCATCGACGCCATCGGCGCGCTCGATGCCGACGTGATCTCCATCGAGACCTCGCGCTCCAAGATGGAATTGCTCGACGCGTTCGTCGACTACCGCTACCCGAACGAGATCGGACCGGGCGTCTACGACATCCACTCGCCGCGCGTGCCTGCTGTCGCCGAGATGGAGGAGCTGCTGGTGAAGGCGCGCGAGAGCCTCGCGCCGGAGCAGATCTGGGTCAATCCCGACTGCGGCCTCAAGACCCGCAAGTGGGAGGAAGTGCGCCCCGCCCTCGTCAATCTGGTGGCAGCGGCGCGGCACCTGCGCCAGCGCGCCGGGTAAAGCATTCGAAAAGCGCTTTAACGCAGCAAACGGGCCGCCGGGTTTACTCGGCGGCCTCCTCGCGCAATTCGCGCGGCAGGGGGAAGAACACGCTCTCGTCGGCAGTCGACACCTGCTCGACGCTCACGGAAAAGCGCGCGGCGAAGGCGTCGATGATTTCCTCGACCAATATCTCGGGCGCCGACGCACCGGCGGTAATGCCGAGCCGGCGGATGCCGCCGAAAACCGACCAGTCGATGTCCTCAGCGCGCAGGATGAGGCGCGACACCGGGCAACCGGCCCGCTCCGCCACCTCGCGCAGGCGCTGGGAGTTGGACGAATTGGGCGAGCCCACCACGATCATCGCATCGACGAGCGGCGCGACGCGCTTCACCGCCTCCTGCCGGTTGGTGGTGGCGTAGCAGATGTCCTGCTTGTGCGGCGACACGATATCCGGAAAGCGCAGCTTCAACGCATCGACGACGCCCGCCGTGTCGTCGACGGACAGCGTCGTCTGCGTGACATAGGCGAGTTCCTTGCCCTCGGGCTGCACGATGCGCGCCACGTCCTCGACCGTCTCGATCAGGGTGATGGCGCCGGCGGGCAGCTGGCCCATGGTGCCCACCACCTCCGGGTGGCCGGCATGGCCCACGAGCACCACGTGGCGCCCGCGCTTGTGGTGGATCTCGGCCTCGCGGTGAACCTTGGTGACGAGCGGGCATGTCGCATCGATGGCGAAGAAGCGCCGCTGCGCCGCTTCCACCGGCACGGCCTTCGCCACGCCATGAGCCGAGAAGATCACCGGCGCCTGCGTGTCCGGGATCTCGTCCAGCTCGTCGACGAAAACCGCGCCCTTGCGGCGCAGGCTCTCGACCACGTATTTGTTATGGACGATCTCGTGGCGGACGTAGACCGGCGGTCCGTAGATCGTCAGCGCCCTCTCGACCGCGTCGATGGCGCGCACCACGCCGGCGCAGAAGCCGCGCGGCGCGCAGATCAGCACCTCGAGCGACGGCTTGAGGCCGATGTCATCGACGGACAGGCTGTTGGCGACGGACATCGATCACGGTTCTCCTGATGCGGAGCTGTTACGGGGCATCAGGATGTGCGGCGATTGCCGCGTCCTGTCAAGTCGCCCGCCCGTCGGGCCGCCCCTCTCCAAGGAACTTGATGACCGCCTCACCGGCGGGGGCGAGATCGGGCGGCTGCCCGGGCTGGGTCTCGTTGCCGAGGTAGACGCGCACGCAATTGCGGCCCTCGCGCTTGGCGCGGTAAAGGGCGGAATCGGCGGCGCGCGTCAGATCCTCCAGATCGTAACCTACCCGCTGCGAGGACGCGACCCCGGCGCTGATGGTGACGGCGCGCGTTTCGCCGCCCTCCCCCAACAGGTAGTCCTTCATGGTGCGCCTGACACGTTCCATGACCCCGACAGCGTCGCGCTCCTGGGCGTTCTGCAGGATGCAGAGGAACTCCTCGCCGCCCACCCGGAACAGGTGATCGGTGGGGCGCAGCTTCAGCATGGCGCGCTCGGCGAACACGCGCAGCACGCTGTCGCCGATGAAGTGCCCGAACGTGTCGTTGATCTGCTTGAAATGGTCGAGATCGATGATCGCCACGCACACCGGCTGCCCGGCGGTGACCTGGCGCAGCAGGATGCGCTGGGCGTGCACGTTGAGGGCGCGGCGGTTGCCGAGCCCCGTCAGCGGATCGATCAGCGTTTGCGCCCGCTGCTCGCCCTCGAGCCGCTCCTTGATCATCGACAGCATGAGGTATCCAGCCGCGATGTTGCCCATCACGACCAGCAGGGTCACCATCGGCACCCATTGCAGCAGCGCCGGTTTGGCGGCGACCACGGAGAAGGTGATGAGCAGGCCCCGCACCGCCAGCAGCAAGGTGTCGACGGCAATGACGAAGCAGAGCGCCGGACGCGATGGCAGCTCCTCGCTGCGGCCGCGCCACAGCTCCAGCCCCATCAGCGCGGTGTAGATGCCGGGGATGAACTGGATCGCGAGCAACCTGCCCCAGCCGCCGCTCTCGAAGATCGCCAGCAGCGCGAGCCACGCCACGCCGCCCGCCGCAGCGAGCGTCGGCCTGACGGGGCGGCGCTCGAAGATGCGCACCGCCTGCCATGCCCCGCCATAGGAGAAGAAAAGCAACGCAGTGCCGAGCTCGCGATACGCGACGGCACCGCCAAGCGCCGTGGTCGAGTTGAGGGCGTTGGCCAGCGCGGACACGCAGAAGCTCGCGCCAAGCACCAGAAGCTCGCGGTTGATGCGGTTGCTGTTCCACGAAAACAGCAGCAACCCGCCGCTGAGCAGGCTGAAGAGGATCGAGACGATCCGCAGTGTGGCTTCATCCAGTTGTATCACACGAACGCCCCGTACAGAGGGGAAGTGCCCCCGGCGGCCGCAGGAAGCCTGCTAGGCCTGGGCCATAATACATGGTTAATGATGGCAACAAATTGCCTTATCTGTCGCCATATCGTGATAGGTGTGTCGCCTCCATGACAGGGCGCATTGTTCGACGTCAAATGCGATACAGAAAGCACAGGTTTATTCTGCTGCCTGGGCGTGCCGGAACGGATGAGCCGGATAAACGCCCAGGATGCGCACCTCGCGGGAGAAGAACGCCAGTTCCTCCAGCGCCAGCTTCAGCGGGCGCTCGTCGGGATGGCCGTCCACCTCGGCGTAGAACTGGGTCGCGTAGAAGCGCCCGCCCACCATATAGCTTTCCAGCTTGGTGAGGTTAAGGCCGTTGGTGGCGAAGCCGCCCAGCGCCTTGTAAAGCGCGGCGGGCACGTTGCGCACGCGGAAGACGAAGCTCGTGACAACAGGCCCCGACGCCTGCGGTGCCCATTGCGGTTCGCGCGCCAGCAGCACGAAGCGGGTGGTGTTGTTGCTCTCGTCCTCGACATCGCGGCCCAGGTTGACGAGGCCGTAGATGTCGCCGGCCAGCTGCGGCGCGAGCGCGGCCTGCGTCGGATCGTTCCATTCCGCCACCTGGCGCGCGGCGCCCGCCGTGTCCTGGGCCACGACAGCCTTCAGGCCGAGCGCGCGGATGATCTGGCGGCACTGGCCGAGCGCATGCACGTGGCTGTGCACGGTGGTCAGCGTTTCGCGTGTCGCACCCTGGGGCGCGAGCAGCTGAAAGCGGATGGGCAGGAAGTGCTCGCCGACGATATGCAGCCCCGATTGCGGCAGCAGGTGATGGATATCGGCCACGCGCCCCGCGATGGAATTCTCGATCGGGATCATGCCGAGCCCCGCCTGCCCCAGCGTGATCGCCGCCAGCGCGTCCTCGAAGGTCTGGCACGGCAGCGGCTCCCAGTCCGGAAAAACCTCGTGGGCGGCGATATGAGAGTTGGCGCCGGGCTCGCCCTGGTACGAGATCACCTTCGGCGCCTGGTCCGTCTGCTTCGCCAGGTCCGTCTGCTTCACCTGGTCTGTCGGCACGGTCATGAGCGTTTTTCCCTGTCAGATTGCCCAAAAGCATTTCGACGTTTCGTTGAAACGCAAAAATGCTTTAACTTTATGAATTCACGCGCTTTCTTCACGCAAAGCGGTATCCGCTTCGCTTGAAAACGCTTTAGTCAGAATTGCGCGGGCGCGTTCGAGATCGGCGGGCGTGTCGACGCCCAGCGGCACGTCATCGACGACGGCGACATCGATGCGCATGCCGTTTTCCAGCGCCCGTAGCTGCTCCAGTTTCTCGCGCTCTTCAAGTACGGAAGGCGGAAGCGACACGAAGCGCGCCAGCGCCGCGCGGCGATAGGCGTAAAGGCCGATGTGATGCAGCAATGGCCCTTCTCCCCACGGCGCGGTGGCGCGGGTGAAATAGAGCGCGCGCAGCCGCTGCGCCGAGACCGGCGTGCCTACGACCTTGACAACGCTCGGCGCATCGCGCTCCTCGGCGCGGCTGATGACGGCCGCGAGCGTCGCGATGTCGACGGCGGAATCCGCCAGTGGAACGAGCGCCGCGGCGATGATCCGCGGGTCGATGGTCGGCAGGTCGCCCTGCACGTTGATAACGATATCGTGAACGCCGTCGGGGTCCACCGCAGTCACGGCCTCATGAATCCGGTCGGAGCCGGACGGGTGATCGGCGCGCGTCATCACCGCCCGGCCGCCGGACGCGGTCACGGCGTCGGCGATCTCGCGCGAATCAGTCGCCACCACCACGGGGCCGACATCCGCCTCCTGCGCCCGGCGCAGCACGTGGACGATCATCGGCGCGCCGGCGATGTCCGCCAGTGGCTTGCCGGGCAGGCGGGTCGCGGCAAGCCGCGCGGGAATAACAACAAGCGGGGAAGACAATGGGGCACCTAGAACGGGACAGGGCTGCGCAGGCCGCGCGATTGCGCGAGAAACACCCAAAGGCATATAATAATCAAGTGCCGCGAGGATTTTGTCGTTTATACGAGTTGCAAAGTAACCGGCAAAACGGGTAAGCATGCGCAGTTGTGAGCGCACGGGACCCGCAACGTCCCGGCCGCCTGTATCATGTCGACCGGAG
>CALMIK010000070.1 GCA_937863995.1 uncultured Chelatococcus sp.
CCGGCTGCCCGGGCGCGCGCCGCGACACGTTCGTCGGCGGTCTCGATCTGGCCCTCGAGCATGTCGAGCGCCTCGCGGGTGCCGGAGACGATGCGCTCCGCCACTTCGCGGGCCGGGCCGGTGATGCGCTTCTCGATGCCGCCGATGCCGGTGTCGACGATTGCCGACAGCGTCTGCGTGTCGCGCGACAGGCGATCGGCGATGTCGCCGCCGCGACGCACGACCGTGTCCTCGAGGGCGGCAAGCCTCTCGCCGAGCAGGTTGTCGAGCTGGCGGCCGCGCGTGTCGACGACGTCGCGCATGGCGGCGAGCCGCTGGGTGAGCGTCGTGTCGAGCTCCTGGCTGCGGCTCGCGATCGCGGTCTGGAAGCTGTCGAGGCGCGCGGTGAGCGGGCCGTCGATCTCCTCGCCGAAGGAGGCGATGCCGGTCTGGAAGGCGGCCAGGCGCTCGCCGAGCTCCGTTTCCAGACGCTCGCTGCCGAGCGTGATGGCGCTCTCGAATCCGGACAGGCGCGCGTTCACCACGCCCTCGATCCGGGCCGCGCCATCGTTGATGGTGCTGTCGATGGAGGTCGACAGCGTCTCGATGGCGTTCTCGAAGGCGACGTTGCCCTTTTCCAGCGTGTTGCGCAGGCCGTTGAGGCGGGCGGTGAGCTTGTCGTCCAGCGCGCGGGCGCTGGAGGCGACGGTCTTTTCGATGCCGGAGAGGTGGTCGCCGACCGATTCCTCGATCCGTGCCGCGCAGGTGCCGACGGCGCTGTCGACCGACGCGACCAGCTTGCCGACCGTGTTCTCGATGGAAGCGCCGCCCTGGTCGAGCGTGTCGCGCAGGCTGTAGAGGCGCGCCGCGAGCTGCCCGTCGAGCGCCTGCCCACGGGTGGCGACGGTTTCCTCGAAGCCGGACAGGCGCGCGTCGAGCAGCCGCTCGATCTTGTCCGCGCCGGCGCTGACGGTGCCGTCGACCGACGTCACCAGCTTGCCCATGGTGGATTCGAGCTGCGTGCCGCCCTGGTCGAGGGTTTCGCGCAGGCTGTAAAGGCGTTCGGCGAGCTGGCTGTCGAGCGCCTGCCCGCGGGTGGCGACGGTTTCCTCGAAGCCGGACAGGCGCGCGTCGAGAATGCTCTCCAGCTTACCGGTGCTGCCGGTGATGGACTTGTCGACCGTCTCGAGAACCTGCTTGGAAATGTTGCCGAGCGCCTGCGCGCTGCGCCCGAGCGTCTCGCCGAGGCCGGAAACATGCTGGTCGAAGCGGTTCGACAGCTCGCCGCTGCGCGTCTCCAGGATCGTGCCGAGCTCCTTGAGGCCGTCGCCGAGGGTCGCCTGCAACTGCGTCCTGCCGCTGGAGAACGTCGTCTCGAAGCGTCCGTGCGCGGCGTCAAAGCCGTCGAGAGCGGTCTCGAAGCCGCTGAAGGTGGTCTCGAATCGGCCAAGCGTCGTCTTGAAGCCGCCGAGCGCCTCGCCGAGGCCGCCGATCACCCGGTCGAGATTGCCCGCGAAGCCGTTGAAGTCCTGCAGCCGCGCGCTGAACAGCCGGTCGACTGCCTCGGACTTGTCGCCGACTGCGGACTGGAGCTCGCCGACAGCAGAATGCAGCCTGTCGATCTGGGTGGCGAAGACGCTCTCGAGGCCCTTGCTGCCGCTCTCGAGCACGTTGCCGAGGCCGAGCGCGCGCTCGCCGAAAGCGTCCTGGAGCTGGTCGAGGTGCTGGGCCAGCGTGCGGTCGAGATGCGCGCCGCCGTCCTTGACCGAGGCCTCGAACGTCGCCAGGCGCTGGCGCAGCGTCTCGTCGACCTCCTTGCCGCGCTGGCCGATTGTCTGCGCGACGGCTTCCGAGCTTTCCGCCAGCGATTCGTTGACGCGCACGCCCTGGGTGGCGATGGCGAGGACCACTTCGCGGCCCACCGACGCCAGCGTGGCATGCGTGGCCCCGACCTGCTCCTCGATGATGCCGTGCAGCGCCTTCGTCTGCTCCGAGAACGTCGCCACGAGATCGCTGGCGTTGCCCTCGAGATGGACGCGCGCGGTCTCTACCTGCGCCGACAGCGTGCGCGACAGGCGCTCGTTCGTTTCGGCGAGGTTCGTCTCAAGCGCCTTGCCGTCGTCCACGATGATCTTGCGGATGGTCTCGCCGGTCTGGGCCAGGCGCTCGGCGAGGTTGACGCCGCTGGTATCGATGGCGCTGGAGATGTCGTGTCCGGTCTGGACCAGGCGCTGGTTGACCTCGGCGCCGTGCAGGCTCAACGATACGGCGAGCGAATCGCCGGTCGATTTCAGCACCTTGTTGACCTCGCCCGCCCGCTCGGCGATGGACTGCGCCACGGTCTGACCGGTGTGGGCGAAGGCCTGCGTCGCCTGCGCCGTGCTTTCGCCCAGCACCTGGGCGAGCTGTTCGCCGGTCTGCGACAGTTCGCGGCTGATGTCGCGCGTGCGCTCGTCGAGGGAGGTCGACAACTCGTCGCCGAGGCCGGAAAGGCGGTCGTTGACGTTGCGGCTGACATCCGCGAGCCGCGACGTGAGCTGCTCGCCCTGCGTCTCGATGTTGTTAATGACCTGCTCGCCCGCCTGCGTCAGCGACTGGGAAAGCTGCTCGCCCTTCTCGCCGATGGTCTCGGCGATGCGCGTTCCGACCACGGACAGCGACACCGTCAGCGCATTGCTGCGCGTCTCCATGTCCTTGACCAGCGAGCTTTGTGCTGCGGCAATCGCCGTCTGGGCGCGGTCCGCGCTGCCGACGATGGCGTTGCGCTGGGACACGAGCTCGTCGATGAGGGTCCGGATCCGAACCTCGTTGTCGGCATAGGAGCGCTCCAGCGTCGCGATCTCGGTGCGCACCAGCGTGTCGAGCTCGCCCGCGCGCGCCAGGGCACGCTCCACGCCGTCGCCCATCGCCACCATCTCGCGTCGCACGGCCTGCGACAGGCTGGCGACGGAATCGGCTGCAAGCGTCTCGGGCTGAACCAGCCGCACCGCGACGCCGGTCATGGCGCGCGCGACCTGGCGCAGTTCCTGGGTGCGGGCGTGCAGGGCTGCGAGCACGAACGCCAGGATCATGGGCCCTGCCACCGCGCTGGCGAACAGCGCCCAGGTGAGCGTGTCGAGGCCGGCTGCGGCGCCCGACCAGCCGAGCGACGAGACATCGCGCTGGAGGAAGAAGAACAGCGTCACGACCCCGACCCAGAGCGCCGAGATGCCGGCCGCCGCCCAATGGGGCATCGAGGAAGGCTGGCGCTGCAGCAGCTGCAGCAGCGCCCCGACCGCTTCCTTGTCGTCGTTGGCGGGCCGCGCCGCGCCGGGGGTCACGACAGTTCGCGCGCCCTCGCGCCCCTGCGGTTTCTCACTGGGGGCGGGCGATCCGACGGTTGCCTGCTGGGCGCTCGCCGCGGGCGGCAGGGTAAAATCGGAGCGCGGCAAATCAGTGCGTGACAAGTCAGCCCGTGGCAGTTCAAGGCGCGGTGACTCAGGCTGCGGCAATTCCGCAGGCGGCAGCTCAAGACGCCGGGCGTCCGCCTCCGCCGCCAGCGCGTCGCGCCACGCTGCGCCGGTATCGGCGCTTACCGTCTCGCTCTGCGCGGCAACCGGCTTGGAGTCCGTCGGCTTGAGGTCCGTCGGTTTGGGGTCCGCTGGCGCTTTCCCCGCGTCGGCGGTGTCCAATTCGGCGTTCGGCGGCGGATCCTTCGGCGTGTTCTTGAGGTTCAGCGCCTCTTCAATGGCGGAGAGTGCTTCCGCCGTCGTGTCGATACGCTTGCTGTTCTGAACCATCTTACCGCCCCATATACGCGCGCCTGACGCCGGCTGGCGTCGCGCGCGACAATTCGGAAGCCCGCAGGCTTCGCCGCACAATACACTGGCGTGAGATTAAACTTTGCAGGCCCCAAAGAAAACCCGGCTGGGCGTCTTTGCCATATTTCATTAACCAGATATTAATCCTATGGTAAACGCGCAGATGAAGCGGAAAGAACGATTGAATTCCAAGACGTTGCTCGGCAACCTCAGAGTGGTATGGAAGCGGTTCGCCGGCTTTCTGCGCACGGCGTGGATTGGATGTGGCAATAACATCACCGGAATTCGGTCGCGGTGGCGCCAGCACGGTGGGTGAAGAGCGGGAATATTGATGCCAGTAATTACCTACATCGAAGCAAATGGATCTGCGATGAGCGTCGAGGCTGTGTCGGGATCGACTGTCATGGAAACGGCGGTTCGTCACTCCGTTCCCGGAATACTGGGCGAATGCGGTGGAGCCTGCGCGTGTGCCACATGCCACGTCTACATCGACGACGCATGGGTGGATGCCGTGGGCGATCCCGAGGCGATGGAGGAGGACATGCTGGACTTCGCGCTCGATGTGCGGCCGAACTCGCGCCTTTCCTGCCAGATCCGCGTCCGCGACGATCTCGACGGTCTCGTGGTTCACACGCCCGTCCGGCAGGCATGAGCGGACGCGCCTTTGATGAATGACAAGGCCGGAGCGGCCCATTCCCGTATTTAATGGCGGGTGACCGGGTGTCTTCCCGATAAGGAAATGCGCTCGAACTTTGCGGCAACGCGGTGCATGATCCGGTCATCGGGTATCGGACGGTGCCCCTCGTTTTTGCGGCGCTATCAGCCGCAGAAGCGATCCAGATAAGAGGTGTGAGCCATGTTCAGGAAAATTCTCGTTCCCGTCGATCTCGCGGATCTCGACATCGCGCGCAAGGCGGTCACGCGCGCGGCGGCGCTGGCGCGCGAATCCGGCGGCACGGTGCGCCTGATCTACGTGCGCTCCATCCTGCCGGTCTCCTTCGTCGAGTTCGTGCCGCCCAATTTCGACGAGGAGCAGTCGCGCCTTTCCGTCGACGAACTGTTGGAATTCGCCAAGGAAGTGCCGCTGCCGCCCGAGCGCGTCTCGACGGTGGTGCGCGTGGGCGCCGTGTATAATGAAGTGCTCGAGGAAGCGTCCGAGATCGGGGCGGATCTGATCGTCGTTTCCTCGCATCAGCCGGGCGTGTCGACCTATCTCATCGGCTCCAACGCGGCCACGATCGTGCGCCACGCGACGTCGTCGGTGCTCGTTCTGCGCGGCTGAGAACAGGCAGGCGCAAGGTCTTGTGAGAAATGACAAACCCCCGGCCATATGGTCGGGGGTTTGTGTTTCGTGTTCCGCTTTTAGATCGCATCCCGGTTTCGTTGAAACGTGGATGCGATCTAACGCATTGATTTTGAGCGAATTTTTATCGATTAAATGATGCCATTCAATCGGAAAGCGCTCTAGCGGCCGCGCTGCCAGCCGTGGGCGGCGCCGGCGAACGGGCCTTCGCCGATGGAATCGCGCAGCAGGATGCCGAAGCGGCGCTTCTGGGCGTCGTCCAGGCTGTCGAAGAGCGGCTTCGCGGCTTCCGCCACCTTCGCGAGGCGGTCGGCCTGTCCACGCAGGCGCTCGGCGCGGTTGGTCAGGGCTTCGAGCGTGTCGGGACGGGTGCGCTCGCCGCGTTCCTCGCGTTGTTCGTCGCGCTGCTCGGCGCGGTCGTCGGCGTTGGCGCGCAGGGAGCTCTCCAGCGCGGCCCAGTGCGGCTCCTGCTGGGCGGTCAGCTGCAGGCCGGCCTTGAGGCCCGCGAGGCGGGCTGCGGTGAATGCCGCCCGATCCTGCTCGGTGAAGCGCGGCGGGCGCTGGCGCTCCGACTCCGACCGCTCCGCGGCGGGCTTCTCCTGCTGGGCGAAGGTGGGAGCCACGCCGCCGATGAGCAATGCAGCGGCGGTGGCGGCAACGAGGGTCTTTCTCATGTCCCGTGATCCTTTTCAGCTTCCGCACTGTTGCGGTGTCAGGAGGATGCGGGCATCCGGGGCGATATTCAAATTAATTTTCCTTAAGGTGGCATCTTAATATTGCCTGAATTGTTAAATTTAAAAAAATTCTTATTTATTAACGTAAATACTAAGAATATAAATCATCATTTACTAAATAAAATTATGAAATTACGTTATTTATATCAAAATAAATTGCAAATTTCAAAAATAAAACTTTGCAATATAAATTGTTCCATTATTGTTCTTGAGTGGAATGGGTTGCTGGCTTATGGTGCGCGCAGGTTGAGGCTGGCTCGGGAAGGGGCGTATGGTAGCGCGCGTGGCGACAGTTGCTTTCGAGGGCATCGAGGCGCGGCCCGTCGACGTGC
>CALMIK010000071.1 GCA_937863995.1 uncultured Chelatococcus sp.
GCCCCGAAGATGCCCTCGCCCCATTCGGCCACGTTGAGGTAGTTCTCCATCATGCGCCGCTTGGACCAGATGGCGTCGGCGTAGAGCGACAGCGGTATTTCCGCGCCCTTGCGCAGGTAGGAGCGCCCCGGCCACAGCACCAGATTCTTGACCGTCTGCATGGGGATGGTGGATGCGCCGCGCGACGGGCCATCCTCGCCCGCCCGGTCGAGGACAAGCTGTAGCGCGGTCCAGTCGACGCCGTCATGCAGGCAGAAGCGCGAATCCTCGGAGGCGATCACCGCCTGCGCCAGGGCGGGCGCGATGGCGTCGAGCGGCGTCCACTGCCGGTCCACTGGTTGCAGGGTGAGCCAGCGGCCGATCATCAGCGTCGACACCGGCGGCACGAAGCCGTAAAGCGTCAGCAGAACGAAAGGCAGCGCCACCAGCGCGGCGAGCGCGAGCACCAGGCGCCGCCAGAGACGCCGCAGCCGCGCGGGCGCCTGTCGCCTGTCGCCGGCTGCTCTGCTCCGCGTCGTCGTGTCTCTGGCCGTCATGCCCCCTCCAGGACCTCTCCGCGTGAGTGTGTTCCCGGCAGTGGACATGCGCTGCCGAAGCTGAGAGAAGTAGCAAGCCTCCCGGCCAGGCGGACGCTGACCAACCCCGGATGCGGCGGGATGATAGCGCGCGCCGGGCAGGGTTGTGAAGCCGGGCGGCGGCGCCCGCGACCGGATACGGAAAAAGACGCAACCGCGAAGGTAAGGAATCACGCACGTGCAGGCGACGCATATCACTGGTACCGATCTCGATCCCCAGGCGGCGTTCCAGCGTCGTCTCGCCGCCGTCGCGGTGGCGGTCGAGGAGCGGATTGCGGCCCTGCTCGACGATACGCCGCGCCGTGGCGAGATCGCGCGGCCCGCGCGCCTGCTTGCCGCAATGCGCCACGCCATGCTCGCCGGCGGCAAACGGCTGCGGCCGTTCCTCGTGATCGAGACCGCGGCGCTGTTCGGCGTGCCCTTCGCCGGAGCGCTCAACGCCGCCTGCGCGCTGGAGCTCGTTCACGGCTATTCGCTGGTGCACGACGATCTGCCCTCCATGGACGACGACGACCTGCGGCGCGGCCAGCCCACCGTGCACCGGGCGTTCGACGAGGCGACGGCCATTCTTGCCGGCGACGCACTGCTGACGCTCGCCTTCGATGTCGCGGCCGACGAGACGAGCCATTCCGATCCGGGAGTGCGGGCGGCGCTGGTGCAGGGGCTGGCGCGGGCGGCGGGTGTCGGCGGCATGGTCGGCGGGCAGATGATGGATCTGGCGGCGGAAGGCCGCTACGGCGAGGTGTTGCTCGACGAGGCGCGCGTGCGCCGGCTGCAGGCCATGAAGACCGGCGCCCTGCTCGCCTTCGGTGTCGATGCCGGGGCGACGATCGGGCGCGCGACGGTGACGGAGCGGCAGGCGCTCGGAACGTATGGACGGGCTTTGGGCGCGGCCTTCCAGGTGGCGGACGACCTGCTCGATCTCGAATCGAGCACCGAGGCTCTCGGCAAGCGCGCCGCCAAGGACGCGGACAAGGGCAAGGCGACGCTGGTGGCGGCTCTCGGGCCGGAGCGCGCCCGCCACGAGCGCGACACGCTGGTGGAGACGGCAATCGGCGCGCTCGCGTCTTTCGGCGCCAGGGCGGAGATCCTGCGCGCTGCGGCGCGCTTCACCGCTTCCAGAAAATCCTGAGAATTCCGAGGAAGGCGCGGCACATCGGCCCCGCGCCGCCCGTTTGTCGCGGATCGCGGATCAGCGCCGGATGGCGGTGATGTAGCTCGGCGTGCGGCCCTCGCGAAACGCCTTTTGCTCGTAACGGGTGCTGAACCAGCCCTGCCACGGCTCGCGCCAGTCGTCGGCGCGCTCGGCCTGCCAGACGAAATCCGGCGAGCGGTCGAGGCGCGCCAGCGTCCACGCGGCGTAGTCGTCGATATCGGTGGCGAAACGTAGCTCGCCGCCGGGCCGCATCACCCGGCCAAGCTTCGAGAGCGTGGCGTCGGAGACGACGCGCCGCCTGCGGTGGCGGCGCTTGGGCCAGGGGTCGGGATAGAGGATGAACACCCGCGTAATGCTGGCGTCGGGCAGCCGGTCGATGACGGGTATCGCATCCGCGTCCTGCAGGCGCACGTTGCCGATGCCGGCGTCGTCGATGAGCGCCAGCAGCTTCGCCATGCCGTTGATGAACGGCTCGCAGCCGATGATGCCGACATGGCTGTGCGCCTGCGCCTGCGCCATGAGGTGCTCGCCGCCGCCGAAGCCGATCTCGAGCCATACCTCGTCCACCGGAGCGGCGAAAAGGGTGTGCGGATCGATCGGCCCGGCTTCCGGCAGCCGCAGCTTCGGCAGCAGCGCGCCCATGAGATCGGCCTGCCTGTCGCGCAGGCGCTTACCCTTGCGCCGGCCGTAGAACGTGTTCGGGCGCTGCTCGCTGTCATTCGAGGGGGCATGTCCCGCCGCCGTGGCGGCGGGATCGTCTGATGGGATCATCGTGACAAAACCGGCTGTCGCGGGCGATCAGCCGACCGCGTTGCGCAGCGCGTCGACGAGGTCGATGCGCTCCCAAGAGAAGCCGCCGTCCGCTTCCGGCGCGCGGCCGAAGTGGCCGTAGGCGGCGGTGCGGGCGTAGATGGGGCGGTTGAGCGACAACTGCTGGCGAATACCGCGCGGCGACAGGTCGATGATGTTGAAGAGCACTTCCTCGAGCTTCACGTCGTCGACCCGGCCTGTGCCGTGGGTGTCGACGTAGAGCGACAGCGGCTGCGCCACGCCGATGGCGTAGGAAAGCTGGATGGTGACGCGATCGGCAAGATCGGCCGCGACCACGTTCTTGGCGAGGTAGCGTGCCGCGTAGGCCGCGGAACGGTCGACCTTGGTCGGGTCCTTGCCCGAGAACGCGCCGCCGCCGTGGGGCGCCGCGCCGCCGTAGGTGTCGACGATGATCTTTCGGCCGGTGAGGCCTGCGTCGCCGTCCGGCCCGCCGATCACGAACTTGCCGGTGGGGTTCACGTGCCACACGGTGTTGGCGTCGATCCAGCCGTCGGGCAGCGCCTGGCGCACGTAGGGCTCGACGATGGCGTGCACGTCACGCGACGTCAGCGTCTCGTCAAGGTGCTGGGTGGAGACCACGATCTGCGTCACGCCCACGGGCTTGCCGTCGACGTAGCGCACGGTCACCTGGCTCTTGGCATCCGGGCCGAGCACGCTCGATTCGCCGGAGCGGCGGGCGTCGGAGAGGCGCTTCAGGATTCGGTGGGCATAATAGATGGGAGCGGGCAGGAGCTCCGGCGTCTCGCGCGTGGCGTAGCCGAACATGATGCCCTGATCGCCTGCGCCCTCGTCCTTGTTGCCGGCGGCATCGACGCCCTGCGCGATGTCCGAGGATTGGGCGTGCAGCAGCACCTCGATGTCGGCGTCGTGCCAGTGGAAGCCGTCCTGCTCGTAGCCGATGTCCTTGATGGCGAGGCGGGCGAGGTGGGCGATGTAGTCCGCCGTGATTTCGGACGGGCCGCGCACTTCACCGGCGATCACCACCCTGTTGGTGGTCGCGAGCGTCTCGCAGGCGACGCGGGCCTCGGGCGCCACGGACAGGTACGCGTCGACGACGGTGTCCGAAATGCGGTCGCACACCTTGTCCGGATGACCCTCGGAAACCGATTCGCTGGTGAAAAGATAATTGAGACGCGACACGATCCAATGTCCCTGTTGCCTGACGTTGTCCCTGGAGCGCTTTCCGAACGGCCGGAAAAGCCCCGCGATCTAGCATGAATGCGCTCGGCACGAAGGCGCCCGCCTCCTCGCGGAAGCAGCGCTCTTCATGGAGATGCCGTTCGGGAGATACCGTCCGGGATACCGCCCGTCCCCTCCGCCGCGCCCCGGACCGGCTGCGGCGCGGTGCGGCGGCGGAAGAGCCTTGAGTGTCCGCGGAGAACGCTACTCTCCACGGATTTTGACTCTTCGACGAGTCCGACTCTTGGCAGTATGTGACGGTTCGGTCAAGCCGGGATACCGAATTCGTTCTCTAAAAAGAACGAATGGCTGTCAAAAATATCACGTCTCGTGTTTCTCGAAGGGAAGATCCGGTCCTCCGCTGATGGATTCCACCAGCTCGATGATTCGACGCCGGACAGCGGCGTCCTGTATGCGCAGGAAGGCGCGCATGAGCCGCAGCCCCTCGTCCGTGGAGACGGTGTCTGCTGTGTATGACGGCGCGGAGGGCTCGCCGAAACCGGCAGCCCTGCTGGGTGCGTCCTGCAAGCCCTCGAAGAAGTATCCCACGGGCACGCCAAGAGTTGCGCCGATCTGTTGCAACCGGCTGGCGCTGATGCGGTTCGTGCCTTTTTCGTACTTCTGGATCTGCTGGAACGTGACGCCGAGCGCACCGCCCAACTTTTCCTGGCTTATGCCCAATACCTGACGCCTGGCCTTGACGCGGCTACCGACATGTTTGTCGATCTTGTTGGCGTTATTCGTCACCTGTGCCTCTCGAAGAAAAGCGAAGCGGAGAGGATCGACATCACCTGAAATTAACCCGTTTCATATGCCGGGTATATGCCCTTGGGGTAAAACACCTGTTGCCTTCAGGAAAAAATCCGCTGTCTCCGTAACGCGACCGAGCTCCACGACAGCCGCCTCATCGCGGCGGGTCGCACCAGTCGGATGTCATGGAATCGCAGCTTAAACGCGTGGAAAATCCGGTTGGTTCCCGGGTGCAGTAAATTTCTTACATTGTGTCGGAATGTTGACATTCTACCTCGCTGCCACCCGTGCGTCGCGCCTTGCTGCAGGCGCGGCCACGCCAGCGGCGAGGCAGCATATTATGCCAATCCAGTAAAGGACAGCCCCCCCTGCGGCATGCAGTGTCACAAACGGCGTCGGAGCGAGAGGGAGGGGCAGGTCGGAATCGATGATGCCGGCTGTGCCGAGCGCGAGGACGGGCGCGACCGGCCGCCCGAACGGATCGAGCACCGCCGAAATTCCCGTGTTCGCGGCGCGCACGAGCGGCAGGCCCTGCTCGATGGCGCGCAGGCGCGATTGCGCGAAATGCTGGTGGGGGCCGGGCGTCATGCCGAACCAGGCATCGTTGGTGAGATTGAGAAGCAGCCCACGGTTCCCGGCTTCCGGCGGCTGCAGGATGGCTTCCTCGGGAAAGATCGCCTCGTAACAGATGAGCGCCGAAATGGGCGGCAGGCCCGGGGCCGTGAGCGCCCGGCGCGACTGGCCGGCTTCGAAGCCGCCGGGCGTATGTACGAACTGCCTGACGCCTAATTGACGCAAAAGTCCATCGAATGGAAGATATTCGCCAAACGGCACCAGATGCACCTTGTCATAAGTGGCAAGGTCGGCGGCGTTGCTGTCGTAGACGCGGATGGCGTTGAAAAAGCGGTAGCGTTCCTCGCCCGGCAAGGGATTTTCCGCCCGCGCCGCGCCCGTGATCAGCACGATGCCTTCCGGCAGCATGCGGGCGATGTCGTCGAGCGCTTCCGGGGTGTGGTCGACGAGGAAGGGAAAAGCCGATTCCGGCCAGATAAGGTGCGTGGCGTCTTCGAGCCGCGCGCCGTTTTCGCCTTCCTGCATGCTGATGGCGCCATAACGGGCGATGATCGAGGCGCGGAACGACGCTTCGGCGCGCTCGGCTTCGTCGATGTTGGGCTGCATGATGCGCAGCCGCACGCCCGGCTGCACGGGCACGGGCTCCGCCGGGATGCGCCACAGGCCATAGCCGGCGACCAGCGCCAGCGCCGCCGCCGCCGCCGCCGGCATGGCGAGGCGCGCCAGCGCGCTTCCCCGGTCGGCGAGCGTCGCGGGCGCCGCGTGGATGAAGAGCACGATCAGCGTCAGCCAGTGCAGCCCGCCTAGCGCCGCCGCCTGCGCCAGCACGTCGCCCTGGCCGAAGGCCATGCCCCATGCGTTCCACGGAAAGCCGGTGAACTGGGTGGCGCGCAGCCATTCGGAAAGCGCCAGCGCGGCCACGAACAGTGGCACACGCCACATGTCGGGCCGCCACAGCGCGCCGGCGAGCGCGAAACCCGCCGCCGTGAACAGCGCCAGCACCATCGGCAGCCCGACGACGCCGAGCGGCAGCGCCCACAAAAATTCGTCCGCATCGACAAGGAAGGCGGAACCGAGCCACCACAATCCCGCGACGAAGTAGCCGAAGCCGAACCACCATCCGCAAACGGCTGCCGCCCGCGCCCGTGCTGACCGGGCCGCGCCGGTGCCGGCATGGACCGCGTCGATGAGCCAGACGGCGACGGGCAGGGAGACGAACAGAACCGGCCACAGCCCGAAGGGCGGCATGGCGAGTGCCCCGAGCGCCCCGGCGAAAAAGGCCGCGAGCCAGCGCACGCGCGCCCGCGCGCCCGCGAGCCACGGGATCGGCGGCGCGGGTGCGGCCGGCGGCAACGCGCTGTCGGGCGCGCTCATGCTTCCGGCGGCGCGCCGAGCTGCGGGTCGCCTTGCCCGCCCGTGGGCGGCAGCTTGCCCTCGTTGCGGTCGGCGCGGGTCAGGTCGAGCACCGCCGCGGGCTCGTGCGCACGCGGCTGGCCGAGCACGCGGTCGCCGCCGGCGGCGTCCTCGTCGAGCGACAGGCGCAGGCGCTTCAGGCGGCGGGAATCGGCATCGAGAATATCGAACACCAGCCCGTAGGGGCCGGGAATGCGCTCGCCCGTGTCCGGCACGCGCCCGGCGAGCGTCACGATCAGACCGCCGATGGTATCGACTTCCTCGGCCACCTCGATGGTGTCGAGATCGAAGCCCACCGCCTGCGATACCTCGTCGAGATCGGCGCGCGCGTCGATGACGAAGCTGCGCGGGCCGGTCCGGGAAATTTCTGGCGACGCCTCGTTGTCGTGCTCGTCCTCGATGTCGCCGACGATCATCTCCATGATATCCTCCATGGAGATGAGGCCGTCGGTGCCGCCGTACTCGTCGATGACGAGCGCCATGTGGGTGCGGGTGGCCTGCATCTTCACCAGCAGGTCCATGACCGGCATGGAGGGCGGCACGTAGAGGACCGGCCGCAGCACGGAAGCTTGCGACAGCGGCGTGGTGAGGTCGATCTCGAGCCGTGTCGGCAGCTCGCCCCCGGCGGCCGAGGCGAAGGCCGCGCCCCGTTCGGCGATGTATTCGAGGAAATCGCGGATGTGCACCATGCCGCGCGGGTCGTCGAGGGATTCGCCATAGACCGGCAGGCGCGAATGTCCCGCCTCGCGGAAGGCGCGGATGGTCTCGGCCAGCGAAACTTCCTCGTGCAGGGCAATGATGTCGGCGCGCGGAACCATGGCGTCGACCACGCGCATCTCGCTCACGTCGAGCACGTTCTGCAGCAGGGAACGCTCCAGCGCGGTGAAGTCGTTCGCGCCCGAATCTTCCTCGAGCGCTTCCTCCAGCGCCTCGCGCACGGAGGTATCGTTACGCAGTCCAAGACCGCTCAATAGTCGGTCTATCCAACTGTCGCCCTCGCGGCTCGATCCGTTGTCGTCGGATTTGGCGGGCGAACTTCGGTCGTCGCTCATGGCGGAATCAGGTCTCCAGTTCGAGATCGGCGTAAGGATCGGCGATGCCGAGATCGGCGAGCGCTGCGATTTCGAGCGCTTCCATCGCCTCGGCTTCCGGGTCGGTTTCGTGGTCGAAGCCGAGAAGGTGCAGCACGCCGTGGACGATGAGATGGGTGGTGTGGTCGGCGAGCGTCTTGCCGTCGTCGCGCGCCTCGCGCTCCACCGTCTCGAACGCGAGCACGATATCGCCGATATGGGGCGCGTCGGCAAGCTCGTCCGGCTCAGCGGCGGGGAACGACAGCACGTTGGTGGGCTTGTCGAAGCCGCGCCACTGGGCGTTGAGCTGGCGCACCGCCGCGTCGTCGGCGAGCGCGACGCTCAGTTCCGCCCCCTCGTGCACGGCAAGGCCCGCGCGCGCGAGGGCCGCGGCCACCGCGCGCTCCGCCAGTTCCTCCGCCCCGGCCAGCGCCGCCCATTGCGGCGCCTGCACGAGCACGTCGATCGACAATGTCTGAACCATCAACTCCACCACACGGCACTCAAGAAACGCGAACGCATTGTCGCCGGCTAATATTCACCACCGGATATTCACCAAGGCGAAGGCCCGCCCCGACGCACGTCCGGGGTTTCCGCCGCGCGCGCGCTTTCCCGATCATAAGCATGGACGATGCGTCTGACCAGCGGATGACGCACGACGTCGACATCGCGGAACCGGATATGGCCGACGCCCTCGACGCCCGCCAGCACCCGCGTCGCCTCGACGAGGCCGGACTTCTGGCCCGGCGGCAGGTCGACCTGCGAGGGATCGCCGGTGATGATCATGCGCGATCCCTCGCCGAGACGCGTCAGGAACATCTTCATCTGCATGGAGGTGGCGTTCTGCGCCTCGTCGAGCAGCACGGCGGCGTTGGTGAGCGTGCGCCCGCGCATGAAGGCGAGCGGCGCGATCTCGATCACGCCGGTGGCGAGCCCGCGCTCGACGTGGCGCGCCTCCATGAAATCGTAAAGCGCGTCGTAGATCGGCCGCAGGTAGGGGTCGACCTTGTCCTTCAGGTCGCCGGGCAGGAAGCCGAGGCGCTCGCCCGCCTCCACCGCGGGGCGCGACAGAATGAGGCGCTCGATGATGCCCTGCTCCATGAGCTGGACCGCGTGGCCGACCGCGAGCCACGTCTTGCCGGTGCCGGCAGGCCCCTCCGCGAACACCAGCTCATGGCGGCGCAGCGACCGCAGGTAGGCGTCCTGCGCCGCGTTGCGCGCCTTGACGCTGCCGCGCTTGCGGGTGGCGATCTGCTCGAAGTTGGCCCGGCCGGACGGCGTGCCCGCCGGCGCTCCCGACCGCGCGGCGGGTTCGGGCTTGGCGGGAAAGAGCGATCCCTGCAGGCTGCTTTCCTCAATGGCGCCGTCGACGTCGCCGGTGGTGATGCTGCCGCCCTCGCGCACGTATTCGTAGAGGGCTTCCAGCACATGGCGCGCCTGCTCGGCCACCGAGGCCGGGCCCTTGATCACGACATGGTTGCCGTTGGCAGTGATGAGCAGGCCAAGTCGGCGCTCGACATGAGCGAGGTTCTGGTCGTAGAGGCCGAAGACGAGGCTCGCCAGCCGGTTGTCCTCGAAGGTCAGCGACAGGTCGGTGGTGTCGGAAGGCAGATTTGCGTTGAGGTCAGCGTTCATGAGGGCCGGTCGGTTCGGGTCGGCGGGATAGGGTGCGGGAGCATGGCGTAAACGTTGCTGTCGTTGCGGCAGTTCCTTGACTCTCGCGCCCATGTTTCCTCCTCGGGGTTCAGGCTGGAAAGGTCACGCCGCGTTCGCTCCAGTCGAAGGCGGCCTCTGCATTGCCGATGGTACGCCTACTTTCCGTCCGAACAGGCTGTTGGTGCCCGTTTCGGTAATCTCGACCGATACGATGTCGCCGATGGCGACCCGCTCGTCGTCGAACTGAACCGCCTGCAGCCAGGGCGACTTGCCGGCCATCTGGCCCGCGCGCCGTCCCTTGCGCTCGACGAGAACATCGAACACGCGGCCCACCGCCGCGCGGTTGAACTTCTGCCGGTCGTCCTCCAGCGCCTGCTGGAGCACGGCGAGCCTCTCGCTCTTCACGTCCTCGGGCACCTGCGCCGCCATCTCGGCGGCCGGCGTGCCGGGGCGGGGGCTGTACTTGAACGAATAGGCGCTGGCGAAGCCGGTCTCGCGCACCAGCCGCAGGGTGTCAGCGAAATCGGCGTCCGTCTCGCCGGGGAAGCCGACGATGAAATCGGACGACAGCGCGATGTCGGGCCGCGCGGCGCGCGTGCGCTCGATGATGCGCCGGTAGTCGTCGCCGGTGTGCTTGCGGTTCATGGCGGCGAGCACCGCATCCGACCCCGACTGCACCGGAAGGTGCAGGTAGGGCATCAGCGCGGGCAGATCGCGGTGAGCGGCGATGAGCTCGTCGTCCATGTCGCGCGGGTGGCTGGTGGTGTAGCGCAGGCGGGCGATGCCGGGCACTTCCGCGAGGCGATGCAGCAGCCGCCCCAGCGACCATGTCCGCCCGTCCAGCCCCTCGCCGTGCCAGGCGTTGACGTTCTGGCCGATGACGGTGAATTCGCGCACGCCGGCCGCCGCAAGACGCTCCGCCTCGGCGAGGATCTTGTGCACCGGCCGCGACACCTCGGCGCCGCGTGTGTAGGGCACGACGCAGAAGGTGCAGAACTTGTCGCAGCCTTCCTGAATGGTGAGAAAGGCGGATACGCCGCGCGAGCGGATTTTGTCCCGCGAGGGGGCGGGCAGGTGGTCGAACTTGTCCTCGACGGGAAACTCGGTGTCCACCACCCGCGCGCCGCGCGCCTTTTCCAGCAGCGCCGGCAGGTTGTGATAGCTCTGCGGCCCGACGACGAGATCGACCGCGGACGCGCGGCGCAGGATCTCGCCGCCCTCGGCCTGCGCGACGCAGCCGGCGACGACGATGGTGGTGTCGCGCCCCTCAAGCCGGCGCTCGTCCTTCATCACGCGCAGGCGGCCGAGTTCCGAATAGACTTTCTCGGCTGCCTTCTCGCGAATATGGCAGGTATTGAGGACGATGAGGTCGGCGTCTTCGGCGCTGTCTGTCTCGACGAATCCCTGGGGAGCGAGGACATCCGCCATGCGCTCCGCGTCATAGGCGTTCATCTGGCAGCCGTAAGACTTCACATATACTTTTTTCTTCACGTTCCTGCTTTGCAATGCGTTTTGAGGAAAATCCCACCCTTAACCGACGCACACTAACACGATACCGCACCCAACGATAAGCATTCGTTTGCGCATTCCGCATGACAGCCAAGGCCCGGCACGTATACCGGCGCCGCCTTTTCACAGCATTTTGCCTGCGCCCGCCTGCGTGCAGGCAACGCCGCTACACGGTTACCTGCGTGCCGACCTCCACCACGCGCCCTGTCGGGATCTGGAAGAAGTCCGTCGCGTCGGTGGCGTTGCGGGCCAGCGACATGAACAGGTGGTCCTGCCACAGCGGCATTGCCGACTGCGCCGCAGGCCGGATGGAGCGGCGCGACAGGAAGAATGACGTCGACATGATGTCGAACTTGAAGCCCGTCTTGCGCAACAGGGCGAGGCCTAAGGGGATGTTGGGCGATTCCATGTAGCCGAAGCGCATGGACACCAGCCAGAAATCCTCGTTGACCTGCTCGATCGTGATGCGCTCGCTGTCGGAAAGCGTCGGCGTGTCGTCGGTATCGATGGTGAGGATGACGTTGCGCTCGTGCAGCACCTTGTTGTGCTTGAGGTTGTGCAGCAGGGCGGTCGGCGAGGTTTCCGGGTCGCTGGTGAGGAAGATGGCAAGCCCGCGCACGCGGTGCGGCGGGCTTGCCTTCAGCATGCCGATGAGTTCGCGTACCGGCACATCGTTCTTGCGCGTCTTGGCGAAGAGGATGGCCGTGCCCTTGCGCCACGTCGACATGACGACGACGAGGAAAGCCGCCAGCACCACCGGCACCCAGCCGCCGGACACGAGCTTGCCGAGATTGGCCGACAGGAACGCGGCGTCGATGACGACGAAAGGCAGCAGCAGCGCCAGCGTTGCCGCCAGGCCCCACTTCCAGCCTTTCCAGATCACCAGGATGGCCAGCAGCCCGTCCATGAGCATGGCGCCGAACACCGAGATGCCGTAGGCGTGCGACAGCGCGCTCGACGTCTGGAACGATACCACCAGCACCAGCACGCCCACGAGCAGCAGCCGGTTCACCTTCGGCATGTAGATCTGCCCCGCGTGCTCCTCGGAGGTGAAGCGGATTTCCATGCGCGGCAGCAGTCCGAGCTGGATCGCCTGGCGGGTGAGGGAATACGCGCCCGTGATGCCCGCCTGCGAGGCGATGACAGTCGCCAGCGTCGCCAGCACGACGAAGGGAATAAGCGCCCATTCCGGCACCATGCGGTAGAACGGGCTGTCGATCGCCTCCGGGTGCGCCATCAGCATCGCGCCCTGGCCGAGGTAATTGAGCGCCAGCGCCGGGAAGACGAAATAAAGCCACGCGATGCTGATCGGCTTGCGGCCGAAATGCCCGAGATCGGCGTAAAGCGCCTCCGCGCCAGTCGCCGCGAGGCACACCGCGCCCAGCACCACCACCGCGATGCCGGGGTGGTGATAAAGGAAGCGCACGCCGAAATACGGATTGAAAGCGGCGAACACGTCGGGATCGTCGAGGATGTGAATGGCGCCGGCGGTGCCGATGGCGATGAACCACACCACCATCACCGGCGCGAAGAACGCCGCCACCCGCGCCGTGCCGTAGCGTTGTGAGACGAACAGCGTGATCAGGATCAGCATCGTGATCGGCACGACGTAGTCGTCGAGCGCAGGCGTGATCAGTTTCACGCCCTCCACTGCCGACAGCACCGACATGGCCGGCGAGATGATGGCGTCGCCGTAGAACAGCGCCGCCCCCAGCATGCCGATCAGCAGGATGGAGAGGCGGCCCTTGCCCATCACCCGCTGCGCCAGCGCCACCAGCGTGAGCGTGCCGCCCTCGCCCTTGTTGTCGGCTCGCAGCAGGATGAGCACGTACTTGCAGGTGACGACGAGTATCAGCGTCCACAGGATCAGCGACAGCACGCCCACCACGGCCGAGCGCAGCAGCGGGCCACCTTCGGAGGCCGCGAGCGCGGACTCGCGCAGCGCATACAGCGGGCTCGTGCCGATGTCGCCGAAGACGACGCCGATCGCGCCGATCACGAGCGTGCGCACGCCCTGCGGTGTCGGTTCGGCCTTCGCGATCTGGGATGCCGCCCCGGTCTCCGTGTCAGCGTTGTTTTCCGTCATCGAATACCTTTTGGGACAACGTCAGGACCCCGCCCGTGACCGCTGATCGCATCTGCTCCACAAGGCGGCGCTGATACCATAAGGCGTTACCGGTGCCAATGACATGACCGCCGGCGCTTTCCGCCCCGCTGGCGGCGGAATCCGGCCGCCTGTGACCGCCTTGCAGCACGAACGGGCGCGGGGGCGATGCCGCAAGGAAGAGGTATTCAAAAATAATCAATAAATACAGCATATTAATTCATCTTTTTTATGACGTATAATATAGAAGTCGGCTTCCGAGCATTGCGATTGTCGCGGCGAAGGTTTACAGCAGGCGAGCAGCGGTTTGTGCGCGTGCCGCGAAAGGCTCTGCGCCGCGCGGCGGTGACAGCAAGGAGCGATTGCCAGGATGTACATCAGCTTGTGCGCAAAGGTGCCCGCGAAAGTTGCCAGCGCGCGAGTCGCCGCATGACTGCCGGTGTCCGGGTGCCTTCCCCTCTCGATTTAGGCCCGGTGCGCGGGCGCTACGAGGCGCTGGTCGCCTCCGGCGCGATCGAGCGCGACCCGGCCCAGGAGCTGTTGGTCGCGCGGCTCGACGAGGTGATCGCCGCGCTCGCCGCCGCTCCCCGCCCGTCCCGTCCCGGCCCCTTCGCGCGTTTTCTGGGCGGCGGGCGTGAGGCGAAGGCGCAGCCGGTGCGCGGCCTCTACGTCTGGGGATCGGTCGGGCGCGGCAAGACCATGCTGATGGATCTCTTCATCGACGCCGCCCCGCTCGACCGCAAGCGCCGGGCGCATTTTCACGACTTCATGGCCGATGTGCACGAGCGCATCTTCCGCTTCCGCCAGCGTGTCAAGGAAGGCCGCGAGAAGGACACCGATCCCATTCCGCGCGTTGCGGCCGAGCTTGCCGACGAGGCGCGGCTGCTGTGCTTCGACGAGTTCACCGTCACCGACATCGCCGACGCGATGATCCTCGGGAGGCTGTTCTCGCATTTGTTCGGCCTTGGCGTGACCGTCGTCGCCACCTCCAACGTGGTCCCCGACCGGCTCTACGAGGGCGGCCTCAACCGGGCGCTGTTCCTGCCGTTCATCGGGTTGCTGCTGGAGCGGATGGACGTCGTCGAGCTGTCGTCGCGCACGGATTACAGGCTTGAGAAATTGTCCGGGGCGGATGTTTACCACACGCCCAACGACGCCCGCGCCCGGGCCGCGCTCGATGCCGCGTTCACGCGGCTCGCCGGCGGGGTGGCGCCCGCGCCGGTCGATCTCGATATCAAGGGCCACCGGCTGCACGTGCCGATGGCGGCGGGCGGGGTGGCGCGCTTCTCCTTCGCCGACCTGTGCTCGCAGGCGCTGGGCGCGGGGGATTATCTGTATCTCGCCAAGCACTACCACTCCATCGTGCTCGACGACATCCCCGTGCTCGATCCGGACAGGCGGAACGAAGCCAAGCGCTTCATCACGCTGATAGACGCGCTCTACGACCGCCACGTCAAGCTCGTCGCCTCCGCGGCGGCGGACGCGACCGGCCTCTATCTCGGCGAGGACGGGCGCGAGGCGTTCGAGTTCGACCGCACGGTGTCGCGCCTCATCGAGATGCGGTCGGAGGATTATCTGGCGCTGCCGCACGGGCGCGGCGACTCGCTTGCCTCCGGCGACAGCACGGGGCTTGTCGAGACATGAGCCGGGCCGCCGCATGAGCCATCTGCGCCGGACGCTCGAACCCGTGCCCGAGCGCGTCGACGTGCGCCTCGTCAGCATCGCCGCCGAGCACATCCGGCGCGCCGGCGCGAAGCGCGTGACGGTGGTGGGCATCGCGGAAGAGGCGGGCATGACGCACGCCAACGTCTACCGCTATTTTCCCTCCAAGGAGGCGCTGATCGACGCGGTCGTCGCCGATGCGCTGAAGCCGGTCGAGCAGATGATGGCGGACATCGCCGGCGCGCCCGACCCCGCCGACGACAAGCTCGAGCGCCTGACCCTGGCGCTGGCGCACGCCTACCGCGACCTCGCCGAGAAAGAGCGGGCGATTTTCGAGCTCTACGCCGGCATCGCGGCCGAGAACCGTTCCGTCGCGCGCCGCCACAGAGGGCGCGTGTTCATGTTCGTGGAGCGCGTGGTCGACGAGGGCGCGGGCATCGGCATCTTCCGCCTGCGCGACAGGGAAGTGACCATGTCGTTCCTGGGCGACATTTTTTTCCGCTTTTCGCATCCATCGGCGATCCTGCTCGATCTCGGGCGGCCGCGCGAGCTGATGGAACAGCGGTTTTCGGTGCTGATCGGCGTCGCGCTGCGCACGCTCGTCAGCGGGTTCGTGTAGGGATTTTTTGCCGTGCAGCGAATGATTTCGCACCGGCGTTACAAAAATAGGATTTTGAAACACGCAGGTTCCGGGCGGGTTTTGGGCGCAACAAGCCGTCATCCTCCGGTCATGAATTTCCGCAACACATTGTATGTGAAGGGAGATTGCCTGCGTTCCCGCGGTCTGCGCCCGATCCAGGTTCGGCGCTGGCCGTTTTCGCCCCCCGGAGGCCCGCTTGAAGGCTTCGGCGCTTTGAGTCAAGTAGACGGCGCTAACGGGGTTTTTCATCCCTCCAGTTCAAGGATTGGTTTCTATGGCCCGCAAGAAGATCGCCCTGATCGGCTCCGGACAGATCGGCGGCACGCTCGCCCATCTCGTCGGTTTGAAGGAACTCGGTGACGTCATCCTGTTCGACATCGCCGAAGGCATTCCCCAGGGCAAGGCCCTCGACATCGCCGAATCGGCGCCGGTGGACGGCTTCGACGCCGCGCTGAAGGGCACCAACTCCTACGCCGACATCGCGGGCGCGGACGTGATCATCGTCACCGCCGGCGTGCCCCGCAAGCCCGGCATGAGCCGCGACGACCTGCTCGGCATCAACCTCAAGGTCATGGAATCGGTTGGCCAGGGCATCCGCGAGCACGCGCCCGACGCGTTCGTCATCGCCATCACCAACCCGCTCGACGCGGCTGTGTGGGCGCTGCAGAAGGCCTCCGGCCTGCCGGCCAACAAGATCGTCGGCATGGCCGGCGTGCTTGATTCGGCCCGCTTCCGCCACTTCCTCGCCGACGAGTTCAAGGTATCGGTGAAGGACGTCACCGCCTTCGTGCTCGGCGGCCACGGCGACGACATGGTGCCGCTGACGCGCTACTCCACGGTTGCCGGCATTCCGCTGCCCGACCTCGTCGCGCTCGGCTGGACCACGCAGGAGAAGCTTGACGCCATCGTCGAGCGCACCCGCAAGGGCGGCGGCGAGATCGTCAACCTGCTCAAGACCGGCTCCGCCTTCTACGCGCCTGCGGCCTCCGCCATCGCCATGGCCGAGAGCTACCTGAAGGACCAGAAGCGCGTGCTGCCCGCCGCCGCCTACCTCTCCGGCCAGTACGGCCAGAGCGACCTGTTCGTCGGCGTGCCGGTGGTGATCGGCGAGAACGGCGTCGAGCGCATCGTCGAGATCAACCTGTCGGACGTCGAGAAGGCCGAGTTCGACAAGTCGGTCGCGTCGGTGAAGAGCCTCATCGAGGCCTCCAAGACCATCAACCCGGCGCTCGCCGGCTGATGAGAGGACGGCGGCTCCGGGAGGGCCGCCGTTTCGCCATCCCGGCCCTCGATCAGACAAAGTCAATTGCCGAGCCATTTGGGACGACGACATGAACATTCATGAATATCAGGCCAAGGCCGTACTGAAGGAATTCGGTGTTCCGGTATCGCGCGGGAAGGCCATCTTCTCCGCGGAAGAGGCCGCCGCCGCAGCGAACGAACTTGGTGGGCCGCTGTGGGTCGTCAAGTCGCAGATCCATGCCGGGGGACGCGGCAAGGGCAAGTTCAAGGAAGCCGAAGCCGGCGAGAAGGGCGGCGTGCGCCTGGCCCGCTCCGTGGCCGAGGTCGAGGAATTCGCCCGCCAGATGCTGGGCAGCACCCTCGTCACGATCCAGACCGGCCCGGCCGGCAAGCAGGTGAACCGCCTCTACATCGAGGACGGCTCCGACATCGCCAAGGAATTCTACCTCTCGGCGCTCGTCGACCGCGCCACGAGCCGCATCGCCTTCGTCGTCTCGACGGAAGGCGGCATGGACATCGAAGAGGTCGCGCACAACACGCCTGAAAAGATCATCACGTTCTCGGTCGATCCGGCCACGGGCGTGCAGCCGTTCCACGGCCGCAAGGTCGCGAAGGCGCTGGGTCTGTCCGGCGATCTCGCCAAGCAGGCCGGCAAGCTGGTGGAAAGCCTCTACGCGGCCTTCGTCGCCACCGACATGGCCATGCTCGAGATCAACCCGCTGATCGTCACCGAGGACCAGCGCCTCGTCGCCCTCGACGCCAAGGTGTCGTTCGATTCGAACGCCCTCTACCGTCACGCGGACATCTTCGCCCTGCGCGACGAGACCGAAGAGGACGCCAAGGAGATCGAGGCGTCGAAGTACGACCTCGCCTACATCGCGCTCGACGGCAACATCGGCTGCATGGTGAACGGCGCGGGCCTCGCCATGGCGACGCTCGACATCATCAAGCTCTACGGCGAGGAGCCGGCGAACTTCCTCGACGTCGGCGGCGGCGCTTCCAAGGAAAAGGTGACGGCGGCGTTCAAGATCATCACGTCGGATCCGAACGTGAAGGGCATCCTCGTCAACATCTTCGGCGGCATCATGAAGTGCGACGTCATCGCGGAAGGCGTCATCGCCGCCGTGAAGGAAGTCGGCCTCACCGTTCCGCTCGTCGTGCGCCTCGAGGGCACCAACGTCGAGCTCGGCAAGAAGATCATCAGCGAATCCGGCCTCAACGTCGTCCCGGCGGACGACCTCGACGACGCCGCCCAGAAGATCGTCAACGCTGTCAAGGGAGCAGCCTGATGTCCATCCTGATTGACAAGTCGACGAAGATCATCACCCAGGGTTTTACCGGCAAGAACGGCACGTTCCATTCGGAACAGGCGCTGGCCTACGGCGCGCAGGTCGTCGGCGGCACCTCGCCCGGCAAGGGCGGCTCCACGCATCTCGGCCTGCCGGTGTTCGACACCGTCGCCGAGGCGCGCGAGGCCACGGGCGCCGACGCCTCGGTCATCTACGTGCCGCCGGCGGGCGCGGCCGATGCCATCCTCGAGGCGATCGACGCCGAGGTGCCGCTGATCGTCGCCATCACCGAGGGCATTCCGGTGCTCGACATGGTGCGGGTGCGGCGCGCGCTCGACCGCTCCAAGTCGCGCCTCATCGGCCCCAACTGCCCGGGCGTCGTGACGGCGGGTGAGTCGAAGATCGGCATCATGCCGGCCAACATCTTCCGCCCCGGCTCGGTCGGCATCGTGTCGCGCTCCGGCACGCTGACCTACGAGGCGGTGTTCCAGACCACGCAGGAAGGCCTCGGCCAGACGACGGCTGTCGGCATCGGCGGCGACCCGGTGAAGGGCACCGAGTTCATCGACGTGCTGGAGCTGTTCCTCGCCGACGACAAGACCGAGTCGATCATCCTGATCGGCGAGATCGGCGGCTCGGCCGAGGAAGAAGCGGCGCAGTTCCTGAAGGACGAGGCCCGTCGCGGGCGCAAGAAGCCGACGGTTGGCTTCATCGCCGGCCGCACGGCTCCTCCCGGCCGCCGCATGGGCCACGCCGGGGCGATCATCTCCGGCGGCAAGGGCGGCGCGGAAGACAAGATCGCGGCGCTGGAGGAAGCGGGCATCCGCGTTTCTCCGTCGCCGGCGCGCCTCGGCAAGACGCTGGTCGACGTGCTGAAGGGCTGAGGCCCGCGCAGGCCGGGAGCCGTGTACAGGCGGTTCCCGTCTTGGAAACACTGTGGCGGAATTGCCCCACCGCCTCCATATGAGGCAACCGGGGTTCTTCCGCCACTTTCGGGTCGCAATCGGGCGGCAGGACTTTCATGCAGCCATTTGGCGGCCGGAAATCCTGCTCCCGCGCACGGTCCGACGATCGCGCCGTCAACCGCTTGTTAACGATCGCGCGCTGTTGCGGGTCGGACAGGCGGGGACCGCGGAGAGTTCGAGGGGCGGTTAAGCCTCTGGCAAGCTGGATGTGGTTCCGTAAAAAGAATTTTCGGGTTTTGTAACTTGAGCCCGCGTGTCGCCAGATCATGCGGCTCTTCCATCCCGTCGCCTTCCCGGGGGCGATCGGGTCAGGGCTTCGAGGCCCAGTCGCCCGGGCGTATTTCCGGGTTCCGGCAGGATACAGGGTCCAGGATACAAGGTCATGGCACGTCAGGATCTGAACGACGCATTCGCTCAAACCTCCTTTCTCTACGGCGGCAACGGCGCCTATCTCGATGAGCTATACGCACGCTACGAGAGGGACCCACAGTCCGTCGACGCCCAGTGGCGCGAGTTCTTCTCCGGCCTGAGCGAGGACAAGGCGGTCGTCGAGAAGAACGCCAGGGGAGCGTCCTGGGAGCGGCCGAACTGGCCCGTCCACGCCAACGGCGAACTGGTGTCCGTGCTGGACAGCGACTGGTCGTCGTCCGAGAAGGTCGCCGTCGATAAAATCAAGCAGAAGGCGCAGAAGAGCGGCGTCGAGCTGTCGCCCGAGGCGCTGCAGGCCGCGGCGCGCGACAGCGTGCGCGCCATCATGATGATCCGCGCCTATCGCATGCGCGGCCACCTGCACGCCGATCTCGATCCGCTGCACCTCGGGCCGCAGCGCGATCACGAGGAACTGCACCCGTCGAGCTATGGCTTCGGCCCGGGCGACCTCGATCGCAAGATCTTCATCGACAACGTGCTCGGCCTCGAGTTCGCCACCGTCAACGAGATGCTGGCGATCCTCAAGCGCACCTACTGCCAGACGGTCGGCGTCGAGTTCATGCACATCTCGGACGCGGCCGAGAAGGCGTGGATCCAGGAGCGCATCGAGGGTCCGCACAAGGAAATCACCTTCACGCCCGAAGGCAAGCGCGCCATCATCAACAAGCTGATCGAGGCCGAGGGCTTCGAGAAGTTCCTCGATCTCAAGTACACCGGCACCAAGCGTTTCGGTCTCGACGGCGGCGAGTCGCTCATTCCCGCGCTCGAGCAGATCATCAAGCGCGGCGGCAATCTCGGCGTGAAGGAGATCGTGCTCGGCATGGCCCATCGCGGGCGGCTGAACGTGCTCACCCAGGTGCTGGGCAAGCCGCACCGGGCGCTGTTCCACGAGTTCAAGGGCGGCTCCGTCGCGCCTGACGACGTCGAGGGCTCCGGCGACGTGAAGTACCATCTGGGCGCTTCCTCGGACCGCGAATTCGACGGCAACAAGGTTCACCTGTCGCTGACGCCGAACCCCTCGCATCTCGAGATCGTCAACCCCGTGGTGCTCGGCAAGTCGCGCGCCAAGCAGGACCAGCTGGGTGATCGGAGCGAGCGCACGTCGGTGATCCCGCTGCTGCTGCACGGCGACGCCGCCTTCGCGGGCCAGGGTGTGGTGGCGGAATGCCTCGGCCTTTCCGGCCTGAAGGGGCACAACACCGGCGGGTCGATCCACTTCATCATCAACAACCAGATCGGCTTCACGACGAACCCGCGCAACTCGCGCTCCTCGCCCTATCCGTCGGATGTGGCGAAGATGGTCGAGGCGCCGGTGTTCCACGTCAACGGCGACGATCCGGAAGCGGTGGTGTTCGCGGCCAAGATCGCGACCGAGTTCCGGCAGCAGTTCCACAAGCCTGTCGTCATCGACATGTTCTGCTACCGCCGCTTCGGCCACAACGAGGGCGACGAGCCCGCATTCACCCAGCCGCTGATGTATCAGGCGATCCGCAACCACATGAGCGTGCTCGAGATCTACTCGAAGAAGCTCGTCGCGGAAGGCGTGATCAGCGAGGCCGAGATCGAGGAGCGCCGCGCCGCCTGGCGCGCGCACCTGGAGACGGAGCTCGAGTCCGGCCAGACCTACAAGCCCAACAAGGCCGACTGGCTTGACGGCCGCTGGGCCGGCCTCAAGGCTGTGCGCGAGGACGCGGACGATCCGCGCCGCGGCGCCACCGGTCTGACCACGGACGAGCTGCGCCTGCTTGGTGAGAAGCTCACCACGGTTCCGGCTGATCTGAACGTGCACCGCACGATCCAGCGCTTCCTCGACAATCGCCGCAAGTCGATCGAGACCGGCGAGGGCATCGACTGGGCGACGGGCGAGGCTCTGGCCTTCGCCTCGCTGCTGAAGGAAGGCAGGGCCGTGCGCCTGTCCGGCCAGGACGTCGAACGCGGCACCTTCTCGCAGCGCCATTCGGTGATCGTCGACCAGAAGGACGAGCGCCAGTTCATCCCGCTCAACAACATCAGCGAGGGGCAGGCCGGCTACGAGGTCATCAACTCGATGCTGTCGGAAGAGGCGGTGCTCGGCTTCGAGTACGGCTATTCGCTGACCGAGCCCAACACGCTCACCCTGTGGGAAGCGCAGTTCGGCGACTTCGCCAACGGCGCTCAGGTGGTGTTCGACCAGTTCATCTCGTCGGCCGAGCGCAAGTGGCTGCGCCTTTCGGGCCTCGTGGTGCTGCTGCCGCACGGCTATGAGGGCCAGGGGCCGGAGCACTCGTCGGCGCGCCTCGAGCGCTTCCTGCAGATGTGCGCCGAGGACAATCAGCAGGTGGCCAACGTCACCACGCCGGCGAACTACTTCCACATCCTGCGCCGTCAGCTGAAGCGCGACTTCCGCAAGCCGCTGATCCTGATGACGCCGAAGTCGCTGCTGCGCCACAAGCGCGCCGTGTCACGGCTCGAGGAGTTCACCGAGGCGAGCTCCTTCCACCGCATTCTGCGCGACGACGCAGAGCGGCTGGCCAAGGAGAAGATCAAGCTCGTCAAGGACGACAAGATCCGCCGCGTCGTCATCTCCACCGGCAAGGTCTACTACGACCTCTACGAGGAGCGCGAGAAGCGCGGCATCGACGACGTGTACCTGCTGCGTGTCGAGCAGCTCTACCCCTTCCCGGTGAAGTCGCTGATCAGCGAGCTGTCGCGCTTCCGCAACGCCGACGTCGTATGGTGCCAGGAAGAGCCGCGGAACATGGGTTCCTGGACGTTCGTCGAGCCCTATATTGAATGGGCGCTCGGCCATTCCAACATCAAGGCCAAGCGTCCGCGCTATGCGGGCCGCGCGGCGTCCGCCGCCACCGCGACGGGCTTGATGTCGAAGCACCTGGCGCAGCTGCAGGCGTTCCTCGACGACGCGTTCTCTGTCTGATTTTCTGGGTCCGGCCGTTCGTCGGCCGGGCCTTCATCCTGCCAATCAACCGGCGCGGCGCCGCTTTACCGGCGCGGGCCGCATCGAGTAACAGGCCGCTGGCCTTAATGGATAACAGATCATGGCGACCGAAATCCGCGTGCCCACCCTGGGCGAATCCGTGACCGAGGCCACCGTTGGCCAGTGGTTCAAGAAGGTGGGCGATGCCGTCAAGGCTGACGAGCCGCTGGTGGAGCTCGAAACGGACAAGGTGACGCTTGAGGTCAACGCGCCTTCGGACGGCGTGCTGGCGGAGATCACCGTGAAGGAAGGTGAGACGGTCGAAGTCGGCGCGCTGCTCGGCAGCTTCAACGCCGGTGGCGCCGGCGCCGCAGCGCCCGCTCCCAAGGCAGAAGCTGCTCCCGCTCCCAAGACCGAGGTTGCGCCCGCTCCCGCCGCTGCTGCCGCTGGCGCTGGTCTGGAGAACGGCCCGGCGGTGCAGCGCATCGCCAGCGAAACCGGCATCGACGCCGCCAAGGTTCCCGGCACCGGCAAGGACGGCCGCGTGACCAAGGGCGATATCCTCGCCTTCTCCCAGCAGGCTCCGGCTGCCGTCTCCGCGCCGGCCGCGACGGTGCGCGCACCCTCCGCGCCTTCCGATGAATCGCGCGAGGAGCGCGTGCGCCTGACCAAGCTGCGCCAGACGATTGCGCGCCGCCTGAAGGAAGCGCAGTCGAACGCCGCCATGCTCACGACGTTCAACGACGTCGACATGACCAACCTTCTCGACCTGCGCAACCAGTACAAGGACGCGTTCGAGAAGAAGCACGGCGTCAAGCTCGGCTTCATGGGCTTCTTCGCCAAGGCGACCGTCGCGGCGCTCAAGGACGTGCCGGCCGTCAACGCCGAGCTCGACGGTAACGAGCTGATCTACAAGAATTATTATCACATCGCCGTGGCCGTTGGCACCGACAAGGGCCTCGTCGTGCCGGTGGTGCGCGACGCCGACCAGCTCTCCATCGCCGGTATCGAGAAGCAGATCGGTGATTTCGGCCGCCGCGCCCGCGACGGCCAGCTCAAGATCGAGGAGATGCAGGGCGGCACGTTCACCATCTCGAACGGCGGCGTGTACGGCTCGCTGCTGTCGACGCCGATCCTCAACGCGCCCCAGTCCGCCATCCTCGGCATGCACCGCATCGAGCAGCGGCCGGTGGTCTACAAGGGTCAGATCGTGGCGCGGCCGATGATGTATCTCGCCGTTTCCTACGACCACCGCGTCATCGACGGCAAGGAAGCGGTGACCTTCCTCGTCCGCATCAAGGAAAACCTCGAGGATCCGGCGCGTCTCGTGCTCGACCTTTGATTTTTTCGCGCGTGCCAGAAGAATCCAGGAAGAACCCATGTCTTACGATCTCGTGGTAATCGGCACCGGCCCTGGCGGCTACGTGGCCGCCATTCGTGCCGCCCAGCTCGGGCTGAAGGTCGCCGTCGTCGAGAAGCGCGCCACCCATGGCGGCACCTGTCTCAATGTCGGCTGCATTCCGTCGAAGGCGCTGCTGTTCGCTTCCGAGAAGTTCGAGGAAGCGGGCCACGCGTTCGCGAACTTCGGCATCAAGGTGTCGGCGCCCGAGATCGACGTGGCCAAGCTGCTGGCCTTCAAGCAGGAAGGCATCGACGGCAACGTCAAGGGCATCGACTTCCTGTTCAAGAAGAACAAGGTCGACGTGTTCCACGGCACCGGCCGCATCGAGGCCGCGGGCAAGGTCGAGGTGACGGCTGAGGACGGCTCGAAGCAGTCCGTCGAGGCGAAGAACATCCTCATCGCCACCGGTTCCGACGTCGCGCGGCTTCCGGGCGTCGAGATCGACGAAAAGGTCGTGGTGTCCTCGACCGGCGCGCTGGCGCTCGACAAGGTGCCGGGCAAGCTCGTCGTCGTCGGCGCGGGCGTGATCGGGCTTGAGCTCGGCTCGGTGTGGCGCCGGCTCGGCGCCGAAGTCACCGTGGTCGAGTTCCTGGACCGCATCATTCCCGGCAATGACGGTGAGGTGGCCAAGCAGTTCCAGCGCATCCTCACCAAGCAAGGTTTTGCCTTCAAGCTTAGCACCAAGGTGACAGGTGTCGAGAACACGGGTTCGGGCGCCAGGGTCACGGTGGAGCCGGTGGCGGGCGGCGCTGCCGAGGTCATCGAGGCCGACATCGTGCTCGTGGCGACGGGGCGGGTGCCCTACACCAAGGGCCTTGGCCTCGAGGAGATCGGTGTGGCGCTCGACGGGCGCGGCCGCGTCGTGGTGGACGATCACTACCGCACCAGCGTGCCGGGCATTCTGGCCATCGGTGACGTGATCGCCGGCCCGATGCTCGCCCACAAGGCCGAGGAAGAGGGTGTCGCCGCGGTCGAGCTGCTCGCCGGCAAGGCCGGACACGTCAACTACGGCGTCATCCCGGGGGTGATCTACACCACGCCGGAAGTCGCCTCAGTCGGCCGCACGGAAGAGGAGCTGAAGGACGCGGGCGTTGCCTACAACGTCGGCAAGTTCCCCTTCACGGCCAATTCCCGCGCCAAGGTCAACCACCAGTCGGAAGGCTTCGTGAAGGTGCTGGCGGATGCGGCGACTGACCGCGTGCTCGGCGTCCACATCATCGGGCCGGAAGCGGGCGAGCTGATCCACGAGGCGACGGTGCTGATGGAATTCGGCGGCTCCGCCGAGGATCTGGCGCGCACGACCCACGCTCACCCGACCCGTTCGGAAGCGGTGAAGGAAGCCGCGCTCGCCGTCGACAAGCGCGCCATCCATATCTGATCGTCGCGAGATTTTTTGAAGTTGAACAAGCGCCGGGCATCAGCTCCGGCGCTTTTTCATTGGCCCTGGAGTTTATTGGTTGTGGAGTTCATTCGCCGTGGAGGGCGGCGATCGCGTCTGCCAGCGCCAACTGGCGCCGGGCGATGGCGACGTGCAGATCCTCGATCATGCGGCCGTTGAACGCAACCGCGCCCTTGCCGGCATTCTCGGGGGCGGTGAAGGCGGCGATGAGCGCGCGCGCTTCCTCGACCTCTTCTGCCGCAGGGCCGAAGGCAGCGTTGGCAGCCTCAATCTGCGCCGGGTGGATCAGCGACTTGCCGTCGAAGCCGAGATCGCGCCCCTGGGCGCATTCGGCTGCAAACCCCGCCGGATCGCCAAAATCGTTGTAGACGGAATCGATGATCGCGATGTGGCTCGCGCGCGCCGCCAGCAGCACCGATTGCAGCCAGCCGATCAGCGGCGCGCGGCTTGCGCCGGGGCGCACGCCGGTTTCGCGGGCAAGATCGTTGGCGCCGATGATGAACAGCGACAGGCGGCTCGACGGCTCCAGCGCCGCGCGGGCAATGGCATCGGCGTCGATGACGCCGCGCGCCGTCTCGATCATCGCCCACACGCGCACACTTGCTGGCGCCCCGAGTGAATCGAGGCGGGCGCAGACATCAAGGACGGTGGCGGGGGACGAGACTTTTGGAATCACCACCGCGTCGGGCGCGATGCTGGCCGCGAGGGTGAGATCGGCCTCGAACCACGGCGTGTCCGGCGCGTTGATGCGCAGCGCCGTCTCGCGGCGGCCAAAGCCCTGCGTGAGAGCGGCTCGCGCCGCCGCCCGCGCCGCTTCCTTGGCGGACGGGGCGACGGCGTCTTCCAGATCGATGATGACGCCGTCGCTCGCCAGGCCGCGCGCTTTTTCAAGCGCGCGGACGTTGGAGGCGGGGACGAACAGCAGGCTGCGGCGCGGCCTTACGCCTTGCGTCACTGGGCGGTCCAGCCGCCGTCCACCGGCAGGATGGTGCCGGTGATGGAGCGCGCCGCGTCGGAGGCGAGGAACACCGCGAGCGCCGCGACTTCGTCCACCGTGACGAATTCCTTCGTCGGCTGGGCGGCGAGCAGCACGTTCTTCTTGACCTCTTCCTCGGAGATGCCGCGCGCCTTGGCGGTATCCGGGATCTGCTTCTCGACCAGCGGCGTCCAGACGTAGCCGGGCGCGATGGCGTTCACGGTGATGCCGTGGGTGGCGGTTTCCAGGGCGACGGTCTTGGTGAAGCCGGCGATGCCGTGCTTCGCCGCCACATAGGCCGACTTGAAGGGCGAGGCGACGAGTGCGTGGGCCGAGGCGGTGTTGATGATGCGGCCGAACTTGCGCTCCTTCATGCCCGGCACGGCGGCGCGGGTGGTGTGGAACGCCGCCGTCAGGTTGAGGGCGATGATGAGGTCCCACTTCTCGACCGGGAATTCCTCGACCGGCGACACGAACTGGATGCCGGCGTTGTTGACGAGGATGTCGACGCTGCCGAACGCCTTCTCGGCCTCGACGACCAGGTTGAAGGCCTCATCGGCCTTGGAGAGATCGGCTGCGGAATAGAAGGCCTTCACGCCGAACTCGTCCTCGATGCCGAGGCGCTCTTTCTCGATGTCGGCCGCGTCGCCGAAACCGTTGATGACGACGTTCGCGCCCTCGCGCGCATAGGCGCGGGCGATGGCGAGGCCGATACCACTGGTGGAGCCGGTAACGACGGCGGTACGCGATTTCAGGGACATGAGCAAAAGCCTCCTTGGCTTTCAGGAAGATGGAGCGACGCGGCGGGCCGGGGCGATTGCGCCGGACGGGGCGTGGGAGCCTCGTGCCGCGAAAAATCCATTGAGCGAGAACCCGGTGGAGTTTGCCGCGACCAGCCGAAAAGACAACCCCTTAAACGACAGCCGGTTAACGTCGGCCGGCGGTCGTTGAGGGCGCACCGTGCATCATAAGCCGGTTTTCCTCCCGGTTATGTGACGCCCGTGTGCAAACGCCCAGCTCGTCGCCGAACGCCTGGCCGCCGAATCCCCGGCTTCCGAACGCCCTGGCGTATGGCAGGCGCAAGTATGCTATCCTACATGACGTGCTATATGCATTGACGATCGGAACGGCGACCGCCGACCGGCGCAACGGAGAGGAAAGCTGGCGTGAACACTCGCCCCGCCCCGCACGGCCCGCACGACGATCACGACGCCCACCATCATCACGGTTCCTGCGGCCACGCCACCGAACGCGCCGCCGTGGCCGGCGATGCCATGGCCCGCGCCGAGGCCGACTGCGCGCGCCGGGGCGTGCGCCTGACGCCCATTCGGCGCGATGTGCTGCAGGCGCTCTACACCACCCACCGTCCGCTCGGGGCCTATGACATCGCCGACCAGATGGCGCGCGAGACCGAGCGGCGCGTGGCGCCGATCACCATCTACCGGGCGCTCGAATTTCTGCTGGAGCAGGGCTTCATTCACAAGCTCGAAACCCGCAACGCCTTCATCGCCTGCCCGCACGCCCATGAGCCGGGGGAACTCGTGGCCTTCCTCATATGCGAGGCCTGCGGCGGGGTGGACGAGGTGTCGTCGCCCGCCTTCGGCAGCGCGCTGGCGCGGGTGGTGGCGCAGGCAGGCTTTTCGCCGCGCGCCCGGGTGGTGGAGATCGCCGGCATCTGCGCCCATTGCGGCGTCAGGGCGGGGCGCGACGAAGCGGTTGCCGAGCCCGCCTGAATGAGCGATAAAGCAGCGCGCGCCCGGCTTGAGGATCATCGGATGCGTGTTGCGAAAACGGGGCAATCCGCGCTTTCCGGGCCCGTCGCAACGTCCGGCGCCCTGGAGACACGGGCCGGCGTCCTCATGAATTCGATCAACAGGTTCCGTCGCCGATGAACGTCGCTTCCGCCTCCGTCGCCGCCGAGGCTCGCCCGGCAGCTCGCCACCGCACCGTTGCCGTCGATGTCGGCGGCATCGTCGTGGGCGGCGGCGCGCCCATCGTCGTGCAATCCATGACGAATACCGACACCGCCGATGTCGCCGCCACCGTCACGCAGGTCGCGGCGCTGGCGCGCACCGGCTCGGAACTGGTGCGCATCACCGTCGACCGCGACGAGGCCGCCCGCGCCGTACCCTACATCCGCGACGCGCTGATGGTGAAGGGCATCGACGTGCCGCTCGTCGGCGATTTCCACTACATCGGCCACAAGCTGCTCACCGATCATCCGGCCTGTGCGGAGGCGCTGGCGAAATACCGCATCAACCCCGGCAATGTCGGCTTCAAGGACAGGCGCGACAAGCAGTTCTCCACCATCGTGGAGCTGGCGGCGAAGTACGGCAAGCCGGTGCGCATCGGCGCCAACTGGGGCTCGCTCGATCAGGAACTGCTGACCCGGCTGATGGACGAGAACTCGGTCTCCGACACGCCGCTGGAAGCCCGCGCCGTAACGCGCGAGGCGCTGGTGCAATCGGCGCTGCTCTCGGCCGCGCGCGCCGAGGAGATCGGGCTGGGGCGCGATCGCATCATTTTGTCCGCCAAGGTGTCGGCGGTGCAGGATCTCATCGCCGTGTACCGCGATCTGGCGCGCCGGTCTGACTATGCGCTCCATCTCGGGCTGACCGAGGCGGGTATGGGATCGAAGGGCATCGTCGCCTCGTCGGCGGCGCTCGGCATCCTGCTGCAGCAGGGTATCGGCGACACGATCCGTTACTCGCTGACGCCGGAGCCGGGCGGCGACCGCTCGCTCGAGGTGCGTGCGTCGCAGGAATTGCTGCAGACGATGGGGTTTCGCACGTTCGTGCCGCTGGTCGCGGCTTGCCCCGGCTGCGGGCGCACCACCTCGACCGTTTTTCAGGAATTGGCGCGCGACATCCAGCACTGGATCACGTCGTCGATGCCGGAGTGGAAGACGCGCTATCCGGGCGTCGAAAATCTCAACGTCGCCGTGATGGGCTGCATCGTCAACGGGCCGGGCGAATCGAAGCACGCCGATATCGGCATCTCGCTGCCCGGCACCGGTGAAACGCCTTCCGCGCCCGTGTTCATCGATGGCGAGAAGGCCATGACGCTCAAGGGCGCGGGCATCGCGAACGAGTTCAAGGCGCTCGTGAACGATTACATCGAGCGCCGCTTCGGTTGATCCGGCCGGTGGCCGGACCCGTGGTCACTGGCACTCGTAGCGCCTGCCGTCATGGCCGAGATACGTACCGGAAGCCGGATCGAACGACCGGTACTTGCTGGCGCAGTAGCTGAGCCACGTATTGCTGCGCGGCTCGGGCGCCGCCTGTGCGGCCAGCGCGCCGCCGAGAATGGCGCCAGCCGCGAGGCCAATGGCGCCGGCGGCCGCAGCCGCCCCCGGATCATAATCGTCGTTCCAGCCCTGGCGGTAGTAGTAACGCGGCGGCGGGCCCCAATACTCGGGCGGGGGAGGCCCGCGCCAACGTGGCGGCGGGGGGCCGTAGTAGCCACGGTGATGGCGCGGCGGGCCCCAGTATCCGGGGGGCGGGGGCGGACCGCGGCGGTAACCGGGAGGCGGGCCGCGATAGTAGTCGGGCGGCGGTCCGTAGCGGTAATACTGCACGTTGTCGATCGGCAGATCGGCCGGGCCGGCGAAGTCGGCGCGCTGCACGGTAGCGGTTTCCGGGCCGGCGCTCGCCTCGGTCAGCGGCAGCACGGACAGCGTCAGCGCCGGGAAGATGGCCAGGCCCGCCCGCGCCATACGCCGCCACAGCGGCAGGGCAACGGCGCGCGATGCCGCGGGCGTCACAACGTGTTCCGGCATGGAAACGCGCAGCTGCATGGGAAGCAGTTGCATGGGAACTTGCATCACGAAATGAACCCCCTGCTTGTCTCCGGTCTGTGCCGGGAGACATCCATTGTGAGCCGCCGACAAATCGCCCCGAATGCAAGAAGAGGACGCGGGGTTGTCAGCGTTTCGCATGCATAGAGTTGAGCAAGTCCGTGTGTCTGTAATAAGGCCATATATTGTCGGATTTCGATCGCCGCGACTTTCCTTTCGCCGCGCGGGCGCAACGCGGCCGTTCCACGTCGCATGGCATCAGGAAGCGGGCGCCCATTGCCGGATTGCTTCGATGACCGGTGCTTCGGCCTGCGCGAAATAGGCCGTTATCTGCGCCTGTGCCCGCGCGCCGATTGCGGCCCGCAGGGCGGGGTCATCGTGGAGGCGGCGCAGCGCCGCCGCCGCCGCGTCTGTGTCCGGCTCGGCCCAGGTGAGGCCGGGGGCGACGTAGAGCTCGGTCGGATCGTCGACAGGCACTTGATGCGCCGGGATGAGGCAGGCGCTGTCGTCGGTCATGAAATCGAGGTTGCCGGACCATGCCGTCGCGACCACAGGCCGGCCGGCGAGCATGGCCTGGGCCGGGACGAGGCCAAAGCCCTCGGCGCGATGCAACGACACCACCGCGTCGGAAGAGGCGAGCAAGGTCCACATCGCGTCGTCGTCGAGGGTGTCGAGCAACAGCCGGATGCGCGGATCGTCGCCGATATAGGCGCGCACCTGCGCCAGCGCCTGCGCTTCTAGATGGGCGTCGCCGAGCTTTAGAACGAGAAGCGCGTCCTCGTCACCGGGAAAGGCGCGGCGGAAGGCATCGACGGCTTTGAGCGGGTTTTTCCGCGCCAGGCTAGAGCGCAGGCTCGCCACCACCGTCGCAACGAAAGCATCCGGCGGCAGGTTAAAGCGCGCGCGGTCCGGCGCCAAACCGTCAGGCGCGCGCATGATGTGCGGAACCACACGGATCGGCAGCTTGACCCCGGCATCGAGAAAGGCGCGGCGCACGAATTCCGTCGGCACCCACAGTTCGTCCACGAGGGCGAGCGGCGCGATCCAGTCGTCGGGAATGCGCGCCAGTTCCCACACGCAGTAGCCGATGATGTATTTGTCGGCAAGAATATTTGCCGGCAAAAAATTCAATGCATAGCCGAATTGCCCCGGATTGAAGTTGAACACGACCGTTGCCTGGCCCTGCGCATCCGGCAGTGCGGTGTTCTTTTCGCCGGTGGCGAAGGCGTGACCGATGTCGAAATCGCGGATCGGCACACCGGCCCGCGCGATGAGCGCGCGGTTGAGTCGCGCACTCCAGCCCAGGCCGAGGGGGCTCGACAGGAAGCCGCACATGAACACCGGCGCGCGCGGCGCGGGCAGCCGCAGCCCTTGGCGCCGGGGCAGCGGGATGACGCGGGCGACGATGCGCCGGCGCAGGCGGCGTGGAATGAGCCGCCACAGCCGCACCAGCCCGAGGCGAAACCATAGCTGCGGCACGAGGCGCAGCGTTTGCGTCATCCAGGAAGACGCTTTATCCGAGGTCGGGTCGTTCATGCAGGCTGCTTCGCGTGAAAAGCCGGGAGCGGCCCGGCAAAGGCATCCGGCCCGGTCGACGGCTGCCCAGGAATGGCATGCGAAGATCGGAATGACTTGCGAAGATCGATCCGTGCCGGCCGGTTTGTCGGCCGCACACTACAGCATGAACTCGAAAACGCGATACCCGTTTGTGGAGTTCGCGCAATTTGCGGCAACGATTTCAGTAGAGGTCGCCGCGGATTTCAGTCGCCAGCCTCTCCATAAGAGGGCGCGCCGTCGACGGCCGATGCGATATTGGTCGCCTTCCTGCGGGCAGTGCCGGCGCGGGTGCGGGGATCGATGTCGAGGGCGCTGCTGCGCCGGTCGGAGGCGGCGCGCTTGCCGGCTGCCTGCGCGTGGCCGGCCAGTTTCTCGCGCATCTGCTCGAGTTCCATGGTCTTCTTGCCGAGCAGCCGCTGCAGCTCGCGCACCTGCTCCTGCAACTGCCGGTTCTCGGCAGTGAGTGCGTCGCGGGCGCGCGCGTCCTGCACCGGCGTATCCCGGCCTACGGCGTTCTGCGTCGCGCCGTCCGTGGCGCCGGTCGTGTTGAAGAGGATGGTGAATGTCACCGGATCGTAGTAACGCAGGATCTCGCGCACGAAATCCGCGAGTTCCAGCCCGATGGCGCTCGCCCATGCCTCGTAGCGGTCGGGCGGAATGCGACCGTGGCCGGTCTCTATCTGGGAAATGAAAGTATAATACTCGACCCCAAGAATTTCGGCCAGTTGCCGTTGCGACAGGCCGGCGCTCTCGCGCCTTTCCTTCAGCCACCTGCCGCCCAGGCGTCGCAGTTCTTTTGTATCCTGGTTCTGTCTTTGATTGGTATACATTTAATCCTCACAAAAAAGTGAAATCATTAAAAATTATAATTTATATATTTTGGGCAAATCGGCGTATGGCGGTAAACTCTACTGACTATTTGCATGACATTTTTCTTTCATGACCCGGCGTCCCGGACGTCGAGCATCATGTGTTACGCTGCGTATATGATTAATTATCAATACATTACTTTATTTTTCTAATCGAGACAAGTCTGCCGAAGTCATGGCCGGTTTCCGTCTTGCTCTGCTGTCGCTGATGGCGGCGCGCGGCCGTTGTCCTGTCTGCGATTGCGGGTGGCGAGACCATTCAGGAACTGCCGGGCGGGCTTGCATTTTGCAGCAGCAGCCGGCGCGTTGATTCGGTTATCAGGGTGCGCAGATCGCGCGCGTGCAGGGCGCCGCCCAGGCCCGGTCCCACGGCGGTGAAGGAGTTGTTGAGACGCGTGAGGTGCAGGACCGGATCGCCGCTCGCTGCGTCGGTCACGGCAAACCACGGGTCGCCCTCGTCGGAGATGCCCCAGCCGATGTCGATCGGGCGGCCCGATTGCGTCAGCGGCTCGGTCGCCGCGCGGATCTCGGCCAGTTCGCCGTCGCTCCATCCCGGCTGGCCGCAGGATGCCTGCAGCGGAAAGATCACCCTGTCGCTCATTCTGTCCTGTGCTCATCCTGACTTGCGGGCGGCGGCCCGGCCCACGCGACGCGTCGATCGGTCACGCGCCTCGTTCCCGGCTGCGTCGGTTGACGGGTGCCCCGTGCTCTCGTTACGGTGAATTCCTTTGCTTATAAAAAATCAATTATATCAAATATTTATGCAGAATAACCGGTGGCTTTTCCGTGCTTTCTGGTCCGGCGCGCCACGCGCATGTGAGCGCGATGCGTAATTTTTATATTGAATTACGCTATTAATAACAAGAATATTAATTTTGTCAACAGTACAAATAAATTTGCAAAATATGCATGCTTATAAAAATCTCACTAATGTGAAAATGATTTCACGATGTCGGGGGTTGGGCTTTCATGAATTATCATGTTCACGTATGTGTGGAGATTTGTGCTATATATATGGTGTATATAATTATATAAATCTGTTTTAGCTTTTATCGTAATATTAATTGCAATAAGTGCATTTGATTGTGAGGGTTGCGCGGGTCGATTATTATTTGATATAGGTGGGCGGCTGGGCATCGCGTGGCGTCCGGGGCGTTTCCCTGTGCGTTGGCTGCCTGCGCGGCATTTTTGGTTTCTGGACAGCGGGATGCGTTCCATATGGCTATCGATATCGCAGGGTTACGGGAGCGCGCCGCTCAATGGTTCGAGCAGAGCCATCTCGGGCAGCGCTGGGACACGCTGACCGCCCGCATCTCCGGCAAGCCGGCCGGCGGAGAGCTCGTCGCCGCAGGGGAGGGTGCTTCCGGGTCCTCCTTCCGCCGCAAGGGCGAGAGCGCGCTGGATGCTGCGATGCGCGCCGCCCGTCCCGCCATCCTCACTGCGGTGTTCTTCAGCCTGTTCATCAACGTGCTCGGCCTCGTCGGCCCGCTCTACATGATGCAGGTGTATGACCGGGTGCTCGCCAGCCGCAACGTCACCACCCTGCTGCTGCTCACCGTGATCGTCGCCCTGCTGTTCCTGACCGCCGCCATCCTGGAAGGCGTGCGCACCAAGGTGCTGGTGCGCGGCGGCATCGCCTTCGACGGCCAGGTCAAGACCGAGGCCTTCGATTCCGTTCAGCGCGCCACCATCCAGCAGCCGTCGCAGGGACACACTCAGGTTCTGCGTGACGTCGACACTATTCGAGAATTCTTCACCGGAGCTGGCATCATCGCCGGCTGCGACCTGCCGTGGGTGCCGATCTACGTGATCGTGGCCTTCATGCTGCATCCCTGGTACGGCATTTTCGCCATCATCGCCTGCATCATCTCCGCCATCATCGCCGTTGCCAACGACCGCGCCACGCGCCAGACTCTGGAGAAGGCGACCAAGGCCTCGATCGCGGCCAACGGCCAGGCGGCGGCGACGTTCCGCAACGCTGAAGTGTTGCAGGCCATGGGCATGGTGCGCCGCCTGCGCCGCCGCTGGGAGACGAGCCGCGACGCGGCGCTCGGCTGGCAGGCCGACGCCTCCGACCGCGGCGGCATCCTGCTGGCGCTCAGCAAGTTCCACCGCATGTTCTCGGGCAGCCTCATCCTCGGCCTCGGCGCCTATCTCGCCATCCACCGCGAGATTTCGCCCGGCATGATGATCGCGGCCTCGATCATCGTCGGCCGCTGCACCCAGCCCATCGAGATGGCGATCAGCAACTGGAAGGGCCTCGTCAACATGCGCGGCGCCTATGGCCGCGTGCAGACGCTGCTGCGCCTCGCGCCCGCCGGGCCGGAGCGCATGCGCCTGCCCGACGCCAAGGGCCAGCTCGTCGTCGAGGGTCTCGTGGTGCGCGCCCCCGGGCGCGATCTGCCGGTGCTGCGGGGCGTGTCGTTCGGCGTCCAGCCGGGCACGGTGCTCGGCGTCATCGGCCCGAGCGCTGCCGGCAAGTCGAGCCTCGCGCGCGCCGTCGTCGGCGTGTGGCCGGCGCTCTCCGGCGCCGTGCGCCTCGACGGCTCCGACCTCAAGCACTGGGACCCGGAGCAGCTCGGCCGCTCGCTGGGCTATCTGCCGCAGGACGTGGAGCTGTTCGGCGGCACGGTGGCCGACAACATCGCTCGCTTCGACGCGGTCGACGAGGCGCAGATCGTGCGCGCGGCGCAGATGGCCGGCGTGCACGAGATGATCCAGAACCTGCCGCAGGGCTACAACACCGAGATCGGCGACAGCGGCCACACCCTGTCCGGCGGTCAGCGCCAACGCATCGGCCTTGCCCGCGCCATCTACGGCATGCCGGCGCTCATCGTGCTCGACGAGCCGAACGCCAACCTCGACGCCGCCGGCGAGCAGACGCTGATGAACACCGTCCGCGCGCTGAAGGCCGCGACGCGCACCGTGGTGCTCGTCACGCACAAGACCAACATCCTGACCATGTGCGACGCGATCCTGATGATCGCCGACGGCACCGTGCAGGCCTTCGGCAAGCGCGACGAGGTGCTGGCGCGCGTCATGGGCCCGCGGGTGGTGACGCAGCCGCAGCCTGCTGCTCCGGCCGTCGTCGATACTTCCGCCGTTGCCGGCGGACAGATCAGCGCCCAGGGCTGAACCGGCGGGCGCGGCGTTACCAGTTAAAAAGTCAAGGTTACAGGAATACCGGACATGAACGACGAAGCTCCCAAGTTCACCAGCGACTTTCGCCCGGCGGCCCGTTTCGGCTACGGCGTGATCGTGCTGACTTTCGGCCTGCTGGGCGGCTGGGCGGCGCTGGCCAACATCGACAGCGCCGTGGTGGCGACCGGCGTCGTGTCGGTGGAGGGCAAGCGCAAGGCGGTGCAGCATCTCGAAGGCGGCATCGTGCGCGAGATCAACGTCGTCAACGGCGCGCGGGTGGAATTCGGACAGGTGCTCTTTCGCCTCGACGCCACGTCGTCCGACGCCAATTACGCCTCGACCCGGCACCAGCTCGACATTTCGCTCGCAACCGAGGCGCGCCTCGTCGCGGAGCGTGACAACACGCCGGAAATCAGCTTTCCGCAGGATCTGACGCGGCGCAGCGCCGAGCCCGAGATCGCGCGCATCCTCGACGACCAGCTCACCCAGTTCCGCGAGCGGCGGGCGTCGCTCGACGGTCAGGTCGCGGTGATGAAGAACCGCATCACCCAGTATGAATCCGAGATCAACGGACTCGAGCGCGAGCGCCAGTCGGCGCAGCAGCAGCTCTTCTTCATCGACGACGAGCTCGTCGGCGTGAAGCAGCTCGCCAAGAAGGGCCTCGTGTCCAAGACGCGCGAATCGTCGCTGGAACGCGAGAAGGCGCGCCTCGACGGCATCGTCGGCCGCAACCAGGCCGACAGCGCCAAGGCCCGCAACGCCATCGGCGAGATCGACATCCAGATCAGGCAGGCGCAGCAGCAGTTTCTCGAGCGCGTCAGCGAAAACCTGGCCGAAGTGCGCCTCAAGCTCGGCGACCTGCAGGAGCGCCTGCGCGTGGTCGAGGACGTGCGCAACCGTATCGACGTGATCGCGCCGCGCGCGGGCGTCGTGCACAATCTCAAGGTTTTCACGCTCGGCGGCGTCGTGCGCCCCGGCGAGACGCTGCTCGAGATCGTGCCCGACGACGACGAACTCGTGGTCGAGGCGCATGTCGAGGTCACGGATATCGACCGGGTGCATACCGGCCTTGGGGCGGAAGTGCGCTTCCCTGCTTTCCACTCGCGTACCACCCCCCTCATCATGGGCACGCTGCAGGATATCTCCCGCGACCGCCTGACCGACGAGAAGACCGGCGCGCCCTATTACCTGGCGCTTGTGGCCGTGCGCGACACCGACCTGCCGCCCGATCTCAAGGACCGGCTGCGGCCGGGCATGCCGGCGGACATCGTCTTCCCCACTGGCGAGCGCACGGTGCTTGACTATCTGACGCGGCCGCTTACAGAAGCAGTGACGACGTCGTTCCGCGAAAGGTAAGATCGGATATGTCCGAGGCTGTGCAGGAGTTTGCAGATCCGCAGGTGCCGTTCATCGCCATGAACCGCTTCCGGGTGCTGAAAGGGTCGGAAGCGGCCTTCGAGCAGGTCTGGCTGTCGCGCGAGATCCACCTGCACACGGTATCGGGCTTCGTCGAGTTCCATCTGCTGCGCGGCCCGCAGGGGGAAGAGCACACGCTCTACTCCTCTCACACCGTCTGGCGCTCGAAGGCCGATTTCGAGGCCTGGACCCGTTCCGAAGCGTTCCGCGCCAGCCACCGCAACGCCGGCGGCCACAAGCCGCTCTACGACGGGCATCCCCAGTTCGAGGGCTTCGAGGTGTTGCAGACCGTCCACAGCGACGGTCGGCGCGAGATCCTCGCTACCCCGCTCACTGGTAACGATGCGGCGGACGATCAACCGCCCGCCTGACGCACCCGGATGACGAAGGTCAGCACGCGCCCGTCGCCGGTGCTGGCCTCGAGCGCGTGACCCGTTTCATACACCAGATGCGGAATGTCGATTGCCGCTAGCGGATCGGTGCACGTCACCGTCAGAACCGTTCCCGGCGCGGCGTGCGCCAACGCCTTGCGCGTGCGCAGCGCCGGTAGCGGGCATTTCAGCCCACGCAGGTCGAGCGCTGCCGCGTGGTCGCCGCCGTCCCGGCTCACTGGCCGCGCCTGGCCCTGGTGGCGAAGCGCACGGCTTCCTCTGCGGCGCGGAACTGCGCGCGCGCCTTGTTGATGCACTCCTGCAGCTCGCTTTCCGGGTCGGAATCGTGGACGATGCCCGCGCCGGCCTGCACCGACATGCGGCCGTCCTTGATGACGGCGGTGCGCAGCACGATGCAGGTGTCCATCTCGCCGCCGGCGCCGAAATAGCCGATGCAGCCGGCGTAGGGGCCGCGCTTCTCGTGCTCCAGCTCGTCGATGATTTCCATGGCCCGCACCTTGGGCGCCCCGGACACGGTGCCAGCCGGAAAACCAGCCGCCAGCGCGTCGATGACGTCATGGCGCGGGTCGAGCCGGCCGACGACGTTCGAGACGATGTGCATCACCTGGCTGTAGTATTCGAGGTAGAAGCTGTCCGTTACCTTGACGGTGCCGATGCTTGCGACGCGCCCGACATCGTTGCGGCCGAGATCGAGCAGCATCAGGTGTTCGGATCGCTCCTTGGGGTCGGCGAGCAGCTCCGCCGCCAGCGCGGCATCGGCCGAGGGCGTCTCGCCGCGCCGGCGCGTGCCGGCGATCGGGCGGATGGTGACTTCGTCGCCGGACACCTTCACCAGGATCTCGGGGCTCGAGCACACGACCTGGAAATCGCCGAAATCGAGATAGGCGAGATAGGGCGAGGGGTTGGAACGGCGCAGCGCCCGGTAGAGCGACAGCGGCGGCAGCGGAAAGCGCGCGTCGAACCGCTGCGACAGCACCACCTGGAAGATGTCGCCGGCGCTGATGTAATCTTTTGCCTTCGCCACCATGGCGCGGAACGTGTCGGGGGGCGTGTTCGACACCGGCTCGGGGGTGGCGATGGCGCCTGCATCGACGGGGGGATCGTGCGGCAGCGGCGCGTCGAGCGCCAGCACTGCCTCCTCGAGCCGCGCCTGCGCCGCCTCATACGCCTGGCGCGCGCTCACGCCCGGGCGCGGACGCACCGGAGTCACCAGCGACAGCGCGTCGGTGACTGAATCGAACACCGCGATGAGCGTCGGGCGCACCATCACGGCGTCCGGCACGCCGAGCGCGTCGGGCGGTGCATCCGGAAGGCGCTCCATCTGGCGCACCATGTCGTAGCCGAGATAGCCGAACACGCCGGCGGCCATCGAGGGCAGGCCGCGTGGCAGGTCGAGACGGCTGTCGGCGATGAGCGAGCGCAGGCTGTCGAGCGGCGGCAGCGGGTCGGCCACGGGCGCGCCGCCGTCGTGCTCCACCGTCACCGCGCCGTTGCTGCAGCGCCAGATCACATCCGGGTTGAGGCCGATGATCGAGTAGCGCCCGCGCGCCGCCCCGCCTTCCACGGATTCGAGCAGCAGCGACGGACCGCGGGCGATGGCCTGCAGCTTGATGTAGGCGGCGACCGGCGTCTCCAGGTCCGCGACCAGCGTGACGGAAACGACATCCGCCACCTGGGCGTCGTAGCGGGCGGCGAAATCCGCCGGAAAGGAGGTGTCGGCCATGTCCGCTCCTTACAGTCCTGCCGGTCCGAGGCCGGTCGCGGCGCTGAGCGCCTGCGGGTTGACGGTGGGGCGCAGCTCGGCCTGCCGCTTGCCGACGTACTCGGTGAGGAGATCGTCGGCGAGGACGGAAGTGAGCTGCTGCTTCACGGCGACCGCGCGTGCATCAGCAGGATCGAGCGGCGGCGTGGCCGCGCCCGTGACCTGGAAAACCACGCGCCCCTGCGGCACCGCGGCGGAGCCGGCCTTGCCCTTGTGGATGGCGAAAACCTGCTGCGCCACGGCGGGCGCGAGGCCGGCGGTTTCGCCGACACGGGTGATGTCGGTGGTGACGACCGGAGCGGCGGCGAGCGCGCCTTCCGGCAGGGAGGCGGCGATGGCGGCGAAGGCCTCGCCGTTGTCGAGCCTGGCGACGACATCGCCTGCGACCTTCGCCAGCTTGTCGGCGAGGGCCTCCGCGCGCCAGCGCTCGAGGACATCGGCGCGCGCCTCCTCGAAGGTGCGGTCGCGCTCGGGCGCCACATCGGTGACGTCGAACCACACGTAGCCTGTGCCGGTGCTGGTCTGGCGGCGCAGCGGCGCGTTGTCGGCGCCGACGTCCGATGCGAAGGCGGCGGCGACGAGCGCGCTGGCCTCGGGCAGGTCGCCCACCGGTGCGCCGTCGCGTCCGCGCCCGCTACGGTCGATGGCCGGCACGGTCTGCAGCGGGAGCCCGCTCTGGGTTGCGATTTCGGCGAGCGGACGGGCAGTCGCGCGTGCTTCCTCGATCTGGTCGTGCAGGGCATTCACGGCCGTGCGCGCCTCATCGATGGCGACAGCGAGCCGCACCGACTGCTCGACCTCGCCGAAGGACTGGATCGAGGGCGGCGTGATCGAGACCACGCGCACGATCACAGTGCCGAAGCGACCGGCCACCGGGGCGCCGATACCGGGCGCTGCGAGGGCGAAGGCAGCCTGCGCGACGGCCGGGTCGAACACGGCGTCGCGCGCCACGAGGCCGAGATCGTAATCGCTCTCCGCTACCTTGCGCTCGGCCGCGAGTGCCTCGAACGTCTCCGGTCCGCCGGCAGTGAGGCGGGCATGAGCGGCCTCGGCCTCGGCCAGCGTCGGGAAAACGAGCTGCTGCACGTGGCGTGTTTCCGGCGTGCCGTAGCGGCTTTCCTTGTCGGCCTCGTAGCGGGCAAGCGCGACGTCGCGGCTCACGCTCTCGGGCTTGGCGAGCGTTTCGGGATCGACGGCGATCACGGAAATGGCGCGGAACTCCGGCAGGCGGAAAAGCGCCGTGCGCTCCTTGAACCAGGCCTCCAGCGCTGCTTCGTCCGGGTCTGCGACGGGGCCTGCGGCCGCGGGCGTCAGCGTGGTATGCAGCGCCTCGCGCCGTTCTGCGCCGTAGCGGTGGAAGGCTGCCAGCATGGGAGTGGGCGGCGTGATGTCGCCCGCGACGCTCTCGGCGATCTGGCGGCGCGGCAGTACCGACCGCTGCTCGCGCACGAATACTTGCTCGGTGATGCCGGCGTTCTGCAGGGCGGCGTCGAAGGCGGCGCGGTCGAAATTGCCGTCGCTGTTACGGAACTGCGGCTCGCGGGTGACGATGGCGGCGATCGTTGCATCGGGAACGGCGAGGCCAAGGTCGTCGGCGCTCGTGTCGAGCACGGCCTGCCCCACGAGCTGGCCCAGCACTTGCTGGTCGAGACCCATGGCGCGTGCCTGATCCGCGCTGACGGGCGTGCGCAGTTGCTGCTGCAGGCTCTGGAGCCGGTTGACGTAGGCGTCGCGCATCTCCTGGACGGAAACGGTCCGGTTTCCAACGTTCGCCACGGAATTGCCGCCGGGATTGGTGATCCAGTCGGCCACGCCCCAGATCCCGAACGACAGGATGAGCAGGCTGAACAGAACGACGGTCAGGGCCTTGCCGAGCCAGTGGCGGCCTGAGTTGCGGAAGAGTTGCAGCATGGTTCGAACGGGTTCCGGAACACGAGAGACACAAAAGCGGAAATACGAAAGGCACGTGGCGGCGGCATGCCTGCCAGGGGCGTGAGAACCGGCAGGTACATCTTCAGGCACAAAGCTACATAGTCAGGCACGAAGCGCCCGCCCGCAAAAGCCTCCGCCCCGACGCCGCTGAACGGCGCCCGCAAGGGTTCTAGCGATAAAGCGGAAACTCCCGGGCCGCAAGTACTGGCGCGGATATTGAAGTGCAGGCCTTCCAGGATCGCTTTCCGCCATGGTCGGCGAGGGGGAGCGTCACTGCAGAGCCTACAACCATGCCGTGCGCTTCCCCACGCGCAGTGACGTCCGCGATGCCGGATCCGTCGCTCCGCCAACCCTCTGAAACCGTGGACGCGCAGGTGTTTCATGGAGGCTGGCGCAAGCTGACATATTTGTGGCTTTCCGGACACATTATGCGTTAATTCAGAGGCATTAACGATGATTGTGTCTATACTTTGAGGACAAAACCTGCATTGTCTGACGTATCTGTCGGACCGTGTGCGTTGGCCATGAGGGGCGCGTGACGGGGTCGGACGTCGTGAAAGAGGCAATACGCAATGGTTGAATACGAAAATTCATCTGGCCTTCTTGCAGGCGCGTCTGCGCAGGCGGGCGGCGAATCGCGATCGCTGAAGGCCAGCCGCGCGGCGCGTCTTGCGCTGACCGCGGCCCTCCTGTCGTCCACGGCTCTCGTCGCCGCTGCCGTGCCCGCGTACGCCGCTCCGGCCACCTGGGTGGGCGGCGTCGCTCTTTCCGGCGATGACTGGAATGAGGCCGGTAATTGGGGGGGCACGCTGCCCAGCGCTGGCGACGATATCGTTATTCCAGGCGTGGCGGAAGCTCCGGTTTTCGCTGGCTTGGGTGTGGGGAATTCGGCCATCACCGCCGTCGGCTCCCTCAAGGTCGAGGGTGGGCTTGTTCACAGTGGCTTGCTGACCATTTCCGGTGGCACGCTGCATGTAGCTGGCGCGGTCGATTTGACGACTCTCGATCCGATACTTTCCTCCGGTCAGATCGTTATCGGCACTGGCGGCGCGCTCAAGGCTGCTACGCTGGGTATCGCAGGCGGCCTCAGCAACGAGTTCAAGGTTACCAATGGCGCGGCGACCTTCTCGGGTGCGGCATCCGTCAATTCCGGCAAGCTGACCGTCGATGCGGCGCTCGGCAATGCGACATTCACGGCTGAAGGCGGCCTCACGCTTTCAAACGGAGCCGCCCTCAAAGTCGATGGCACTGGTTTTGACGGCAAGCTGGTGCTCGGTAAGGCCGGCAGCTTGGCTGGCCTGACTGTCGATTCCTCCGCGGGTTCGATTGTCATCGGCTCTCACGGCATCGTGGACGTCGTTGGCTCCGCTGAGCTCAACAAGGACGCCGACAACGCTGGTAACTTCAAGGTCGCCAATGCGCTTGACCTGAAGGCCGGTAAGTTCACGCAGCTGCTGGGCGGCACCACTGTCGTTGCCGGTGTGACCTCTGTCGGCACCGCGACCGAGGTCGCGACGCTGAAGGTTGACGGCGGTCAGTTCAAGGCCGAAGGCGGCCTCACGTTCAACGCCAAGGGCGCGCTTAATCTCAATGGCGGCACCTTGACGGTCGGCAAGGTCGGCGCTGCAGCCAACCTGACGGTCGCTGCCGGTGACGGTGTGATCGATGTTGCTACCGGCAGCGTCCTGGATGTGAAGGGCGATGCTACTTTCAACCGTAACGCGAGCAGCACCGGCACGCTCACAGTGAGCCAGGCCCTCAATCTGACGCAAGGTACCTTCACCCAGTCGAACGGCGGCAGCGCCACGACCGTGGCGGCGGCGACCACGATCGGCAGCGCTGACAAGGTCGGCGTCCTGAAGCTCGATGACGGTGCGTTCAAGGCCGAAGGCGGCCTGACGGTCACCACCGGCGGCACGCTTGACATCAACGGCGGTGCTGTGACCGTCGGCAAGGCTGGCGCTCCGGCCAACCTGGCGGTTGCCGCCAGCGGCAACGTTACGCTCGATCTCGCCAATGTTTCGGACAAGGGCCTTGTCGTCATCGGCGGCCTCGACATTGATGGCGCTGCCGATACCCCGTCGGCTTCCCCGATCGTTTTGAACAAGGGTACCGTTGACGTCACGGGCACCGCCGCCATCGCTAACCGTTCGGTCACGCTGGGTGGCGCGGACGGCGCGATTTTGGCCGTGCGCAAGGCTGATTCAGTCGATCCCGCCACGGATGGCACGCTGACGGTTTCCGGCAAGGGAAGCCTCACGCTCGGCAATCAGGCCAGCAAGCTGCAGGTAGCCGAAGTCGCTCTCGCGGACGCCACCAGCTCGCTGGTGTTTGCCGCTGCTGCGGACAAGACGGCGACCGCCTACAAGATCTCGGGCGCCGGTGGCGTCGTGGTCAAGGGCGCTGTCGAGCTGAACAAGGACAACACCTTCACCGGTGGCGTCACGCTCGGCACCCACGGTAACCTCAGCCTCAACGATCTCAGCTCGATCGGCGCAGAAGGCAGCCGCAAGCTGGTGTTCGATGGCGGTAGCGTGGCCTTCGGCGCGGACCTCGCCAGCGATGCCGGCGTGGCGTTCGCCCGCAAGGAAGCCGATGCGGCGATCACCATCACCGCAAATCCTGGTGCTGGAAGCGTCTTCAATATCGACCAGAAGCTCACCGGCGTGGGCCTGGTTCAGGTTGGCGCAACCGCCGGCTCCATCGCACTGAACAACGAAACCAACGATTTTGAAGGCGCTGTCGGTGTCACCGCGGGCACGCTGAAGCTCAGCAAGCTGGCCACGCTCGGCAAGGGCGTCAAAACCGACAATCCTGTTCCGGGTGGCGATCCGATCTTCGTGCGGACGCTCACCATCGCCGACAACGCGGGCCTCGCGATCGCCGGTACGGAAATCGCCAGCAGCGACGGCGCTACCCTGAGCTGGGGCAACAACGGGTCGCTTTCCGTTGTGGACGCTGCTCATCAGTACACCCTGAAGCAAAACTTCAGCGGTAACGGCACGCTGACCGCCAACGGCGCCGGCACGCTGGTTCTCGCTGGTACCAACACGAACACCGGCCTTGCGGTCGCCAGCGGCACTGTCGCCGCCGAAGCCCGTGCAAACCTCGGCGCTGCCGGTGGCGTGGCGGTGACGATCGGTGAGGGTTTCCTCAAGGTCGGCCAGAAGACCGTTGACTCCACCACGACCGGTATTGCTGATGACACCCACCTGACGATCGCCCTGACGAGCGGCAAGGCTGGCGGCTTCGACGTCGATGCCGACCGTAGCTTCACGGTGAGCCAGGACCTCACCGGCGCTGGCACCCTGGTCAAGAAGGGCGACGGCACGCTCGCTCTGCGTGGCGCGGGCACCAGCCAGCAGGTTAACAACCTCGTCAAGGCTGGCACTCTGTCGGTCACGTCGATCGATCAGCTCGGCAGCGCAACCAAGAAGGTCACCTTCGCCGGCGGCGCGCTCGGTATCGGCGATGGCGTGGTTGCGGCTACCCTTGCCAACGATACGGGCATCGACCTGTTCTGGGGCGGCGCCAACGCGACGGTGAACGCCACGATCGACGTTGCCAAGGAATCGGCCTTCACGATCGAATCCAACGCGTTCGGCAAGTACGACACCTTCGACCCCGTCACGGGCGATCCGCTGCCGACCAAGAGCACGGTGACCGGAGCGCTGGTCAAGAAGGGCGAGGGCACCCTCGTTCTCTCGAACGCCGACATCGCCTACACCGGCGGTACGGTCGTCGAGGCTGGTACGCTGAAGGTCAACGCTGCCGACGACAAGTTCCGCTTCAAGGACGGCAAGTACACCGTCAACGGCGGCAAGCTCGAGGCTGACGTCTCCAACCTGACGATCACGGAACTCGCAGGCTCCGGCAAGACGGGCGCAGAGATCCTCGACAGCGACAACAAGAGCTACGATCCGAAGCGTTACGCGCTCAACGCCGGCGAGATCGTCGTCGCCAGCGGCGTCGCTGACGACACGGCGACCCAGAAGTCGAAGACGCTCACCGTCAACCAGACCACCGGCGAAACCGGTTTCTGGGGCAAGATCGTCGGCTTCTTCGGCGCAGGCGTCGATGCGGACAAGGATCCGAGGACGCTTCAGGGCAAGTTCGTCGTCGCGGCTGACGCGGGCAAGCAGGTCGTCCTGACCGGCAATGCCAGTGAAGTTGGCACCGTCGAGGTTACCGGCGGCACCCTGCGCGTGAACAACGGCGTCCTGCCGGTCTCGAACCTGCTTGGCGCACCGACCACGACGCACAACGGCTCGCTGACGGCTAATTCGGTCGCTGTCAACGGCACCGAGACCAACCGCGCTTCGCTTGCCGGCTCGGGCAAGATCGTGGCGCCTGTTTCGGTCGGCCAGTACGGCTCGCTGCTCGGCAACCAGGCCGGCACGCTCACCATCCAGGGCGACGTCACCTTCGCGGAAGGCGCGACGGTTGCGCTGGGCAACTTCATTGCTCACCACAACACCGCGGGCACGACGGAAATCAGCAACCAGTACTTCCATGTCGATGGTACGCTGAAGGCCGCGGAAGCTGGCACCCTTGTCAACCTGAACAACGACGCGATCGACCCTGGTGTCTACCGCGTGTTCAGCTCGACGAAGGTCATCGAGAACGGCGCCAAGTTCGCGCTTGGCACGATCGGCGACCTGCCGGCCCAGAGCATCACGCTCGGCCTGTCGGGTGAAGACAAGAACCTTGACCTGTTCGCTGCCACCGGCCGCGCCGGACTGCGCTACTGGAACGGCACGGCTGTCGATGGCGTCTCGACCTGGGCCGTCAACGGCACGGACTGGACCGACCTCGACAAGAGCCAGGCTGGCCGACTGCAGCGGACGGTCGACAGCAGCGCTGTTGGCGTGTTCGGCTACACCGGCTTCCCGCAGCAGGGCGGCACGGTCAAGGTCGAAGCCAACTCGGAAGAAGGTCAGTACCTGACGCAGGGCCTGCAGTTCTTCTCCAGCGACTGGCTGCTCACGGGCGCTGCGCTTGAGCTGAAGGGCGGCGCTACCGGCACCAACTACGCCGGCAAGACCACCATCGACACGGGCGCTGGCAACATCGTCATCAACAACCAGCTCACCGGTTCGGCTGCCCTGCGCAAGACGGGCGTCGGCGCGCTGTCGCTGTGGGGTGACAACACCTACGCCGGCGGTACGATCATCGAAGGCGGCACGCTCAACGTTGCGGCTGACTCGCATCTCGGCGCGGCCGGCACGTCCGTCACGCTGAACGGCGCAGGCGCCACGCTGAACCTCGCTCCGAGCCTGGTTGCCGGTACGGTTGCCCGCGACATCGTCGTGAACCTGCCGTCCAACACCACCGGCTCGGTGAACCTGAACAGCACCATCAACCTCGGCGGAAACTTCGTGGTTGCGGGCGGCTTGACCGGTAACGGCTACCTGAACCTGACCAATGGTACTGTCAGCTTCGCCGGCAACAACGCGGTGAACTTCGGCGGCGCGGTCAACGTGGCCACCGACTCGATCCTGCTTGTCAACGGTGCCGGCTCCATCGGTTCCGCTGCCATCGCGGGTGGTCTGCACGGCTCGTTCGGCCACACGCTGACGATTGACAACCTGAACCTGGCGAGCACCGCCAAGATCGGCCTGTCGCTTCCGGCTGCTGCGAACGGCGCCGTCACGGCCTTCAAGGGTACGAATGCGGTTCTGGGCGGCGAGATCTCGCTGCTGTCGCTGCCGCAGGGCTACTCCGTCGGCACCAACGGCACGTCGCTGTTCGTGTTCGACTACGCCAACCGTTCGGGCGAGATCGCCATTTCCGACGCGATCAAGGCTCAGTACGCCGACTCGAACTTCACCTTCGGTGGTGTTGTCAACGGCTACCTGGTCCTGAACTCCAAGACGACTCCGGCGCCGCAGCCGGGTGTTGGCGAGACGGTCAACGTCGATCGTATTGCCAACCTGCAGAACTGGACTGAGACGACGTTCGTCGACGGCCAGCTCTGGAACAACGGCGTTGCCACGTTCAACGGCACGGGCACCAACAAGCCGATCAACGTCGAGGGCCAGGTCCGCGTCGCCGGCCTGACCATCAACGGTCAGAACTTCCTGTTCAAGGATGCGGGCATTGCCGGCCGGCCGGGCGCCTTCCTCCTGCAGGCTGCTTCGGGTGCGTCGGTTGTCGACCTCACGGTCGCCGCCAACGGCTCCGCCACCATCGCGATCCCGCTCGCCGGGTCTGACTTCGCCAAGAAGGGCGCTGGCCAGCTCGTTCTCGCTGGCAACAGCCAGGACTTCACCGGTACCGGTACGGTCCAGCAGGGCGCGCTTCACGTGACGGGCAACTTCTCCAACGGCACCTTCGCCGTGACAGGTGGTGAGCTTCGCGTGAACGGCACCGTCAAGCAGGTCACGGTTGGCCCGAACGGCGTCATCGAGGGTCTGTTCTCTGGCGCTGCGTCCAGCCGCGCCGTCAACATCGGCACGCTGATCGTGAACGGCGGTACGGTGAAGCCCGGCAACTCGCCTGGCACGCTCCGCGTCGGTGGCCTGTCTCAGACGGCCGGCGTGATCGACTTCGAGCGTGGCGACAAGATCGAAGTGCTGAAGGACGTCGGCGGTACGCCGAACGGCCGGGCGGTCTTCTCGAAGGCAGCCAACGGTGCTCAGGTCGACCTGCGCCTCACGACCGATACCCGTAGCTACACCTACGGCAACGCCTACACCTTCGTGACGGCTGAAAACGGCGTGACGTTCACGACCGCTGACGCTGTGAAGGTGACGGAAGTCGGTAACGGCCGCTTGTTCTCGTCCTTCGCTGCTTCGGCGCAGGGCCAGAACGGTGTGTTCTACCTGAAGCGTGACCGCAACTTCGCCACCCAGGCTTGGAGCGGCAACCACCTCGCCGTGGCCGGCGCTCTGGAAAGCATGACTCCGGCTGACCTGCGCAGCTCGCGTGGCGCCATCTACGACGCCATCGCTTCGGCATCGAACGACGAGGCGCACCTGGTGCGCGCCGCCTTCGACCAGCTGTCGGGCGAGATCCACGCGTCCGCTCAGGGCGTGCTGATCGACGAGAGCCGTCACCTGCGTGAGGCAACCATCAACCGCACCCGTGCGGCTCTGAGCGGATCGGCTGCGGCCGCGCCCGGTCAGGTCGTTCAGGCTCCTGCCGGCGCGAACGTCGCACTGTGGGGCCAGGCTTACGGTTCGTGGGGCGAGACGGGCAGCACCAGCCAGTCGGCCAAGCTTGATCGTTCGACGGGCGGTTTCGTCCTCGGTCTCGACACCGGAATTGCTGACACGTGGCGTCTGGGTATCGCTGGCGGCTATGCCAAGAGCGACATCAAGTCGAACAGCAACCTCAGCAAGGCTGACGTCGACAACTACAACCTGGCGGTCTACGGCGGCAGCCAGTTCGGCGATCTCGGCCTGCGCTTCGGCCTCGGCCACACGTGGCACCGTCTGGACACCGAGCGTCAGCTCAACGTCCTCGGTCTGCGTGACAGCAACCACGCCAAGTACGATGCCCGTACCCTGCAGCTCTATGCTGAGGCTGGCTACGAGGTGAAGTTCGAGGCGGCAACTGTCGAGCCCTTCCTGAACCTCGCTTACGTCAACCACCACACCGACAGCTTCGTCGAGCGTGGCACGGGTCTCGGTTCGGCTCTCACCGCTCGCGGCGGCAGCGAGAGCACCGGCTTCTCCACCCTCGGCCTGCGGCTGTCGAAGAACTTCGACCTCAGCGGCGCGAAGGGCACGGCGACTGGTACGCTCGGCTGGAGGCACGCCTTCGGTGATGTCGACCCGGCAAGCGTGTTCTCTGCAAACGGCACGTCGCTGTTCGCCATCACCGGCGCACCGATCGCCAAGAACGCTCTCGTCCTCGGCGTCGGTCTGGATGTGGAAATCGCGCAGGGCACCACGCTCGGCGTGAGCTACAACGGCCAGGTCGGCGATCACGTCAGCGATCACGGCGTGAAGGGTAACTTCTCGGTCAAGTTCTGATCGATGCCTTGACTTAAGGGCCCGGCGAATTGCCGGGCCTGGCAATAAACTACGGAAACGGGGATCGTCGTCGAGACGGTCCCCGTTGCTTTTTTTGAGAGCAAAACCCGCTATCGCAGCGGCAGGATCCACGTGTATGGTGTGGCTCATGTTTCCGGAGACGGCGGATGCCGCGATTTCGGGAAATGCCATGGAAGGAACAGTGAATGAATCGTACAATGCTCTTTCTGGCTGTCTCCCTGACGGCTCTGCCTGCTTTCACCGCAGTCGCTTCGGCGCAGCAGTATCAGTCGCGTCATCAGCGTAGCGCACAGGACGACAGCTTTCTTTATGCGGCTCCGCAGTCGGGTGGCGGTCGCGTGCCGAATTACGTTGCCGACTCGGCCAGGGGCCAGCCGTTTGACCAGAACGACCGCCGCAGGTTCGAGCGGCCATATCTTTCCGGCGAGTCGCTGGGGTTGAAACTGCAACCGCGCTGAGATGTCCGAGCCTGTCCCAAGCATGATGTCCGGATCGGCGGGTGCATCCTTGCGTGCAAGAATTTGTTTGCCATTGCCTGCGATTGACTGACACATATGCCGAAAATAGTCGATTTTTGACGTCGTATTCGCGCAGCATCGTGTTAAATATGCCTGCGAATCGCGGTGTGCAGTGCTTCGCGCATGAAGTGCGGCGCAGCCAGCGACAACGTTGACTATCGAAGAGGCAGGGCGATGAAGAACAAGGTTTTGGCGGTAGCTGCCGGTGCGGTGGCTGTAGCGGCGCTGGCAGGCGGCTTGTTGCTCCTGCCGGGTGTGGGAGAAGATGGTCTGGCGCTGGCGCAGAACCAGACTCCCGCCGCTCCGTCCGCTCCCCAGCGCATCGAGACGACGGTGCACGATTCCTGGACGGTGACGTGCCGCGACGTGGCCGACAAGAAAAACGCCTGCACCGCCGTGCTGCGGGTTGCCGACAACCAGAGCGGCAACGTTGTGCTGATCTGGGCCGTGGGCAAGGATCAATCGGACAAGCTGACTTCCGTCATCCAGACGCCCACGGGCATCCAGATCGAGCCTGGCGTGGCTCTGAAGGTCGGCAACGGCACCAGCCGCAAGCTGGCTTATGCAAGCTGCTCGCCGCGCCAATGCGATGCAACGCTGCCTGCGGACGCCACCTTCCTGAAGGAAGTGACGGCCGGCACCGAAGCGACGGCCACCATCACGCTGCTTGATGGCCGTACCGCGGAATTCAAGTTCCCGCTCAGCGGCTCGGCCGCTGCGCTCAAGCAGGTTAGCGGAAGCTGACAGCTTCTTCTGCGACTGACTGTTTTGACAGGGCGGCTCCATCGGGGCCGCCCTGTTCGTTTGCGTGCATCTTTGGTATAGAGAGCGTTGTCGGTTGACGGCGGCACGGCGCAGGCGGGCGGCCGGTGTCGAAACAGGCTGGCGTTTGTATTCTTCTCAGGCGGAGCAGTCTGAGGGACAGGCGCAAGCCACTGTGCCCCAATCGCATTTTATACGCCGGATGCCCATCATGATCCCGATCACGCATTTCATCGCCCTGGATGACGACGAGATTGTCGAGAGTTTCATTCAGGCTTCGGGGCCTGGCGGGCAGAACGTCAACAAGGTGGCAAGCGCCGTCCAGTTGCGCTTCGACGCACGCAGCTCCCCCAACCTGTCGGACGAAGTACGCGAACGGCTTCTGGCGCTGGCCGGGCAGCGTGCCACGCGCGACGGAGTCATCGTGATTACCGCGCGCAGCTTCCGCACGCAGGAGCGCAACCGGGCGGATGCACTGCAGCGCCTTGTCGATCTTATCAAACAGGCAGTGCGGCGGCCGGCAATTCGGCGGGCCACGAAGCCGACCAAGGCGGCTGTGCGCCGCCGGCTCGATGACAAGGCCCGCCGCTCCGGGGTCAAGGCCATGCGTGCGTCCAAGCCGCCGGCGGATTAAAGCGTTTCGACGTTTCGCTGAAACGCAGAAATGGTTTAATGTATTGAGTTGATGGCTTTTTCGCAAAGCAGTATCGAATTTTCCCGAAAGCGCTTTGGCTGTTTTTATCTGAGAGTTGCTGCTGCATAGTTTTCTCCCGAATGGAAAAACATGCTACGGGCTAGGTACACTTTGGGAACCCGGCAGCGGCTGTGGTGGGCTGTCGAGCAATGCAGAACAGATATCCCATGTTGAAATCCCATATTTTCCGGCTAGAAAGATTGTCGAGGCGCGGGATATTCTGCGGCCTGTAAGTTGTAAATGCCATTCTAAGCAGGGTATGTTGAATGAGACAGACGGATGGGCAGTAATAATTTCCAGAAATGTCTGAATTTTGTCATTGTGCGCTTATAGTATTGCAGGTAGATCATCCCAGCGCGCTTATCGAGAAAATCAACCATCGCCTTGTTCCCAGAACAGGGCGGAGGGTGAAGCTGGATAGCAAGGTAAAAACACATTGTAAGGAGATCGGTTAATGCTACCTGCTTCCAGACTGCCGCGCCGCGGCATGAGTGTTATTGTCTGCAGCTTCCTTGCCGTCATATTGGGTGCCCAGTATGGTCAGGCTTCCAGCAGCGATGCTTGGGAAGAATTCCAACAGGATGTCGAGCGTGCATGCCGCGCGGCGACCCAGGGCGTGATCGACGCGCAGGTCGTCCAGGTGGACCCTTACGGCTCTGAATCCTATGGCTTTGCGGTGCTGGTCGGTCCCGAGGCGGGAACGTCTACGTTGCGTCTTGTCGTGTGCGCATACAACAAGGCGTCGCGGGTTGCCGAAATCAGCGGCACTTTCACCTGGTGACGATCCCCGGATATAAACGGGTTCTCATCCTGGGTCTCAGCCTAAGCCCTTACTCCGGCGGATAGCGGTGAGTTTCACCGCGAAAATCCGTCACTTGCCAATTGCTGTCCTCCGGCTGTGCGACGGCCTCGCAGGGGCCGATGACGGCCTTGCCGTGGCCGCCCGGTATGTCGAGCACATAGGTCGGCTGACATAGGCCGGAGTAATGGCCGCGCAGCGCCCGCATCAGCGTCTGGCCTTCGGTGATCGAGGTGCGGAAGTGTCCGGTGCCGGGCGCGAGATCGCCGTGGTGCAGGTAATAGGGCTTGATGCGATTTTCGACGAAGGCGCGCATCAGGGCGCCGAGCGTCGCGGCATCGTCGTTGATGCCGCGCAGCAACACAGACTGGCTGAGCATGACGATCCCGCCATCGACGAGCCGGGCGCAGGCGGCGCGCGCTTCCTCGGTCATTTCGCGCGGATGATTGGCGTGCAGCACCACGTAGACCGCCTTGCCGGGAACGCGCAACGCGTCGACCAGCGCCTGTGTGACACGCTCCGGCGCGACCACGGGCACACGGGTGTGCCAGCGAAGCACCTTGACGTGATCGATGGCCGCAAGACGCTCCATTAGCGCGGCGATGCGCCGCGGGGTCATGATCAGCGGGTCGCCGCCGGTGAGGATCACTTCCCAGATTTCCGGCCGATCGGCGATGTAGGCGATGGCGGCGTCCAACGCCTGCGGCGAGAGGGCGCTTTCCTTGCCGGGGCCGACCATTTCGCGGCGGAAGCAGAAGCGGCAGTAGACGGGGCAGACGTGAACCGGCTTGAGCAGCACGCGGTCGGGATAGCGGTGCACGATACCGTCGACCGGTGAGTGGGCGTGGTCGCCGATCGGGTCGTCGCGCTCCAGCGGCGTGTGGTCGAGCTCGCGCGCGTCCGGCACGAACTGGCGCGCCATCGGGTCCGCCGCGTCGTTGGCGTCGATGAGGCCGGCGACGGCGGGCGTGATGGCGATGGCGTAGCGAGCGGCGACACGCTCGATGGCCGCGCGCTGCGTAGGATCGATCAGGCCGGAGTCGACGAGATCGTCCGTGCGGCGCAGCGTGGCTTCGCGCGCGGACGGTTCCTGCACGGGCATGGGAATGACGACCGGAGCGGCGTTGCGCGTCATCCGCCGTCTCCCGGCACGGCGACGGGCGCCCACAGCACATCCTCGATCCGGGCGGCGTCGGTGGCGAGCATGACGAGGCGGTCGAGGCCGAGCGCGATGCCGCTCGTCGGCGGCATGGCGGGCAACAGCGCGAGCAGCGTTTCGTCGAGCGGATAGCGCTCCCCGTAGACGCGCTCCTTTTCATCCATCTCGAGCCCGAAGCGCCGGCGCTGTTCCACGGGGTCGGTGAGCTCGCCGAAGCCGTTGGCGAGCTCCACGCCGCAAACGAAAAGCTCGAAGCGCTCCGAAAGGCGCGGGTCGGCGCCCTGACGGCGGGCGAGGGCCGCTTCGTGCGCCGGGTAGGCATCGAGGATGGTGGCGCGTCCATGTCCCAGCTGCGGCTCGATGCGCTGGTTGAGCACATGGCTGAACACATCCGACCAGGTGTCGTCGGCGACGATGCGAACCCCGATGCCGGATGCTGCGTTCGCCAGCCCGTCGCGATCGGGGGCTGCGGCGGGATCGTGCGGGATGGTGGCGAGAAGGTCGATGCCGGCGAAGCGCTGAAAGGCGTCGGCGACTGTGATGCGCTCGGGCGGCGCGAAGGGATCGGCAGAATGGCCGCGAAAGCGCAGCGTGTCGACGCCCGTTGTTTCGGCGGCGAGGCGCAGGATGGCGGCGCAGTCGTCCATCAGCGCCTCATAGGGCGCGTGGGCGCGATACCACTCCAGCAGCGTGAATTCGGGATGGTGCAGCGGGCTGCGCTCGCGGTTGCGGTAGACGCGCGCCAGGTTGAAAATGCGCGACTCGCCTGCGGCCATAAGCTTCTTGCAGGCGAATTCGGGCGAGGTGTGCAGGTAGAGCGGCCGCGCCGCGCCGTCTGCCGCGATGAAATGGGTGAGGAAGGCGTGCAGGTGCGCCTCGTTGCCGGGCGAGCGCTGCAGCGCCGGGGTTTCGACCTCGATGAAATCCTGTTTCTCGAAGAAGGCGCGCAGCGCCGCCGTGATGCGCTGGCGCGTGACAAGGCGGGGGCGGCGGGCGGCGTGGTGCGCGGGCGCGAAAAATATGCCGGATTCGGCTATTGAATCGGATTCGGGCATCAGTTTTTGCACTCGGGCATCTGGCAATTGCCGCCGGGATGAGTAAGGTGGCGCGCAACTGCTGCTTCACCTATCGGGTGACGGCGCGCCTGTGAAACAGAAGACGATCAGAGGTTTGTCACGTGAAGGTTATCGCGAGTTCCGTTCGTAAAGGCAATATCCTCGAGGTTGACGGCCACCTGTGCGTCGTTCTCTCGGCAGAGAGCTTCTTTCCCGGCAAGGGCACGCCCACGACGCAGATCGACATGCGCCGCATTGCGGACGGCGTCAAGGTCTCGCAGCGCTACAAGACCACCGAGCAGGTGGAGCGTGCGTTCGTCGAGGACATCGACCATTCTTACCTCTACCAGGACGGCGAGGCCTACGTGTTCATGAACCCGGAGAGCTTCGAGCAGCTCACGGTGTCCGGCGACGTGGTGGGCGACCAGGCGGTCTACCTGCAGGAAGGCATGAACGTGAAGCTGTCGATCTACGAGGGCAACGCCGTCGCGATCGAGCTGCCGGCGCGTGTCATCCTCGAGGTCGTCGAGACCGAGCCCACCGTCAAGGGCCAGACGGCGTCGTCCTCCTACAAGCCCGCCATCGTCTCCAACGGCGTGCGCGTCATGGTGCCGCCGCACATCTCCGCCGGCACGCGCATCGTGGTGCAGACGGAAGACGGTTCCTACGTCGAGCGCGCCAAGGACTGAGGCGCCCTGCATCCGGCGCGCCCCGCGCCGGATGATTTGGCCGTGCCCCCGCTTGGCTCCGGCGGCAGGTTCAATCATAGTCTCTCCGGCGCGTCGATCGGGCTGCATTCTGTGGCGCGCGACGGTGCCGGAGGCTTGCTTATGAGCAACAACATTCTCTACACCGCCACCGCTACCGCCAAGGGCGGACGCGAGGGGCACATCCGCAGCGCCGACGGTGTGCTCGAGGCCGATCTCATCGTGCCGAAGGAACTCGGCGGCCCGGGCGGGGCGGGCACCAATCCCGAGCAACTGTTCGCGGCCGGCTATGCCGCTTGCTTCGAGGGCGCGGTGCGCTTCGCGGCGCGCGAGGCCAAGGTCAAGCTCGGTCCCGATACCACGGTGACGGCCCATGTCGGCATCGGTCCGCGCGAGGCGGGCGGGTTCCAGATCGCCGTTCGGCTCGAGCCGCATCTCGACGGAGTCGACGCCGAAACGGCGCAGCAGCTCGTGAACACGGCTCACGAAAAGATCTGCCCGTATTCCCACGCTACCCGCGGCAACGTTGACGTCACCATCACTCTGGTCTGATCTCATCCTGATCTAAGCTCACTGTGGCGTGATCCGCCGCGTGCCTGTGGGTGCTCAGGGTCCGTCCATTCCCGCGATCTTGCCGCCGATGCCGTGCGTTGATATTTTCGGCGGCGTCGGCGGAGGCACCGCCGCGCGGGATATGGAACGGGGTTCATGCGTTTTCTGCTTCGCCTTGCGGGTTTTCTGCTCATCGCCGCCGGTTTCGTCTCGTTCGTGGCGGACGGGGCGCGCGCCATCGCCGACGACACGCTGGCGTTCACCCATCTCGGGCCGGTGCTGGCGCGGCTGATGCCGTCGTTCTATCCGCGGATCGAGCCGCTTGCGGTGGAGAGGGTCGGACCCTACCTATGGGACCCGGTGCTCGTGAACCTGTTCGAGGCTCCCGCCTTCGCCGCTGCCGTGCTGCTTGGGGCATTTCTGCTCTGGCTGGGCCGCCGGCCGCCGGAGCCGATAGGGTTCTCGACCCTGCGTTGATGTAGCGCAGGCGGTAATTTTACCTTTACGTGACCGGAACCGGCGGCGACAGGGAGATGACGTATGGCTTTGTTCAAGGGTGTGTCGGCTAAACTGGTTCTTCCCGCGCGCGATACGGCGCTGCCCGGGCGCGACGCGCCGTTGCCGACCGCGGACACGCATTTCGTCAACGGCCGTCCTCTCAAGGGGCCATATCCGGAAGGAACGCAGACCGTGCTGCTCGGGCTCGGCTGCTTCTGGGGGGCGGAGCGGCTGTTCTGGCAGTTGCCCGGCGTGTGGGTGACGGCTGTGGGCTATGCCGGCGGCTTCACGCCCAATCCCACCTATGAGGAAGTCTGCACGGGCGGCACCGGCCATACCGAGGTGGTGCTCGTCGCTTACGATCCTGCCGATGGCGGCTTCGATCGGCTTCTGAAGGCGTTCTGGGAGAACCACGATCCCACCCAGGGCAACAGGCAGGGCAACGACATCGGCACCCAGTACCGCTCCGCGATCTACATCACCGACGACACGCAACTGACGGCGGCGCTCGCCTCGCGCGCCGAATACGAGCACGCGCTCGCCGCGCGCGGCTTCTCGCCGGTGACGACGGAGATCGGCGCCGCCGGGCCGTTCTACTTCGCGGAAGAATATCACCAGCAATACCTGGCGAAAAACCCGAACGGTTACTGCGGCCTCGCCGGCACGGGCGTGGCGTGCGCCATCGCCGCGCCGGCCGCGTAAATCACGGCGCCGCCAGCACGGCCGCGCACTGGGCGGGAAGATCGCTCAGCTTCAGCGGCGGCGGGGGCGGCGTCGGCTTTTTCGGACGGCGGGCCTCTTCCGAGAACCACCAGTCGAGCTCGGCGCCGCAGCCGTCGTTGGCGGGCGGCGGGTCCTGATTGCGGCAGGCCGCGCTTCCACCCGGGCAGGCAAGCCGGATGTGGAAGTGGTAATTGTGCCCCGCCGTTGGGCGCACTTTGCCCAGCCACGCCCGGTCGCCCGTGGCTTCGCGGCACAGCGCCTTCTTGATCGCCGGATTGACGAAAAGGCGCGCCACTTGCGGCTGGGAGGCGACATGCCGTAGCAGCCGATGGTGCGCCCCCGTCCAGCGGGCCGGGTCGATGTCGTTCCAGTCGCGCGCGACGACGTTGACGGCGGACACGTTGTCGCGTTCCTGCCGGGTGTAGCGGCGGGCGGGGCTGGGCGTGAGCCAGATGTCGGCGTCGATGCCGATCTGGTGCGAGGCGTGGCCGGTGAGCATCGGACCGCCGCGCGGCTGGCCGATGTCGCCGACGAGCAGGCCCGGCCAGCCGGCGGCCGCGGGCGCGCTTGCGGCGATGTCCTGCACGAAGGCGATGAGGTTGGGATGGCCGAAGGCGCGGTTGCGCGACGGGCGCATCACTTGCCAGGTGTCGCCGTCCGCTGGCAGTTCCACTGCCCCCGCGACGCAACCTTTCGAGTAGAAGCCGTAAGCCTGCGCCGGGGCCGGGGAGGGCGTGTTCACCTGCCCGAACAGGCGGCGGGCTGCGTCCGGCGGCAGCGATTTCGCCACCTCCTGCCGGCGTTTGGCCTCCTGCGCGGCTGTGTCCTGGGCGCTCGCGCCGGTGACGGCCAACATCGAAAGGGCCAGAAGCGCCGCCGCGGCGGCGCTTTGCAAAATGAACGGCATCCTGATCGCGCCCGGCATGAAACCCCGATTCCGGTTCGGGCATGAGGCCGCTTGCGGCGGTCATGCCGATTCGATGGCCGGCCACGCAGGCGCGGACTGAGAGGGCGAAGCTGCCAGACTTGCCCCGCTCCCGCAAGCCGCCGCGCTTATCGCGGCGATCGCAGGCGGCGACCGCAGGCGGCACCCGCAGGTGCGCTGGCGCGCATGTGTCGTCCGGCCGCGCCTCCGGAGCCTGTCTCATTCGGTCTAAAATGCTATAGAACGCCAGAAGTTTTGGTGGAATCGACGCGTGCGCGCCATTCCATGTTTCTACCGCAATGTGCGCTTGGCCCGGAGTTCCAGCCTGAGTGTCACATGCTTTCGTGCAGGCGCGAAAGGACGATCATGACCGAATTCACTCCCATTGCCTCGCTCGCCGGCGGTGCGCTCATCGGCCTCGCTGCCGTGCTTCTGCTGGCGCTGGAGGGGCGCATCGCCGGCATCAGCGGCATCGCCAGCCGGCTTCTGCCGCCCGTCGACAGCCGCTTCGCCAGCCGTCTCGCCTTCGTCGCCGGCCTCGTGCTCGCGCCTTTCCTCGTCGCGGCGGCGACGGGCGAGCCGGTGTCCCAGACGGTGTCTTCCAACCTGCCGTTGCTGGCGGTGGCGGGGCTTCTGGTGGGCTTCGGCGCGGTCTACGGCGGCGGCTGCACCTCCGGTCATGGCGTGTGCGGGCTGTCGCGCCTGTCGCAGCGCTCGATCGTCGCGACAGTGACGTTCATGCTGACGGCTTTCGTCACGGTGTTCGTCGTTCGCCACGTGATCGGGGGCTGAGCATGAGCGTCATCGTCAATCTGCTCGTCGGCCTGCTGTTCGGCGTCGGCCTCGTGGTTTCCGGCATGGCGAACCCGGCCAAGGTGATCAACTTCCTCGACCTGTTCGGAACGTGGGACCCGTCGCTCGCTTTCGTCATGGGCGGCGCGGTCGTGGTTGCCTTTGTCGGCTTCAGGCTGGCGCTGGGGCGCGGGCGGCCGGTGTTCGACACCGCGTTCCACCTGCCGACGAAGCAGGACATCGATCGCCCGCTCGTGCTGGGGGCCGCGCTTTTCGGCATCGGCTGGGGGCTCGGCGGGTTCTGCCCCGGCCCGGCCTTCGTGGCGCTCGGTCTTGGCGCGCCGGGCACCTATGTGTTCGTTCCTGCCATGCTTGCCGGTATGTGGGCCGCCCGCCGCGCCGACGCGTGACCCGGAGACGACCGGGCGCGCCTTTCGCTCGGAGCCATTTTACCTTGCGGCTATTATCTGGCGGCGGTCGCGGCCGTCATCGGCGCTGCCGGGCCCAGCGACATCCAGCGCATGGGATTGAGATTGGCCTGGCGCTTGATGTAGCCGTATCCCGTCTCGCTCCACAGCAGCACGCGGTTGCGCTTGTTGTCGAGAATGAAGTCGCCCCTGTCGGTGCGCACGGTGAGCACCGCGTGGCCGGCGCCCTCGAGATCGCGAACCACGGTAATCATCAGCGCCGCCAGCGGCAGGCCCGCCTTGTGCAGCAGCCGGCGCTTCTGCAGGACGTAATCCTCGCAGTCGCCGAAGCCGTCATCGGGAAAATCCCACGATTCCGTCACGCCCCAATGCTCGTCGTCGGACATGGGCGTGATGGCGGCGTTGACGTCGATGTTGGTTTTGGTGATCAGCGTCCAGATGGCGGCGTCGAGCATCACGATGCCCGGACGCGCGTCCTGCTGGCGGCAGGTGGCGGCGTTCTTGCGGCAGAAATTTTCCCAGCCGATGGGATGGGAGGTGAGGCCCGTTTCCGTCTGCCACGCGTCCTGCCCCGCCGCTACCACCGGCAGCACCGCCGCGCGTTGACGCGCTTCGGCCACGCCAGGCCCTGCGAACAGGGTGGCGAGGCAGAACGCGACGGCGATGGCGGCAAATGGGACGCGGACCACGGCTGAACCTCATCATTAACTTCCTGTTAGCTTTTATCATTGCCGCTTGACTGGCAAGAGAAGTTAAGAAGCGTTAACCATCCCGCGCTTCGCGCACCGGTTGTTCACCGGTGGCTCGCGGAAGCTGAAGTTCTGAAATAATCTTTTATTTTCAAATTGTTATTGAGCATTCAAACGGTGCGCCGGAGCGTTAAGGTTAACAAAAGGTTTGCATCCCGACGGGCTGGCGGGCTTTTCCCGCCGTCCATGCGCGTCAAGTCCGTTTCCAGCGGCGGCGTTTTGTCGTAAAAGCCGCGATGTTCGATATTGCGGGCCGCGTGGTGCGGCCGTGCCTGTCCGCGGGAAGACCGGCGGAGGGCGACGCCTGAGACGAAAGCCGGCGCAAGGAGCCCCTGATGACTGCCATCGTTGATATTATCGCTCGTGAAATCCTCGACAGCCGCGGCAACCCCACCGTCGAGGTGGATGTGGTGCTCGAGGACGGCTCGATCGGCCGCGCGGCCGTGCCCTCCGGCGCCTCCACCGGCGCGCACGAGGCGGTGGAGCTGCGCGACGGCGATGCCAGCCGCTACGGCGGCAAGGGCGTGCGCACGGCGGTCGAGGCTGTCAACCGCGAGATCTTCGAGGCCATCGGCGGCTTCGAGGCCGAGGAGCAGGTCAAGATCGACGAGACGCTGATCGCGCTCGACGGCACGCCCAACAAGTCGCGCCTCGGCGCGAACGCCATCCTCGGCGTGTCGCTGGCGGTGGCGAAGGCCGCGGCCGAAGCTTCCGGCCTGACGCTCTATCGTTACATCGGCGGCACGTCGGCGCGCGTCCTGCCCGTGCCGATGATGAACATCGTCAACGGCGGCGCCCACGCCGACAACCCCATCGACTTCCAGGAATTCATGATCCTGCCGGTCGGCGCGGGCTCTATCCGCGAGGCGGTGCGCGTCGGCGCCGAGATTTTCCACACGCTGAAGAAGTCGCTGCACGCAGCAGGCCACGCCACGGGCGTGGGTGACGAGGGCGGCTTCGCCCCCAACCTGCAGTCGGCGGAAGAAGCGCTCGACTTCATCGTCAAGGCCATCGAGACGGCAGGCTACAAGCCCGGCGACGACGTGGTGCTGGGGCTCGACGTGGCGGCGACCGAGTTCTTCAAGAACGGCTCCTATGTCTACGCCGGCGAGGGCAAGACCCGCTCGGCCACCGAGCAGGTGGACTATCTGGAAAAGCTCGTCGATGCCTACCCGATCGTCACCATCGAGGACGGCATCGCCGAGGACGACTGGGAGGGCTGGAAGCTGCTCACCGACCGCATCGGCGACAGGGTGCAGCTCGTCGGCGACGATCTGTTCGTCACCAACGTCGAGCGTCTGAGCCAGGGCATCGACAAGGGCGTCGGCAACGCCATCCTGGTGAAGGTCAACCAGATCGGCTCGCTCACCGAGACGCTGGCGGCCATCGACCTCGCGCATCGCAACGGCTACCGCTCCGTCATCTCGCACCGTTCGGGCGAGACGGAAGACGCCACCATCGCCGACCTCGCGGTGGCGACCAACGCCGGCCAGATCAAGACCGGTTCGCTGTCGCGCTCCGACCGGGTGGCGAAGTACAACCAGCTCATCCGCATCGAGGAAGAACTGGGGCCGTATGCGCTTTATGCCGGCCGGGCGGCGCTGAAGCGGGGCGCTTGAGTTATCGCTTTCGACGTTATTTGAAACGCGCAAATGCTTTAAAGATCGCCGGCCCGGAAAGTATTTTCCGGGCCGGCGCGCATGGCGGCGGCGTTATTCCGTTGGCGTGGTCGGCGCCGGACTGACGATCGCGAGGTAGGTATGGTCGGGCTGCGATGCCTGCACCTTATAGAACCTGTATCCTTCTTGCGCTCCCGCGCCCATGTCGCGCAGCACCGTATACAGGCCCAGAGCGGCGCCGGCGGAACCACCGACAATCAAACCGACAATGCTGCCGGCAGGGCCGACGCAACTGCCGATCGCGCCGCCGATCAAGCCAAACCCGACAGTCAGGCCGATAATCACGGGAGCGGCAACCACGATTCCTACGGTCAATGTGGCCAGGCTGCCGAGTACCGTGAGCGCGCTGTATCCGACGCCTCGGATACCGTTCCAGATGCGGCTTTTCCAGCTGTTGCTCGCGTCGTTGGCGGCAGAAAAGAAGGCCTGCGCTCTTGCGGCAGGCTTGCCGATGCAGCGTGCGGCCATCTGCCCCGTAAGCTTGTTCCAGCCGACGAACTTGTGCTCTTCAAGGCGGCTGTCGAGACCGTCCCGTGCGGCGCTGCCAGACCTGTTGGTCCACACGCGCGACGATGGTTCCTGCCGGCTTGCCGTGCCCACTTCCGGGGCGGCAGCGGCATTCGCGAGGGGGTAATCAAGGGACGATGAACGTGGCGATCCGTCGAGAGCGGGAGATGAAAATGACATTTTTATTCCTCAAAATATCAACAATAGTGAAAAATAATTCAAATTTTTAAGTATTATATCGGATATAAATTACAATTATGGAATGTAAAACTGCAAAAATTGCATTTTTACTTATGGTGTGCTGGAAAGCGGAGATTGATTTAATTTTTTCTGCCGGACGCCGATGCCTTGGCTATGGCATGCCAGTGCTCGATGGCATCGACGCAGCGGTGAACGAACTTTCCGAAAGACGCAGACTCAAGCCCCACCAGGCTGATGTAATTGACATACATCAGTAATTCTTCGTCGGCATCGTAGCCTACCGACCCGGAAGCCGCCAGCGTCGCGCCATAGTTAAGTTCCAGCAACTTTGAAAAGACGGCGGACTTCGACTCCCGGGGAACTTTCGCTATCGGCGAAACAATCAGAATGTGCGGACCTTCAAGGTCGTAACGCATTTCCAACGCCACCTCGCCGGCGGAAAACGCGGCAGAATTCTCGGGGCTGAATTCGACGGCACCCATGCCGACCTCAGTGGCGAAATCCTGTATCAGGGTGCGTGGATCTGTGAATGTCATGGCTCAAATATCCGCAAAGAAGAAACATAATATCCAGAAATAATGCCATACTTACGTAAAATGTCAAACGTGGGCAGAAGCATTGGCCTTTCAATGTTTTCTTCGTTATTCGGGCCACGAAGCCCTCTAAATTGTGGCGACGCCTGAAAACAGGCGCCGCCGTGAAACAATGTAAGACCTGGCGCGGAATTACGGCATCGGCGCAACTCTCGCCGCGCCAAGTCTGTTCTCCCCGTCCCGGACTGCTACGACCCCGCCGATGACGAGGAGCGTGAGGCCCGCGAGACCATAAATGGCCGGTCGCACGGGTTCGTAAAGGATGCAGGCCGCAACGGCTCCGCCCACGCCGACAGTGGCGGAGACGGCCGCGCAGGCGATGGGGTTGATCGACTGCCAGCAGCGCTGGCAAAGGCCGGGAGCGGGCGCTTCATCGGGGGCGTCCTGCCGGGGCAGGCCGTTCTCGATGTCGCCATCGGCCGGCGCTGGAACTGTCCGCACCGCAGCGTGGATGTTCGCCATCTGAATGGCCGCGCCTGCGCCCGCGGGCGCCCACGATCGCTGGTCCAGCGACCGACGGTCGGACGCCGGCTCGGACCGCGCCGCGCCTGCCGGCTGGACATCGGTCAACTGTACATCTGACAAACGCACGGGTGTAACAGATCTAATATGCGACAATTTTATCTCCTGACATGTATATCGTCAATTTTTATTGCGGTGTTGAAGCTGAAAATATGAAATCGGAAAAAGCCATGCGGATTTTTTGGAAAACTCTATTTTTTATACGGCGATGACTTCAAGCATGTCGCTTGCGACTGCCATGACGCTGGCGTCACGTGAGTCATCCTCGGTGCGTTGCCAGTGTCCGGCGCGCTGGCGCCACGCTTCGATGGCGTTGACCGTTCGCTCGAGAAAGGCCTCGAAGCTATGTTGGCTCAGTCCGTCGAAACCGATGGCGTTGCCATAGACCAGCAGATCGCGCTCGCTGCTGAAGCCGATCGCGCCAGCGCCGGTCATGATGCCGCCCAGGCTTGCCTCGAGGATGTCGGCATAGGCAGCAGCAAGGGCACCCGCGCAAGCCGCATTGGACGGCCGTGGCATTGCCGCGATCACGGCGTTGACCACCAGCAACTGCCGGATGTCGTCCTTGCGGATGCCAATGGTTATCCCGTCGAAGGACAAAGCCAGCGAGTTGTTTTCATCGAACACCTGCCCGACCGATCCGACTTTTCCAAGAAAAGTGTTGATCAGGAGCAGCGGATCGTCAGCAGTCAATTTAGTATCTCCGGAAACTATTTGGATAAATAAATAGAAAATTCAATATTATCATATATGCATAAAACGATTGTCATATTTTAAATTTCGTGTCAACCGGTCCATTGTCAGGCACGCAGCGGCATTCCGGCTCCTTTTCGGGCCGGCGGCCGTTGTGCATTTCGGTGGCGGCGATGCCGCTGCGTGCGCCAGATTCTACCTGCGCCGCCTCGCAAGGCTCGACCAGGTGAAGATCGCGAGCCCCACCCATATCAGCCCGAAAGCCGCCGCCTGGATGGGCGAGAACGGCTCGCCGAAGGCAAACACCGCCACCAGGAACGCAAGCGTCGGTGCGAGGTATTGCATGACGCCGATGGTGCTCAGTTGCAGATTGCGCGCGCCGACCGCGAACAGCACCAGCGGCCCGGCGGTGACCGGACCTGCCATCATCAGCCAGAACGAGTCCGAGGCCACGGCGCCGAAATGATTGCCGCCCGTCGCCGTGAGCCACGCGACATAAGCAGCGGCCGGCACCGACAGAATGAGCACTTCCAGCGTGAAGCCCTGCAGCGCGCCCACCGGCATCGTCTTGCGCAGGTAGCCATACATGGCGAAAGTGACGGGAAGCGCCAGCGAAACCCAGGGAATGCCGCCCGAACGCAATGCCAGCAGCGCCACCGCGCTGGCCGCGAGGGCGATGGCGATCTTCTGCGCCCTGTCGAGGCGCTCGCCCAGCAGCGCCACGCCCAGCAGCACGCTGACCAGCGGATTGATGTAGTAGCCCAGCGCCGTGTCGAGTGTGCGGTCGTTGATGACCGCCCACGTATAGACGCCCCAGTTACATGTGATCAGCGAAGCCGTGACCGCCGCCATGCCGAACACGCGCGGCGCGCGCACGGCCTGACGCAGCGCCGGCATGCCGCCGGTGAACAGCAGCAGCAGCCCGGCGCAGGGCAGTGCCCACAGAACCCGGTGCGCGATGACCTCGGCCACGGGCACGTCGGCGAGCTGCTTCATGTAAAACGGCAGCAGGCCCCAGGCGATGTAGCATAGAAGGGCAGCGGCGAACCCGCGCATCGCATCGGGTGCGGAATGGGCGGAAGCAGGCTGATGACTCATTGAATGTTCCACGCGGCTCGACCGGTGAGCCAGTGGCGCACTATGCGTGGAAGTCCGCGCGGCTGCTATGGGGCGCAACTCAATGCACCCATGCCAAAAAGCGCGCCAGCGGGGCGGGTTTTAAAGCGCTTTCCCGTCGAATCAGATCGGAGATGTCTAGAGCGTCGGACGTTCTGATGGAATCAGAACGTCCGACGCTCTATCTTTTTGATTTAACGCATCTTTGTCGACGAAAAGTGGTATCCACTTTTCTGCACGATGCTCTAACGCGCCACGGGAACCGCGCCGTAGAGCGTGTCGGCGCGTGCGGCGAAGGCATCCGAAAACTTCCTGAACGCCTTGTCGAACATCGCCCCCATCACGAAGCCCAGCGTCCGGCTCTTGAATTCGTAGGAGATGTAGAAGTCGACGATGCAGGCCTGCGGATCGTCGGCGGCGCGAAACGCCCACCGATTCTCGAGAAAGCGGAACGGCCCCTCGACATACTCCACCAGGATGCGCAGGCGCGGTCGGTCCAGCGTGACGCGGGTGGTGAAGGTCTCGCGGATCGATTTGTAGCCGATGCTCATGTCGGCGATGAGCGTCTCCACGCCGTCATCGCTGTTGATGCGCTGGCGCACTGTCAGTCCCTCGCACAGCGGCACGAAAGCCGGATAGCGCTCGATGTCGGCCACGAGGTCGAACATGGCGGCGGGGCTGTGCGGAACCCGGCGTTCGTTGCGGAAAGACGGCATGATGGTTTCTAGGCCCCGGCCTGCGCCGCCCGCGCGGTCTTCAGGCGGGCGAAATCGTCGCCCGCGTGGTGCGAGGAGCGCGTCAGCGGGCTCGACGACACCATCAGGAAGCCCTTGGCGAAGGCGGTGGTCTCGAACGCCTTGAACTCGTCCGGCGTGACGAAGCGGATGACCGGGTGGTGCTTGCGGGTCGGCTGCAGATACTGGCCGATGGTGATGAAGTCGACCTCGGCCGAGCGCAGATCGTCCATGAGCTGCAGCACTTCGTTGCGCTCCTCGCCCAGCCCCACCATAATGCCCGACTTGGTGAAGATCGACGGATCGATCTCCTTCACCCGCTGCAGCAGGCGGATGGAGTGGAAGTAGCGCGCCCCCGGCCGCACCTTGAGGTATTTGGAAGGCACGGTTTCGAGGTTGTGGTTGAACACGTCGGGCCGCGCCGCGACCACCACTTCGAGCGCGCCGGGCTTGCGCAGGAAATCGGGCGTGAGGATCTCGATCGTCGTCGCCGGCGAGCGGGCGCGGATGGCGTTGATCACGTCGGCGAAATGCTGCGCGCCGCCGTCGGCGAGGTCGTCGCGGTCCACCGAGGTGATCACCACGTGCGTGAGGCCGAGCTTTTCGACGGCCTTGGCCACGCTGTCGGGCTCATTGGCGTCGAGCGGCAGCGGCATGCCGGTCTTCACGTTGCAGAAGGCGCAGGCGCGGGTGCACGTGTCGCCCATGATCATGAAGGTGGCGTGCTTCTTTTCCCAGCACTCGCCGATATTGGGGCAACCCGCTTCCTCGCACACGGTGACGAGCTTGTTCTCGCGCACGATGCGGTTCGTCTCGGCCCATTTGGGCGAGCCGGGCGCCTTGACGCGGATCCAGTCCGGCTTGCGGGCGATGGGCTGGTCGGGGCGATGCGCCTTTTCCGGATGACGGGCTTTTTCGGCGCTGCGGGCCGTGGCCGATGCCGCCGGGGCGATCTCGCGCGGATGTGTCTCGCGCGGGGGTGCGTCGACGTCCAGCTTGCGGCGCGGGTCGCGGTTCAGGATATCCAGGACGACCGCCATGCCGACGCCTCCGTGCCTCATGTTCAAAGCGGCACGGGATTCCCGCGCCGCATGCCAACAGCTTGCAATCAGGCCATAAACCGTGCCGGAACGCAATCGCTCTAGATATGTGTGCCCTGAACGCCTGCGGTTTTGACACCTGACCGATCTAGACACTCGCCCCGCCGGTGGCAAGAGCGCGCCCCGCGCGGAGATCATGCACTCCGCGCAGGGCTTTATGTCCGGTCACGGTCGAGGCGTCATGCCCGTCGCAGCGCCCGCACGATGAACAGCAGCACGATCGCGCCGATGGTCGACACCACGAGGCTCGGCAGAAAACCCGAGCCCTGCCAGATGCCGAGCGCGCCGAGCACGACCGGACCGATGAGAGCGCCGATCAGGCCGACCACCAGGTTCGTCACCAGGCCGCCGCTGCCGCCGCTCACCAGTTGCTGTGCAATCCAGCCGGCCAGCAGGCCGATAATGATCGCACCAATGATACCAACACCTGCCATTTTATTCTCCCACGGTTGCACGAAAAGACCACATGTAAACGCCAAGCTTGACGATACGTTCCATGATCCAGTCGCTTAAATACCGGAGAAGAATGACGCCTTGACTAGATATGGATCGCGCGGCCATAGGCGTCGAGGACGCTTTCGTGGATCGTCTCGGACAGCGTCGGATGCGGGAACACGGCGTCGATGAGTTCCTGCTCCGTCGTTTCCAGATTGAGCGCGATGACGAAGCCCTGAATGAGCTCCGTCACTTCCGCGCCGATCAGGTGCGCGCCGAGCAGGCGGCCGGTGGACTTCTCGAAGATCGTCTTCACGAGGCCGTCCGGCTCGCCGAGCGCGATGGCCTTGCCGTTGCCGACGAAGGGGAAGCGGCCGACGCGGATCTCGTAACCCGCCTCCTTGGCCTTGGCTTCGGTGAGGCCGACGGACGCGATCTGTGGATTGCAGTAGGTGCAACCTGGAATCTTCGCCTTGTCGAGCGCGTGAACGTGCAGGCCCTTGATGGCCTCCACCGTCAGCGTGCCCTCGTGCTCGGCCTTGTGGGCCAGCATGGGCGGGCCCGCGACGTCGCCGATGGCATAGATGCCCGGCACGTTGGTGCGCCCCAGCCCGTCGGTGACGATGGTGCCGCGATCCGTCTTCACGCCGAGTTTTTCCAGGCCGAGGTTCTCGATGTTGCCGACGACGCCGACAGCCGAGATGACGCGGTCGACCGTGATCGTCTCGCTGCCCTTGGGCGTCTCGAGCGTCGCGGTGACGCTGTCGGCGCCCTTGTCGAGCTTCGCTACCTTGGTGTTGGTGAGCACCTTGATGCCCTGCTTCTCGAAGCGCTTGCGGGCGATGTCGGCGATCTCGGCATCTTCCACCGGCAGGATCTGCGGCAGCACCTCGACCACGGTCACTTCCGCGCCCATGGTGCGGTAGAACGAGGCGAACTCGATGCCGATGGCGCCCGATCCCACTACCAGCAGCGATTTGGGAATGCTCGCCGGCACCATGGCCTCGAAGTAGGTCCACACCAGCTTCTTGTCGGGCTCGAGGCCGGGCAGCACGCGCGGACGCGCGCCGGTGGCGACGATGATGTGCTGCGCGGTGTAGCTGCCGCCGCCCAGCGCGCCCTTGGGGGCGTCGGGCGCAGCCTTGATGGTGATGGCGCCGGGCGCGTCGATAACCGCCTCGCCCCAGATCACGTCGACCTTGTTCTTCTTCAGCAGGAAGCCCACGCCCGTGTTGAGCTGCTTCGAGACGCCGCGCGAGCGGTCCACGATGGCCTTGGCGTCGAAGCGGACGTTGTCCGCCGCAAGGCCGTAGTCCTTGGCGTGCTGGAAGTAATGGTAAATCTCGGCCGAACGCAACAGGGCCTTCGTCGGGATGCAGCCCCAGTTGAGGCAGATGCCGCCGAGGTGCGAGCGCTCGACGATCGCGGTCTTGAAGCCGAGCTGGGCGGCGCGGATAGCGGTCACATACCCGCCGGGGCCGGAGCCGATGACGATGATGTCGTAGGAATTGGCCATAACAGCCTCATGAAATCCGGAAAGGACGGCGGCCGGCGAACCGGCCGCGATGACACGCGATCAGACCAGCAGCGCGAGCGGGTTCTCGATCAGCGGCTTGAAGGCGGCGAGCACTTCCGCGCCGAGCGCCCCGTCGACCGCACGGTGGTCGGTGGAGAGCGTGACCGACATCACCGTCGCGACAGCCGGTGCGCCGTCCTTCACCACGACGCGCTTCTCGCCCGCGCCCACCGCCAGGATGGTGGCGTGCGGCGGGTTGATGATCGCGGAGAAGTTCTTGATGCCGAACATGCCGAGGTTCGACACGGCGGTGGAGCCGCCCTGGTATTCCTCCGGCTTCAGCTTGCGGGCGCGGGCGCGGGCGGCGAAGTCCTTCATCTCGTTGGAGATGGCGGAGATGCTCTTGATGTCGGCGTTGCGCACCACCGGCGTGATCAGGCCGCCGGGAATGGACACGGCGACGCCGACATCCACCACCTTGTGGCGCAGGATCGCGGCTTCCGTCCAGCTCACGTTGGCGTCCGGCACCTGACGCAGCGCCAGCGCCAGCGCCTTGATGACGAAGTCGTTGACGGAGACCTTGTAGGCCGGCTTGCCGTCCTTGTCCTTGGGCGCGGCGGCGTTGATCTGCTCGCGCAGCGCCAGCAGCGCGTCGAGCTCGGTGTCGACCGACAGATAGAAGTGCGGCACCGTCTGCTTCGACTCGAGCAGGCGGCGGGCGATGGTTTTCCGCATGCCGTCGTTCGGAATTTCCTCGAAGCTGCCGGGCGCGAAGAATTTTTTGACCGTTTCGTCGCTCGGACCGGTGGCGGCAACCGGCGCGGCCTGGGCGGCGGGCTTGGGCGCAGCCGCGGGTGCCGGCGCGGCAGCGGGCTTCGCCGCTCCGCCCTTGACTGCGGCCTGCACGTCGCGCTCCACGATGCGGCCATGAGGGCCGCTGCCGGCGATGACCGAGAGATCGATGCCGGCTTCCTTCGCAAGACGACGCGCCAGCGGCGAGGCGAAGATGCGCTCGCCATTGGCCGGGGCAACCGCGGGAGCCGCCGCCGCCACGGGGGCGGGGGCCGGCGCTGCGGCAGGAGCCGCTTCTGCGGCCGGCGCGGGAGCGGGAGCAGCAGCCGGAGCCGGAGCTCCGCCGGCGCCCGCCGCCGCGACGGCGGCCACGTCCTCACCCTCTTCGGCGACGATCGCGATGATCTCGTTCACCGGCACGTCGGCGGTGCCCTCGGGCACGAGGATCTTCGCGATCACGCCCTCGTCCACCGCCTCGACCTCCATGGTGGCCTTGTCGGTTTCAATCTCGGCGATGATGTCGCCGGACTTGATGGCGTCGCCTTCCTTCTTGAGCCACTTGGCCAGATTGCCCTTTTCCATCGTGGGAGAGAGGGCAGGCATCAGAATCTTGACGGACATGAACCCCTCCCTCAGCGATAGGTGACGGCCTTGACCGCCTCGATGACATCATTGGCGGACGGCAGCGCGAGCTTTTCGAGATTGGCCGCGTAAGGCATCGGCACATCCTTGCCGAACACGCGCAGGATCGGCGCGTCGAGCCAGTCGAAGGCGAGTTCCTGCACGCGGGCGGCGATTTCCGAGCCGACGCCCGACTGCCCCCAGCCCTGCTCGACCGTGACCACGCGCCCCGTCTTCTTTGCGGAGGCGACGATGGTGTCGATGTCGAGCGGGCGCAGGGTGCGCGGATCGATGATCTCGGCGTCGATGCCCTCTTCGGCGAGCTTTTCCGCCGCCTCATGGGCGTAGACCAGCCCGTAGGACCAGGCGACGATGGTCACGTCCTTGCCCGGGCGCGCGATGCGCGCCTTGCCGATCGGCAGCACGAAATCGTCGAGCTTGGGCACCGGGAAGGAGTGGCCGTAGAGGATCTCGTTCTCGAGGAAGATGACCGGATTGGGATCGCGGATCGCGGCCTTGAGCAGGCCCTTGGCGTCGGCGGCCGTGTAGGGCGCGATGACCTTGAGGCCCGGGATGTGGCTGTACCAGGACGAGTAATCCTGGCTGTGCTGGGCCGCGACGCGCGCCGCGGGGCCGTTGGGGCCGCGGAACACGATGGGGCAGCCGAGCTGGCCGCCGGACATGTAGAGCGTCTTGGCGGCGGAGTTGATGATCTGGTCGATCGCCTGCATGGCGAAGTTGAAGGTCATGAACTCGACGATGGGCTTGAGGCCGGTGAAGGCCGCGCCAACGGCAACGCCCGTGAAGCCGTGCTCGGTGATAGGCGTGTCGATCACGCGCCGGTCGCCGAACTCCTGCAGCAGGCCCTGGGTGATCTTGTAGGCGCCCTGATACTCGGCCACTTCCTCGCCCATGACGAAGACGTCGCCGTCGCGGCGCATTTCCTCGGCCATGGCGTCGCGCAGGGCCTCGCGCACGGTCTGGTTGACGAACTCGGTGCCGGCGGGCACTTCGGGATCGGCCGCAGGCTCCGGCGCGCGCGGCGCGGCGGGGACCGGGGCGGCAGCGGCCACGGGGGCGGCAGCAACCGGAGCTGCGGCGGGCGCCTGCGCGGCTGGGGCGGCGGCGGTGGGCGCGGCGGCCACGGCGGTGACATCCTCGCCTTCGCCGGCGATAACCGCGATGGGCGTGTTCACGGCGACTTCCTCGGTGCCCTCGGGCACGAGAATCTTTGCCAGCACACCTTCGTCGACGGCCTCGACTTCCATGGTGGCCTTGTCGGTCTCGATCTCGGCGATGATGTCGCCAGACTTGACGGTATCACCTTCTTTTTTAAGCCATTTTGACAGCTTGCCGCTCTCCATCGTCGGAGACAGCGCGGGCATGAGAATATCGGTCGGCATGGGAATGTTCCGAATAATTCTGGCGAGGCAGAGTGGACTGGGCGCGGCAAATATTTGCCGGCGCAACGGATCGTTTCGCGGCTGATTACTTCAGCACGTCGGTCCACAGCTCCGCGGCATCGGGCTCGGGATCGTGGGTGGCGAAATCCGCCGCATCGTTGACGATGTCGCGAACGCTGGCGTCGATGGCCTTCAGCTCGCTCTCATCCACCTTCCAGTCCTCGATCAGGCGGCGCTTCACCTGCTCGATCGGGTCGTGCTCCTCGCGCATGCGCTGCACCTCGTCCTTGGAGCGATACTTCGCCGGATCGGACATGGAGTGGCCGCGATAGCGGTAGGTCTGCATCTCCAGCAGGTACGGCCCCTTGCCGGAGCGCGCCCAGTTGATGGCGCGGGCGCCCGCCTCGAGCACGGCGCGGTAGTCCATGCCGTCGACCTGCTCGCCGGGGATGTTGAAGGACACGCCGCGCTTGGAGAAATCGGTCTGCGCCGAGGCGCGCGTCACCGCCGTGCCCATGGCGTAGCGGTTGTTTTCGATCACGTAGACGACCGGCAGCTTCCACAGCTCGGCCATGTTGAAGCTCTCGTAGACCTGGCCCTGGTTGGCCGCGCCGTCACCGAAATAGGTCACGGATACCGCGTCGTCCTGCCGGTAGCGGTTGGCGAAGGCGAGCCCGGTGCCGAGCGATACCTGCGCGCCGACGATGCCGTGGCCGCCGTAAAAGTTCTTCTCGCGGGAGAACATGTGCATGGAGCCGCCCTTGCCGCGCGAGTAGCCGCCCTGGCGCCCCGTGAGCTCGGCCATGACGCCGCGCGCCTCCATGCCGGTGGCCAGCATGTGACCGTGGTCGCGGTAGGCGGTAATGACCTGGTCGCCTTCCTTCTGCGCCAGCTGCATGCCGATGACGACCGCTTCCTGCCCGATGTAGAGGTGGCAGAAACCGCCGATCAGGCCCATGCCGTACATCTGGCCGGCCTTTTCCTCGAACCGGCGGATGAGCAGCATCTCGCGGTAGGCGACGAGGTCCTGTTCCTGCGTGTGATTGATGATCGCCTGTGCCGGCGCGCTTTTCGCGACGCCGGTTTTGCCACGCGCCTGCCGCGCGGAACCCGCGCCCTCGACGGCGCGCGTCGTCTTCCTTGCTGTACCAGCCATGGCGTATCCTCCCAGATGACGCTAACGGTTGAACGATGGTTTCCTTTTGCTCTTTAACCCAGAACCCGTTGTTTGGCGAGAGTCAAAAAATGACGGGTGTTAGGTTTTTTTGAAACCAACATTATGATAACGCATATTTTTTTTGATTTAACTCGGAATTGGTTAAACGACTTGCTCCTTCGCTGTCTCCGCGTGTGTTCCCGCTTCCGGCTCATCTTCCGGCGGCAGCGCGAGCCTGACTGGGGCGATGTTACTATCCCGATCGGCAAATATCCATGGGGCAGTGCATGGAGGGCGAGCTTTCGCCTTGCCCGATGAGCGAAAATGCTCGTCCTCGCTAGCGTGACGCTTTCGAACACTGGTATCGGCGAGCGTTGACACCGGCTTGGAAGCAGGCTGGTGCATCGGCATGTGGCGATAGAAGCATGCTTGTCATCAGTGCGCGGGTTTGTGTCTTTCAACGTGTCCGCCCATGGCTGTTCCATCCGCGGATGCAGCATGGGCTGCTCCATGCGACGGTCTGCGCCATCGCTGCGTTCGGAGCGCTCAAGCTGAACGGCGGGCTTTTGGCGAACGAATGCGTCGCATGCGACGCATTTGCGATAATAATGTCGCAGTTTGCCTTGACTTGGCCGCAACATTGACACATAGTGGCATTGTTGCGAATTTGATTTTTTGTTTTTTACTTCAATGGTATTTTTGGAGATTTAAAAATGTCGAATAGTATTCATAGCTTCGCTCCGGCCAAATCATTCTCTCCTCAGGCCAATGAGGCGGCTTCTGCCGAATGCAAGTCCGATGTTCTTGCGGACTACAAGGCCGAAGCGCTGAAGCAGTTTCCGCAAGCTGCACGCACTGTCGAGGCCGCGCTCGATCCGATCATCCGCAGCCGGACAGTTGCGACGCTCCGTTCCGAAACCCTATTCGGCATGAATCTCGAACTCGCGGCCCAGCGACTGCTCGGTGGGTACCCTCTTGCTGGCGAGTTGGCAAAGCTGGCCGGGTTCAAGGCGCCGTAAAGCAACTTTGTTCCGTCCCTGAGTCCGGCTGCTTGCTTCGGTAGGGGTGGCGTCACGCCCTTCGCGCCAGCCACACGGTGGCGCCGCCGCAGTTCGGATCCTCGCTGCGATGGTCCACCACCTCGAAGCCGTTTGCCGCAAGCAGTGCGCGATATTCCTGCGGGTCGAGGCTTGCGTGGTAGAGCGGTTCGCCCATCCATTCGCCGATCGCCTCGCCGTGCGCGGGGCCGCTGGTGAAAAGCAGCATGGCGCCGGGGGCGGCATGGGAGGCGAAACGGGCGAACATGGCCCGCTGGTCTGCCTGCGTCAGATGGAAAAAGCTGTGCCAGGCGATCAGGCCGTCGAAACGCCGGCCCAGATCGAGCGCGCGCATGTCGGCGACGATCCACTCATTGTCGGGCATGCGCCGGCCGGCGATGGCGATCATCGATGGCGAGGAATCCACGCCCGTCACCATATGGCCGAGCCCGCTCAGGTATCGCGCGATCGGGACGCCGGTGCCGCAGCCGATATCGAGGATCGCGCTGCGGGCCGGAAGCGGGGCGAGGAAGCGCTCGAGCCACGCCCGTTCCATAAGCCGGCCTTCGGCGAGCTCTTCCGCCGCTGATCCGGGCTCAGATGATTGTCTGGGCTCGAACCCTTGCCCGCGCTTCCTGTCCCATTCGGCGGCGTTTTCGTCGTAGAGGCCGATAATCCGCTCGTGCATGCCTTGCCTCTCCGGTCCGCGTCTGCGGGCGCGCCCGGCGGGTGCGCTCAGGCGCTTGCCGAGCGCGTCAAGGCACCTGCGGGTTTTGCCTTCGTGGTCGTGGGAGCCTTGGCGGCGATCTTCTCGGCAGGCTTGGCCTTGGCGGCTGCTACAGTGCTCGCGCCGGCCTTGGCTGCGTCCGACTTGTCGTTCGCCGCCGCGTTGGCAGTTGCGGTGGGGGCGATGTGCGACGGAATCTCGATATCCACCTCGAGCGTCGACACGGCGTCGCCCCGGTCCATCGTCACCTTGACCTTATCGCTGTCCACGTGGATGTGCTTGGCGATGACGGCGAGAATTTCCTCGCGCAGCAACGCGACGAGGTCCGACTGGCCGGTGGAGACGCGCTCGTGAGCGAGCAGGATCTGAAGCCGCTCACGCGCCACTGGCGCCGAGGTGCGGCGGCTGAAGAATTTGAAGAAGCTCATGCCGCCCTCCGTCCGAACAGCTTGTTGAACAGCCCCTTCCGCTCGGAAGGAACGGTGATTTCCACCGTCTCGCCCCGCAGGCGCCGTGCCGCGTCGAGGTAGGCGCGGGCCGGCGCGCTCGTCGGGTTGCTGATGGTGACTGGCGAGCCGAGGTTGGAGGCGCGCAGCACTTCGTCGCTTTCGGGAATGATGCCGATCAGCGGGATCGAGAGGATTTCGAGCACGTCCTCGACCTTGAGCATCTCGCCCCGCTCGGCGCGGCCCACGTCGTAGCGGGTGAGCAGCAGGTGCTTTTCGACTCGCTCGCCCTTTTCGGCCTTCAGCGTCTTGGAATCGAGCACGCCGATGATGCGGTCGGAGTCGCGCACGGACGACACTTCCGGGTTGGTGACGACCACCGCGACGTCGGCGTGGCGCATGGCGAGGGTCGGCCCGCGCTCGATGCCGGCCGGGCTGTCGCAGATCACCCAGTCAAACTTTTCCTTCAGTTCCGCGATGACACGGTCGACGCCCTCTTCGGTGAGCGAGTCCTTGTCGCGGGTCTGCGAGGCGGGCAGCAGCGACAGCGTCTCGACGCGCTTGTCGCGGATAAGGGCCTGCGCCAGCTTCGCCTCGCCCTGAACCACGTTGATGAGGTCGTACACGACCCGCCGTTCCGCGCCCAGCACCAGATCGAGGTTGCGCAGGCCGACGTCGAAGTCGACCACGACCACGCTCTGCCCCGTCTGGGCCAGCGCCGCTCCGAGGGCGGCCGTCGACGTCGTCTTGCCGACGCCGCCTTTACCCGATGTCACGACCAGAACCTTGGTCATCGCTTTTTCCCTCTTCAGTTGATTGGCGCGATTTTGATCGCGTCGCCATCGAGCCATATCTGGACGGCTTGTCCGCGGAATTGATTGTCGAGCGCCTCTGCCGTCTTGTAGAGGCCGTCGATGGCGACGAGCTCGGCTTCGAGCTTGTTGCAGAAGATGCGGGCGGAGGCGTGTCCGGCGCAGCCCGCCAGCGCCCGTCCGCGCAGCGCGCCATAAATGTGGATGGAGCCGCCCGCGATCACTTCCGCGCCCGAGGCGACCGAGCCGATGATGGTCACGTCGCCCTGCGGGAAGGTGATCGACTGGCCCGAACGCACCGGCTGATCGACCACGAGCGACAGCCGAGCCGGTTCCGACGACATGGCGATGGGCGTGGCTTCCGGCTGCGCAGCGGCAGGGGTGGACTCACCGGCGTCGGCGGTCTCGTCCGCCTGCTCGGAAACGGCTGCAGGCGCGGGAGCGGGGGCGGGGGCGGGGGCCGGCACGTCGACGTCGTTGACCTGCTTGCCGCCGCGCACCAGCGGCGGGAAGCCGGGGCCGAGCCACGATTCCTTGGCGCCCTCGATGCCCATCACCTGAATGCGCCGCTCGCCGAGCTGGGCGAGCAGGTCGATGAGGCCCTGCCGGTCCAGATCGAGGTTCGACACGTCCAGAATCACGGCGCGCGCGCCGAAAAAGCCGGGCGAGCGATCGATCAGGCTCGTCAGCTCCTCGAACCAGATGTCGAGAGGCGCTTCCGGCGACAGCAGCAGGGCGAGAAACGACCGGCCGCGAAAGCGGATCGTGGGACGTTTCGCCTGGGCAGCCGGCGCGGCGGGGAGGGTAGCTTGCTGGGTCACGGCGCTTCTTCAGGGTTTCTGCTCTGTTAACATTTGGCGCCAGTATGGTTACCACTTGGTTAACACGGTCGTGAAAAGTGGCGCATAAATGCAGCCGCCGTTACGCGTTGCGTGTGTTTGCTGAAGTAAGTGCAGCGATGCGGGCGTCGTGGGCTGCCTTCGCCCCAGAATTTATCCACAGCCTCACCGCGGAGTAGCCGGCAGGTTAAAGGCGGCGGCAACCTATGAAAGGATGTCGCGAAACAACCTCGCTTGCCGAAGCAGGTCAGCATGGATAAGTGAGCGCTAATTGTGGCATCAGGATAGCAGAAGACGGTCGTTTTTTGCCTCCAACATGAGGTCCGCCAATGGTATTCCGCGCGCCGGGAAAAAGGCAAAACAACGGCCTCGACTCTCAATTGCGTTGTGGTAACATGCAAGTCATATTGCTTTAATTTTACTGTGAAGGAATTCGATAATGGCTGGCGTAATCGGGAACGCAACTAGCGCGATATCTCAATCTGATGGTTTCGAGATCGCTCATTTCAAGAAAGTTGCGGAGCAAATCGAGAGTGGCGGTGTTTGGGGCTATCTTCAAAAGAAGATTGACCAGATTTTAAGCTACTTTAACTCAAATCGTTACGAAGCCAGAACGTTGCTTTTCGATTTGGCAAGTCCCGATATTGATGATTCCGCCAAGCTGGTCGCGTTCGCGCGCTTGAGGGATCTTGCAGACGAAGGATGCAAGGAAAAGCTTTCGCTGAAGCCGTCTGCGGATAACGCAGCTCCGGGCGCCAAACTCGTTATCGGCGATGAGGGGGATGACCCTCTCGAGTTCTTCCTGCAAGGGGCGGAATTCAAGATCCTCGCTCAGAATCAGGATGTTGAGAAAGTCAGCGCGATTCTGGATTGCTTCCCAAATGAAATCCGGCCGCAGATGGTCAGGCCACTGGCCAGCCTTCATATGGATACGCTGGATAACAGGGATAAGGTCTTGTGCTTCCTCGGCATTCGGGAGAAGGCAGAGCCCTCCCGCAAGGAAGGCTTCGACATCCAATACGATCAAGACCTGAACGGGACGATGGCGATCGGAGATCTGGCTCGGATTCCGTTGAAGGGCATTAGCATTAGAGGCGTTTCTTCCTATCTTCGCGGGGAGCTGGACAATGTCTGCCGTGCGGAAGTAGGGAAAAGACATGCAGTCATGGATGCCGCGGGCGATGAAGGCTCCTTGGGCTCTGAATACGTCACGGCTCTGAACGACTTTCTTGGCCGGGACGATGCACCGTTTCCCTTCCGGAAAGCCGTGTCAGTAACCAGCGACGTTAGCGCCGGCAAGGCTCAGACCTCCGTCTTTGATCAGATATTAAAGGATGTCGCGCGGGGTGACTACTACGTCGCCGGTGAGCAGGTCGCGATCCCCGAGGGAGCGAACAGGAACGATGTCGCCGTGCAGGCCGAAGCGTTGACGCAGTTCTGCGGCAAGCTCAAGGATATCGGGTGCTCGAAGGCACAGCGCAACGTTATCCTGTCTACTTGCCAGCAGGAGCTCTTTGCTCTCGTCATGCATGCGACACTGGCCAAGAACGGCGGGCCGCTTCAGAATAATCTCGCCCCTCTGGGAGGGCAGGACAGCTTCAATATCCTGATCGAGAAAGCCGATGACGGTGCGATCGAGGTGGAGGCTTATGTTCCTTTCTCTCCGTCCTTGAATGATCCGATTGGCGCGCATCTTGCCGGTATCATGGAAACCCCTCAGGCGACGCCGTGGCAGACGCAAAGCATCAGGTTCACCATCGACGTGAAGGGGGGCATCACGGTCAATGACGCGCAGGTGCGCACCTTGACAGTCGCGCCCACGCTTTACGCTCTTCCCGATGGAGCCATTCCTGTGTGACCTGTGTGTCTGCGCGTGAACGAATCGTTAGCCATTTGCGCTAAAAATGCCCCGGACTGAAACTTGGAACGATGTTCGGGGAGTGATTCATGCTGCGTATCGATCGGAGCGTTGTCCGGCAATGGTTGATCGCGGCTGCCGCAACCTCGGTGGCCGGTGTTTGGGCAGCGCCTGCGCAGGCCAATTTTCCCGCCTGCATCGCCAACCTCAAGAGTGCCGCCATCAACGCCGGCATCAGCCGGGCCGTGGTGTCGCAGGCGCTCGACATTGCCGCGCCGGATGAAAAGGTGCTGCGCCTCTCCAAGGTGCAGCCCGAGTTCAAGACGCCGATCTGGGATTATCTCGGCTTCCTCGTCGACGAGCAGCGGGTTGCCGACGGGCAGGCGCAGATGCGCCGCTACGACAGCGTGCTGCGCGCGGCGGAGCGCCAGTTCGGCGTCGATCGCCATGTGATCGCGGCGGTGTGGGGCGTGGAAACCGACTTCGGGCGCGAGGCTGGCGATAATTTTCTGCCGCATGCGCTGGCGACGCTGGTGTGCGAGGGCGGGCGGCGGCAGGATTTCTGGCGCGGCGAGCTCTTTGCCGCGCTCAAGCTCGTCGACAGGGGCGATCTGCAGCTCAACAAGCTTTACGGCTCATGGGCGGGTGCGTTCGGCCAGACGCAATTCATTCCCACCACCTATCAGCGGCTCGCGGTCGATTTCGACGGCGATGGCCGGCGCGATCTCGTCAGTTCGGTTCCGGATGCACTCGGCTCCACCGCCAATTATCTCAAGCGCGCCGGCTGGAAAACCGGCGAGCCGTGGCTGGTCGAAGTCAAGGTGCCCGCCGGATACAAGGGGCCTACGGGGCGGCGCAACAAGGCGGGCATCGCCGAATGGTCCAGCCGTGGCGTCGTGCGCGCGGACGGGCGTCCGCTGTCCGGCGCGGGGCAGGCCGGCCTGCTGCTGCCGGCTGGCGTCAACGGACCGGGCTTTTTGGTGTTCCGCAACTTCGACGCGATCTATTCCTACAATCAGGCCGAATCCTACGCGCTCGCCATCTCGCATCTCGCCGACAGGCTCGCCGGCTATCCGCCGCTGCGCACGCCCTGGCCCACCGACGATCCGGGGTTGACGCGGGCGCAGCGGCTGGAGTTGCAGAAACTGTTGCTGGCGCGGGGCTACAATATCGGCACGGCCGACGGCAAGATCGGCCCCGTCACGCGCGACGCGATCAAGGATGTGGAGCGTCAGGTCGGTATGCCCGAAACCGGGCGCGCCGGCACCAAGGTGTACCGGGCGCTCGGTGGTCGGTGAGCGGACAGCTTACGCTGCCCGCGCCATTGCCTCGACGGTGACGGGCACGCGCCTGCCCGTGGCGCGAAGGATGCCCTGCGCGCCCTTGAGCGAGCCCGCTTGCAGCTCAAGCCCCAGAAAGCGCTCGCGCGCGAAGGGGCCAGGCATCCACAGTTCCTCGGCAAGGGCGGTGTTGAAGCCGAAACGCGCGTAATAGGGCGCGTCGCCAACCAGCAGGATGGCGCCATGGCCCAGCGCGCCGGCCGTGGCGATGGCGTGACGCATCAGCGCGCCGCCAAGCCCCATCGACTGGCAGTCCGGATCGACGGCGAGCGGCCCCAGCAGCAGCGCGGGACGCTGACGGCCCGCGGACACGCTCCATAGCCGCACGGTTCCGATCAGCCGCTCGCTGGCGTCACTGCCCGCGGAGACTGCGGTGAAAGCCAGCCCCGCTGCCGGCAGACGGCCTTCGCGCAGCCGCTCGCTGGTCTTGGCGAAACGGCTGTCGCCGAAGCAGGTGTCGAGCAACGTTTCCCGCGCGACGATGTCGGCGGAGATTTCATCCCGAATGATGAACATGACAAGTTCCTCCCCGCCCGGCGCGCGCAGGCGCGGCCGGGCAGCCGGAAAAACGAATGGTTACGTTCGCGGCAAAGTCAGATGTGATAGGACTTCAGCGGCGGGAAGCCATTGAAGGCAACTGCCGAATACGTCGTGGTGTAGGCGCCCGTACCCTCGATCAGCACCTTGTCGCCGATGGCGAGGCTGACCGGCAGCGGGTAGGGCGTCTTCTCATAGAGCACGTCGGCCGAATCGCAGGTCGGGCCGGCGAGGATGCAGTCCTCGGTGGTCTCGCCGTCGCGCGTGGTGCGGATCGGGTAGCGGATGGCCTCGTCCATGGTCTCGGCGAGGCCGCCGAACTTGCCGATGTCGAGATAGACCC
>CALMIK010000072.1 GCA_937863995.1 uncultured Chelatococcus sp.
CAATCCCTGCAAAACTCCTGTCGCCAGCATATCATTGAAACAGAAAATTGCTGTTGGGCGTTCCTGCAAGGCAAGAAAATGTTCAATCGCCGCCCGGCCTGTTTCCGGATCGTTTCCCTGCACTTCGTAAATAAAACCTTCTGGTATGGACAATCCCGAGACTTGCATCCGTTCCTTGTAGCCAGATAAGCGCTGGTTATTGGTGTGCCCTGAAAGTGCGCTTCCAAGATATGCGATGCGCGTATGTCCCATGTCAAGCAAGTGCTGGGTCACCTGCTGGCTGCCGTAGAGGTCATCATGATAAATCGAATAGCGATAATCTTCAGATGACTGGTTGTTGATAACCACAATGGGTGTGTTATATGAAAGCAAAAGCTGACTTTGTTCGACGCTAAAAGGGGTCGAACATATGATGACACCATCAACACGATGTTCCCGCATGGTTTTGACAATGGCTCGTTCCCTCGCCAAATTATGTTGCGAAGCGGCAATGAAGAGACTGTAGCCACTTTGTTGCGCGACTTCATCGATACCCTGCAATATTTCGCTAAAAAACGGGTCGGCAATGTGGCTGAGAATGACACCGAGAACCTGGGAACGGTTCGTTTTCAAACTTCGGGCGGCTACGGATGGTTGGTAGCCCAGTTCTGCAGCAATTTGTCGAATGCGCTCGCTGGTTTCAACAGAAATCAGCGAGCTGGCATGCAAAGCCCGTGAAACGGTTGCATGTGAAACTCCGGCTTGCTTCGCAATATCCTTAATTGTGACAGCCATTTTGGTTACTTCTCCGCTTTGCACACGTGTGCATTTCAAGTTTACACAGGTTGGAAACAAATGTCAATACTATTTTGAAAGTGCTCTTGCAAAATCTGGAAATTTGTCGTAATATAGACAAAATGAAAGCAATATTTCAAAAATGAATATTTTGAAAGTTACCCCAACCCCATTTCCGCTTGAAAGGTGGATGAGACACAATGAAACCTGAGATCGAAGCCATTTTCCTGGATGTTGGCAATACCCTGCGGATCGTACTCAAAGACCCTGAATTTACAGCTCAGTCCCGGAAGCAAATTGCCGAACTGACGGGCACATCCATGGTCCCTGATGCTTTTGTCGAAATGCTTGAGAAAAGATACGCGGTCTTGCGAAAGCAGGCTAAAGAGCAGTTGATCGAGGCATCCGAAAAGGAAATGTGGACAAAATGGATGCTTCCGGATTTCCCGGCTGAAAAAATTGCGCCACTTTCTGGAAAACTCACCCGCCTGTGGCGCGATTGCGATGGCCGCCGGGTTCCGCGTGATGACGTCAAGGAAACGGTGCTGGAATTGAACCGGCGCGGTTATATCCTCGGGATTATTGCAAACACCATTACCGAGACCGAAATCCCGGATTATCTTGAAGAATACGGTCTCACGGAATATTTCAAGGCAGTTGTGCTTTCATCGAAAGTTGGGATACGTAAACCCAACCCGGAAATTTACTGGGAAGCCGCGCGGAGAGTTGGGGTCGAGCCAACTAAATGTGTTTACGTTGGTGATAATCCTGTCCGTGACGTGGAGGGCACCCGGGCGGCTGGTTACGGGATGATGATCCTGCTCCTGGAACCTGAAACACTGGCTAAAGAACCGCCTACTGGTGAAGTCAAACCGGATTACACCATCCGAGAAATCAAGGATTTGCTGGATATTTTTCCGGCTCGTGAGCTGGAGTCCAACATATCCTGACGGAATCATTTGCAAATCAAGCGACTTTTTATGGATGTTCACATCACACCCAACTGACTGAGAGATGGATGCAATGCAAACGAATATTGATGCTATTTTTCTCGATTTAGGCAATACCTTGCGCATCCTGCTTAAAGACCAGGAACACATGGCACGGGCGCGGCAAAAAATTGTTGAACTGGTTGGGACCGATGAAGATCCCGTTTCCTTCTGTGCCAAGCTGGATGAGCGCTATAAGATTTATCGCAAGTGGGCTTTCGAGCATCTGTCCGAAGCCCCCGAAGCCGACGGTGATCCCCCCCGACCTGCCGGTATCCATCGGTCCGGTGAAGGTGGCGCCGCGCGGCGCGCGGCCGCGCGCCTTGCCGAAACCGCCGCGCTTCGCCCCGGCCGGTTGCGCGCCGTCGCCCTTGCGCACGGCTCGCGTGATGCCCTCGAGGTGCGCGTTGGCCGACTGCGGCTGCCACTCGTCGTCGTCCATCGGATCGTGGGCCGCCTCGGCAGCAACGGGCAAGGCCCGGTTGCCGATCGAGTCGGCCGGGTCTTCGTCGTCCCACTCGTCGTCGTCCGCCCCGCGGGCGTCCTCGAACGCCGCACTCGACGCCTCGCGCATCGGCCCGGGCGTCGGACGATCGTCGTCGGCTTCGTGTTCGTCGGCGGCCTCGCCCGCGCGCCGGCCGCCTTCGGTCGCAGCCTCGGCCCCGGCGGGTCCCGCGCGCCGGATCGCCTGCGCCAGCGCCTGGACCTCGGCCTCGTCCAGATCGATCCAGCGGCCGCGAGCGAGCCCTCGTGGCAGCGCCAGCGGCCCGAAGCGCAGGCGCACCAGCCGGCTGACGGTCAACCCCACCGCCTCGAACATCCGGCGCACCTCGCGGTTGCGGCCCTCGGCGATGACCGCCCGGTACCAGGCATTGGCGCCATCGCCGCCGAGATCTTCGAGGGCGGCGAACTTTGCCGGCCCGTCCTCGAGTTGCACGCCCGCCAGCAGGGCCTCGCGGGCCTCGTCGCCAATGCGCCCGAGCACCCGGACCGCGTATTCGCGCTCCCAGCCGTAGCGTGGATGCATCAGCTTGTTGGCAAGGTCGCCCGACGTCGTGAACACCAGCAAGCCTTCGGTGTTGAAGTCGAGGCGTCCGACGGCGACCCAGCGCGCGCCCTTCAGCCTGGGCAGCCGCTCGAACACCGTTGCCCGCTGGCCGGGATCGTCACGCGTGCAGATCTCGCCGGACGGCTTGTGATAGAGCAACACGCGCGGTGCCGCCGGCGCAGCGCGTCGGCTGATCGCGCGGCCGTTGACGCGCACCTGGTCGGTCGGGCCGATGCGCTGGCCGATGTGCGCCGGCTGGCCGTTCACCGACACGCGGCCGGCCAGGATGAGTTCTTCCATGTCGCGCCGCGAGCCGAGCCCGGCGTCGGCAAGCACCTTGTGCAGCTTCGGCTGGTCTTCGGTCGCCGCACGGCGCGGCCCGCGCTTGCGCGGGTCGGCGGCGTCGAGGCCGATCGCGGCGCCGCTCGCGTACGCGGGCAGCGGCTCGGCATCGGCAGCCGGGCGGTCCGCCGCCGCGTCGGTGGCCTGTTTCGGAGAGTCAGCGCCGCCGCGCGGCGCCGCAGGTCTCTCACCGGAGGTGCCGGCTGCGTCGGCCGTGTCGCCCTCGGGCCTCTCGCCGTCGTCGCGTCGGCCGCCGCGTCCGCGCCGCGAGCCGGACCGGCCGCCGCGACGGCGATTGAACATGTTCCTGGGGGTGCGCGGCTCGCGGCCGTCCGCGGGCTCGCCGCTGCCGGCGTCGCCACTCGCCGTGGCCGCCTCGCCGGCGCCCTGCGCCGAAGCAGACGGCTGCGCAGCCTGTTCAGCCGCGGCGCGCGGGGTCGGCGGCTCGGAATCGGCCACCGCGGCGTCCTGGCGGCCCTCGCTCGGATGTTCGCTGTTCAATGGAAGGCCCTCGTCGGATTCGTTGTATCGGGTTGGCGACGTCGCCGTGCTCAGGCGTCGGCTGCCTGGTCGCGCGTGGCCGGAAGCTCGGCCTCGGCGGGCGTATCGGTGTCGACGGGAGTCTCGCTGCTGCCCTCGAGGACGCCCTGTCCTGAAAGCTCGGCCTCGGCCGCCTGTGATTCGGCCCGGTCGGCCAGGAACTCGGACTCGGCCGCAGTCGACTCGACGGCGCCGGGATCGATGGCCGCGTCGGTTTCGGGGCCGGTGGCCGCGTCGACCATCGCGTCGACCGACACCGGCTGTGCGCCCGTCGCCTCGTCGGGCTGCAGCAGCGCCTGCTGCGCGCCTTCGCCGGCGAACTCGATGACCCGCTGCGCGATCGCCTCGACCGCGCCCGGGGTCTGGCCGGGCTCGAGCAGCGGCGGCAGCTCGCCGAGCGAGCGCAGCCCGAGATCGTCGAGAAACTGCCGCGTGGTGCCGAGCAGCTCGGGGCGCCCGAGCACGTCCTTGTGCCCGATGACCTCGACCCAGCCCCGCTCCTCGAGCGTCTTCACGAGCTGCGAGGACACGGTCACGCCGCGAATTTCCTCGATGTCGCCGCGGGTGACCGGCTGCCGGTAGGCGATGATCGCCAGCGTCTCCATCAGCGCGCGGGAGTAGCGCGGCGGCTTCTCGGGACTGAGCCGCTCGAGGTAGGGCGCCATCTGCGGCGTGCTCTGGAACCGCCAGCCGGTGGCCAGCGCGGCCAGCTGCACGCCGCGGCCCTGCCAGTCCTGGCGCAGCTCGTCGAGCAGGGCGCGCACGGTGTCCGC
>CALMIK010000073.1 GCA_937863995.1 uncultured Chelatococcus sp.
GGCCATGGCAGGCCAGGAAGCTCAGCTCGGCACAGGTCACCGGCGGGTACGGCAGCCGGATGCCTTCCTTGGCCACCGCCTCGTAGACCTGCACGATCTTGCTGAACACCAGGGCACCCTTGGCGCCGGGCCGGCTGAGGTCGCTGGTGTCGGTGCGATGCCCGGTATAGCGCACCGGCTCCGGCGCCGTGGCTTCGAGGAACGTGATGCGATACTCGTCGGGGTGCTCCAGCCCGAAGCGGATATAGGCCTCGCCCATGCGCCGCAGGCGCTGGCCGGCCGGCAGCGGCTCGCGCTCGATCTCCTCCAGCCGGGCCAGCAGGCGCGCGAAGATGCGATCGCACAACTCGATCAGAATCGCGTCCTTGTCCTTGAAATACAAATACAAAGCCGGCGCCGACACGCCGACGCGCTCGGCGATGCGCCGGATCGTCGTGGCGCGCACCCCCTCCTCCAGGAACAGCGCCTTGGCGGCAGCCAGGATCTCGTCACGCGGCGTGTAGCCCTCGCCCCGCGCCTTGCGGGAAGGCGTCTTTGTCGCAGCCGCCTTGCTAGAAAAACCCATTTCGTCCCCTTGACGCCCTCTCGTCCGCTTGTATGTAATCACTGCTAAGTTAACACTGTTAACAACCAGTTCGAGGCGTCGCGTCATTTTACCGCTGGCGGCATGGCTGCGCCATCGGTGAACCGAGGATAGCCTAGTGGTGCATCGGCCGCCGCGTTCTGCTGGTCCGGCTAGGGGGCGAGAACGACCGCGGCTTTCCCGCAGTGCCCGGGATGGGGGGGGCGGTGCGGTCGGGGCGGGCGAAATAGAGACGGATGCCGGGGGGGAAGTTCTGCCCGCCGATGAGGGTTTTCAGCACCCGGATCAGCTCCGCGCCCTTCTCGTAGACGGTGGCGGTGTAGAAGTTGTTGATTTCCTTGTAGGCGCGCGGTCGCACCGGATGGGCGAGGGGGCCTGCGTCCTCGGGAAACTGGGCCGAGCGCAGCAGGCGCACGTCGCTGATGCGCTTGACCGGGCGCGAGCGGGCATCGGAAGAGAATTCCTGGTCGCGGAAGACGGTGAGCCCTTCCTTGAGGCAGAGCTGGAACCAGTCGCGGCAGGTGATGCGGTTGCCGGTCCAGTTGTGGAAATACTCGTGCGCGATGATGGCCTCGATGTTGGCGTAGTCGCCATCGGTGGCGGTGTCCTCGCTGGCGAGCACGTATTTGTCGTTGAAGATGTTGAGGCCCTTGTTCTCCATCGCGCCCATGTTGAAATCCGACACGGCGACGATGTTGAACACGTCGAGATCGTACTCGCGGCCGAACACTTCCTCATCCCAGCGCATGGAACGCCTCAGCGCGTCCAGCGCGTAGCGGGCGCGCTCGCGCTTGCCGCGCTCGACGTAAACGGCAATCGTCGCATCGCGGCCGCTGGCTGTGGTGAACGCTTCCTCGACGTGGTCGAGATCGCCCCCGACGATGGCGAAAAGATAGCTCGGCTTGGGGAAGGGGTCGTGCCACACGGCAAAGTGGCGCCCATTGGCGAGGGCGCCGGCTTCCAGGCGGTTGCCGTTGCCCAGCAGGAGCGGCGTGGCGGCATCGGCCTCGATGCGCGTGGTGTAGACGGACAGCACGTCCGGCCGGTCGAGGAAATAGGTGATGCGGCGGAAGCCGTCCGCCTCGCACTGGGTGCAATAGACGCCGTTCGACCGGTAGAGCCCCATCAGCTTGGTATTGGCGGTCGGATCGACGGCGGTTTCGATGGTGAGGACGAAGGGGCGCTGCGGCGGGCTGGCCACGGTGAGGCCGGCTTCGTGCGCCGTGTAGGCGCCGGCTGCCAGCGGCGCGCCGTCGATGCTGATCGCGACGAGTTTCAGCTCGTCGCCGTCGAGTGCGAGGGGAGCGCCGGGCTTGCCTGCCGGATTGGGGCGCAGCGACAGGCGCGAGACGATGCGGGTGTCGGTCGGGTGCAGCCTGATGGTCAGCTCGACGGTGTCGATCAGGTAGTCGGTCGGCCGGTAGTCTTCGAGGCGGATCGGTTGGGCGTTCTCGGCACGCATGAAATCAGGCTCCACGAAATTCGGCGCGCGCGGGATCTGCTCCCGCGATGGTACATATGGTGGCGCGCCGGCCCGCCCATGACAACGACCCCCAGCGGATGGCTGCCATGATGCGAACGGAAGCCCCGCGCGCCGCGTGGCGAAATCGTGCGCATCAGATGGTCGAAACTATGGCCGTGTCACTGCAAAGTCATTGCCCGAGGGCGCTGGTGTGCATAAACATCGATGGTGTCCTCGCGAGCGCGGGAACACCTTTCGGCCGAACGGAATTTTTCGGCCGCCCGGGGCTCGCCGGGGGTGAATCGCAGGGCGTCTTCCGGCTCGCGGGCCGGATGCGGCGCAAGTGTTGGGTCTGGTCAGGGTGCGCGATCTGTTCAGTATTGTCGCGGTGTTGCTCGTCGCCGTGCTGTGTGCGGCGCTGGCGGTGCCGTATTTCATCGATTGGCAGTCGCGCCGGACGGAAGTCGAGGCGGCGCTCGGGCAGGCGTTCGGCGTCGAGGTTCATACGCAGGGCGCCATCACCGTTCGGCTGTTGCCGACGCCCCGGCTGGTGCTGGAACAGATCTCGGTGGGCGGCGAAAAGCCGGTTTTGACGGCTGAGGGGCTCGACGTGGCGCTGGAGGCGCCGCCGCTCATCAGTGGCCGCATCGAGGTGAACAGCGCCCGGCTCATGCGTCCCACGCTGCGCATCGCCGTCGACGGGAACGGCGCGGTCCGACTGCCCGCCCCGGTGCGGGCGCCGATCCGGGGTATCGAATCCGCCGGGATCGCTCGTCTCGACATCGAGCAGGGAACCATTCGCGTGGCGGGTGCGGCGGGCGAGCACGTCATCGGGCCGATCGATGCTTCCGCGAGCGCGCCTTCGCTCGCGGGTCCCTGGCGCATCGAGGGCAGCCAGGGGCGCTACACGTTCAATGCCGGCACCGGCGCTCCCGACGCCGCCGGGCGGCTGCGGCTGAAGTTGCGCGCGGGCGACAAGGCAATGGGTGCGCAGGCCGAATTCGACGGCCACGTCGAACCGGGCGAGAAGCCTGGCGTCGCCGGCCGGGTCACGCTGTCGCTGCCGTTGCCGCGAGCCATCGATGAGGACGAGGAGCAGCGCGTCACCGCCACCGCCGATGTGGCCAGCGCCGGGCTGGCGCTGAGCGCGTCCAACGTCGAAATCCGTTCCGGCGAGGGCACGGGCGCGCTATTGCTCAATGGCACGGGAAGCGCCGACCTTCGCGCGCTGCTCGGGGGCGGCCTGCCGCGCGCGGTGCTTGATCTCAACGCTCGGCGGCTGGACATCCGCCCGCTCGCGACGGCGCTGGCGGGTGGAGAGGCCACTGGCGCGGCATCCGCGCGGCGGCTGCTCGGCGGCCTGCCGCTCGACCTGTCGCTGGCCGTGGGCAGCCTCGCCTATGCCGGGGAGGAGTTCGGCGCGGCGTCCGTGCGGCTGCTCACCGAGCCCGCCGCGCAGGGCTTCACCGTGTCGATGCCGCGCGCCGAGCTGGCGTTGCCGGGCGGTGGCCGGATCGCGGTCACGGACGGCGCGATCGACGCAGGCCCCCGTGTTGCCGGTACGGTCGCCTTCGCAGCGGGCGATGCCGGCCGTCTCGCCAACGCCCTGAAGGATGCGGCGGCGCAAGCCGCGAGCATCGATGAGCTCGGCCTGATGCTGCGCCTCAGCCAGACCGTGCGCGACTGGCCGGGGCTGGCCGTGCGTGGCCATTTCGAGGCGACGCCCGCCGGCATCGCCGTGCGCGATCTCGATGCTTCCGCCGCCGACAAGGCTGTGTCGGGCGACCTCAATTACATCCACGCCACCGAGGGCGAAAGGGCGCGCGCCGATGCGCGGCTGGTGCTTCAGGGCCTCGATCTCGAGGCGCTGCCGCGTCTCGATCCCATGCGGATCGCCGGCAGCGGCGTCGATCTGGACGTGGCGCTGGAGGCGCGGCGGCTGCGTCTCGGCGCCGCCGCGCCCTCCGAGGGCCGCACGATCGCGGCGCATTTTTCCACCGCTGCCGACGGCATCACCATCACACGGTTCGAGCTGACCGATCCGGGCGGCGCGCGCGTTTCGGCTTCCGGCCATCTGGGCGACGAGGGCGGGCGCATCGCCGCTGCCATGGAGGCGCGAAACCCCGCCGCGCTGCTGGCGCTTTACCGCTCGCTGCTGCCGGCATCGCTCGGGGACGCGCTGGCGCGCGCCGCGCCGGCGCTCGGCCCGCTGAAACTCGACGCGTCCGTCGCGCGGCCGGGGGCGGGCAGCCCGCTGGTCGCGGTGGTGAAGGGCAGCGCGGCGCGCACCCTCATCGACGGGCAGATCGTCAGTGACCCCACGGGCGATGCGGGCGATCGCGCCGTCGTCGATCTGCGTCTCGCCTCGCCCGATGCCGGCAGCCTGCTGCGCCAGCTCGGGCTCGGCGACGGCGGTTCGAGCGCGGGCGCTACGGCGGCGCCTGCCGAATTCGCGGTGAATGCGCGCGGCAATACTTTCGCCGCGATGAAGGGACGCGCCAGCCTTTCCACCGCATCGGGACGCGCCGTGCTCGACGGCCAGTGGCGCGGCGACAGGGACGGCCCCTCTCTGTCCGGCCCGGTCCAGCTTGAAACCCTTGATGCCGGCGCGCTCGCGGCGCAGTTCGGCTGGCCGCTGCCGGCCAACGGCGAGCCGGTCGCCGCGTCGCTCGCGGGGGCGCTGCAATGGCGGCCCGGCGCGCTCGCCGTCGAGGAACTGACGGGCGTCGTGGCCGGTAATCCGGTCGCCGGCAGGCTCTCCGCCGGGGAGACGGGCCTGAGCGGCGAGATCGCGCTGGACAGGCTCGCGCTGCCGGATCTGCTGGCGTTCGTGCTCGGTCCCGACGCGCGGCCGCAGCCGGGGCAGGTATGGTCGTCGCGGCGGCTCGGCGATGCGCCGGCGTTGCCGGAGGGCGCGCTGACGCTCAAGGTGAAGCGGCTTGCCGTCACGCCTGCGTTGGCGCTGGCCGACGCACCCGTGCGGATCGACATCGCACCGGAAACGCTGACGCTCGCCATCGCCGACGCCGGCCTGGAAGGCGGCGGGCGGGCGCAGGCAGAGATCGTGCTGCGGCGGCTTGGCGCGCAGGTCAACCTGCGCGGCGGCGTGGCGGTGGACCGGATGCCGCTGTCGACGCTGGCGCGCCAGCCGCTGGCGGGGGACGCCACGGGCAAGCTGGAATTCGGCGCTTCCGCCGAGAGCGTCGCCGGGCTGGTCGCCAATCTCGCCGGCGGCGGCGAATGGCGCATCGCTCGTTCCTCGGTGCCCGGCCTCGATCCGGGCGCGATGACGCGCACGCTCGCCGCGCTCTCCGGCGGCGCGACGGTGGAGGTCGATCCCAAAGAGGTGGCGGCGCGGCTGGCCGGCGAACTCGACAAGGGCGCGTGGCCCGTCGCGGATCTGGCCGTGCCGCTGACGCTGGCCAGCGGCACGCTCCGGTTCGGTCCGCTCACGCTCGATTCGGCGCAGGCGCGCGCCGGCGTCAGCGGCGGCTTCGATCTCGCCAAGCTCGCCCTCGACGCCCGCGCCCATCTCGCCGCGACCCAGGTTCCGGAAGGCTGGAGCGGCGCGCTGCCGCAGGCGGTCGTGGTGTGGCGCGGACCGTTGGACGCGCCTGTGCGGCAGGTGGAAGCCGGCAGCATCGCCAACGGATTGGCCGCCATCGGCCTCACCCGCGAGCTGGACCGCATCGAGCGGCTGGAGGCGGAGGCGCGCGACCGCATCGAAAAGGCCCGTCGCGAGCGCGAGGAGCGCGCGCGGCAAGAGGCGGAAAAAGCGCGCCTCGCGGCCGAACAGGAACGCCTCGCGCGCGAAGCTGAAAAACGCGAGGCCGAGAAACGTCACGCATTGGAGCTGGAAGCGCAGGAGCGCGAGGCACTGGCGAGAGAGGCGGCCAAAGTCCGGCCTGTCCCCGAATCCGCACCTCCGGCGCGGCCCCATCCGGAGCCGCCGGTTCAACGTCAGCAGCCCGCGCCCGCCGCGCCGCTCGACATTCGGCCCGGCGCGCAGGGCCCGTGACCAAATGTCGCCGCCGACTTTTATCAGCACGCGCGCGAAGCTGATGATATGAGAGGCGCATGACCATCTGGTTTTTATTTGCTCTAATGACAGGTGCAGCCGTTCTCGCGGTGCTGCTGCCGTTGTCGCGCAAGACGCGGCCGGCGGCGGGCGTCGTCGATGACGCGGCCTTTTTCCGCGATCAGATCGCCGACATCGATCGCGAGGTGGCGCGTGGGCTCATGCCGGCTGCGGAGGGCGAGGCCGCCCGCACCGAGGCCAGCCGGCGCCTGTTGCGCGCCGTCGCCGATGAACCCGCTGACGGCGACCAGAAAGGTGAACCGGCGCTGCGCCGCAGGCGCGCGGCGTCCACCATCGCGATTTCCGCCATTCCGCTCGTCGCGCTCACCCTTTACGGCGCGCTCGGTCGTCCCGATGTGTCCGGCGCCCCGCTGTCGGCGCGCATGGCGGTGGACGATCCGCGCGCGCTCAACCTTGGCGAGGCGGTGGCGCGGGTGGAAGGGCACCTGGCGCGCCAGCCCGAGGACGGGCGCGGCTGGGAAGTGCTCGCCCCCATCTACATGCGCGCCGGCCGCTTCAACGATGCGGTGCGCGCCTTCAGCGAGGCCGTGCGGCTGAACGGGGCGACCGGGAACAGGCTCGCCGATCTCGGCGAGGCCGTGACGATGGCCGGCGACGGTGTGGTCAGCGCCGATGCGCGCTCCGCCTTCGAGCGCGCGCTTGCGCTCGATGCCGACAACGTCAAGGCTATCTATTACCTTGCCGTCGCCGCCGATCAGGACGGCGACCGCGCGGGCGCGCTGGCGCGTCTGCGCGAGCTGGTGGACGGCGCGCCGGTCGATGCGCCCTGGCGGGGCATGGTGACGGCGCGGATCGCGGCGCTCGATGACCCGACGCGTTCCGAGGCGGGGCAGGTCATCGCCGGCCTCGCGCCCGAGGAGCGCATGCAGGCGATCCGTGGCATGGTGGCCCAGCTCGCCGCCCGTATCGAGGCGGACGGCGCGCCGCTTGACGACTGGCTGCGCCTGATACGATCCTACACCGTTCTTGGCGACAGCGCCGAGGCGTCGCGGACGCTGGCTGCGGCGCGGTCGCGTTTCGCCGCCGACACGCCCGCCGTGCGCGCCCTTGACGCGCTGGCGGCCGATTTGCAGATCAAAGAAGAAGCGCCGGCTAAACCGGCCTCACGTCCGGACGGGGAGAGCGGGCAATGACGAGAAAGCAGCGCCGTTTGACGCTGATCGCCGGAGGGCTCGCGGTGCTGGGCACGGCGCTGGGGCTGGTGCTGTTCGCCATGCGCGACACCATCGTGTTCTTTCGCTCGCCGTCCGACATCGCCGAGATGGGCATCGCGCCGGGCACCCGCATGCGTCTTGGCGGGCTCGTCAAGGAAGGCTCCATCGTCAAGCCCGGCGGGCAGACCGTGCGCTTCGTCGTCACCGACGGCGGCGGCGAGATCAATGTGAGCTACACCGGCCTGCTGCCGGACCTGTTCCGCGAGGGGCAGGGTGTCGTGACGGAGGGCGTGCTCAACCCGGATGGCGGCTTCTCTGCCGACAGCGTGCTGGCGCGCCACGACGAAAACTACATGCCGCGCGAGGTTGCGGACGCGCTCAAGGAAAAGGGCCTGTGGCAGCACGCGTCCGGTGAGGGTGCGAATGCGCCCGCCGTTCCCGCGCTGACGCAGTGAGCGGGCACACGTCATGATCGTCGAACTCGGACATTATGCGCTGACCCTGGCGCTGGGGCTTTCGCTGGTGCAATGGGTGCTGCCCTTCTGGGGGGCGCGGGCCGGCGACAGCGCGCTGATGGCCATGGCGGCGCCGGCGGCGCTTGGCACGTTCGCGGCCCTTATGACATCGTTCGCGGCGCTCACCTGGGCCTATGTCGTATCCGACTTCTCGGTGCTCAACGTGGTCGAGAACTCGCACTCGATGAAACCGATGATCTACAAGATCAGCGGCGTGTGGGGCAATCACGAGGGTTCCATGCTGCTGTGGGTGGTCATCCTCACGCTGTTCGGCGCCTTGGTGGCGCTCTCGCGCACCCTGCCGGAGCGGCTGAAGGCGCTGACGCTCAGCGTGCAGGCATCGGTGACCATCGCCTTCCTGCTGTTCATCCTGCTCACCTCCAACCCGTTCACGCGGCTCGATCCCGCGCCTTTCGAGGGCCGGGACCTCAACCCGCTGCTGCAGGATATCGGCCTCGCGGTGCATCCGCCGCTGCTTTACCTCGGCTATGTCGGCTTCTCGATCTCCTTCGCCTTCGCGGTCGCGGCGCTCATCGACGGGCGCATCGACGCCGTGTGGGCGCGCGCCGCGCGGCCGTGGACGCTCACCGCGTGGGTGTTCCTGACGCTCGGCATCTCGATGGGCTCGTACTGGGCCTACTACGAACTCGGCTGGGGCGGCTGGTGGTTCTGGGACCCGGTGGAAAACGCCTCGTTCATGCCCTGGATCGCGGGCACGGCGCTCATCCATTCCACCGTGGTGATGGAAAAGCGCGACGCGCTCAAGGTGTGGACCATCCTGCTCGCCATCGTCACGTTCTCGCTGTCGCTCATCGGCACCTTCCTCGTGCGCTCGGGCGTGCTCACGTCCGTGCATGCCTTCGCGACCGATCCGGAACGCGGCACGTTCATCCTGCTTATCCTCATCTTCTTCATCGGCGGGTCGCTCGCGCTCTTCGCATGGCGCGCGCCCATGCTGCGGCAGGGGGGCATCTTCGCGCCCGTGTCGCGCGAGGGCGCGCTGGTGCTCAACAACCTGCTGCTGTCGACCGCCTGCGCGACGGTTTTCATCGGCACGCTCTATCCGCTGGCGCTCGAGGGGCTCACCGGCGACAAGATCTCCGTGGGGCCGCCATACTTCGAGGCGACCTTCCTGCCGATCATGATGCCGCTGATCTTGTTCATGCCGCTCGGTCAGACCCTGGCATGGAAGCGCGGTGACCTGCTCGGCGCGGCGCAGCGGCTCATCTGGGCCTTCGCTGCCGCCCTCGCGCTGTCGCTCGTCGTCGCGGCGGTGACGCGCCGCGGACCGGTGCTGGCGCTCGTGGGCGTCGGGCTCGGGTTTTTCGCCCTGGCGGGCTCGCTGTCCGAAATCGTCACGCGCTCGTGGTCGCGGGGGATGCCGCTCGCCACCGCGTGGCGGCGCGCGCGCGGGCTGCCCCGTTCCGCCTGGGGCACGGCGGTGGCGCACGCGGGCATCGGCGTCATCGTGCTCGGCGTCTCCGCCACCGCCTGGGGCGTGGAGACGCTCGCGGTCGTGCGTCCGGGCGAAACCATCGCGGCCGGACCCTACACCCTGCGCCTCGATTCGGTGACGCCGCGCACGCAGCACACCTACCGGGCCGAGGTGGCGCGCTTCTCGGTGCTGCGCGGCGGCGTTCCCGTGGGCCCTCTGGAGGCGGAGAGGCGCTTCTACGCCACGCGCGGCATGGCGACGACGGAAGCGGGCCTGATGACGCGCGGCCTCGGCCAGATCTACGTTGGCCTCGGCGAGCCGGATGCGAGCGGCGGCATCGGCGTGCGGCTCTACTGGAAGCCCTATGTGCTGCTGATCTGGATCGGCACGCTGATTACCGCGTTGGGCGGCGGGCTGTCGCTTTTCGACCGGCGGCTGCGCATCGGCGCGCCTCAAAAGGCGCGCCAGCGGACGAAAGCGCCCGTCGCCGCTGCGCCTGCGGCATCGTGAGGAGCGGGCGATGCGCTGGCTGATCGGCTTTTTCCTCGTCGTCGCGCTCGCCTTGCCGGCGGCGGCCGTGCAGCCCGACGAAGTGCTGCCGGACGCCGCGATGGAGAGCCGCGCGCGGCAGATCTCGGCGGAGCTGCGCTGCCTTGTGTGCCAGAACGAATCGATCGACGATTCGAACGCTCCATTGGCGCGCGACCTGCGGCTGCTGGTGCGCGACCGCCTGAAAGCCGGCGACAGCGACGCGGACGTTTTGGACTTCATCGTGGCCCGTTACGGCGAATTCGTGCTGCTGCGGCCGGTTTTTGCCGCGCACACGCTCTTGTTGTGGCTCGCGCCGGTGGCGATATTCCTGCTGGGCGCGTTCGTGGCGCTGCGTTTCGTCCGTCAGGGACGGCGGCAGGAAGCCGCCCCCCTCAGCGACCACGAAAAGGCGCGGCTCGACGCCGTGCTGCGCCGTGACGATGCGAAGCCAGACGACACGTGACGCGACCTTACAGATTTTTCATGCGGCGTTGATGCCCTCGTAAGGGTCGCCTCTCCATAGTCGTCTTCAACAAGGCGGGGTTCGGCGTACCGCGTGGATGCGCCCCGCCCGAATTGATTGTCAGGAGAGATTGATGTCCGATCACACCACCATGAAGTCCCCCAATCAGCGCCGTCGCGTGCGTTCCATGCTGCTCGGCGCCGTCGCGCTCGCGGCGCTGGCGGGCGCTGGCACGCTGGCCGATTTCACGCTCAACCCTCCCGCCGCGGCCAACGCGCAGAACATCACCACGACCGCGCCGTCGACCCCCGTCGTGGTGCCCGGCCAGACCTCGTTCGCCGATCTCGTCGACCGCGTGAAGCCGGCCGTGGTGTCGGTGCGCGTCAAGATCGCCGTGGATCAGGAAGAGGGCGGCGGCCCGTCGCTGCAGCAGTTCGGCTTCCCGCCCGGCAGCCCGTTCGAGGAATTCTTCCGCCGCTTCGGCGCGCCGCAGGATCAGGAGCAGCGTCCCGGCCGCCGCGGCCCCTCGCCGCGTCGCTTCGGCGAGGCTCAGGGTTCGGGCTTCTTCATCTCGGAAGACGGCTACATCGTCACCAACAATCACGTGGTCGAGAAGAGCTCCGAGGTCGAGGTGCGCACCGATGACGGCAAGACGCTCACCGCCAAGGTGATCGGCACCGATCCGCGCACCGACATCGCGCTGCTCAAGGTGGATGCCAAGGGGCCGTACCCGTTCGTGTCCTTCGGCGAGGGCCTGCCGCGTGTCGGCGACTGGGTGCTCGCGGTGGGCAACCCGTTCGGCCTCGGCGGCACGGTGACGGCGGGCATCGTCTCGGCGCGCGGGCGTGACATCGGCGCCGGCCCCTACGACGATTTCCTGCAGATCGACGCCTCCGTCAACCGCGGCAACTCGGGCGGCCCCGCCTTCGATCTCGCCGGCAACGTGGTGGGTGTGAACACGGCCATCGCCTCGCCGTCGGGCGGCAGCGTCGGCATCGCCTTCGCCATTCCCGCCGAAACGGTGCAGAAGGTCGTGGGCGAGATCCGCGATCACGGCACGGTGCGCCGCGGCTTCCTCGGCGTGCAGATCCAGCCGGTGACCGAGGACATCGCGTCGAGCATCGGCCTCTCCAAGGCCGAGGGCGCCATCGTCGCAAGGGTCGAGAACGACAGCCCCGCCGACAAGGCCGGCGTGAAGACGGGCGACGCCATCACCTCCGTGAACGGCAAGACGGTGAAGGACGCGCGCGAGCTGTCGCGCGAGATCGCCGGCTTCAACCCCGGCTCCACCGTGAAGCTCAAGGTGTGGCGCGACGGCAAGGAGCGCGACGTCGAGGTGAAGCTCACCGAGCTGCCCGGCGAGGAAGGCGGCGCCAAGGCGGCCGATGAGCGCGAGGGCGGCAGCCTCGGCCTGCGTCTTGCGCCCGCGGGCAGTGTCGGCGGCGCCGGCAAGGAAGGCGTCGTCATCGTCGGCGTCGAGCCCAACAGCCAGGCCGAGGAGCGCGGCTTCCGCACCGGCGACGTGATCCTCGAGGTCTCCGGCCAGAAGGTCGAGAGCCCGGCCGACGTGCGCAAGGCGGTCGCCGCCGTGCGCAAGGACGGCAAGCGCGCGGTGCTGTTCCGTGTGCAGTCGCAGGAAGGCACCCGCTTCATCGCGCTGCCCGTCGGCGAATAAGCCGGCATCCCGACGGTAATCTATGGGCGGCTGCGTTTTTCTCTGCGGAGCGGGCGCAGCCGCTTTTTTATCGCTCTTTCCCCGGCCGCGCGGGAGGTTATGCTCATGCCCATGCGAATCCTCATCATCGAAGACGATCCGGATGCCGCCGGCTACATCACCAAGGCGCTGCGCGAGGCGGGACATCTCGCCGACCACGCCCCGGACGGGCTCGAAGGCTATGCACTGGCGCGCGAGGGCGACTACGACGTGCTCGTGGTCGACCGCATGCTGCCCAAGCTCGACGGCCTGTCGGTGATCCGCTCGCTGCGCGAGCAGAAGGTGGAAACGCCGGTGCTGATTCTCTCGGCTCTGGGGCAGGTGGACGACCGCGTGAAGGGCCTGCGCGCCGGCGGCGACGACTATCTGGCCAAGCCATACGCCTTTTCCGAACTGCTGGCGCGCGTCGAGGCGCTGGCGCGCCGGCGCGTCGGCCCGGCCGGCGAGGCGACCGTTTACCGCGTGGGCGATCTGGAGCTCGACCGCCTGTCGCACAACGTCACCCGCGCCGGCGAGGAGATCCTGCTCCAGCCGCGTGAGTTCCGGCTGCTCGAATACCTGATGCGCAACGCCGGGCAGGTGGTGACGCGCACCATGCTGCTCGAGAACGTATGGGACTATCATTTCGATCCGCAGACGAACGTCATCGACGTGCACGTTTCGCGCCTGCGCTCCAAGATCGACAAGGGCTACGCCACCCCGTTGATCCACACCATCCGCGGCGCGGGATACATGGTCCGTGACGGCGCTCGGTAAGCTTGTCCGCACCACGGTCTTCAAGCTGCTGGCGATGTACCTGGTGCTGTTCGTGCTCTTCGCCGGCTTCGTCATCGGCTATGTCGGCTGGAACACGCGGCAGGTGATCGACGGGCAGATCCGCGACACCATCGAGGCGGAGATCCGCGGCCTTTCCGAGCAGTACCGCGTCGGCGGCATCCGCCGGCTCGTCGGCATCATCGAGCGGCGCACGCGCGAGCCGGGCGCGTCGCTCTATCTGGTCACGACCTTCGCCGGCGAGTTTCTGGCGGGCAACGTCGATTCGGTGCCGTTCGAGATCCTCGACCGGCCCGGCGTGCACGAGACCTTCTACAGCCCCGGCGACGAGCTGGATCGGCGCTCGCGCGAGGCGATGGCGCACGTCTTCGTCCTGCCCGGCGGCTTCCGGCTGCTGGTGGGGCGGGATCTGGCGGAACGCGAGCGGCTCAACGAGGTAACCCGCGAGGCGCTGCTGATCTCGCTCGGCCTCGTGACGGTGCTGGCGTGCGTGGGCGGCTGGTTCATTATGGGGCGGGTGCTGAAGCGCGTCGACGCCATGACGGAGACGGCGCGCACCATCATGGCGGGCGATCTCGGCGGGCGGCTCGCGGTGGCCGGCACCGGCGACGAGCTCGACCGGCTGGCGCTCAACCTGAATGCCATGCTGGAGCGCATCAACGAGCTGATGACCGGCATGAAGGAAGTGTCCGACAACATCGCGCACGATCTCAAGACGCCGCTCACCCGCCTGCGCAACCGTGCCGAGGAGGCGCTGCGCAACGCGACCACTACCGAGGAATACGCCCGCGCGATCGAGGACACGATCGAGGAATCGGACAATCTCATCAGCGTGTTCAACGCGCTGCTGACCATCGCGCGCCTCGAGGCCGGCAACGCGCCCGCGAACGGGGCGCCCTTCGACCTGGCCGAGACGGCGCGCTCCGTGGCCGAACTTTACGAGGCGGTGGCCGACGAGGCGCTGACGCCCGTGGTCGTCGCCATCGCGCCCGATCTCGTTTTGCCCGTGGCCGGCAATCGCGAGCTGGCCGGGCAGGCGCTCGCCAATCTGGTGGACAACGCGCTGAAATACGGCTCCTCGGGTGACGAGAAAAAGGCCATCGTCATCAGCGCGCGGCGCGAGCGCGACGTGGATGGCCGCGAAACCGCCGTGATCGAGGTGGCGGACCGGGGGCCGGGCATTCCCGAAGCAGACCGCGAACATGTGCTGGAACGCTTCGCGCGGCTCGAATCCTCGCGCACGCGGCCGGGTTTCGGCCTCGGGCTCAGCCTCGTTGCGGCGGTGGTGCGCATGCACGACGGGCGTCTGACGCTGGCCGACAACGCGCCGGGATTGCGCGTGGTGCTCGCCTTGCCGGTTGCCGCCGTTTCTGACACGATCGCCCGGCCGCCCGCACAGGGGGAGGCGGCGACGGAGCATTTGACGTGACAGACACCGCGTCCCGGGACCTTGAGCCGCTGATCGCGCGAATCGACCGCGCACCCGTTCTGGCCGACGAGGCGCGGGCGCTGGCGGATCTCGCCGACATACCGGGCAGCGACGCGTGGCCCGCGCCCGTGCGCCGCCTCATTGGCGGGCTTTCGGAACATTCGCCGTTCCTGTGGCGGCTGGCGGTCAACGACCCCGCGCGGCTGGAGCGGCTGCTGTTGGCGAGCGCCGCCGACAACCGCGCCCGCATCCTCGCCGATGTCGAGCAGGCGGCGGGCGAGGCGGATGCGGCCGTGTTCATGCAGCGCCTGCGCCGCGCGCGTGGCGAGCACGCTCTGCTGGTCGCGCTCGCCGATCTGGGCGGCGTGTGGCCGCTCGAGCCGGTCATCGAGGCGCTCTCGGCCTTCGCCGATGCCGCCGTGAAAAGCGCCGTCCGCTTCATCCTGCTGCGCGCCGTCGAGGCCGGGCGCTTCAATCCGCCCGACCCCGCAAACCCGGAGCTGGATTCCGGCCTCGTGGTGCTGGCGCTCGGCAAGCACGGGGCGGGGGAGCTAAACTACTCCAGCGACATCGATATCGTGCTGTTCTACGATCCGGAGGCGCCGGTCGTCGGCCGCGATGCGCCGCCGGCGTTTTTCGTCAAGCTCGCCCGCGAGCTCGTGAAGCTGCTGCAGGAGCGCACGGGCGATGGCTACGTGTTCCGCGTCGACCTGCGCCTGCGCCCCGATCCCGGCTCGACCGCGCCCGCCGTCGCCCTGCCGACCGCCTTTTCCTACTACGAGACGGTGGGGCAGAACTGGGAGCGCGCCGCCTTCATCAAGGCGCGCCCCATCGCCGGCGACATCGCCGTGGCCGATGGCTTCCTGTCGGATCTGAAGCCCTTCATCTGGCGGAAATATTTCGACTTCGCCACCATCGCCGACATCCATGCCATGAAGCGGCAGATCCATGCCGTGCGCGGCCACAGCGAGATCGCGGTCGCCGGGCACGACATCAAGCTGGGGCGCGGTGGCATCCGTGAGATCGAGTTCTTCGTCCAGACCCAGCAGCTCGTCTTCGGCGGCAGGCGTCCGCAGTTGCGGGGGCGGCGCACGCTCGACATGCTCAAGGCGCTGACCGAGGATGGCTGGATCACCGCCCAGGCCCGCGATGACCTCACGCAGGCCTATGTTTTCCTGCGCACCGTCGAGCACCGCCTGCAGATGGTCGCGGACGAGCAGACCCAGCGCCTGCCCACCGACACCGCCGAACTCACGCGCTTCGCCCGCTTCTGCGGCTTCGTCTCGCTCGAATCCTTCGCCGTCGCGCTCACCCATCACGCGCAGATCGTGCAGGAGCATTATGCCCTGCTGTTCGAGGAAGCACCCGAACTCGCGGCGGCGGCGGGAAGCCTCGTCTTCACCGGCTCGGAAGACGATCCGGAGACGCTGGAGACGTTGCAGCGTCTGGGTTTTCGCGATGCTCCGCGTGTGGCGGAAACCGTGCGCGGCTGGCACTTCGGCCGCCGTAAGGCCGTGACCAGCGCCCGCGCGCGCGAAGTGCTGACCGAGATCACGCCGGCGCTGCTGACGGCGCTGGGGCGCACGGCGGCGCCGGATGCGGCGCTGGCGGCGCTCGACGAAGCGTTCGGGCGCATTTCGGCGGCGGTTGAGCTCATGTCCATCCTGCGCTCCAACGACAAGTTGCTGGCGCTGTTCGCCGATCTCCTCGGCTCCGCCCCGCGTCTTACCGATGTCGTGGCTCAGAGCCCCCACGTGCTCGATGCGGTGATCGACCCGGCCTTTTTCTCGGCGGCGGTCGATCCGCGCACCGTTGGCGAGCGCATTCGCGGCCTCGTGACCGTTGGGCCGTCGGCGGAGGCGCAAGGGGCTGGCGCGTTCGAGGAGTTCCTGGACAAAGCGCGCGACGCCGCCCGGCAGGAGACCTTCCTCACCGGCGCGCGGCTCATTTCCGGCATCATCGCGCCGGAGACGGCGGGCCTCGCCTATTCGGCGGTCGCCGGGGCGCTCGTCGAGGTGACGCTCGACAACGTGCGCGCGGCGTTTGCCGCCGAACACGGCCACGTGCCCGGCGCGCGCATGGTGGTGCTGGGGATGGGGCGGCTTGGCGCGCGCGAAATGACCGCGTCGTCCGATCTCGATCTCGTCGTGCTTTACGATTTCGATCCGGAACGCAGCCGCAGCGACGGCCCGCGCCCGCTCGACGCCGTGATGTATCATGCCCGCCTGACCCAGCGGCTGATGAGCGCGCTTACCGTGCCCACCCGCCGTGGCCGTCTCTATGAGGTCGATATGCGCCTGCGCCCTTCCGGCAGCCAGGGGCCGGTGGCGACGCAATTCCACGGCTTCGTCGATTATTATGCCCGGCACGCGGAAGTGTGGGAGCACATGGCGCTGACCCGCGCGCGGGTGATCGCGGGCGATCCCGACCTCGCGCGCGAGACGGGCGAGGCAGTCCGCGCCGTGCTGAACGGCCCCCGCGACCGCGCCGCCCTCGCCGCCGCGGTCAGCGACATGCGCGCGCTCATCGAGACCGAGAAGGGCGAGGCCGGCGGCTGGGATATGAAGCTCGCTCGTGGCGGGCTGTTCGATCTCGAGTTCCTGGCGCAATATCTCGTGCTGGCCCATGCCGCCGATCACCCGGAACTGACGGCGGATGTCGGCACAGGCCGTGTGTTCGACGTCGCCGCCAACCTGGGCATCCTGCCGGGTGAAACCGCCGAGACGTTGCGTATCGGCTACCGGCTGCTGTCCGATGTGTTCCAGTGGCAGCGCCTCACCGTCGACGGACCTTTCACGGCGGAGACGGCGCCGGCCGCCGTGGTGACGCGCATCGCCAACGCCGTCGGTCTGCCGGACGGCAAGGTGCTGGAACTGCACCTTGCCGAGACGCGGGCGCGTGTGCGGCAGGTCTACGAAACCATTCTGATTGCCGGCAATTGATGTGATATGTCACGTAATGGCATTATCACGTTGTTAAATAAAGATTTAACTGAAAAATAGACAGCGGACGGGCGGATTTTCGGCGAGTCGTCCCCGGAAATCTGCGCCGCTTCCGGCCTGCCGGCGCGGTGGGCGATTTTCAAGGCGCGAAGAATCCTCTATAGGGATGCTTTCAGAATGAGCGAGCATCACACCCCCCTTTTCCCTCACCGGCACCTGCTCGGGATCGAGGGTCTGTCGCGCCCGGACATCGAGGCGCTGCTGGAACTTGCCGACAAGGCCGTCGAGGTCAGCCGGCAGGTGGAGAAGAAGCGCGCCACCCTGCGTGGGCGCACGCAGATCAACCTCTTCTTCGAGCCCTCGACCCGCACCCAGTCGTCGTTCGAGCTTGCCGGCAAGCGGCTCGGGGCGGACGTCATGAACATGTCGGTGTCGTCGTCGTCCGTGAAGAAGGGCGAGACGCTCATCGACACGGCGATCACGCTCAACGCCATGCACCCGGACATCATCGTGGTGCGCCATCACGCGGCGGGCGCGGTGCACCTGCTGGCGCGCAAGGTGGACTGCTCGGTGATCAATGCCGGCGACGGCGCGCACGAGCATCCGACCCAGGCGCTGCTCGACGCGCTCACCATCCGCCGCAACAAGGGCCGCATCGAGGGGTTGACGGTCGCGATCTGCGGTGACGTGCTGCATTCGCGTGTGGCGCGCTCCAACATCATCCTGCTGCAGGCGCTGGGCGCGCGCGTGCGCTGCGTCGGTCCGACGACGCTGCTGCCCGCCGGCATCGAGCAGTTCGGCGTCGAGACCTTCACCGACATGAAGAAAGGGCTGGAAGATGCTGACATCGTTATGATGTTGCGTCTCCAGCGCGAACGCATGAACGGTTCGTTCGTGCCGTCCGTGAAGGAATATTTCCGGTTTTACGGCCTCGACGAGGAAAAGCTCGGCTACGCCAGGCCCGATGCGCTCGTCATGCATCCCGGCCCCATGAACCGGGGTGTCGAGATTTCCTCGACCGTGGCGGACGGCGCGCAGTCGCTCATCCGCGAGCAGGTCGAGATGGGGGTTGCCGTGCGCATGGCGGTGCTCGAGGCGCTGGCGCAGCATCTGCCTAACCGGGGGGTGAAATGAGCGCTTTCCCATCGCCGCACCTGTTTTTCAACGCGCGGATCGTCGATCCCGCCTCGGGCCGCGACGAGCGCGGCGGCGTGCTGGTGCGCGCCGGCCTCATCGTCGATGCCGGGCCGCATCTCGTCGCCGGCAGCGGGCCGGAGGGCGCGGCGGAGACGGATTGCGGCGGCCATGTGCTGGCGCCCGGGCTCGTGGACCTGCGCGCCTTCATCGGCGAGCCGGGCGCGGAGCACCGCGAGACGCTGAAGACCGCGAGCGAGGCGGCGGCGGCGGGCGGCGTCACCACCATCGTCTGCATGCCGGAGACCAACCCGCCGATCGACGAGCCGGCGATCGTGGACTTCGTGCTGCGCCGCGCGCGCGACACGGCCGTGGTGCATGTGCATCCGGCGGCGGCGCTCACCAAGGAGCTGAAAGGGCGCGAGCTCACCGAGATCGGCCTTCTGCGCGAGGCGGGCGCCGTCGCCTTCACCGACGGCACGCGCTCGGTGACGAACGCGCAGGTGCTGCGCCGGGCGTTGACTTACGCGCGCGATTTCGACGCACTCGTCATCAACCACGTCGAGGACCCCGACCTCGTCGGGCAGGGCGTGATGAACGAGGGCGCGCGCGCGAGCCTGCTCGGCCTGCACGGCATCCCGCGCGAGGCGGAAACCGTGGTGCTGGAGCGCGACATCCGTCTGGCCCGCCTCACGGGCGCACGCTATCACGCGGCGATGATCTCGTGCGCGGATTCGGTCGAGATCGTGCGCCGTGCCAAGGAAAGCGGCCTGCCGGTGACGTGCGGCGTGTCGATCAACAATCTCACGCTCAACGAGCTCGACATCGGCGACTACCGCACCTTCCTGCGCCTGTCTCCGCCGCTGCGCGACGAGGCGGACAGGCAGGCGGTGATCGCGGCGCTGGCCGAGGGCATCATCGATGTGGTCGTCTCCGACCATAACCCTCAGGACGTCGAGACCAAGCGCCAGCCCTTCTCCGAGGCGGAAAACGGGGCGCTTGGCCTCGAAACCATGCTGTCGGCGGGGTTGCGGCTGGTCGAATCGGGGCAGGTGGCGCTGCCGCGCCTGTTGGCGGCGATGTCGCACAACCCGGCTTCGCTCATCGGCCAGCCGGGCGGGGCGCTTGCCCCCGGCAAGCCGGCCGATCTTATTATTCTCGACATCGATTTCCCGTATGTCGTCGACAAGATGAAGCTGCACTCGAAGAGCAAGAATTCGCCCTTCGACGAAGCGCGTCTCACCGGCAGGGTGCTGAAAACCTATATCGCCGGCCGCCTGATATACGAATACGAAGAATAAGAGCGCCTAACAAAACCTCCGGGTTGAGGATGGCCTGGGGATTTTGGTCATCCTGCAAGACGCCAAACGCAGTCGATGCTGGTTGCATCGGCGAGGATTGGCAACGCAGCAGGGGACCAAAAGACCTGGCCAGCCGACCCCGCGAGGTTTTGTTAGGCGCTCTAAGGTGGGGGCATCCATGGCTGACGTGCTTGCGATCTTCTGGCCGCAAGGCCTGCTGGCATTGCTGATAGGCTATCTGTTCGGCTCGATTCCGTTCGGCCTGCTGCTGACGCGTTTCGCGGGCCTTGGCGACATCCGCGCCATCGGCTCCGGCAACATCGGCGCGACCAACGTGCTGCGCACCGGCAACAAGGCGCTGGCCGCATCGACGCTGCTCGGCGACATGCTGAAGGGCGCCGCCGCGGTGCTGGTCGCCGAGGTGTATCTGGGCGTCGATGCCTCGCTTTATGCCGCGCTCGGCGCTTTCGTGGGGCATGTTTTTCCGGTCTGGCTGCGGTTCCAGGGCGGCAAGGGTGTCGCGACGTTCCTGGGCTGCCTCGTGGCGCTGGCGCCTATCGCTGCGCTCATGTTCGCCGCCATCTGGCTCATCACCGCCGCTCTCTACCGCTATTCGTCGCTTGCCGCGCTCGTTGCCAGTGCCTCCATGCCGCTGGTGCTGTGGCAGACAGGTCAGGACAAGGTTGCGCTGCTTTATTGCATTTTGAGCACGATTTTGTGGCTCCGGCACCGGGATAACATCGCCCGCCTTGGCGCCAGGACGGAGCCGCGCATCGGCGGCAGGAAACAGGGCTGACAGGGGCGGGAATGGCGCAGGGGGTGCGGCTCGACGATGACCAGCGGCTGAACTGGCTGCGCCTCATCCGCTCCGACAACGTAGGCCCGCGCACGTTCCGAACGCTGATCGCCCGTTTCGGCACGGCGTCCGCCGCGCTCGAGGCGCTGCCGGATCTCGCGCGCAAGAGCGGGCGCGCCATCCGCATTGCTTCGATCGAGGAAGTGGAGCGCGAAATGGCGGCCGCCAGGCGGGTCGGCGTGCGCTTCATCGCGCTGGGCGAGCCGGACTATCCGGCGACGTTGCGCACCATCGATTCCGCGCCGCCCATCATCGCGGTTCGCGGCGAGCTTGCCGTGCTGGCGCGGCCCATGGTGGCGGTGGTCGGCTCGCGCAACGCTTCCGCCAACGGCCAAACCTTCACCGAGCGCCTCGCGCGCGGCCTGGGCGAGGCGGGGTTCGTCGTCGTGTCGGGCCTCGCGCGCGGCATCGACGCGCGGGCGCATGCGGCAAGCCTCGCCACCGGCACCGTCGCGGTGCTCGCGGGCGGACACGACAAGATCTATCCGCCGGAGAACGAGCCGCTGCTGATGCAGATCGTGCAGCGGGGCGCGGCCATCTGCGAGATGCCGATGGGCTGGACGGCGCGCGGGCGTGATTTTCCGCGCCGCAACCGTGTGGTGTCGGGCCTTGCGCTCGGCACGGTGGTGGTGGAGGCGGCGCGCAAATCGGGTTCGCTCATCACGGCGCGTTTCGCTTCCGAACAGGGGCGGGAGGTGTTCGCGGTGCCGGGCTCGCCGCTTGATCCGCGCGCACACGGCCCCAACGACCTCATCCGCGAGGGCGCGACGCTGTGCACCGGGGTGGAGGATGTCGTGGCGGCGCTTGCGCCGCTGATCGACAGCGGGCCGGCGCAAAAGTCGCTTTTCGACGCCGACGACTTCAACGATGCCGGCGAGCCGTTGTGGGACGAATTCGACTGGCCGGAAATCGACCGTCCGCCCGTGGCCCATCGCGCCGCCTACGATCCTGGCCTCTACGACAGCGGCAGGGGAACGGCGGACGAGCGCGGCAGATTCCCGGCCCAGATGGAGGAGGCGGGGCCGCTCGTGGTGGAGTTGCTGGGCGTCGCGCCGGTGGATATCGACGAACTCGTGCGCAGCTCCGGCCTGTCGGTACGGGTGGTGCATATGGCGTTGCTCGATCTGGAACTCGGCGGGCGCATTGCCCGCCATCCGGGCAACAGGGTGTCGCTGCTGGCGCAATGACGCGTTTTCGGACATGGCTTGAGCTTGCGACCCCGTTCGCCGGGATGCTATAGCCCGGAATGCAGCCTGAAACGAACGAAAGTGACCGGATTCCATGGCCGTTGACGACAATACCGTGCGCCGAATCGCGCATCTGGCGCGCATCAGGGTGACCGACGAGGAAGTCCCGCACCTGCGCAGTGAACTGAACGCCATCCTCGATTTCGTCGCCCAACTGGACCAGGTCGACGTGAGCGGCGTCGAGCCGATGACTTCCGTGCTGCCCATGGATCTGCGCCAGCGCGAGGACAAGGTGACCGACGGCGGCTACGCCGACCGGATCGTTGCCAACGCGCCGCAGTCCGAGGACAATTACTTCGTGGTTCCGAAGGTGGTTGAATAATGACGGACCTGACCCGCATCACATTGGCGCAGGCCCGCGATGGCCTCAAGGCCCGCAGCTTTTCCGCCACCGAGCTCACGCAGGCGCATCTCGACGCCATCGAGGCCGCCAAGGCGCTCAACGCCTACGTGCTGGTGACGCCCGAGAAGGCGCTGGACGGCGCGAAAGCCGCCGACGCGCGTCTGGCCGCGGGCGAGGCCGGGCCGCTCGAAGGCATTCCGCTCGGCATCAAGGACCTGTTCGCGACCGAGGGCGTGCGCACCACCGCGTGCTCGCGCATTCTCGAGAACTTCGTGCCGTCCTACGAATCGACCGTCACCGCGCAGCTGTGGCGTGACGGCGCGGTGCACCTCGGCAAGCTCAACAACGACGAGTTCGCCATGGGCTCGTCGAACGAGACGTCGTGCTTCGGCCCTCCCGTGAACCCGTGGCGGCGGACCGGCTCGGATACGCCGCTGACGGCGGGCGGCTCGTCGGGCGGCTCCTCGGCTGCGGTGGCGGCCGGGCTCGCGCTCGGCGCAACCGCGACCGACACCGGCGGCTCCATCCGCCAGCCGGCGGCGTTCACCGGCACGGTTGGCGTCAAGCCCACCTACGGGCGCTGCTCGCGCTGGGGCACGGTGGCGTTCGCCTCGTCGCTCGATCAGGCGGGCACGATCACGCGCACGGTGCGCGATTCGGCCATCCTGCTGCGCTCCATGGCTGGTTTCGACCCGAAGGATTCGACCTCCGTCGACCGGCCCGTGCCCGATTACGAGGCCGCCATCGGTCGCTCGGTGAAGGGTCTGAAGATCGGTATTCCGAAGGAATACCGCCTCGAGGGTCTCTCGCCCGAGATCGACGCCCTGTGGCAGCGCGGCGCCGACTGGCTGCGCGACGCTGGCGCGGAAGTGGTCGAGGTGTCGCTGCCGCACACGTCATACGCGCTTGCGGCCTACTACATCGTCGCGCCGGCTGAGGCGTCGTCGAACCTCGCCCGCTATGACGGCGTGCGCTACGGCCGCCGGGTGCCGGGCAAGGACATCGCCGAGCTTTACGAGAACACCCGCGCCGAGGGTTTCGGACGCGAGGTGAAGCGGCGCATCCTGATCGGCACCTACGTGCTGTCGGCGGGCTATTACGATGCCTATTACGTCAAGGCGCAGAAAATCCGCACGCTCATCCGGCGGGACTTCGAAAACGTCTACGCGGCGGGTGTCGACGCCATCCTGACGCCGGCCACGCCGACCCCGGCCTTCCCGATCGGGCAGAAGGTGACGTCGCCGATCGAGATGTACCTCAACGACGTGTTCACCGTCACCGTCAACATGGCGGGCCTGCCGGGCATCGCCGTGCCGGCGGGGCTGGGGGGCGAGGGGCTGCCGCTCGGGCTGCAGCTCATCGGCCGGCCCTTCGACGAGGAAACGCTGTTCGCGCTCGGCGAGGCGATCGAGCAGGCGGCTGGCCGGCTCGACGCGCCGCAGTGGTGGGGGTAAGGCATGGGCGATGACCGCGAGCAGGCGCTCGCCGGCTTCCGGGCCGAGATCGACGCCATCGACGTCGAGATCGTCGCCCTGCTGGCGCGCCGCATGGCGGTCGTTCACCGTGTCATCGACGCCAAGCGGGCACACGGCCTGCCGGCGCTCATTCCGGCCCGGGTTGAGGAGGTGGCGGACAACGTGCGCCGCCACGCCGCCGCCGCCGGTGCCCCGCCCGATTTCGCGGAAGCCGTGTGGCGGACGATGATGGATTGGATCATTACGTATGAGGACCAGCGGCTGAACGCGGTCCCGGATGACGGAGAAGGACGATGAACGCGCCAGTGGCCACGCACAATCTCATCAAGGGCGCGACCGGCGATTGGGAAATCGTCATCGGCATGGAGATTCACGCCCAGGTATCCTCGCAGTCGAAGCTGTTCTCCGGCGCCTCGACCGCCTTCGGCGGCGCGCCCAACGATCACGTTTCGCTGGTGGACGCGGCGTTTCCCGGCATGCTGCCGGTCATCAACACGGAATGCGTCGCGCAGGCGGTGCGCACCGGCCTCGGCCTCAAGGCGCAGGTCAACCTGAAATCGGTTTTCGACCGCAAGAACTATTTCTATCCCGATCTGCCGCAGGGCTACCAGATCAGCCAGTTCAAGCACCCGATCGTGGGCGAGGGCGAGGTCATCGTCGATCTCTCCGACGGGCGGCGCATCGTCGTCGGCATCGAGCGGCTGCATCTGGAGCAGGACGCGGGCAAGTCGATCCACGATCTCGCGCCCGCCTCCAGCTACGTCGATCTCAACCGCTCCGGCGTGGCGCTGATGGAGATCGTGTCGCGGCCTGATCTGCGCTCCTCCGAGGAGGCGAAGGCCTACGTGACGAAGCTGCGCACCATCCTGCGCTACCTCGGCACCTGCGACGGCGACATGGACAAGGGCAACCTGCGCGCCGACGTCAACGTTTCCGTCCGCCGTCCGGGCGAGGGGCTCGGCACCCGTTGCGAGATCAAGAACGTCAACTCGATCCGCTTCATCGGCCAGGCCATCGAATACGAGGCGCGCCGCCAGATCGGCATCATCGAGGACGGCGGCAGCATCGACCAGGAGACGCGCCTCTTCGACGCGGTCAAGGGCGAGACGCGCTCCATGCGCTCCAAGGAAGAAGCGCACGATTACCGCTACTTCCCCGATCCCGACCTGCTGCCGCTCACCTTCGATCAGGCCTATGTCGATGGCCTCGCGGCCGCCCTGCCGGAATTGCCGGACGCGAAGAAGGAGCGCTTCATCGCGCAGTATAGCCTCTCCGCCTATGACGCCGACGTGCTGGTGGCCGAGCGCGACACCGCCGACTTTTTCGAGGAAGTCGCACGCGGGCGCGACGGCAAGGCTGCCGCGAACTGGGTCATCAACGAGCTGTTCGGCCGCCTCAACAAGGAAGGCCACACGGTTGCGACCTCGCCGGTGTCGGCGGCTCAGCTTGGCGGTATCATCGACCTCATCGGCGAACAGGTGATCTCGGGCAAGATCGCCAAGGATCTGTTCGAGATCGTGTGGTCGGAAGGCGGCGATCCGCGCGCCCTCGTCGAGGAACGCGGCCTCAAGCAGGTGACGGACACGGGCGCGATCGAGGCGGCGGTCGACGCCATCATCGCCGGCAACCCCGACAAGGTGGAGCAGGCCAAGGCGAAGCCCACGCTGCTCGGCTGGTTCGTGGGGCAGGTGATGAAGACCACCGGCGGCAAGGCCAATCCTCAGGCCGTCAATGACGTGCTGAAGGCGAAGCTCGGCATCGAGTGAAATCGGTAACGGAGCGCTGCTCCGAAGCGTTTTCAAGCAAAGCGGTATCCACTTTGCTTGAGGAAAACGCAATGCATGAAAAAGGGGCCGGTTTTCCGGCCCCTTTTGCTATTCAGAGCGCGAGCGGCGCATTCTTGTCCGGCACGATCACCTGCGTCGGTCCGCCGTCGAGGGCTGCGATGAAGCCGTCGGCGTTCGGGGCGAGCAGGGGGAAGGTGGCGTAGTGGATCGGGATGACGCGCTCGGTCTTGAGGAAGCGCCGGACGGCGAGCGCCGCCGTTTCGGCCCCCATGGTGAAGCGGTCGCCGATTGGCACGAACGCGATGTCGGGCTTGTGGATTTCGGCGATCAGCGCCAGATCGCTGAAGATGTCGGTGTCGCCCAGATGATAGACGGTCGGCTCACCGTTCGCCTTCACGATGATGCCGTTGGCGTTGCCGAGCGCCTGCGATACGCCGTCCTCTATGGTCGCGGCGGAATGATCGGCGCGCACCAGCGTTACCGAAAAGCCGCCCAGGTCGACGCTGCCGCCGGTGTTCATCGGCTCGAGGCGCTCGACCCCCTTGGTCGAGAACCACGTCGCGAGGTCGGCGTTGGTCGCGACCGTCGCGCCGGTCTCCTTGGCAATGGCGACGGTGTCGCCGTAATGATCGCCATGACCATGGGTGACGAGGATGTGCGTCGTTCCGCGCACGGCCTCGCGCAGGTCGCCGGTGAACGCGGGATTGCCGGTCAGATAGGGATCGATCAGCACGACCTTGTCGCCGAAATCAAGCCGAAAGGCGGAATGGCCGAACCAGGTGATTGTCGTCACAACGCTTCTCCTGAATAATCAATCGGATGACGGGCCGGGCCGTCCATGATAGGTGACGGCGATGACAAACATCGTACCGCTCGAAACTCTCTTCGCGCTACCGCCGCGTCAACGGCTGATGGGGCTCGACCTCGGTACCCGCACCATAGGGCTTGCCATCTCGGACATCGAGAGGCGAATCGCCACCGCGCTGGAGACCGTGCGTAGAACCAAGTTCACAGCGGACGCCGCGCGCATTCTCGAACTCGTGCGGCAACACGACGTCGGCGGCTTCGTCATCGGCCTGCCGCTCAACATGGATGGTTCCGAGGGGCCGCGCGTGCAGGCGACGCGAGCCTTCATGCGCAACATGGCGCCATTGACGCCGCTGTCCTTCGTGCTCTGGGACGAGCGTCTGACGACGGTCGCAGTCACGCGCACGCTGCTGGAAGCGGACGCATCGCGCGCGCGCAGGAACCAACTGGTCGACAAACTCGCGGCTGCGTATATTCTACAAGGCGTGCTCGACAGAATGGCCTATATCGGGCAGGGAGACGCGTACAGATAATGCAACTTATGAGTGAAGATTTGCAAGAATTACAACTTGTCCGCGCGCTAAGCCCTGCATACACTGATCGTACCGTGGGCAAATATTGATCAGGCGGCGCTGATGTCGTTTTCATCCGAGAACCGCACTACCAGGAAAGAAGCCCAGGTCCCGGGCGCGGCCAAGCGGCCGACAGACAAGGGGTCTGAAACGGACGACGACGCTCTGTCCGGCGCGGAGGTTGCCGGCTATCTCGTCGAGATGATTGGTGAGCTCGCCATCATGGCCCGGGCGCGCAGGCTCGGCAACGTGGCCTATCTGCTCGAACTAGCAAGGACCGAGGCAGCGCTTGCCGAGCAGCGGGACGATTGAAATATCAGGACAACGCAGCAGGCATGGATCGCGCTGTCCGGCCCCGGGCGGAAGGATGGCGACCCCGGCAGGACTTGAACCTGCAACCACTCGCTTAGAAGGCGAGTGCTCTATCCGGTTGAGCTACGGGGCCGGGTGAGGAATGCCGATGGACATCCCCGTTTCGTCCGGCGAGAGGACTTTGTCCTGCGTCAGTGCGTCCAGTGTCAGTGAGTCCAAGCACCGACGCGGTTGAACTTGAAGTTGTCGGAATAGGACATGAGGCGCCGGCGCGATTCGTTGGGCTCTTCCACGCGGAAGGGGATGCCCTCGCGGGTGGCGTATTCGATGGCCTCTTCCTTGGTGTCGAACCATAGTTGAAGCTGCTGGCGCGTGTCCGCCGAGCTGGTCCAGCCCATCAGCGGATCGATTTCGCGCGCGCGCGCGGCATCGAACTGCAGGAGCCAGCGCTGGCGCGCCGTGCCCGATTGCATGGCGTTGCGCGTCGGCTTGTAGATACGTGCGGTTGCTGCCATCGTCATGAACCCCGGACACCTAAAACGCTGCCGGACCACGGGAAGACGGCACCGCCGCCCGCGTCCTGCACCGATTATAATATGAACGGATGGTCGGGGCAGCAGGATTCGAACCTGCGACCCTCTGCTCCCAAAGCAGATGCGCTACCAGACTGCGCTATGCCCCGCGTTTCCGTCCATATTCCTCAACTTCCTAGTGATTTGTGAAGCGTGATGCAAGATATGTTCCGTCAGATCTGCGGGTTTTACGCACTTGCGCGGTCTTTTCCCCATTCCGTAGGGGGCATGGGGCAGGGATTCTTGTGATTTTGCATCCCCGCGGGGATGAGGTAAGAGAGCCGATGACATTCGGAATACGCTGACGCATGATTTCAACGGTGCACCCGCCGCCTGCCCGCCTGCCGGGATGGGGAGAACGCCTTTTGGCCTTCGCCACGCGAAGCCATGTCCGCGCGCTGGCGCTGCTGGCGGCGCTGGCGTTGCTGGCGTTCGCGCCGGGCCTTGCGTCGCTGCAGCCGTTCGACCGCGACGAGCCGCGCTTCGCCCAGGCCTCGAAGCAGATGCTGGAAAGCGGCGATTTCGTCGATATCCGCTTTCAGGACGAGGGGCGGCACAAGAAGCCCGTCGGCATCTACTGGCTGCAGACGGCGGTGGTGTCGGCGGCTGAGCATATGGGCATCGACGGGGCGCGCACGTCGATAGGGCTCTACCGTCTGCCCTCGTTCGCGGGCGCCATCGCCGTGGTGCTCGCGACCTACTGGGCCGGCGTCGTCCTTCTCGCCGGCGCGGGGGTGGCGCGGCGGGCGGCTTTTCTGGCGGCGGCGTTCATGGCCGCGTCGATCCTGCTCGGCGTCGAGGCGCGCCTCGCCAAAACCGATGCGATGCTGACCGCGTGCTGCATCGTCGCGATGGCGGTGCTGGCGCGCGTCTGGCTTGAGCGCGACCGGCGGTTGCCGGCCGGGCTTGCCGTGGTGTTCTGGCTCGCGGTCGGCCTGTCGATCCTGATCAAGGGGCCGTTGCTGCTGATGATCGCCGGGCTGGCGATCGTGGTGCTGGCGATTCGCGACCGGTCGATCCGGTGGCTCGGCCAGTTGCGGCCCCTGTTGGGGCTGGCGATCGTCGCGGCGCTGGTGCTGCCCTGGTTTGTCGCCATCTGGATCAAGACCGGCGGCGCGTTCTTCACCGAGGCCGTCGGCAAGGACATGCTGGCCAAGGCCCAGAGCGGGCAGGAAAAACACTGGGGACCGCCCGGCGCCTACCTGCTGGCGTTTTTCGGCACGTTCTGGCCCGCGGCCGTGCTGACCGCCATCGGCGTGCACGCATTCTGGCGCGAGCGCCGGACAGCGTGGGTGGCGTTCTGTCTGGCGTGGATCGTGCCGTCGTGGCTGGTGTTCGAGGCGCTGCCGACCAAGTTGCCGCATTACGTGTTGCCGCTGTATCCCGCCATCGCGATTCTCACCGCATGGGCGCTCATTAACGGCGACATTCACCGCCGACGTCCGCTCGCGCGCGTGGCGACGGTGCTGATACCGCTCGTGCCGGCGGCCATCGCCGTCGGACTCAGCGTTTTTGCCTATGTCCACGACCGGACGCTGATCTACCCGGCATTTCCGGGCTTTGTCTTTGCCGTCGCTGTGGCGTTGTGGAGCTGGCGCGCGTTCCTCAAGGATCGCGTGGTGTCGGCGGCGCTGCTCGGCGTCGCGGCCTCGGTCATGCTGTCGGTGTCGGTTTTCGGCGTCGCCCACACGCTCATTCCGTCGCTGCGGCTGTCGCCCCGGCTCGCGTCGGCCGCCACCGGCCTCGAATGCGCCGACGCGTATCCCGGGCCGCGCCTTGCCACCACCCGCTATCGCGAGCCGAGCCTGATCTTTCTCACCCGCACGGATCTCGTGTTGACGAACGGCGAAGGCGCGGCTGACTTCCTCGCCGCCGGCCCGTGCCGCATGGCCTTCGTCGAGCATGCGGACGAGGACGCGTTCCAGGCCCGCGCCTCGGCGCAGGGGCTGACGCCGGCGCTGGTGACGCGGGTGCAAGGTTTCAACATCAACGGCGGACGCAGGATCGACATCGGCGTCTACAGGAACAACCGTCAGGCCGCGCCCCCGCCGGCAGCACAAGGTCAGTAATGGGATCGCAGCATCAGCAGGATGCCGGGACGTTCCGTCTCAGCGTGGTTGTACCGGTCAGGAACGAGGTCGCGAACATCGCCCCGCTCGTCGCCGAGATCGAGGCCGCGTGCGCGCCGCTCGCGCCGTTCGAAATCATCTATGTTGACGATGGTTCCAGCGACGGCACGTCGGACGAACTCGCGCGCCTGCGCCTGGAGCGGCCCTACCTGCGCGTGCTGCATCACGACCGCTCCTGCGGGCAGAGCATCGCCGTGCGTTCGGGCGTGATCGCGGCGCGCGCGCCGGTGATCGCGACCCTCGACGGTGACGGGCAGAACGATCCCGCCTTCATTCCCGAGATGGTGCGGGTGCTGGTGAACGGCGGCGGCGACGCCGGCCTGGTTCAGGGGCAGCGTGTCGGGCGCAAGGACACCGGCTTCAAGCGCATGCAGTCGCGCATCGCCAACCGCGTGCGCCGCTCCATCCTGCGCGACGACACGCGCGACACCGGCTGCGGCCTCAAGGTGTTTTACCGTTCGCTGTATCTGTCGATGCCGTTTTTCAAGGCGCTGCACCGGTTCATGCCTGCGCTGACGCGGCGCGAGGGCTGCCGGGTGTTGCTCGTCGACGTCGTCGACCGGCCGCGGCTTTCCGGCGTGTCGAATTATGGATTTTTCGACCGGCTGTGGGTCGGCATCGTCGACCTCGCCGGCGTGCGCTGGCTGATCGCCCGTCGCGGCGGCCTGCCAGCGGTGACTGAGGATAAGAACTGATGTTGATTACCCTGTCGCAGGATATTGGCGGCTACCTGTATGAAGTGTTCGTGGAGAAGTTCAGCATCTGGCTGGCGCTCGGGCTGTTCGGGCAGGCGCTGTTCTCTGCGCGCTTCCTCGTGCAGTGGATCGCGAGCGAGCGGGCCGGGCGCAGCGTTGTGCCTGTCGCCTTCTGGTTCTTTTCCATTGGCGGCGGGCTTATCACGCTGATCTACGGCTTGCATCAGCGCGAGCCGGTGATCATTCTGGGACAGTCGCTGAGCCTGTTCATCTACGCCCGCAACCTGATGCTGATCTTCAAGGAGCGCCGCCGCAAGGCGCAAGCCGCGCGCGACGCCCGGACCACGGGAGCCTGACGATGAGCCGCGACCCGACGGACGGCCTGTTCACGCCCCGCGACGAGGACGCGGACGAATACCGGCCCGCGACCATCCGGCCCGAAAAGCCCCTGCTGCCGAAGCGCTTTTACCGCGAGGTCACGGCGCCGCTCGTTGACGGCGTCTACCCGCTGCTGCTCGATGGCCGGCCCGCGCGCACGCCAGGCCGCAACCCGCTCGTCGCGCCCGATCCGGTCATCGCCGAGGCTTTGGCCGGCGAGTGGCAGGCGCAGGCCGACGAAATCAACCCGGCCACGATGCCGATGACCCGCCTCCTCAACTCGGTCATCGACGGCGTGTCGCAGACCCGCGACGCGGTGGTGGACGAGACCGTGCGTTTCGCCGGTTCCGACCTGCTGTGCTACCGCGCCGCCCATCCCGACCGGCTCGTCCAGCGGCAGGCGGAACTGTGGGACCCGCTGCTCGAATGGGCGCGCGAGCGGCTCGGGGCGCGCTTCATCCTGGCGGAAGGCGTGATGTTCGTGGAGCAGCCGCCCGCGAGCGTCGAGGCCGTGCGCCGGACGGTCGAGGCGCAGGCGTCGCCCCACGCCATCGGCGGATTGCACGTGCTCACGAGCCTCGCGGGATCGATCCTCATCGCGCTGGCGCTGGCGCATCGTCATATCGGGGTTGAGGAAGCCTGGCGCGCGGCCCATGTCGATGAAGACGTGCAGGCCGAAATATGGGGCACTGACGCCGAGGCGCAGGCGCGCCGCGACGCGCGCTTCACCGAATTCGCGGCTGCGGCGGCGCTGGTGCGGCAACAATGGCGGGCGTGAGCCCGTCAAGCCTGAAGCCGTCGACGAACCGCTGCGTGCCGAGAAACGCCAGCAGCCGCTGACGGAATTGTTGAAACGCGGGCGACAACTCTGCCCCTCCGGCTGGAATCGCTGCCGGCGGCGTGTCGTATTGCGACTGCATCCAGCCGGGGCCGCTCCAGCGCTCGCGCTGCCATGGCTTGGGGTCATTGACGAAGTGCAGCAGCACCGGGTCAATGACGGGCAGGACGTCGAGCAACAAAAAATCTCCCATGAAATTGAAGCGCGGCGACAGCACCGCCCATTCGCCGCGCGTCACGGCATTAAGCGCGCTCTGGTCGTGGAAGCGGCATGATTGTGGGTGGGAGCGCGCGAAGGCGATGGCGCGCTCGCTCACGCGCCTGTCGAGCCAGCGCCGGCGATCGATGACGAGCACGCCGGAGTTGAAGTAAGGCGTTTCCGGCGCGAAGCCGAGCTCCGCCCGGTAGGCACGGAATTGCGCCGTCAAAGGCCCGTCCTCGAAATCCTTGAGCAGGATCATGTCGAGCGCGGCGGCGAACGGCAGACCGGCGAGATCAAGCGCCAGCAGCTGTTCCGTCCCCGGCTGCACGGCGAGAGTGTCGCAATCGAGATAGACGATGCGCCCGAAGCCCGGCGGCAGCACATGGGGCAGCAGCAGGCGGCGCCACGCGGCGGCGGTGACGTGGCGGCCGAGCGGCAGCTGAGAGAGGGACAGCTCTCCCGGCAACGCGAACGGGTGGCGGATAACTACGATGCGCGGATCGGCGCCCCGCAGCGCCGCGTCGTCGACGTCCTCCGGGGCGCACACGATGGCCACGGTGATGTCCCGCGCCAGTCCGTGCGTCAGTAACCTTTGGGCCGCGAAAACCGCCGCGGGGAAGAAATTTCGGTCCGGCGTGAAGCAGATGATAGGGCTTTCAGACATGAAAGATGGTCACCTAAAGGTAAAATGCCCGCCTTGCGGAAAAACGGGGAAAACCCCGCAGGCCAAGCCGCGCCTCAGGTTTGACGCGGCCGTTAGGAATCGTCAACCAAGCCGGGTTAGCAACGCTTAACCTGAACAAGGATTCAGACTCTCCCGTTAACCGGATCGTGGGGCGGCGGGCGTAAAAATCAACGCATCAAAGATAAACCACTGGCCACAGCCGAGGTCAGGGAGGCGTTGAAAAATGATCAACAATAAACTGCATGCATTCATCGACAAGGCATACGATGATCGCGCGATTACCGATTGGGATGTTCGCACGTTGCTGCGCCATGTACTTCCCGATGGTATCGCCAGTCGAGAAGAGGCAAACGCCTTGATCGCACTCGACCGGATTGTGCCCGAGCCATGCGCGTCGTGGGCCGACGTGCTCATCACGCTCATCGTCGATTACGTGGTGTGGGGCGAGCGGCCTACCGGCGTGGTGCGCGGCGACGACGCTCACTGGGTGGTTTCGTCGCTGGGCGCCGCGGGCGGCCCGACCCGCACCGCGCTGCGGGTGGCGCACGAAATCGTTCGCGAAGCGGCGGAAGTCGACGACATCCTGCTGAACTTCATCCTCTCCGCCCAGCGCCTTTACGGCGAGGAAGCGGCCGTGGTGGAACTGCCCGTGCGCCGCAGCGTGCAGGCCGCCTGACGCGGACGTGTCAGCCGCCGGGAAAGGGCGAGCGCGAATAGCCGCGCAGCCAGTAAACGAACAATCCGACCCACTCCTTGACCGCGATATCCGCAAGATGCAGCCCTTCGGGCGCGATGGAAAAGGGTCGGAAATCGTCGCCGAACCTGTTGTCCGAACGAAAATCGACCGGATAGGGCACGACCTCGAAGCCCGCGCGGCGGAATGTCTCGACGGAACGGGGCATGTGGAACGCCGATGTGACCAGCAGCCAGCGCTCACCGGGCTTGGGATCGGCAAGACGCTTGGCGAACACGGCGTTTTCGAATGTGTTGCGGGCCTGGTTCTCATAGGTCACGCGGCCGGGGGCAAGCCCGGCGAGGTCGAAGAAGATACGCGCGCCTTCGGCCTCGGTGCGCTCTTCGGCGATGAGCAACCGCGCGCTGCCGCCCGAGAAAATGACCGGCGCATTGGGAAAGGCGCGCGCCAGTTCCAGCGCCGCTACGAGCCGTGAACCGGCGTTGCCGACGCGGAGTTGGCCGCGCGCGAAGCTCGTTGCGCCACCCAGCACGATGACGCCATCAACCTGGCCCGGATTGGCCGAGATGTCAGGATAGACATTCTCCAGCGTGCGGATGAAAAAGCGCGAGAACGGCGAAACCCCGACCACGAACAGCACGACGGCGATGCCGAGCGCGAGAACGCGCGCCACCTTGGCGAAGCGCGTGAAAAGCAGCAGGCAACACACGATGAGCAGCATCATCAGCAGATTGGTGGGGCTGGTGAAAAACCAGACCACCTTGGACAGGGCAAAGAACATCGCATATTTTCCGGCGGTTTGAACGGTATGAAGCCTCGCTGAAAGACGGTGTGGTAGTCAACCCGCTCTCAATTCAATTATTTTTGCAACAAAACGACCAATGCCCCTGGGCGGACGGGGGTGTCCGGCCCAGGGGCATGGATTCGCTTGACGGGAGTGCAATCCAGAATACCGCGACATGCGCTGGCTGCGTTACTGGGCTTGGCTCTGACGGTCGGCGTGCTGCAGTTCCACGTTGCACACGGTCAGGAACGTCGCGCCCGTTTCCGTGCCGCCGAGAGCAATGTCGGCGTCGCGGCGGATGGAGGCGTTGCACTCGCTGCGCATGGCAGCTGCCGTGGGGAGGATGGCGACCGGCATCTCAGGGGCCTTCGGCGCCGCGGCCTTGGGCTGGTCCGCGGGAGCTTCCACGACCTGCTCGACCGCATTTTCGCTCGCTGCCGACGGCTTCGGCGCAGGCAGTGGCGCTTGGACGGGAGTGACGGCCGGCGATTCGGCAGGGGTGGCAGGCGGCACAACCGGCTTAAGCGGTGCAACCGGCTCCGGCTTTTGCGTCGGAACAGTCGGCTTGGTCGCCGGAGGAGGAGAAACGGGGACGGGCTTCACAACCGGCGTAGGCTTGACAGGATCGGGCTCGACAATCGGGGGGGTGGGCTCCACGGGTTCGGGTTCGACGACGGGAGGCTCTTCGGCGGGCGGCGGATCGACCGGCTTCGGCTCCTCGACGGGAGGCTCCGGTTGCACGGGCTCGGGTTCGACGACAGGAGGCTCTTCGGCGGGAGGAGGCTCATCCGGTTGGGGAACCACGATCACGACCGGGGGCTCCGGCTCGACAACCGGCGGCTCCACCACTGGCGGTTCCACCACCGGAGGCTCGACGGACGGAGGTTCGTTATCGTCCGGAGGTGTGTTGAAGTCCGGCAGCGTTTCCCACGGGGGCCGGTTTTCAAGTGCGAGTTGATAGCTGCCCGCCGAAACGCCGACGACATTCAGCGACATGCCCGCAATGTTCGAATCCTCCCAGCGACCAAGGATCTCTACCCGTCCGCCATCCCCGTTCAGCAGGGGATTGTTGGGGCGCGGAGGAGGGAGCATTTCCGGCGACGCAGCCGCGATCGATCCATGCGCATTCAGCTTGCCGGAAACCTGCACGCTGCGAGCCTGGATCCTGATCTTGCCGCCGTCGAACGCAGCCCCGGCGCGCTTAGAGGGCTGGCGCGCGTTCAGGGTGCCGGTGACTTCGACGCGGCCACGGTCGACACCATAGTTTTCGTCGGCCGTGAGGAAAATGCGGCCATTGCGGGTCGCCGAGCCGGTCGCGGTAACGATGCCGCCCCGGTTGCCGGCCAGCGCGTAGACGTTGCCGCCATTGGCGCGCAGTTCGACCTCGACCGCCTTGATGTTGCCCGTATTCTTGACGCTCGTATCGGCGCTGCGGCTCTTCACCAGAAAACGCCCGTCGAGGCTGTTGCGATCCTTGATCAGCACTTCGTTGCCGGCGAGCAGGCCCACGGCGCCGGAAGCGGCTTCGATGTCGCCGTCGTTCTCGACCTCGCGCGCCGCAAGCACGACATCGCCGCCGAGGGCGCCGATCTTGCCGGCGTTGACGACACGGGCGTTGCTCGCGCCGTTCAGGGTATAGCTCTCGCCCGCTGCCGCGCGGGCGAAGTCTTCATCCGAGAGATCGAGCGTCGTGGCGACGAAGCTGCCGCCGGTCTCGACGGTTCCGTTCTGGCCGACGGCGACCCCGTTCGGGTTGACGAGGTAGAGCGATCCCGTGGCGGTGAGCTTGCCGTCGATCCGCGATTCGACGTTGCCGCGAACGCGGTTGAGCGTGGCGCCGTTTCCGTTGTTGAAGTGCGCATGCCCGGCTTCGCCGACGGAGAAACTGTCCCAGGAAATGATGGCGGTGGGCGACGTCTGGTTCACATCCAGCCTGCCGCCGTTTGCGCTGATGCCGGCATCGCCGCTCACGACCTGACCGCCGGAGGGGAGCGTCTGGGAGAGCGAAGAGGCAGGAGAGAGAGTGGCGGCGAAGATAATGGCAGCCATGGCGACTTGCCCGCGAAAAGCGGAACGGCGCGCGATCAAAATGGTCATATCAAATTCCTGAATAAAATAAGCTTGAAAAAATATGCCGATTCAGACGAATTCAGAATGCCAGATTATAAATACGAATAGACAAAAACGACGCAAAAATTACAAACCCTATGGAAAGAACCATATCAGCGCCGTAATCGCCTGTCAACCGCCATTATGCTGGCGTCAATCTGCCACAAATGGCGGTGACGGCGACGCGCGCGCCGGTGCTGGTGGCGGGACAGGCGCATTTCAACATTTCGCTGAAGCGCCGCGGCGCTTTATCGCCCGCTGCCGGGGCTCGATGTCTGCTCAATCAATCCCTGCCATTGCGGATCGGGGCCGATTTCGTTGACGTGTTCTATGAACAGAAGCTGCGCCAGCCGTTTGCGCGCGCGGTTGACGCGGCTCTTGATCGTACCCAGCGCGCAGCCGCAGACTTCCGCCGCTTCCTCGTAGGAAAGGCCTGCGCCGCCCACGAGCACCACCGCCTCTCGCTGGTCGTTGGGCAGTTGCATGAGTGCGGCGCGGAAGTCCGTCATGTTCATGTGCGCGGCCTGGGACGGCGGGGTGATCTGCTGGCCGGCGATGCGCCCGTCCACGTCCTCGATCTCGCGGCGGCGCTTGCGGTACTCGGAATAGAACACGTTGCGCAGGATCGTGTAGAGCCATGCGATCATGTTGGTGCCTTCGGTGAAGGAAGACAGTTTCGCCCATGCCCGGATCAAGGTTTCCTGCACGAGATCGTCGGCGCGGTCGGCATTGCCGCAAAGCGAGATGGCGAAGGCGCGCAAATGCGGAATCGCGCCGATCAGATCCTGCCGGACCCGCTCGCTAGCCGCACCCGCCGTCTGAACCGGAGTGGGGGCTGCGTCGTTGTCATGGCCGGTATCAACCGTTTGCGGCATCATCGCTGTTCCCGTTTTTAGGCTAGATTCGACTGTCACCCGCCGGCGCACCCCGTCATCGAATGCTGGAGATTGCCCCTCATCGCATGCCGGAGGCGGAGAAGCGCGCTGGGCGCGCCTCGACCGATCGCGTGCATGGCGGCGGCGTTCAGGCCATAAACGCCACACGCAGCCAATTGTTCCCACGCATTCATGGCCTCATGCGCGTATTGCTTCACCAGCATGGCTTTTTCGGCAAGTGCGCCCATTGAGACACGCTCAAGCGGAGCGCGCGCTGGCGAGAGGCAGGAGGATGCTCCGCTCGCCGTCTACGCTGCCTGAAAGCGCCTCGGCGCCAAGCTGTCGGATGTAGGCGCGCGCCAGCCTATCTTGCAGCGATGACGGCTGAACATGGCGTGCGGGCACGAGGGCGAACGATAGCCGCAACGTTCCCGCGCCGTTGTCGCGGCCGCCGCCGGCCGCATTGCAGGTGCCTGCTATAACGGCGCTGACGCGCACTTTCGGGCGCTCCTCGGTCGGGTCGGTTTTCCTCAATGCATCGAGATAGGCTGGCAGCGCGGCCGCGAGATAGAGCGCGATCCCGATAGCGCGGTCAAGGTCGACGACATGGCCCGCCGCCGGCGGCTCCTCGATAATGTCGCTTTCCTCCAGCCCGGCGGAGCGGCGCAGGCAGTCGATGACATCGTGCATCAGCTCGGCCGGAGGCGCTTCCCCCAGGTCGCCCGAGCTGTAGCCGACGCGATAGGCGATCGACATCGCCTGCACGTGGTCCTCGATGAAGCGCAGCCCTTCGCCGTCCGTGGCGGGCTGAACCTGATCCGACGTTGCGGCCGCCTGCTTCTGGAGGCTGAGAAGGCTGACGATGACCTGGAAGTTGTTCTTGACCCGATGATGCAGCTCGCGCAACAGCGTCCGGTTTTCCTCGGCCGCCCGCTCGCGCTGGAGCGCGTGATTGGCGATGTTGTCCGCCATCCTGTTGAACGATGTACCGAGCTCCGCGATCTCGCGTGGTGCGTCGCCGATATGCAGCGCGCGCGCCGACAGGCGTCCGCTGCCGTAAACGCGCGTCACGCGCTGGAGATAGGTGATCCAGCGCACCACGAGCCGCTCCACCGCCCACAGAATGCCCGCCGTCGCGGCGACCAGCATGATGAGCGGCGGCAAGAGCGAACTGATGAGCACCGAGCGTTCGGTGGCGAACAGAAGTGCGTCCGGGTAGCCGGTGAGCACGATGAGATCGGGATTTGACGAAACCGCCGTGAAATAGTGCGACGGCGCGCCGGACCAGGCGCGCGCCACGATCGGCGCGAGAAGATGCGGCGCCACGAGCGCTTCCGTCAGGGCGTTGCTGTCCTTGGGGAACCAGTCTCCGACAGGCGAGATCGACGAGGACTGGACGATGACCTCGCCCTGGCGCGTCACGATCGCCACGCCGCGATCGATACCGAGGCGCGGCGTCGCGACGGTGTAGGTCAGCACGTCCACGCGCAGGGCGAACAGGACCGTCACCTTTTGCGCATTCAATACCCCGCTGCTGCCGGGCGGCACGGAGACGCCGAGCATCAGGTAGCGCCCATCCGGCGAACGCGCGAAAGCAGGGCTGATGGAACGCGCCAGCTGGTCGGCCATCGCGCCGCGTATCGCGGCAACGTCCGCCTGCACGCCTGCATCGGAGGGGAAGCCGCCGCCGGTGTCATGGAAGCAGACGAGCGCGTCGTCCACCAGCAGCGCCGCGAAGCCGTAGTCCCGTCGCTGGCGCATGATATCGCTCATCCGTTCCTGGCAGCGGCCGGGATCGGTCACGAAAGGGTCGTCGGGCGAAAACTGCGTTCCGGCGACGAGGGTCGCGTCGCGCAGGAAAGTGCTGATATCCTGCGCCGAGCGCTGGACGGCGCGGGCCGCGGAATCGATCTTGAGCTCGTGGAGGCGTTTATCCTGCATGAACGCCCAGATGCAGGCGATGAGCGCTGCCGGTATCAGCACGAGGCCGAGCGCCATCAAAATCTTGCTGCGCAGGCCATTCGTGCGGACGGGCTGCGCCGGCCTGGCTTGCGCACGCGTCCGCAGGAGCAATCTGGCTGGAAAAATCCGGGAGGTGCGAACAGATTGTTGTCGTTCGTTCACAGGCGGCTACTCCGTTCGACACTTTCGCGCAACCGTTTCCCGGCGAAGTAACACGACCGATCCGGATGGATATCGGGCGTCCCGATTCATGTCAGCTTGCGTTCGAAATGGGCCTCAAGGCAAACGCAAACCGCGATACAACACTATTTCCACACCGGAATGAGCAGAACCTGCCTCCGCCTCCGGTGCGCTCTTCGTTAACCAGCATCTGGGAGGAAAACAACTCGCGCCGGCAATGCCCAAGGACTTGGCCTAAGGACTTGGCCCAAGGGCTTGACCTAAGACTTGCGGTCGAGATCTTCCAGCAGCTTGAGGAAGCGATCGGGCGTCGATTCCGCCAGCAGGTCGTTGTAGA
>CALMIK010000074.1 GCA_937863995.1 uncultured Chelatococcus sp.
AGCGCCTGTGACGTTGTTGTGAAGGATATTTATCGTTGTTGTGGAAGCATTCGTACGAATGACTGCAAGCGGTTTTCGTGATTGAGAAATCGGCCGCCCCCGACCGGGGCCGGGATGGCCTGCACGGTGGTTTCCGCGTGGGAGCCGTCGCCGGTGGCGATGATAATGCGAATCATGTCCGTCGCCGGCAGGGCGGGTTCCGCTGGCTTCATGCATGGCGAGCGTCGCGCCGGCCGCAGCCTTTCATGCTTGCTACATAGTTATGACTATGATAAAAGGCGATATTATCATAGTGCCTGATAATAATATGAATGTTTGTTATTTTTTTGTCTTATTGAGGTCTTGCAGGCGATGAGCAACTCATCTGAGCGTATTACTTCGGTTGCGCTTTTCTCGCGCTCAAGTGTTTCACTAGACATTGGCGTGTCGTCGCATGACGATGGCGCGAGCGCCGTTTCCGGCGCGGACCCGCAATCCGGCCGAACCGTCACGCGGCATCCGGGCGAAGCGCGTGTGCGCGGCCTGTCGTCGGTGTTGGCGGACGGTTTGCGGATGGCGGCATCGTACTCGCCGCCGCGCTCGCCCTTTCTCTTGGCGGACGATCAGGGGGCAGCGCCGACCAATGACGGCGCCGGCGATGACGCATCGGTCGTCGTCGTTCTGGAGGAGGATTGGTTAACGGACGGGCTTCGCTCCTTCTCGCCCTCTCTGTCGGTCGGTTCCGATGCCGACGTGGAAGATGAGAATGACGAAGGGGGCAACTCCTTGAGCGTCGGGCTATCGGCGGACGATGCGGAGACGGCGGTGTCGGGCGCGCGCCGGGAGAATGCCTCGGTCCCCGACGCTTTGGCGGCAGCGATTGCGGATGCCGAGGGGCTTTCGGGAGCATTTAGGCTCGTGACTCCATCCCCATCCCTGCGTGATGAAGATCTGGAGGCGGAGGAGTCCGATGAGACTGAGGCCGGCCCCTCCCGCAATGCGTCGTCTTCGCCTGTTGTCGATGGCGGCGCGTCGCCGTCTCCATCGGAGGATGAATACTTCGACGTTGTGTACGCGGACGAGCTAGCTGCCGATGTCGCGCGCGTCCAGCCGGAGCGCGGTTCGCTGCGGGCGATTCGGCAGGCAAGAGGTCAACTGGCAAGCGGGCATCAGGCAACGGGGCAACAGGCAGGGAGGCAACAGGCAGCAGGGCCGACGTCTTCGGCCATTTCCGATCCGTCTTTGCTGCGCGCGGCGCTGGACACGGTGCGCGTCGCCGATCTCTCTCAGTGCGGGGAGCGAAACCTCGGACTTTATCTTCGTGATGTTGCTGCCCACTATCGGCTATCGGGCGACGGCAGAAACGTGATCGGGAATGTGCTGGATCGGCAGTATCGGATGGTTCAGCACAGGGTCGCGAGAGAGGAGCGACTCGATCATAATCGCGCGGTGGTGAGAGACAGCCTCGAGCGCGAAGCTATCCGGACGCAGGGCGGCATCTGGCCCGCAATATGGGCGCAGGCCGATTCCAACAGCGAGTGACGGCCTCCGGCGCATAGCTGCGCCGTGGTCTGCCTGTCTTGCGCCCATTTTTTTGCTTCCAGGCGAATTCTTGTCGGCCAAGTAATTCCATTTAATCGGAAAGCGCTTTAGAGACAGTTTGTTCTCGGCAGGGAGCGTGTCCAGTTCTTTTCGGCGGCCGACCGCTTCCGGAGAGTTTTTTGCAGTCTGGAGTTGGTGGTTGAGCACTTCGTCACATGTTTTCGAGCCGGAACGGCGGCGATGGTTTTCTCTGCCGGAGGCCGTGCTCATCGTCGTCACGGTGTTCTGGGGCACCACCTTCCTGATTGTGCAGCATGCGCTGACGGTCACGGGGCCATTTTTTCTGGTCGGCTTGCGGTTTGCCACTGCCGCCTTGGTGCTTGGGCTGTTCACGGGCCGGGCGATGGCAGGCATGACGCGGCTCGAGTTGCGGGCAGGCAGCCTGATCGGCGTGGCGCTGATGCTCGGCTACGCGCTGCAAACTGTCGGCCTCCAGACGATCCCAAGCAGCCAGTCCGGCTTCATCACCGCGCTCTACGTGCCGTTCGTGCCCTTGCTGCAGCTCGTGGTGCTGCGCGTCATGCCCCGGCCGATGGCGTGGGCGGGCATCGCGCTTTCGTTCGTCGGCCTCATGCTGCTTGCCGGGCCCGAAGGGGCGTCGATCTCATTCGAGGCCGGCGAGTTGTGGACTGTGGCATCGGCGCTGGCGATCGCGGTGGAGATCATTCTCATCAGCGCTTTCGCTGGGCGCACCCACGCGCGCCGGGTGACGGTGGTGCAACTTGCCGTGGCGTCATGCCTCAGCTTCGCCGCCATGATTCCGGCCGGGGAAAGTGTGCCGCCGTTCTCGTGGCTGCTCGTCACCACCGCGTGTGGCCTTGGGCTCGCGAGCGCCCTGATTCAGTTTGCCATGAACTGGGCCCAGCGCACCGTCTCGCCCACGCGCGCCACGCTGATCTATGCGGGGGAGCCGGTGTGGGCCGGCATTTTCGGCCGCCTCGCCGGCGAACGCCTCGGCCCGCTCGCCATCGTGGGCGGCGCGCTGATCGTTGTCGGCGTCCTCGTGAGCGAACTGCGTCTCAAGGGCAAACGGGCGCCGCACCCGTGAGGGCGGAGTAGCGGGCGCGCCGCCTCACCGCGTGTGCTTGTCGAATGTGTCGAGGACGAGCGCCTTTTCTCTGGGTGTCAGTTTAAATCCGCCCGTATTGTCAAGCATTTTCACGATATACGTGCGCTCTGCGGCCTCATTGGCCGGCATTTCCCGAATGGCGTTGAGCAATGCGCCGACCAGCATGCCGTTCGGCCCCTGTCGCAGTTGCGCTTCCAGCAGCGTTTGAAGGGAGCCGCGCTCCGGCTGCTTCTGTTGCTGGACGCCGCCTGTGCGCTGATCATTCGCGCCGCGCGCCTCTTGGGTCGCGGCCGCGTCATATGTGGGCGAGGGCCGGAGAAGGTCGGAGGGAAGGCTGGCGAACATCGTATTCCTCACGCTTGTTGATGAATGAAGCTGCGCCACCTTAGTGACGAAGCAATAATTTTATAAAATAGCGCTTTCATGTAATCACGATCTACGAATAATTTCAACGCCATCACTCGGATTGTTGCTTTGCGTATCAGTTGGTAAATCTATTTTTTATTTAAGTGTAAAACAAAAAACACCCCCATGCATATTGAATGCGTGGGGGTGTTTTATCGATCTATTTCTGATGTATAAGCAAGTCAGCCGTATTGTGCTGTTTTCACCAGCCGGTCGACGAGATCGGCGAAGCTGATGCCGACGTGCGTCGCCTGCTCCGGCGCCAGGCTGAGCGGGGTCATGCCGGGCTGGGTATTGGTTTCGAGGATGTAGAGCCCGCCGTCCGCGCCTGCGTCCGGGCGGTCGTCGTAGCGGAAGTCCGAGCGGCTGAGGCTGCGGCAACCCAGCGCCTCGTGGGCGATCTCGGCCCAGCGCAAAGCCTGCTCGGTGATCTCGGCGGGAACGGGCGCGGGCACCAGATGTTGCGTCCGCCCTTCCGTGTACTTGTTGGCGTAATCGTAAAAGCCTTCCGCGGTGCGCAATTCCGTCACCGCCAGCGCCTTGCCGTCGAGAACGGCCACCGTGAGTTCGCGTCCCTCGATGAACCGTTCCACCAGCACGTGGTCGCCATAGGCCCAATCCTCGTCGGAGGCGATGAGGTTGTCGCCAGCCGTCACGATGCGCACGCCCTTGGACGAGCCTTCCGCCACGGGCTTGATGACATAGGGCACGGGCAGGGGATGGCCGGTGCGGAAATCGTCGCGCGTGCACAGCTTGCCGGTGGCGCACCGCAGGCCGGCGCGGCTGAAGATGTCGCGCGCCAGCGCCTTGTTCATGGCGACCGCCGATGCGAGCAGCCCGGAATGGGTGTAGGGCACGCGCAGCAGATCGAGCAGCCCCTGCACCGAGCCGTCCTCGCCGGGCCGGCCGTGGAGGGCGTTGAACACCACGTCGCGCGCGGGATCGAGCGCCGCGACGAGTTCCTTCACCCCGTTGGCGGGGTCGATGAGAACCACGTCGTGCCCCTTGCCGCGCAAGGCATCGGCGCAGGCCCGCCCGCTGACCAGCGACACCTCGCGCTCGGCCGAAAAGCCACCGTAAAGGACCACCACCCGCCGTGCCGCCATCGTTGTTCTCCCTAAAGTGCCGCCCCGGTCTATTTATAGGGCGGCAAAGATGAACGTTCTCCGAAAAACCGGCAAATCCATGGATGCCGCCCGCGCGCCGCCCGCCGGGCGCGGTGGCGGCATGTGCATGTATGACAAGAATTTAACGGAAATATCCGTGAATGAATTTAGTCGCTTATAAAAAAATATACTGATCTGATCGATTGAGATTGCACGATCTCTTGTTATCCTGTCGCGCGGCTCACGCGACGCATCGGGCCGTATCCTGTAGTCGAATGACGGAGTGATCACCATGGGTTTGCTGAGCTTCATCAAGGGCGCCGGCGAGAAGCTGTTCGGCGCGAGCGAGGCGCAGGCGGCGACCGCCGACGATCTGAAGAAGGAAGTGGAGAAGCACGGTCTCAGCACCGAGGGTCTCGACATCCAGGTCGACGGTGACAAGGTCACGGTCAAGGGCAACGCCGCCAGCACCGAACAGGCGGAGAAGATCGCGCTCGCCCTCGGCAACACGCTCGGCGTCGCGTCGGTCGAAAGCGACATCGCCGTGGAGAACGCCACGGAAGACGCGAAATTCTACACCGTGGTCAAGGGCGACACGCTGTGGAAGATCGCCGAGGAGCAGTACGGCGCCGGCAAGGGCGCGAAGTACACCGAGATCTTCGAGGCCAACAAGCCGCTGCTGAGCCATCCCGACAAGATCTACCCCGGCCAGGTGCTGCGCGTCCCGCCGCTTGCGTAAGCATTTTCTGCGCGCGCCTTGCCGTGCGTGCTGTCCTTGGCCGCGCGTGCCGTCCTTGCGCGGCGGCGCGCGCCGTGGTGTGATCGGCGCATGAGCGCGTCAGACCCCGCATCGCCCATTACCGCCGCCCCGCGCGTCGCCATCACCTACTGCACGCAATGTCAGTGGCTGCTGCGCGCCGCGTGGATGGCGCAGGAGCTGCTGTCGACGTTCGGGCCGGATCTGGCCGAAGTGGCGCTCGTGCCCGGCACGGGCGGCGTGTTCCGCATCGACTACGACGGCGACGCGATCTGGGAGCGCAAGCGCGACGGCGGTTTTCCCGACGTGAAGACGCTCAAGCAGCGCGTGCGCGACAGGCTCGACCCCGAGCGCAGCCTCGGCCACGTCGACGCCCATCCGCGCGCCGATTGACACACGGCCCGGAATTGACGCCCCGCATGCTGCGGCGGCGCCTTATCGAAGTTTGCCTCGTTCAAATCGTCCAATTCGCAAACCTGGAGTTCATCCAATGAGTGATCTTGTATTCATCGCCTTCCCCACCGAGGAAAAGGCCGTGGAAGTGCGTGACCGCCTGCTGAAGCTGCAGCAGGAATACCTGATCGAGCTCGGTGACGCAGTCGTCGCCGTGAAGGAAGACGACGGCAAGATCCGCCTCAACCAGCTCTTCAATCTCACCGCCACGGGCGCCATGTCGGGCGCGCTGTGGGGGGCGCTGATCGGCTTCATCTTCCTCAATCCGCTGCTCGGCACGGCGGTCGGGGCGGGCGCTGGCGCGCTCAGCGGCAGGCTGACCGATGTCGGCATCAACGACAACTTCATCAAGGAAGCCGCGGAAGCGCTGCAGCCGGGAACGGCCGGCCTGTTCCTGCTTATCCGCAAGTTCACGGCGGACAAGATCCTGAAGGAATTCGACGGTGTTGGCGGCACGGTCATCCAGACCTCGTTCGACGAGACCAAGGAAGAGGCGCTGCGCCTGGCTCTCGCCGGCCATGCGGCCCACGAAGCGCAGGCCCCGGGTGCGGCAGCCCCCGTTCCGCCCGCGCCGGGCGGCGCGGCAAGCTGAGAAAACGCGCTGTGCGTTCAGTCCGGGCGGTTTTGCTGCCCGGACACCACGCCCTTGTACTTGTTGGATTCAGGCACTTCGCGGTTATTCTCGACGCGGTCGCGGTAAAGCGCCGCGCGCACGAGCAGCATCATCGCCACTGGCGTGGTGGTGGTCAGGAACACGGCGATCAGGATCTCGTGTACCGACAGGCGGCCGCGCAGGACCGAAAAGCACAGCATCGACGCGACCAGGATGAAACCGGTCCCCAGCGTTGCGCCGAGCGTGGGCGCATGCACGCGCTCGTAGAAAGATTTCAGCCGCAGCAGGCCGATCGATCCGATCAGCGCCAGCGACGAGCCGAGAAAGACGAACAGCGCCGTCACATAGGCCGCCCAGGCCGGCAGGTCCTTGAAGGTGAGGTCGATGTCGATCACTCGATCACCTCGCCGCGCATGATGAACTTCGACAGCGCCACCGTGCCGACGAAGCCGAGCATGCCGATGATGAGCGCCACCTCGAAGTAGACCGCGCTTGCGATGCGGATGCCGTATGTGAGCAGCAGCAGCATGGCGTTGACGTAGAACGTGTCCAGCCCCAGCACCCGGTCCTGCGCGCGCGGGCCGAAGATCAGCCGGTAGGCGGCGCACGCCATGGCGAGGCCGAGGAAGAGCTGGGCGATGAACAGCGACCAGTCCAGCACCAGGAACGGCAGGTCCAGCGGCCGGGCAGGGGGAAGGGGCAGGAACCTCATTCGAAAATCTCCATCAGCCGCCGCTCGTAGCGATTCTTGATGGTGTCGATCCACATCTGCTCGTCCTGCAGGTCGAGCACGTGGATCAGCAGCATGCCGGAGGACGACGAGAAATTCGTCCAGATGGTGCCGGGCGTCGAGGTGAGGACGATGGCGAGCACGGCAAGCCCGTAGGGGTCGCGCATGTCGAGCGGCACGGCCATGAAGCCCGGCGCGCCACGCCGGCTCTTTGGCCGCAGGATGATGCGGGCCACGGCGATGTTGGAATGAACGATGTCGACAAAGACGATGCCGAGCAGCTTGACGATGGTCCATGGCCGGCGGATGCGGGGGCTCTCCTGGCCAAGGGCGGTCATCACCCAGCCGCCGCCAAGCGCCAGCACAGCCGCGAACGTAAGCGCCGCCGGCGTGACCGACTGGTTGAGCAGCAGCCACATAACGAAGATCGACAGCGACAGCAGCGGGTAGGGCAGAACACGCCTGAAGGCCCGGCTCATGGCTTCGCCCCCGTCCGCTTGGCGTCAACCGGCGCGCCGGGAGACAGTACGCTGTCGACATAGGCCTTGGGCGCGTGCAGCGACATGGCGGTTTCCTCCATGAAGTCGAGCACCGGCGCGGCGCGCACCGTCATCAGCACGCACAGCAGCAGCAGGAACGCCACCGCCGCCACCTCCACCCCGCGCACACCCGGCACCGCGGTTTCGAGCGGCGACCAGAATGTCTGGATGCCGATGCGTGTCATCGCCAGCATGGCGGAGAGGCCGGAGAGGATCAACAGTGCGATCAGCACCCACGTGACGACATGCTGCGGGCCGCCGGTGCCGATGCCGGCCGGGTCCATGATCGCCGACATCAGCGCGAACTTGGCCAGGAAGCCCGACAGCGGCGGAAGGCCCGCGAGCAGCAGTCCGCAGGCGATGAAGCTGCCGCCCAGAAACGCCAGGATGGTGGGAATGCGCTCGCCCACCTCGACTTCCTCGTTGACGTCGTCCTCGTCGGTGTAGCCGAAGGCCTCCATGGTCACGGCGAGCACGTCCGCGCCCGCGTCGCGCCCGCGCTCGACGAGCTCGATCAGCAGGAAGAAGCCGGCGATCGCCAGCGTCGAGTTGACGAGATAGAACAGCGCCCCGCTGGTGGCGGCCGCGTTGCCGACGCCGATGGCCGCCAGCAGCGTGCCCGACGACACGAGCACGCTGTAACCGGCGAGCCGCGACATGGTTTGCGTTGCGAGCACGCCGACGAGGCCGAAGGCGATCGTCGCCATGCCGCCGTAGAGCAGCACCTGGCTGCCGAAATGGGCCGATTCGCCCGCGCTCGCCCCGAAGAGCAGCAGCGACAGGCGCAGGATGATATAGACGCCGACCTTCGTCATGACGGAGAAGATGGCCGCCGCCGGCGCGCTCGCCGCCGCATAGGCCGTCGGCAGCCAGAAGCTCAGCGGCCACATGCCGGCCTTCACGAGGAAGGCCACGCCCAGGATCGCCGCGCCCGCCTCCAGGAACATGCGGTCGTGGTCGTTCATGCCGGGGATGCGCGTGGCGAGATCGGCCATGTTCAGCGTGCCCGACACGCCGTAGATGAGGCTGACGCCGATGAGGAACAGCGTCGATGCCGCGAGGTTCACGACGATGTAGTGCAGTCCGGCCTTGACGCGCACCACGCCCATGCCATGCAGCACGAGGGCGTAGGAGGCGGCGAGCAGCACCTCGAAGAACACGAACAGGTTGAACAGGTCGCCGGTGAGGAACGCGCCGTTGAGCCCCATCAGCAGGAACAGGAACAGCGTGTGGAAATTCGGGCCCGCCCGGTGCCAGCGCGCCAGCGAGAACACCAGCGCCGCGAGCCCGAGAATGCTCGTCAGCAGCACCATCATGGCCGACAGCCTGTCGAGCACCAGCACGATGCCGAAAGGCGCCGGCCAGTCGCCCAGCGCGTAGGAAACCGTCTGCGACAGGGCAGTCTGGCCGTCGGCGCGCCGCAGCAGCAGGATGGATATGACCAGCAGCGCCGCCGTCACCGCCACCGCGACCGTCGCCTTGAACGGCCGGCGCCGGTCGTCGACGAGCAGCAGCAGCGCGCCCGCCAGCAGCGGCAGCACGATGGGGGCGATGATGAGGTGGTCCGCGAACGCCGTCATCAGAGATCGCTCTCCCGCCCGTCGACGTGGTCGGTGCCGGTGAGGCCGCGCGAGGCCAGCAGCACCACGAGGAACAGCGCCGTCATCGCGAAGCTGATGACGATGGCCGTCAGCACCAGCGCCTGCGGCAGCGGATCGGTCAGCGTTGCGAGGTTGCCGGGGGTGTCGGGCTCGATGATCGGAACCGCGTTCGAACGCAGCCGCCCCATGCTGAAGATGAAGAGATTGGCGGCATAGGACAGCAGCGACAGCCCTATGATGACCTGGAACGTGCGCGGCCGCAGCAGCAGCCACAGGCCCGATCCCGTCAGCACGCCGATCGCCGCCGCGATGATGATTTCCATCACTGGCCTCCCGTGGATGACGGCGCACTGAAAGCCTTGCGCGGCAGCTTCGGCGTGCGGATGGACTGGTGGGCGATGGCGATGAGCATCAGCACCGTGGCGCCGACGACCAGCGAATAGACGCCGAGATCGAACAGCAGCGCGCTCGCCATCGGAATCTTGCCGATGACCGGCAGCTCCACGTACTGGAAGCTCGACGTCAGGAACGGATAGCCGAACAGCCAGGAGCCGAGCCCGGTGAAGGTCGCCGCCAGCAGGCCGATGCCGATCCAGCGCACCGGCAGGATGCGCAGCCTGTCCTCGACCCAGCGCGTGCCGCTGGCCATGTATTGCAGGATGAACGAGATCGACATCGCCACGCCCGCCGCGAAGCCGCCGCCGGGCAGATCGTGGCCGCGCATCAGCAGGTAGACCGCGAACACGCCCACCACCGGGAAGAACCACAGCATGATGAGCCGCGGGATCTCCATGTATTCAGCCACCGTCTGGCCGATGTTGCGGTCGGGGTGGGCGTCGTCGTAGGCGAACTGAACCCGCTGCTGCTCCGGCATGGCCATGCTCTCGGGCGCGGGGCGGAAACGGCGCAGCAGCGCGAACACCGTGAGCGCCACGATCGCCAGCACGGTGATCTCGCCCAGCGTGTCGAAGCCGCGGAAGTCGACCAGGATGACGTTGACGACGTTGGTGCCGCCGCCGCCCGTGTAGGCGTTCTCGAGGAAGTAGCTCGAGATCGTCTCCGGCAGTTGCCGCGTCATGATGGCGTAGGACAGCATGGCGATGCCGAGCCCGGCCGCGATCGCCACCAGCAGATCCCAGGTGCGGCGCGCGAGCACCTTGAGCGGCACGGCCCCGTCCGGGTAGACGTCGGCCACGCGCTTGGGCATCCAGCGCAGCCCGAGCAGGAGCAGCACCGTGGTGACGATCTCGACCAGAAGCTGCGTCAGCGCCAGGTCCGGCGCCGACAGCCACACGAACGTGATGCAGGTCGACAGTCCCGCGCCGCCGAGCATGGCGAGCGCCGCCAGCCGGTGGTACTTCGCCTGGTAGGCCGCGCCGATGGCGCAGCTCATGCCGACGAGCCACATCAGCGCGAAGGCGGTGTCGAAGCCGTGCCAGTCGATCTTCTCGAACGACAGGCGCCGCGGGCCGAAGCCTTCCATGTAGAGCGGGAAAATGCCGGCCACCAGCGCCAGCACCACGAGCAGCCGCAGTTGCGGCTGCAGCCTGCGGGTGCCGAGCAGCGATTCGAGCTGGCGCGCCCACTTCCACGACACCGTGACCATGATGCGCTCGAAGATGCGCTGGCCCTTGAGCCGGCGCAGCAGCGGCGGGCCTTCCTGGCCCTGCGCCAGATAGCCGCGCAGCAGCAGGTAGACCAGCACGCCGCCCACCATCGCCACGATGCTCATCAGCAGCGGATAGTTCAGCCCGTGCCACACCGCGAGGCTGTAGTAGGGCGTGTCCCCGCCGAGGATGGCGGAAACGGCGATGTGCAGGAACGGCCCGATGGTGAGACCGGGGATGATGCCGACCAGCAGGCACAGCAGCACCAGGAATTCCATGGGGAAGCGCATCCAGTGCGGCGGCTCGTGCGGCGTGCGCGGCAGGCCCACGGGCGCGGGGCCGAAGAAGACGCCGAGGATGAAGCGCAGCGAATACGCGACCGAGAACATGCTCGCCACCGTCGCGAGGAACGGCAGCGCCCCGTCGAACAGCGAATCGACGTGCTCGACGATGGTCTCGGCGAAGAACATCTCCTTCGACAGGAAGCCGTTGAGCAGCGGCACGCCGGCCATGGCCGCGCTCGCCACCATGGCGAGCGTCGCCGTGATCGGCATGTAGCGGGCGAGGCCGCTGAGGCGGCGGATGTCGCGGCTGCCGGTTTCGTGGTCGATGATGCCGGCCGCCATGAACAACGAGCACTTGAACGTGGCGTGGTTGAGCAGATGGAACACCGCCGCCACCACGCCGAGCGGGCTGCCGAGCCCGAGCATCAGCGTGATCAGGCCCAGATGGCTGATGGTGGAATAGGCGAGAAGGCCCTTCAGGTCCTGCTGGAAATTGGCGACGTAGGCGCCCAGCAGCAGCGTCGCCATGCCGGCGCCGCCGACGATCCAGAACCACGGCTCCGTGCCGGCCAGCGCCGGCCACAGCCGCGCCAGCAGGAACACGCCCACCTTCACCATGGTGGCCGAATGCAGATAGGCCGACACCGGCGTGGGCGCGGCCATGGCGTGCGGCAGCCAGAAGTGGAACGGGAACTGGGCGCTTTTCGTCAGGGCGCCGATCAGGATCAGCACCAGGGCGGGCCTGTAGAGCGCGTGCGAGCGGATGATCTCGCCGGAGGCGAGCACCTGGTCGAGATCGTAGCTGCCGACGATGTGGCCGAGCACGAGAATGCCCGCCAGCAGGCACAGCCCGCCGATGCCCGTGACGGTGAGCGCCATGCGCGCGCCCTCGCGCGCGCCGGGATTATGGCTCCAGTAGCCGATCAGCAGGAACGAAAAGAGGCTCGTCAGTTCCCAGAAGAAAACCATCTGGATGAGGTTGCCGGACAGCACGACGCCAAGCATCGCCCCCATGAAGGCCAGGAAGAACGAAAAGAACCGCGGCACCGGATCTTCCGGCGACATGTAATAACGCGCGTAAACGACCACCAGGAAGCCGATGAGCGCCACCAGCCCCGCCATGATCCATGAAAAACCGTCGAGGCGGACGATGAAGTTAAGGCCGATGCTGGGAAGCCACTCGACTGTGGCGTTCACCACTTTTCCCTGGCTCATCGGCGCGTAGAACGTGGTGACGACGATCGTGCATGCGAGCGCGACCACGCCGGTGATGATGCCGGCCATGTTCCGCGCGTCCCGAGGCAGAGACGCGACGATGCCGCTTCCCAGGAAGGGAAGGGCGATCAACAAAAAGAGTCGCGCTTCGTCCCACATCGGTTCTTCGCGGCGCTGTGTGAAGTTTTGGGGGAGTGAGGATGCCGATCCTTGTCGGAAAGCCACCCATCGCGGTCCGTTTCGGATAACAGACGCGGGGGCTTGCGCGCAAGCCAGTAATCGCACAACGCGTGTGCGGAATCACGGTTTGTGGCTCCGTTTCCCCAGTCCGTCCACCGGTGCGGGGCAAGGCCGAAACAATGGGGAGGGCCGCAAGGCGGTCCTCCCCGAAATTCTATTGCAAATTCTTCCGTCGATGCCCGGCTGGAGCGATTTCCTGGCCAGTCGGGCTGGAAGGCGCTCTCTCCCTCAGCGGGCGGGCGTCAGCGCGCCGGCGATCTCGTTCGCGTTGCGCTCGATCAGGCCGATGTAGGTCGAGGCCGGCTGTCCGGGCTTGGCGAGGGCGTCGGAATACAACCTGCCGCCGATCTTCGCCCCCGTCTCCGCCGCGATCTGTTCGATCAGCTTGGCGTTGGCGATATTCTCGACGAACACGGCGGTGATGCCCTCGGCGCGGATCTGGTCGATGAGCCGCGCGACGTCGGTCGCCGACGCTTCCGCCTCGGTGCTGATTCCCTTCGGTGCGATGAACGTCAGTCCATAGGCGTCGCCGAAGTAGCCGAAGGCGTCGTGGGAGGTCACGATCTTGCGACGGTTCTCGGGAATGGCGGCGAACTGCTGCTTCAGCCGCGCGTCCAGCGCTTCGAGCCGGGCGATGTAATCGGCGGCGCGGGCCTTGTAATCCGCCGCGTGGGCCGGATCGCGCTGTTCGAGCGCCGTCGCGACGTTGCGCGCGTAGATGACCGCGTTGGCGACGTTCTGCCAGGCGTGCGGGTCTTCGCTGCCGTGATGATGGCCGGCATGGTCATGGCCCGCGTGGTCGTGCTTGTGATCGTGATCGTGATCTTTTTTGGAGTGATCGTCCTTGGCGTGCTCATGCTCGTCGTCGTGCCCGTTCCCGGCGGGGCGGACCTTCACGCCCTCGGAGACGACCACGCGCGGGCCCTTGAAGTTCGACGCCTTGGCCAGCCGGTCGAGCCAGCTTTCGAAGGCAAGGCCGTTCTCGAACAGGATCGCGGCGTCGCCGAGCTTCTTCACATCGGCCGGGGTCGGCTCGAAGACGTGGGCGTCGCCGTCCGGTCCCACGAGCGTGGTCACGTTGACGCGGTCGCCGCCGATTTCCGCGACGATGTCGCCGATGATGGAAAAGCTCGCCACTGCCTCCAGCGGCGCGTCGGCGGCGTGGACGCTGGGCGAGATACCCGCCGCCAGCCAGAAACTCGCCGCCGCGGTCAGCACGGATCGTCTGTCGAACACGGATCGTCTGTCGAACATGGAGCGCTCCTTGAAAGCGAATGCGCCGCCCGGCAAGCGCGGGCGAGCCATAGAAAATGAAATGTTATAACATAATTGATACTGCGGCCACGCTGTCCGCGCAAGGCGTCATTTTTCATTCATAGCGGTTTCCACGGCAAGATGTAGTCCCCGCCTTCCGTGCTGCCTCGTTGCACGCTGACGCCGAAGGCGGCGGCGATGTTTGCGTCGGAAAGCGTGTCGCCGCAAGGCCCGTCCGCGACGATGGCGCCCGCGCGCAGCAGCAAGAGGCGGTCGCAGAAGCGGCATGCCAGCGACAGGTCGTGCAGAACCGCCACCACGAGCGCGCCCTCCCGGGCGGCACGACGCAGCAGCGCCATGGTGAGAAGCTGGTGGCGGGGGTCGAGCGCGGTGACGGGTTCGTCCGCCAGCAGCACGGGCGCCTCGACGGCGAGCGCGCGGGCCAGCAGCGCGCGCATGCGCTCGCCGCCCGAAAGCGTGTCGACGGAGCGGTGGCGCAGATCGGCGACGGCTGCGGCCTCCAGCGCGCGCTCCACCGCCGCCGCGTCGAGGGCAGAGCTGGCGCGGCCGCGATGCGGCAGGCGGCCGAGGCGCGCCACCGCCTCCACGGACAGCCCCCAGTGGGCGGGGCCGTTCTGCGGCAGATAGGCGATCGCGCGGGCGAGCCTTTGGCGTTCGATCGCGGCGATGTCCTCGCCGTCGATCAGCAGCGTGCCGGCATCCGGCGCAGCAAGCCCCGCGAGCGTCCGCAGCAGCGTGGACTTGCCCGCGCCGTTCGGGCCGACGAGCCCCACGAATCCGCCGCCTTCCAGCGAGAACGTCAGGCCATCGAGAATGCGCGTTCCCCTTAAGGAGACAGAGAGCTGGCGAGCGTCGATGCGCATCAGTCGCGCTCCTGCGAGCGGCGGATCAGCACCAGCAGGAACGGCGCGCCGACGATGGCCGTCACCACGCCAAGGTTGAGCTCCGGCTGGGTCGGCAGCAGCCGCAGGCCGATGTCGGCGGCGAGCGTCAGGATGGCGCCGGCAAGCCCCGCGAGCCATAGCACGCGCCCCGGCTCGCGCCGCGCCAGCGGGCGCACCAGATGCGGCGCCACCAGCCCGACGAAGCCCACCATGCCCGTTACCGCGACGGCGCTGCCGACCGCCAGCGCCGTGCCGGCGATGAGGCGCACGCGCACGCGCGCCAGATCGAAACCGAGGCTCTGCGCCACGTCCTCGCCCAGGCTCAGCGCATCGAGCGCCGGAGCGGACGCGAGCAGCAGCAGCCAGCCGGCCAGCATCGGCGCGAGCACGAGCGCGACATCGGCGAGGCTGTGATCGGCGAGCGAGCCCATCAGCCAGAACACGATCTCCAGCGCCGCGTAGGGATTGGGCGAGAGATTGAGCGCCAGCGCTGTCAGCGCCCCGGCGAGGCTGTTGACCGCGACGCCCGCGAGCACCAGCGTCAGCACGCCGGCGCCCCGCCCCGCCAGCGCGTGCAGTATGACGCTCGCCGCCAGCGCCCCCGCCATGCCGCCGAGCGGCAGCGCCAGCGCGAACGCCCCCGCAAGGCCGCTGTAGAAGACGACGACCGCCCCCAGCGCTGCCGCTCCGGACACGCCCATGATGCCCGGTTCGGCCAGCGGATTGCGCAGCAGCCCCTGCATGGCCGCGCCCGCAAGCCCGAGCGAAAAGCCCGTCAGCAGGCCGAGCAGCGCGCGCGGCAGGCGCAGTTCCACGAGGATCAGCGCCGCCAGCGTCTGCCGCCCCGCCAGCACGTCGCCGGTGGCCGCCACGATGTCGAGCCGCGTGTCGCCGATGGCCGCCGACAGGGCGGCCAGTCCCGCCGCCACAAGGGCCAGCACGAGGAAGGGGAGGGCTCTTCGGCCGGTCGCGGTGGCGCTCATTCGCCCTCCTGCCGCAGGCTGGCGCGCAGGTGCGCGACCGCATCGACCAGATCGGGCCCGGCGCATACCCAAAGCCGCGACGGCATGGTCACCGCGCGCGTGCCGTTGCGCGTGAGCGCCGCGAGGGCCGGATGATGCAGCAGCCGGTTGGCGCGCGCGGGCGCGTTGTCGCCGTCGGCATCGATGACGAGCACATCCGGGGCGAGCGCCAGCATGGCTTCCAGCGACATGCGCCCATAACCCGAGATGCCAGCCTGTGCCGCCGCGTTGGTGAGACCGGCGGCGCGGATGACTGTGTCCGCGAGCGTGCCCTCGCCCGCGACGATGTTGTTCGCCTGCAGGGCGAGCACGGACAGCGGCGGCAGCGGCATGTCGCGCGCGAGATCGTCGAGGCGCCGGTCCATGGCGGCGATGGCGGCCTCGCCCCTGTCCTGCTGGCCGATGGCTGCGGCGACGTCGCGCATCTGGGCGCGCAACTGCGGAAAATCGCTCGCTACCGGAAGCTGTCGCAGCGGCGCGCCGAGGCGGCGCAGCAGCGATACGGTGGCGGGCGCCGTGAACGCGCTGGCCAGAACGAGACCGGGCGCGAGCGCCAGCACGTCTTCCGCCCGCCCGGCGGTCGCGGGAAAGCGCGCCGCTTCGTCCGCGCGGGAAAAATTGCGCGGATCGTGCGACAGCGCGGTGAGCGCGGCGATCTGCGCCGGCTCCGCGAGCGCCAGCAGCAGCGCGTCCGCGCACATGTTAATGGACACGATGCGTTGCGTGGGCGCGCCCGCTGCCCCGGTGGAAGCGGCGGCGAGCGCGATGGCCGCCGCCGCGATTCGCCCCATGCCTGTCGCCCGCCCCGCCATTCATTCCGTCCGCTTGCCGCGCTCTTGTCCGTGCGTCACTGCGGCGTGAAGCGCACGCCGGCATAGACCCCGAGCCCCGGGCGCTGAAAGCCCGTCGGGCTTTCATAGCGGCGGTCGAACAGGTTGTCGACGCGGGCGAAAACCACGGTCGCGTCGGTGGCCTGATAGTCCGCCGCCAGGTTGACCGTGGCATAGCCGGACGTGCGCAGGCGCGGCACGGAGAAGTCGCGGTTGCCGTCGACGAACGCCCCGATATAGAGCGCGGTGGCGGAAAGCCGCAGCTTGTCGGTGGCTTGCCACCGGGCGGTGAAGCTCGCCTTGTGGCGCGGGCGGCGCAGCAGCTCCTGCCGGGCCTCGTCGTCGCGCGCCAGGGTGAACGTGTAGTCGGCGCGCAGGTCTACGGTCTCCGTCAGCGCCACCGCCGCGAACGCTTCCACACCGCGCGTCGTCGCCTTGCCGACGTTGGCGTAGGAGGTGAAGGAGGCGTTGGTGTTGATGAGATCCTCGATATCGTTGTGGAACCACGTCGCGCCGACGACCACCTTTTCCCCGGCGAAGGGCTGCTCGAAGCCGATGTCGTAGCCGGTGCTCTTTTCCGGCTTTAGGTCCGGGTTGCCGTAGAAGTTGAAGGCGGGACGCGAATCCGAAAAGCGCTGGCTCAGCGTCGGGGCCTTGAAGGCCGTGCCGACGCTCGCCTTGAGCCGGGTCTCGGTGTGCGGCAAGGTGAAGGTCGGCGCGATGCGCCAGGTGGTGTGGCCGCCGAAATCCTCGTTGTCGTCGTGACGGATGTTGGCGGCGAAGGCGAGCCGTTCGGCGATCTTGCCCTGCCACTCGATAAAGCCGGCGTTGTTGGCGCTCGACGCCGTGAGGCTGCTGTCGTCGAAGCGCTCGCGCTCGTGCTGGAAACCGGCGATCAGCGTGTGCTCCGGCGTGACGGCGAAGGCGGTGCGCCAGTCGTAGATGGTGCGTTCGCCCAGGAACTCCGACACGCTGCCGGGGCCGAACGCGCTGTCGGACCCGGTGTTGCGGCGGTCCTCGTTGGCGTAGCCGACGCCGAACGTGTTGGTGATGCGGCCGTCCCACAGCGTCCACACGCCTTCCGCGCGGGTGACGAAGCGCTGGTTGCGGGTCTGGCTGCGGGCGATGTCGGGCGCGCTCGGCCAGCCGCCGTCGGCGGTGAATTTCAGCAGCGCGTCCGAGTAGCGGCCGGTGACGTTGATGCGGAAGTTGTCCGTCACCGCGAAGCCGAGCCGGGTGGCGAAGGCCCAGTTGTCGTAGAAATCGTCGTTGATGCGCTGGCCGGGCGGCACGAGATCGGACGGCGTTACGCGCACCGCCTCGGTGCGCAGGTGCGCGGCGGAGAAGAAGTAATCGAAGCGGTCGTCGCCGCCCGAAACCTGCGCGCTCTGGTTGAAGGTGCCGAACGACCCGCCCTCGACCTGCAGCTCGGCCTTCGGCGGGCCTTTCCCAGCCTTGGTGGTGATGCTGATGACGCCGCCGAGCGCGTCGGCGCCATAGAGGCCGCTTTGCGGGCCGCGCAGCACCTCGATGCGGGCGATGTCGCCTGTGGGCACATGGCCGAAGTCGAACGCACCGTTCGGCGTCGCGGGATCGTTGACCGGCACGCCGTCGATGAGCACCTTGACGTGGTTGGCGTTGGTGCCGCGCAGGAAGACGGACGTCTGCCCGCCCGGTCCGCCCGTCTGCACCACGTTGGCGCCGGGAACGGTGGCGAGCGCGTCGGGCAGGGTGCGCCGCTGGTCGCGGGCGATGTCCTCGGCGGTGATGACGGTGACGGACGAGCCCACCTGCCGCACAGGCGTGGGCAGGCGGGTGGCGGAAACGGTGACTTCGTCGAGCACGATGCCGGGCGCGGCTTCCTGCGCCCTTGCGGCATGCGGCTGCATCAGGATCGCGCCGAGCGGCAGGGAGAGGGCGAGCACGGCGGTGCGGCGCGCGCGCCGGCTGGAAGGCGGGAAGCGGTGGAAGACGGGCACGGCGATGGCCTTTTGAAGCGCCGGCGACGGATCGCCGGGCGGGTGTGGCACGTCACCGCGAAAGGCCTGGCACGCTTGCGCACGCGCAGCATCAGTCCTCACCGGCACCCCCCGACCGATGTTTCCGCTGTGACCACGGCTGACGGCAGGTCTCCTGGCTCGCGGCGTGGAAAACGATGCCTCCGCGGCCTTCCCGGAGCGCGCTCCAGTGGCGTGGGTGCGGAAAGCTCGCCGCTTACAGTTGCGGGGACAGCCGCAGCATAGGGGCGTGCCTCGTGAGACGCGCGCCCGCACTGCGTTCCCTATTAATCCCGAAAGGAACCGTCATCCGAGCGATAGCCGCCGCGGCGGGCGCTGTCAAAGCGTGCTGGCCGCCGCGGTTGCGATTGTCTGGGTATGTGTCCGTTTGGCAGCGGCCATGCAGGCCGCGCGGGGCAAAATCTCCGCCCGCCATGTTAAATGAAATGGTTGCGCGAGAGACGGCCGCCGGAATTTCCGGCGATGTCCCGTCTGTCGATACGACACACGCCAGATAATGACGAGCAAGCAATGGCCGTTCGGCCTGCCTGTCCGTTCGGGAGGAAAGTCGAGTGTCCATAAGAGCGAGCCAGGCCGCCCAGACCGCGCCTGCGTCGGAGGCTTCCGATACCGCCGCCGCGCCTGTCGAGGCGACGGCCTTCGTGGTGATCGCCGCGATCAGCTTCTGCCACATGCTGAACGACATCATGCAGGCGCTGTTCACCTCGATGTATCCGATCTTCAAGGAAGAGTTCAGCCTCGATTTCATCCAGATCGGCCTGCTGACGCTGGCGTTCCAGTGCACGGCTTCGCTGCTGCAGCCGCTCGTGGGCATGTATACCGACAAGCGGCCGATGCCCTATTCGCTGCCGGTCGGCATGGCGTTCACCTTCGCCGGGCTGCTGCTGCTCGCCGTGGCGCACGATTACATGGTGCTCGTGGTGGCCGCATGCCTCATCGGCATCGGCTCCTCCGTCTTCCACCCCGAAGCGTCGCGCGTGGCGCGCATGGCGGCGGGGGCGCGGCCGGGCCTGTCGCAATCGCTGTTTCAGGTGGGCGGAAACTTCGGCACCGCCATCGGGCCGCTGCTCGCGGCTTTCATCGTGCTGCCGCGCGGGCAGGGCAGCGTGGCGTGGTTCTCGCTCGTGGCGCTTCTCGCCATGCTCATCCTTACCCGCGTCAGCGCCTGGTACAGCCGCTATCGCAAGGCCAACGCCGGGCGCGGCGCGCCCGCCAGGCTGCACGACCTGCCCCGGCGCAAGATCGTGATCGGCATCACCGTGCTGTGCCTGCTGACGTTCTCCAAGAACGTCTACATGGCCAGCATCGGCAGCTACTACATGTTCTACCTCATCGAAACCTTCGAGGTGTCGGTGCGTGACGCGCAGCTCTTCCTGTTCCTGTTCCTCGGCGCCGCGGCGGCGGGCACGGTCATCGGCGGCCCGGTGGGCGACCGTTTCGGGCGCAAGGTGGTGCTGTGGGTGTCGGTGCTCGGCGTGCTGCCGTTCTCGCTGCTGCTGCCCTTCGCCGACCTGTTCTGGACAGGCGTGCTTTCGGTGATCATCGGCGCGGTGATGGCGTCGTCGTTCCCGGCGATCATCATTTTTGCGCAGGAGCTGGTGCCGGGGAAGGTCGGCATGATCTCGGGGCTTTTCTTCGGCCTCGCCTTCGGCATGGGCGGCCTTGGCGCCGCCGTGCTCGGCGCTGTGGCGGACGTGCGCGGCATCGCCTTCGTCTATCAGGTCTGCGCCTTCCTGCCGGCCATCGGGCTGCTGGTGGCGTTTTTGCCGGACATCCGGCAGAAGCGCCTGCGCATCGTCACCGATGTCGCGACTGCGGCCGAAAAATGACGCGGGCCGGAAATTAACGACGATAGCCCATGGCGTTAACCATCAGCGCCCAGCTTCAGTTAATCCCGGCTTAACCGGGCGATCGGTAATGTAGGGCGAATCATGCAGCAGCGCGGGTTTGCCCGCCGCATCCCTCCATCAAACGAGCCGATCCGCCCGATCATGCGAACGATCCGACGCAATCCGTCCCATGCCGATGACATCCCGGATGCACTGCGCCGGTTCATGTTGCAGCGGGCGGTCGAGTTGACCGGCTTCCTGTTGCTGGGGCTGGTGATTGCCATGGTGCTGGCGCTGGTGACGTGGTCCGTCTCCGACCCCAGCCTCACCCACGCCACGGAAGGGCGCGTCGCCAACCTGCTCGGCACGCCCGGCGCGGTCGTCGCCGATCTTTCCATGCAGATATTCGGCCTCGGTTCGGTGGCGCTGCTGCTGCCGTGCGCCGTGTGGGCGATCCGGCTCATCGGCCGGCGTCCGCTGCCGCGCGTCGTGCTGCGTCTCGGCCTGTGGCTGATCGGCACGGGCGCCGCCGCCGCGGTGGCGAGCGCGCTGCCGGGCACGGAGCGCTGGCCGCTGCCGTCGGGACTGGGAGGCGTGGTCGGCGATGCGCTGCTCTTCGGCGGCCGGGGACTGATCGGGGAGGGTGGCCTGGGTGGCCTCGTCGTCGGTCTGTGCTATGCCGGCACGGCCATCCTGGCGTTGTCGGCGGCGTCCGGCTTCGGCCTCGCGGCGGCGCCTGAGCCTGTCGAGCACGACGAGGACGACGACCGCTTCGCGCCTTCCGAAGATCAGGACGAGCCCGGCTGGGGCATCGTCTCGCTCGGCGCGGTGGTGCATGGGCTGATGATGCTCAAGGCATCGCTGGTGCGCCGCTTTCGCAAGCCGGAGGCCGAGCACGTTCCCGCCGCGCCGCGCACCGCGCGCGAACCCGCTTTTCGCGAACAGGATTATCACGAGCAGGCTTACGGCGAGCCCGCTTTCGATGCTGGCCATGACGGCTTTGCCGATTCCTATCCCGCCGCCGTGAGCGCGCCGCCCTATGCTCCGTCCCCCGCCGTGCAGGCTGCTGCCGCGCCGCTGGCGGAGGTTCCGCCTGAAATCGCTGCCTTCGCGCCGGTGCGCGAGCGTTCCGTCCAGATACACCTTCCGCGCGTGGCCGAGACCGCCGCAGCCGTGGCCGCTGCGCCCGCCGCCGTGGCTCAGGACGGTGTGCCCGCGTGGCGCAAGCCGTTCCAGTTGCCGCCCAACGTGCGCTTCACCCGCAGCACCGACCGTGAACTCGCGGCGCGCCATCGCGGCGCTGAGGGCGACGTGGCAACTGACGTGGCGGCGGACGACACGCTGGATTTCGCCCTCTCTCCGGTGAGTGACGGCGCGTATCCCGCGCCCGCCGGCGAGGATTTCACCGGGGACGGGCAGACGGTTCCCCCGCCCGCCGAAGACGATTACGCCGACTGGGCGCATGACGCGCAGTTCTTCGCCGCCGAGGACGAGGAGCCGCCGTTCGCGGTGGCTGAAGAGGACTTCGCCGACGAAGAAGCCGACATCGAGGACCATGACATCGCGGCATATGCGGAGGCGGAACCCGCGCCGGTTCTGATGCGCCATACCCGGCGCGCGGCCGCGCCCGCGCCCTCGAACGACGACGATCCGTATGCACCCCGGCGCGCGCCGGTCGCCGCGCCGCCCGCGCCGATCCCGACCACTCCGATCCCGACTGCGCGGTCTGCTCCCGTTGCTGCCGCCGCGCCGGCCCCCGCGCCCGCCGTCACGACGCGGCGCGTGCCGCAGCCCGCGCCGCAGGCATCCTCGCGCTACGAAATGCCGCCGCTCGGCATGCTGGCGCTGCCGACAGGCCCGCGCGACACCATTTCCGAGGACGCGCTGGAGCAGAACGCCGCGCTGCTGGAAAGCACGCTCGTGGATTTCGGCGTGCGTGGCGACATCATCCACGTGCGTCCCGGCCCGGTGGTGACGCTCTACGAACTGGAGCCCGCGCCCGGCACCAAGTCCTCGCGGGTGATCTCGCTCGCCGACGACATCGCCCGCTCCATGAGCGCGGTGTCGGCGCGTGTTGCGGTCGTCGCGGGGCGCAACGCCATCGGCATCGAGCTGCCTAACGCCCGGCGCGAGACGGTGTACCTGCGCGAGTTGCTCGCCGCCGAGGAATTCCAGCGTTCGAAGTTCAAGCTCGCGCTGTGCCTGGGCAAGACCATTGGCGGCGAGCCGGTGATCGCCGACCTCGCGCGCATGCCGCACCTGCTCGTCGCCGGCACGACCGGCTCGGGCAAGTCGGTGGCCATCAACACCATGATCATGTCGCTGCTTTACCGGCTCAAGCCGGAAGAGTGCCGCCTCATTATGGTCGATCCGAAGATGCTCGAACTGTCCATCTACGATGGCATCCCGCACCTGCTGACCCCCGTCGTCACCGATCCGAAGAAGGCGGTCGTCGCGCTGAAGTGGGCCGTGCGTGAGATGGAGGAGCGCTACAAGAAGATGTCGAAGCTGTCGGTGCGCAACATCGACGGTTTCAACGCCCGCGTGCGCGACGCCAAGGCCAAGGGCGAGGTCATCACCCGCACGGTGCAGACCGGCTTCGACCGCGACACCGGCGAGGCGATCTACGAAGACGAGGTGATGGACCTCGAGCCGCTGCCCTACATCGTCATCGTCGTTGACGAGATGGCCGACCTCATGATGGTCGCGGGCAAGGAGATCGAGGGCACCATCCAGCGTCTCGCCCAGATGGCGCGCGCCGCCGGCATCCACGTCATCCTCGCGACGCAGCGTCCCTCCGTCGATGTCATCACCGGCACGATCAAGGCGAACTTCCCCACGCGCATCTCGTTCCAGGTGACGTCCAAGATCGACAGCCGCACCATTCTCGGCGAGCAGGGTGCGGAGCAGCTTCTCGGCCAGGGCGACATGCTCTACATGGCCGGCGGCGGCCGCGTGACGCGCGTCCACGGCCCCTTCGTCTCCGACGACGAGGTGGAGAAGATCGTCGCGCACCTCAAGACGCAGGGGCGCCCGCAGTATCTCGAAGCCGTGACGGCGGACGAGGAAGCACCGGCTGAGGGCGACGGCGGCGCCGTGTTCGACAACACCGCGCAAGGGGCCGCCGGTGGCAACGATCTCTACGATCAGGCGATCGCGATCGTGCTGCGCGACAAGAAGGCGTCCACATCCTACATCCAGCGCCGGCTCCAGATCGGCTACAATCGCGCCGCCTCCATCATGGAGCGCATGGAGCTCGAGGGCATCGTGGGGCCGGCCAACCATGCCGGCAAGCGCGAGATCCTGCTTGGCGGCGACGACCACGCGGAGCGTGCGTGAGCATTCCCCGGCAGGGATGCGTGCGGCAATGCACACACGGTTGTGAGGCGAGATTGTCCTTGCAATCGTTGACCTGCTTTCGCCATATCAGCCGTGTTGAATGACATCCGCTACAGGGTTTCGGCGGACGAAGGGCGGATAACGGCGATGATGCGTGTCGGGTCAGGAGTCGGAATGGTGCGGATTCTGCTGGCCGCGTCCGTGGCGGCGCTGGCGTTCGCGCCGCTCTCGCCGGCCCGCGCGCAGGACCCGCTGAGCCGTTTCCTCGATGGCGTCTTCAGGCAGGAGCAGCAGGCTCCGGCCCGCGCGCCGCAGCCCCAGCCCGCGCCTTCCCAGCCGCAGGCGGCGCCCGCCGCAGCGCCGTCAGCCCCGCCAATCCCGCCCTCGCGCGGTGCAGCGCCGGTGCGTGTCGCGCCTGCCCCTGTTCCTGCATCTGCTCCCGCCGGACAGCCGGCATCCATTGTGGCGCCGGCGCCTGTCGCGCCGCAGACGCCCGTGCTGGCGGGAGTGCCGCCGCTGCCGCCCCCCCGTCCGGCCGGAATAGGCGGCGCTGCCGCAACGCCGGCTGCCGCCGCCGCGCCCGCGCCGTCAGTGCCTGCGGCGCAGGTCGCGCAGACCGCGCGCGCGCCGCAGCAGGCATCGGTGCCGGGCAATGCCAATGAGGCGCTGGCGCGGGTCAATGCTTATCTCAATGGCATCAATACGTTGACGGCACGCTTCGTGCAGATCGGTGCGGACCGGCAGCAGGTCGGGGGCACGCTTTATGTCCAGCGTCCGGGGCGGCTGCGCTTCGCCTACGATCCGCCGAGCACGCTGGAGATCGTGGCGGACGGCCGCTCGGTCGCGGTGCGCGATTCGCGGCTGCGCACCAACGACGTCTATTCCATCGGCCAGACGCCGCTTAAATTCCTGCTGCGCGACAATGTCGACCTTGCCCGCGACCTGCGCGTGCGCGACGTGCGCATCGAGCCGGGTGGGCTCGTCGCCGTCAATCTGGAGGACAGCGCCACCCTTGGCGGCACGTCGCGGGTGACGCTCAACTTCGACGCGCGCGCCAACGTGCTGCGCGGCTGGGTGATCGTCGATCCGCAGGGTTATGAAACGCAGGTGTCGCTGTCCGGCGTCGAGGTGGCGCTGCGCTGAGCGGGTATGGGCTGGTGTTGAATCGGGTTGTGCGGGCGGGTTTGCCCGTGCAAGCTGCACGTCCCGTCGCGATAACCCAGAGCCCGCCGTGTCGTTCACCCTCACCACCTGGAACATCAATTCCGTCCGCCTGCGCCTCGACCAGGTGACCCGCTTTCTCGCCGAGAACGAGCCGGATGTCCTGTGCCTGCAGGAAACGAAGTGCCCCAATGACCAGTTTCCCTCCGCCGCCTTCAAGGCGCTCGGCTACCAGCACATCGCGCTGAACGGCCAGAAGGGCTATCACGGCGTGGCCACGCTCTCGCGCATTCCGTTCAGCGAGACGGAGGCGCTGCGCTTCTGCGGCAAGGACGATTCGCGCCACGTCACCGTCGAACTGGCGGGGACGGGCGCGCCCGGCGGCCCCAAGGGCATGCGCATCCACAACTTCTACGTTCCCGCCGGCGGCGACATTCCCGATCCCGAGCTCAACCCGCGATTCGCCCACAAGCTCGCGTTTCTCGACGAACTCAATGACTGGAACGAGGCCAAGCGCCCCGCCGAGCGCGCGAGCATCCTCGTGGGCGATCTCAACATCGCCCCCTACGAAACGGACGTGTGGAACCACAAGGCGCTGCTTGGCGTCGTCAGCCACACCCCTATCGAGACGGCGCGGCTCGAGGCCTTCCGCAACCTGACGGGTTACGTGGATGCGGTGCGCACGCTCAAGCCCGAGCCCGAAAAGGTGTTTACGTGGTGGAGCTACCGCTCGCCCGACTGGGCGGCGGCGGACAAGGGGCGCAGGCTCGATCACGTGTGGATCGCGCCCGACATTGCCCCCGCGCTGGAGAGCGCCACCGTCTCGCGCGATGCGCGCGGCTGGGAGCGCCCCTCGGACCACGCCCCGGTGACGGTGCGGCTGGGCCTGTGAGGCAACAGGGTGGCATAAAAGGCATAAGTCTCTATATCTGCGCCAATAATGGCGCGCGGGAGCTCCTTTGGTAAGGAAGGATCAACCTGTATCCGCAAAGATGGTTGCAAAGAGCCCCTGTCGCAAACGCGGCAGGGTCGACGGGAGCACTATCGGCGATGAAACCTCGCAGCGGCATCATTCAGTTGAAGACCTTCCACGTTCAGGAAAAGCGCCGGCGCGTCGCCCAGATCGAGGCGATGATCGCGGACTTCCAGCGCATGGCGGGAGATCTCGACAAGGAGATCGTCCACGAAGAACAGCGCTCGGGCATTTCGGATGTCAGCCACTTCGCCTACCCCACCTACGCCAAGGCGGCGGCGCAGCGGCGCGACAACCTGCTGCAATCGGCGGAGGATCTGAAGGGGCAGCACAACGACGCGCTCGCCGATCTCGACGATGCGCTTGGCGAGCTGCGCAGGGCGGAGGCGCTCGACGATCGCGAATCCGTGCGCGAGCAGCCGGCGCTGCGGGCCGTCGGAGCCACGATGTAACGATCACCCCGTCCGGTGGCGCAGCGTGACGAGGGAAGCGGCGAGGCTGTCGAAGCGGCCCGCCACGATCGACAGGATGTAGAGCCCGCCCGCCGCCAGGATGATGGCGGAAGAGGCGGGCGCTCTCCAGTGGTAGGAGGCGAGCAGCCCGGCGACGCTGGCCAGCACGCCGAAGGCGGCGGCCACCGCCATCTGCCCCGCCACCGTCTGCGACCAGAAACGCGCCGCCACGGCCGGCAGCATGATCAGGCCCACCACCATCAGCGTGCCCAGCGCCTGGAAGCCGCCGACGAGGTTCAGCACCACCAGCACCGTGAAGGTGATGTGCACGAGCGGCCCGAAGCCGCCCACCGCGCGCAGGAAGCCCGGATCGAGGCACTCGACGATCAGCGGCCGGTAGATGACGGATAGCGCGATCAGCGTGATGCTGCTGATCGAGACGATGAGCAGCAGCGCTGCGTCGTCCAGCGCCAGCACCGAGCCGAACAGCACATGCAGCAGATCGACGCTGGAGCCGCGCATCGAAACGATCAGCACGCCGAGACCCAGCGATATCAGGTAGAAGGCGGCGAAGCTCGCATCCTCCCTGAGCGGCGTGGCGCGCGAGACGAGGCCGGCCAGCACCGCGACCGCGAGGCCGGTGGCGATGCCGCCGACCGTCATCGCCACCAGCGACAGGCCGGCGACGAGAAAGCCGATGGCCGCGCCCGGCAGGATGGCGTGCGCCAGCGCGTCGCCCATGAGGCTCATGCGCCGCAGCACCAGCAGCACGCCGAGCGGGCACCCGCCCAGCGACAGCGCCAGGCAACCCGCCAGCGCGCGGCGCATGAAGCCGTAGTCGGCGAACGGCGAGATCAGGAAATCCACCACGGGAATGTGCGCGGTCATCAGGCGGCCTGGTGGTCGCAGAGGGGCGCATCGTCGTCGAAGCCCTCGCACATGCGCCGCGCCGTCAGCAGGTTGGCGCCGGTCAGCACGTCGGAGGTATCGCCCCAGGCGACGGGCGAGCGGGCGAGCAGCAGCGCCTGCGGGAAATGCGCGCGCACGAGCTCGATGTCGTGCAGCACGGCGATGACCGTGCGGTTCTCGCCATGCCAGTGCTTGACCACGCCGATGAGATCGGCGGTGGTTTTCATGTCGAGCGCGGTGAAGGGCTCGTCGAGCAGCAACAGGCGCGCGTCCTGCAGCAGCATGCGCGCGAACAGCGCCCGCTGGAACTGCCCGCCCGACAGCGTGCTCACCGGCCGCCGCGCCAGCCCCGACAGGCCGACGGTGGCGATGGCTTCCTCCACGCGCTCGCGCTCGGCGCGGCCGATGCGCCCGAACGCGCCGCACCGGCGCCATAGCCCCAGCGCCACGAGGTCGAGCACCGAGATCGGAAACGTGCGGTCGACCTCGCTGATCTGCGGCAGGTAGGCGATGTCGCGCCGGCCGATTCCCGAAATGCGGACATCTCCGGTGGCGGGGCGCAGCGTCCCCATGATCGCCTTCAGAAGCGTCGATTTGCCGGCGCCGTTCGGCCCGACGATGGCGGTGAGCGACCCGGGCGCGAACTCGCCCGACAGATGGTGCACGGCCGGATGGCGGCGATAGGCGATTGTCAGGTTCTCGAGCCGGATGGCGGGGGACGCCCCGTTGCCCGCGGGTGCGGGACGCGAAGAGGCGGCGGGGCTGTGGCCATGGGCGTGCCCGTGATGGCTGTGCTCATGATGGCTGTGATCGTGATGATGGCGGTGCGTCATGTTCATATCCAGCCCATCGCCCAGAACGCGACACCCCAAAGCACGCCCACCGCGGCGACGGCCAGCGCCAGCCGCTCGGCAGCCGCGCAACGCAGCACCGACACGCCTTCTTTCCCGATTCCGCCAGACAACGCAGCCCTCGCACGCACTGATACCAATCGCCAATGTTATAATATAACGAACGCAAATGGCAACCGTTCCGTGCAACTGGCCGGGACACGACCGCCGGCGGCGATCGGGCGCCGCTGCCGCTGCGATGGCGGCCTTGCCGTCCGTGCATGGAACCCATTCTGCGCCGCGTCTATCGCGTGGCGGGAACGCCTGATAGTGTCACTGATACAATGATAGGCGGCCGCCGATCATGGCCGTAACGAATTATCCAGAGGAATGGCCCCGGTGTTTTTACCCGAATTGCTGACCCTTGCCGGTGTGATGCTGCTGGCGTGCATCAGTCCCGGACCGGATTTCATCGCGGTGACATCCCACGCCCTCAATTCCCGCCGGGCGGGGCTCGGCGCGGCGGTGGGGGTCACGGGCGCTTGCGCCGTGTGGTCCATGCTCGCGGTTTTCGGCCTCGGCGTGGTGCTGGCGCGCATGGCGTGGGGCTACGAGCTGCTGCGCCTCGTCGGCGCGGCCTATCTGATCTATCTCGGCGTGCGCATGATCTACAGCATGCGCAGATCGGCGCCCGACGCGGGCGCGGGCCAGTCTCCGGCCACGGCGCCGCAGCCCGGCGCTGCGGCGTTCCTGCCGTCGGTGCGGCGGGGGTTCCTCGTCGGCATGACCAACCCCAAGTCGATGGCCTTTTTCGGCAGCCTGTTCGTCACCGTGTTGCCGGTGGGCGCGCCCGCATGGGTCTATGGCGCGACGGTCGCCGTGGTGATCGTGGTGGCGCTTGGCTGGTTTTCGGTGCTCGCTGCTATATTTTCGTCGTCCGGCGTGCGTATGGTCTACGCGCGGCTGCGCCGTCCGTTCGATGCCGTGATGGGAGCGGCCTTGATCGGGTTGGGCGTGAAGCTCGCCGTCAGCCGCTGAAGCGCGCTGCGTCGATAACTTAAAAGCTGAGGCGGTTTCCTCTCCGGAGCGGACCCTGATCGACCGGACGATTGCCGGATCGAAGGGCGCGCCGGTACATTTTCCGCGCACGCCGGGCGTCATTCTCCGCCGCGCCGCGTGCGCTCTTTCCTGTCAGGTTTATTCCCCGTCATGACGACATCCGTATCCAGCCCGGCCGATCGCGCGCCCGGCTTTGTCGAGTTCGTGGCGCTGATCGCGTTGATGATGTCGATCATCGCCTTGTCCATCGACAACCTGCTGCCGGCTTTCGTGCCGATCCAGCAAGAGTTTCGCCTCGCCAGCGCCAACGACGCGCAGTACATCATCGCCAGCTACATGGCGGGCTTCGCTGTCAGCCAGCTCTTCTACGGACCGTTGGCGGACGCGGTGGGCCGCCGGCCGGCCATGATCCTCGGCATGGCGATCTACCTCGTTGGCACCGTTGTGGCGATCGCGGCGACGAGCTTCGAGATCCTGCTCGCGGCGCGCGTGGTGCAGGGCGTCGGCGCTGCCGCCTCGCGCGTTCTGGTGGCGACCATCGTGCGCGACCGCTATCAGGGCGAGGAAATGGCGCGTGTAATGTCCTTCGTCATGATGGTGTTCATCATCGGCCCGGTCGTCGCGCCCGGCAGCGGCGCGCTGATTCTGCTCGTGGGCTCGTGGCGGCTCATCTTCGTCGGCATGCTGCTGCTGGCGCTCGTCATCGGCGCGTGGTTCCTGCTGCGCATGCCCGAGACGCTGCGCCCCGAAAACCGCGTGCCGCTTTCGCTGCGCACGATGTGGAACGGCGCGCGCACCTGCGTCGGCAACCGGACGACGCTTGGCTACACCATCGCCGGGAGCCTGCTGCTCGGATCGCTGATGGGCTATATCTCGTCCGCCCAGCAGATTTTCGAGACCGATGTCTATGCGCTCGGCGGCTGGTTCTCGCTGGTGTTCGGCGTCGTGGCGGCGGTGATGGGGCTCGCGGCTTTCGTCAACGCCCGCATCGTTCGCCGCGTCGGCCTGGAGCGCCTGTCGTGGTGGGGCGCGCTCGCCTTCATGCTGACGGCGCTCGTCAATGTCGTCGTGGTGCTGGCGTGGGACGGCCCGCCGCCGCTGCTGCTGTTCGCAGGGCTGCTGGGCGCGCTGAACTTCATCTTCAGCCTGGCGGTGCCCAACTTCAACGCGCTGGCGCTGCGGCCGATGGGGCACATCGCGGGGCTGGCGTCGTCCTTCGTCGGCACGGTGACGACGGCGCTCAGCGCGCTTTTCGGCGTGATCATCGGTCAGCTCTACGATGGCACCGTGCTGCCGCTGGCGCTCGGCTATCTCGTGCTGGGCGCCGCTGGCGTCGGCGTCGTCATGTGGACGCGGGCCGATAATGCCGGCAAGACCAAGTGAATCAAAAGGCCAAGTGAGGCAAAGGGCCAACGGATGCAATCCCCGGCGGAAGGCCTTACATAGGTCCTGTCCGTCGCGGTGACGGGCAGGACCCTTTCCGATCGCATGACACACGCCGCCGATACGCCTCACGACATGCCGCAGGACGCCGACGACTTGCCGGCTCAGGACGCCGAAACGGCCGCCGACCACGACCTGTGGGCCGACGATGCCGGCGCGCAGGATGCCGCGCCGGCCTCGGTGCGGGCCGGGGCGGAGGTGATTCGCCGCTTCTGGAAGACGCTGCCGCATCTGCCCGGCGTCTACCGCATGATCGATGCCAACGGCCATGTTCTCTATGTCGGCAAGGCGCTCGACCTGAAGAAGCGCGTCGCTTCCTACGTGCGCGGCATCGGCCACGGTGGGCACCGCACCATGCGGATGATCGCGGAGACGGTGGCGATGGAGTTCATCACCACCGACACCGAAACGGCGGCCCTGCTGCTGGAAGCCAATCTCATCAAGCAGTTGCGCCCGCGCTACAACGTGCTGATGCGCGACGACAAGTCGTTTCCCTACATCCTGCTCACCGGCGACCATGCCGCGCCGCAGCTTGTGAAGCATCGCGGCGCGCGGGTGCGCAAGGGGCGCTACTTCGGCCCCTTCGCCGATGGCGGGGCGGTCAACCGCACGGTCAACGCGCTGCAACGCGCCTTCCTGCTGCGCACCTGCACCGACAGTTATTATGAAAACCGCACGCGCCCGTGCCTGCTGTTCCAGATCAAGCGTTGCGCCGGTCCGTGCACGGGCGAGATCTCGCAAGAGGATTACGCGCAGCTCGTCGTGGAGGCCGGCGATTTCCTGTCCGGGCGCTCGACCGCCGTCAAGCGCCGGCTGGCGCAGGAGATGCAGGAAGCGGCGGAAGCGCTCGAATACGAGCGCGCGGCGCGCTACCGCGACCGGCTGGCGGCGCTTTCCACCGTGCAGGGCACCCAAAGCATCAACCCGCAGACCGTGGAGGAGGCGGACGTGTTCGCCATCGCCTCCCAGGCGGGGATGTTCTGCGTGCAGGTTTTCTTCTTCCGCAACAGTCAGAACTGGGGCAACCGCTCGTATTTTCCGCGCGCCCACCGCAACCTGCCGGAGGAGGAGGTGCTCGGCGCCTTCCTGGCGCAGTTTTACGAGGACAAGCCATGCCCGCGCCTCGTGCTGCTGTCGCACAAGCCCGACGAATGCGCCCTGCTGCAGGACGCTCTGTCGGACCACACGGGCCACAAGGTCGAGCTCGGCGTGCCGAAGCGGGGCGAGAAGCACACGCTGGTGGCGCACGCGGCGCGCAACGCCCACGAGGCGCTGGCGCGCAAGCTCGCCGATACCGCCTCCCAGGACAAGCTGCTCGGGGCGCTGGCGCAGGCGTTCGGGCTCGCCACCCCGCCGCGGCGTATCGAGGTCTATGACAACTCGCACATCATGGGCACCAACGCAGTCGGCGCGATGATCGTCGCCGGGCGCGAGGGCTTCATGAAGACGCACTATCGCACGTTCAACATCCGCTCCACCGACATCACCCCCGGCGACGACTTCGGTATGATGCGCGAGGTGCTGCAGCGCCGCTTCACCCGCCTCGTGAAGGAGGGCGCCCGCCCGGACGCGCCCGCGCCCGCTGGCGACGAGGAAAACGCCGACGAGGTGGAAGCGTCTTTTCCCTCCTGGCCCGACCTGCTGCTGATCGACGGCGGGCAGGGGCAGGTCTCTGCGGCGCGGGCTGTGCTGACGGAACTCGGCGTCACCGGCGTGCCGGTGGTCGGCGTTGCCAAGGGCGTCGACCGCGACGCCGGGCGCGAGACGTTTCTCGTGGAAGGGCGCGCGCCGTTCCGCTTGCCCCCGCGCGACGCGACGCTCTACTATATCGAGCGGCTGCGCGACGAGGCGCACCGCTTCGCCATCGGCACGCACCGCGCGCGGCGCAAGCGGGAGTTCACCAAAAGCCCGCTCGACGAGATTGCGGGAATCGGGCCGGCGCGCAAGCGGGCGCTGCTGCTGCACTTCGGCACCGCCAAGGCTGTGTCGCAGGCGTCGCTCGAGGATCTGCGCAGCGCGCCGGGAATCAATGCGGCGACCGCCGGAATGGTCTATAGGTTCTTTCATGACCGCGACGGTTGAGGCACGCTGGCTTCATGTCCGGCGCTTCAGGCGCGCGTGATGGCGCTTCACACTCTGTTGGATCTGGCATGACGACGACCCCTCGGAACGTTTCCGCCGCCGCGCCCCGGAGCAGCCAGGGCAATGCCGGGGCAGGCCCCGGCCGCCTGCGTGGACCGTTCAACCTCCCGAATCTGCTCACCTACGGACGCATCCTCGCGGTTCCGGCGGTGGTGGTGTGCCTGTTCTGGCCGGGCGAGCCCGACATGCGCTGGGCCGCGCTGGCGATTTTCGCGCTCGCAGCCATCACCGATTATCTCGACGGCTACCTCGCGCGCGCGTGGTCGCAGCAATCGGCGCTGGGGCGCATGCTCGACCCGATCGCCGACAAGCTGCTGGTGGCGGCCTCGCTGCTGATGCTGGTGGCGGACGGCACCATCAGAAGCTGGTCGCTGTGGGCGGCGATCATCATCCTGTGCCGCGAGATGCTGGTGTCGGGCCTGCGGGAGTTCCTGGCGGAGCTGCGCGTCAGCGTGCCCGTGACCAGGGTGGCGAAGTGGAAGACGGCGGCGCAGCTCGTCTCGCTGGCGTTCCTCATCGCGGGGCCGGCGGGCGAGACGGTGCTGCCGGGCACGCACGCCATCGGCATCGCCCTGCTGTGGGTCGCGGCGCTGCTGACGCTCTACACGGGCTGGGACTATCTCAACCACGGCATCAGCCACATCCTGGCGCAGGACGAGATCTCCGTGCGCGACGACGACGGTGAAACCGGCGCGTAGAGCGCTTTCCGATTGAATGGAATCATTTAATCGATAAGAATTCGCTCAAAATCAAAATATTAGATCGCATCCCTGTTTCAACGAAACCGGGATGCGATCTAAATCGGCTTTCCGCCTGGTTTGTGCCCGGTCCGCGATCCGCGCCGGGCACGCATGCGCCTGCCGTCATGGATTCTGCATCATTTTTAGGCTATTGACGGGTCATCATGACAGACGCTTCGGCGCTGGCGGGCGCTGATTCCCGTCCCGGTCGCGGTTACGATTTGTGGCGGCGCGAGTTGCGCGCCATGCTCACGCTGGGGTGGCCGCTGGCGCTGAGCACGCTCGCGCAGATGGCGGTGATGGTCACCGACGTCATCTTCATCGGCCGTCTCGGTTCGCAGGCGCTGGCGGCCGCGACGCTCGCCACCAACCTCTATCATCTGGTGATGCTGTTCTCGCTCGGGCTGCTGATGGCGGCACCGCCCATGATCGCGCGTGAACTCGGCCGCAACCGCTTCGCGGTCAACGAGGTGCGGCGCACGGTGCGGCAGGGCTTCTGGTCGGCGGCCATCGTCTTCATTCCCTGCGCCATCCTGCTGTGGAACGGCGAGCGCGTACTGCTGCTGATTGGCGAGCCGGCCGATCTGTCGGCGATGGCCGGCGGCTATCTGCGCGCTTTCCTGTGGGGCCTGCTGCCGTTTCTGGGCTTTCTGGTGCTGCGGTCGTTCGTGGCGGCGCTGGAGCGCCCGCAATGGGCGCTGGTGGCGGCGCTGTTTTCCATCGTGTTCAACATCTTCGGCAACTGGCTGCTGGTGTTCGGCAACCTCGGCTTCCCGCGGCTTGAGATCGTCGGCTCCGGCATCGCCAGCGCCTGCGCCAACCTGATGCTGTTCCTCGTGCTTCTGGTCGTCGTGCTGCGCGACCGGCGCTTCCGGCGCTACCGTGTGTTCGGCCGCTTCTGGCAGCCGGACTGGCCGCGCCTCGCCGCTTTCTGGAAGCTCGGCCTGCCGATCGCCGCGGTATCGACGCTCGAAGTCAGCGTGTTCAACGCCGCCGCCTTCATGATGGGCTGGATCGGCGAGGCGGAGCTGGCGGCCCACGCGGTCGCGCTGCAGCTCGTCGGCGTGGCGTTCATGCTGGTGGTCGGCCTGTCGCAGGCGGTGACGGTGCGCGTCGGGCTTGCCTTCGGCGCCGGTGACAAGGCCGGCGTGATGCGGGCGGGCTGGATCGGGTTCGGCCTCGGCATGACGGCGATGGCCATTTCCGGCCTCGTCATGACGCTGGTGCCCGAGGCGCTCGCCGGCATCTTCCTCGACACGCGCGACCCCGCCAACGCGCGGGCGGTGCAGCTTGCCGTGACTTTCCTGGCGCTCGCGGCGCTGTTCCAGCTCGCCGACGGGGCGCAGGTGCTCGGCATCGCGGCGCTGCGCGGGCTGCACGACACGCGCCAGCCCATGGTCTACGGCATCGTCGGCTACTGGCTCATCGGTCTGCCGCTCAGCGTCTACCTCGCGTTCGGCGTGGGGCTGGGCGGCGCCGGCATCTGGACCGGCCTTACCGTTGGCCTGTGCGTCGTGGCGGCGCTGATGCTGGCGCGGTGGACGCGACGCGAGCGGCTGGGGCTGCTCGCCGGCGCGGGCCGGACCGCGACGTAGAGCGCTTTCCGATTGAACGGAATCATTCAATCGAGAAAAATTCGCTCAAAATCAATATGTTATGTCGCATCCCCGTTTCAACGAAACCGGGATGCGATCTAATAAAAACCGCGCGGACATCGATCCGCGCGGCCTTCGGTTCGGTCGTGGAGAGAACGCGCCTTATTGGCCGCGCACGAGATTTTCGTAGTCTGTGAGCAGCGCCGTGGTGATTTCGCCGGGCGTGAACCGGTACTCGCCGATCTCCGAGACCGGCGTGACTTCCGCCGCCGTGCCGGTGACGAAGCTCTCGCTGAACGAAGCGAGCTCCTCCGGCTGGATCTCGCGCTCGAACACCTTGATGCCGCGCTTCTTCGCCAGCTCGATCACCGTCTGACGGGTGATGCCGTTGAGGATGCCCTCAGGCGTCGGCGTGTGCAGCTCGCCGTCCTTGACGAAGAACACGTTCGCGCCGGTGGCCTCGGCCACGCGGCCCTTCCAGTCGAGGAACAGGGCGTCCGAATAGCCGTTGCGCTCCGCCTCGTGCTTGGAGATGGTGGCGATGGAGTAGAGCGCCGCCGCCTTGGCGGTTGAGGGGGCCGTCGCGGGGTCGGGGCGGCGGTAGCGGGCAAATGCAAGGCGGATGCCCTTCAGCCGCTCCTCGCGGGTGAAGTAGCTCGGCCACACCCAGGCGGCGATGGCGAGGTGGATGGTGTTCTTCTGCGCCGAAACGCCGAGCGCCTCCGCCCCGCGCCACGCGATGGGCCGGATGTAGGCGTCGGTGAGGCCGTTTTCCTTCAGCACCAGCTCCTTGGCGGCGTCGATTTCCTCCACTGTGTAGGGGATCTGGAAATCGAGCTCCCGGCCCGAGTTGAGGAGACGCTCGCTGTGCTGGCGCGACTTGAAGATGGCGCCGTTATAGGCGCGCTCACCCTCGAAGACCGCCGAGGCGTAGTGCAGGCCATGGGTGAGCACCGGGATGTTCGCCTCGTTACCCGGCACCAGCTTGCCGTCCAGCCAGATGACGTCCTTCTTGTTTTCTTGCGGTGTGACCGACATGAAACTACTCCGAAATCTTCTCCGAAACCCTCTGCGCGGTTCGGGAATCAGGGTGCGGGCCGCGGCGGTCGTTGGCGGCGGCGTTTGCCGCCGGGCGAGGGCCACTTCGTGTTATTTCCTTTCGCGGAAATCACTTGACGGGTAACAATCTTCCTGAAATATGTCAAGAAGGCTGACATAAATGATTTCCACCGGTATCCCTGATGCCCTCCGTTGGTAGCATGACTGCACAATTTCCGATCAGACGCAATCCGGGGAATGCCTTGTGAATACAGCCCTGCCCGTTGTGGCCGCGAGCTCCGGCGGCGGACACGCAGCGCCCGACACGCCGGCCGAAAGCGACATCGTCGAACTGCTCTTCTTCGCCTACCGCGACTTCGTCAGCGACCCTGACCGGCTGCTTACCCAATACGGCTTCGGGCGCGCGCATCATCGGGTGCTGCATTTCGTCGAGCGCCAGCCGGGCATGACGATCGCGGAGATGCTCGACATTCTCGGCATCACCAAGCAGAGCCTCAACCCGATTTTGAAGGACCTTGTCGAAAAAGGCTACATCGTGCAACGTACCGGCACGGCGGACCGGCGCCAGCGGCTGCTCTTCCCCACGGAAAAGGGGCAGGCCCTGTCGCGGGCGCTGACCGCGCCGCAGCTCGCCCGCATTGCCCGCGCCCTCGATGGTCTGGAGCCCGACGTGAAGGACAAGGTGACCGCCTTCCTGTTCGCCATGATCGACAGCGATGACCGCGACCACGTCGCCCGCATCGTCTGGCGCAACGAGGCTTCGTCGGCCGGCGACGGGGAGGGCGGCGCGCCATGACGGACACCACCGCGGCCGTGGAAGGCGGAGAGACGGGGCTTGCCGACGACGCTCCGCACGTCCTCGTCGTCGACGACGACCGGCGCCTGCGCTCGCTGCTGTCGCGCTTTCTCACGGAGAACGGCTACCGGGTGACGGTGGCCGCCAACGCGGAAGCGGCCGAATCGACCCTTGGCTCGCTCATCTTCGACGCTCTCGTGCTCGATGTGATGATGCCCGGCGAAAACGGCTTCGACTTCGCTCGCCGCTGGCGGCAGAAGTCGGCGGTGCCGATTCTCATGCTCACCGCGCGCACCGACGGCGCGGACCGGGTCACCGGCCTCGAGATCGGCGCCGACGACTATCTCGGCAAACCGTTCGAGCCGCGCGAGCTGCTGCTGCGGCTCGCCAACATCATCAAGCGCGGCGCGGCCAACGAAGCGCCGTCGCCGGCGCGCGCCACGCCCGAGGCCATCCGCTTCGGCGGCTTCATCTTCCGCTTCGACCGGGGCGAGCTGCGCCAGGGCGAGGACATCGTGCGCATCACCGAGCGCGAGCGCGAGATCCTGACCATTCTCGGCCAGGCGGCGGGCGGGCAGGTGGCGCGCGAGGATCTGGCGGGCAGCAGCGCAGCGCCCGCGGCAGCCGGGGCCTTCGCCAGCGACCGCAACGTCGACGTGCAGATCAACCGCCTGCGGCGCAAGATCGAGCGCGATCCCGCCAATCCGGTCTATCTGCAGACGGTGCGCGGCGTCGGCTACCGCCTGCTGATCGACGGCTAAAGCGTTTTCAAGCAAAGCGGATACCGCTTTGCGTGAAGAAAACGCGTTAACTCAGAAAGTTAAAGCATTTTTGCGTTTCAACGAAACGTCGAAATGCTTTAGAGGCAGTTAGTGGCCATGAGCAGCCCCGGCATGACCGGCCGGAAGCCGGGAGGAACCGCGCTGAAAGCGTTGAAGACGGCGCTGTCCGCCATCGTGGGCGGGCCGCGCCGCTTTATGGGCTGGATCGGCGAGGTCATGCCCAAGGGGCTTTTCGTCCGCTCGCTCATCATCATCATCGCGCCGATCGTCATCCTCCAGTCGGTGGTCGCCTACGTGTTCATGGAGCGCCACTGGCAGCTCGTCACGCGCCGGCTGTCATCGGCGGTCAGCGCCGACATCGCGGCCCTCATCGACATCTACGAGATCTATCCCCAGCCCCAGAACGCGCCTGATCTGGTGCGCATCGCCCAGGAGCGGCTCGGCCTCGACGTGGATTTCCTGCCCCGCGCCGACCTGCCGCCGCAGGGGCCGCAGCCGTTCTTCTCCATCCTCGACGAGGTGCTGTCGGACGAGATCGGCCGGCAGGTCTCGCGCCCGTTCTGGATCGACACGGTCGGGCGCTCCAACGTCATCGAGATCCGCATCCTGCTCGACGACGTGGTGATGCGCGTGTTCGCGCGCCGCAGCCTGGCCTATGCGTCGAACTCGCACATCTTCCTCATCTGGATGCTGGGCACGTCGCTGGTGCTGGTGACGATCGCGGTGCTGTTCCAGCTCAACCAGATCCGGCCGATCCTGCGGCTCGCCGACGCGGCGGAGGCCTTCGGCATGGGGCGCGACGTCGATTTCCGGCCGCGCGGGGCGCGCGAGGTGCGCCGCGCCGGGCGCGCCTTCATCGAGATGAAGCGGCGCATCGAGCGCGCCATCGAACAGCGCACCACCATGCTGAACGGCGTCAGCCACGACCTGCGCACCATCCTCACCCGCTTCAAGCTGTCGCTGACGCTGATGCGCGACAGCCCCGACGTGCGGGACCTGCGCAAGGATGTCGACGAGATGGGCAGCATGCTGGAGGCGTATCTCGCCTTCGCGCGCGGCGATGCGGGCGAGCAGGCGGCTCCCACCGACCTGCACGCCCTGCTGGACACGCTCGCCGCCGATCACGCCCGCCAGGGCCACGCGGTGTCGGTGAGCGTGATGGGCGACATGACGGTGACCGTGCGCCCGCTCGCCTTCCAGCGCCTCGTCAACAACCTCGTCGCCAACGCCGCCCGGCACGGAACGCGCGTGACGATCACGGCCACCCGCATGCCGCGCTGGCTGACCATCACCGTGGAAGACGACGGGCCGGGCATTCCGGCCGACTTGCGGGAAGAGGTGTTCAAGCCGTTCGTGCGCCTCGATGCGGCGCGCAACGTCGACGACGGCGGCACGGGCCTCGGCCTCGCCATCGCGCGCGACGTGGCGCGCTCCCATGGCGGGGAGATCGAGCTGTCCGACAGCCCGCTCGGCGGCCTCAAGGCAACGGTGCGGGTGCCAGTGTGAACTGCCAGTGTTGATGAGCGAGCGGCTCGCGGCCCGGCGGGCCTTTATCCGGCGAGCTCTTCCGCGCGGCGCTTGGCGGCGGCGATGGCGCGGATGAAGATCGGGCTGATACCGTTCTCGCCGGAGAGCACAGCCAGGGCCGCTGCCGTGGTACCGCCCTTGGAGGTTACGGCTTCGCGCAGCTCGTTGGCGGGCAGGGGAGAGGCGTCGAGCAGCGCGCCCGCGCCGGTGACGGTGGCGCGGGCCAGCCGCAGCGCGAGATCGGCGGGGGGGGCCCCCCCGGCGCCCGCGCCCCCCCCCCCCCCCCCCCCGCCTCCCCCCCCCCCCCCCCCCCCGCCACCGCCGACGCCGACGACGCCCTCCACTCCTACCCCCACGCCCGCCCCCT
>CALMIK010000075.1 GCA_937863995.1 uncultured Chelatococcus sp.
ACGGCGTGCCGAAGAAGGAAATCGCCGACCGGGTGACGGATATCCTGCGCCTCGTCCAGCTCCAGCCCTTCGCGCGCAGGAAGCCGGACCAGCTTTCCGGCGGCCAGCGCCAGCGTGTCGCGCTGGCGCGCGCGCTCGTCAAGCGCCCCAAGGTGCTGCTGCTCGACGAGCCGCTCGGCGCGCTCGACAAGAAGCTGCGCGAGGAAACGCAATTCGAGTTGATGGACCTGCAGGTCAACCTCGGCATGACGTTCCTCGTCGTCACTCACGATCAGGAAGAGGCCATGGTGATGGCCGACCGCATCGCGGTGATGGACAAGGGCACGATCCGGCAGATCGCCCCGCCTGGCCAGGTCTACGAGCAGCCGGCGAGCCGCTACGTGGCGGAGTTCATCGGCGACGTGAACATCATCGAAGGCAAGGTTTCGGGAGCGGCAGACCGCTATCTCACCATCGAGCGCGCCGACGGCGAGGGCACCCTCACCATCGAGCCGCCGGCGGAGGCGCTCACCAGCGGACAGGAAGTCGCGGTGGCGCTGCGCCCGGAAAAGCTCGTGCTGCACCGCGAATTGCCGCAAGACACGCATGATTCCCGCGCGCCCAACGTGCTCTCGGGCCAGATCTGGGACATCGGCTATCTCGGCGACTGGACGATCTACCTGGTGCAGCTCGCCAGCGGCCAGATCGTGCGGGTGTCGCGCGCCAACGCCAGCCGCTTCGTCGAACAGCCGCTGACCTGGGACGACAAGGTGTACATCACCTTCGCGCCCGAGGCCGGCGTTCTGCTCACCCATTGAAGCGGGACGCACCGATGAGCGATATTCCAGCGGGAAGCCATGACGAAGACCTGCCCGCCGCTACAGCGCCCGCGCAGGCGGCGGCGCGTCCCGGCCTGCTCGGGGCCATCGTTCCGGCGTTGCCCTTCATCTGGCTGACGATCTTCTTCCTGACGCCGTTCGCCATCGTGTTCAAGATGTCGCTGTCGCAGCCCGCGACGGCGCAGCCGCCCTATGTGCCGGTGCTCGACTGGTCGGCGGGCCTCGCCGGCCTGCAGGACGCGTTCAGCCAGTTCAACTTCGACAATTTCGCCCTGCTCGCCGACGACTGGCTCTACGCCGCCTCGGCTTTATCGTCGCTGAGGATCGCGGCGATCTCGACCATGCTGCTGCTGCTCGTCGGCTTCCCCATGGCATACGCCATGGCCAAGGCGCCGGACAAGCACAAGCCGATGCTGCTGATGCTGGTCATCCTGCCGTTCTGGACGAGCTTCCTCATCCGCGTCTATGCGTGGATCGGCATCCTCAAACCCGAGGGCATCCTGAACACGGTGCTGCTCGGCACAGGCGTCATTGATCGACCGCTGCAGATCCTCAACACCGACACGGCGATCTTCATCGGCGTGGTCTATTCCTACCTGCCGTTCATGGTGCTGCCCCTCTACGCCACGCTCGAAAAGCTCGACTGGACGCTGATCGAGGCGGCGCAGGACCTCGGTTGCCCGCCGTGGCGTGCGTTCTGGCAGGTGACGGTGCCGCTGGCCCTGCCCGGCATCGCCGCGGGCGCGCTGCTGTGCTTCATCCCGATCGTCGGTGAGTACGTCATTCCCGAATTGCTGGGCGGGCCGGATTCGTTGATGATCGGCAAGACGCTCTCGGACGAATTCTTCAAGAACCGCGACTGGCCGCTGGCGTCCGCGGTGGCGGTGGTGCTGCTCATCATCGTCATCGGCCCGGTGATGGTCTATCGCGAACTGGAAACCCGCCGGCTGGAGAAGGCCCGATGACCCGCCGCTTCACGCTGTTCGACGCCACGGCGCTGACGTTCGGCTTCGCGTTCCTCTACCTGCCGCTTCTGGTGCTGGTCGTCTACTCGTTCAACGGGTCGCAACTGCTCAATGTGTGGGGCGGCTTCTCGGTGCGGTGGTATGTGGAGCTTTGGCACGACACCGCGCTGCTCACCGCCGTGCGCAATTCGCTGGCCATCGCCTTGTTCTCCGCCGCCATCGCGACGTTCTTCGGCACGCTCGCAGCGCTGGCGCTGGTGCGCTACACCCGCTTCTGGGGCCGGCCGCTGTTCACGGGCATGGTCTATGCACCGATGGTGATGCCGGAAGTCGTCACCGGCCTGTCGCTGCTGCTGTTCTTCGTCTCCATCGGCGCCGAGCGCGGTTTCTGGACCGTGACCCTTGCCCACACCAGCTTCACGATGTGCTACGTGGCGGTGGTGGTGCAATCGCGCCTCATCGCCTTCGACCGGAGCCTCGAGGAAGCGGCGCAGGATCTCGGCTGCCCGCCGGTGCGCACCTTCTTCACCATTACGCTGCCGCTGATCGCACCGTCCGTTCTCGCAGGCTTCCTGCTGGCCTTCACGCTGTCGCTGGACGACGTGGTGATCGCGAGCTTCGTCACGGGCCCTGGCACCTCGACCCTGCCGATCGAGGTGTTCAACAAGGCGCGGCGCGGCCTCTCGCCGGAAATCAACGCCCTGTCGTCGCTGATGCTGCTCATCGTCACCGTGGTGGTGGTGACATCGTCGCTGATCAGCAAGCGCGCCATGCTGCCGGCGCGGTGATGCGATTGCGGCGAAGCCGGCCTCATCGCCGCCATATTTGCCGCCACCACGCGCCATAACGCGCACGATAATGACATATTTTTCTTGATCTCGCCCGAAATGTGGCTATTCTGTAGCTGTATTTTGTTGCGACTCTTTATCATATTCATCATCCGTGTCCGGTTCGGCGAGCAGGCGCGGGGCGAGGTTTTTCATGAGCCAGTCAAACATCGGCCCATTGCGTCCGGGCTACTCATCAGCGCAGGCGTCGCCGGCAGACGGGGCGGACTCCTCCGCGCTGACCGGCAAGGGTCTGGATTTCCCAACTGGCACTGCCGATCATCTCTTCGGCGAGAAAAAACTCGTTCAGGTGCTGGCGGCCGACAGCAAGAAGGCAGCGACCGATCATTCCTGGACGGACCGGCTGTTCAAGGACGGCGACGGCCTGGCGGAAAAGGCGGCGCACGCCGCGCAGCTTTTCGACAACATCCAGTTCCACCGCGGCGGCCAGAAGGACGGCCGAAGTGGCGACGTGTCCGCCTATAACGCGCTCGTGCTGCTGGCGAATATCCTGCGCAGCGCGAAGCCGGAGGTCATTGCCCTCATCGACGCAGGTATCGAGCCCTCTCCCATGGCACGGGGCAACCACACTTTCACGCTGACGATCGGAGAAACAAGTTTCGCGTACAGCGTCAGGGCCTCCGACAAAGAGGAGAGCGGTGTCGGCCATCTCGCGCAACTCAAGGGCCTCGTGAGCGCTCATCAGGCTGTGAAAAGCCGCCTTGGTTTTCTTGCCGCAATGGGGCCGGAAGCGAGCAGCGCGCAAAAACTCGCCGATCTTCGGCTGGAAAGCTATGCGGCCGCTGTGAACGAGCGGCATCGGCAGTCGCTTGGCGAGATCACGAAGGCGGTGCTTCACTCGTACGCGCCGTCGGGGAAGTTGACCGCCTCGCTGCACGACATACGCCAAAAACTGGAGACGTTGACGCCATGGCTCGAGGATGCGCGACAGAAGGGTGTCGCGCCAACTGAATTCACCACGCTTGTGGAAACGCTTCCTCGCGGCATGGGCGAAGACAGACTCTTCGCTGTCGCGGTGGCGAATTTGCTTGTTGGCAAGGGTCTGCTGGTTCCCACTTACCGGGGGCCGGGCTCTCTGGACGAAGACGGATACGAAATCCCGCCTCCGCCGCCGTTGCCCGCAAGTACCGATATCTCACGAGCACCAATGCAGCGCCGCGATTCCGAAGCGGTAGCCGAGGCTTTAAACCTTGGCAGAATCGACGAGGAAACCGACGACGACCTGAAGCGCGAGATATCTCTATCAAGGCATGCTCAGCGCGGCTCATCGGTCGTGGCCGAGAGCGTGCCGGAGTTACCGCCCCCGCCGGATTCGGATGACGAGGACGACATACCGCCTCCGCCGCCGTTGGAAGCGGATTACATCATCGACGACGAGGCACCGCCCCCTCCGCCAGAGTCTGACGACGAAGGCCCGCCGCCTCCATCCGAGTCGGCAGCAACAGAAGCTGTAACCGACAGTGCCTTGTTCGACGCGTTTTTCGGTTTCACGCCGGATGCCGCCACCACGAACGACAGCGGGGCTTCATCATCACTTGCGCAAAAAGGCTTCAGGCCGCCGGCCCAACTGACAGAGCTGGACGACGAGCCGCCGCCGCCTCCACCGCCGCTGCCGGATAGCGATGAGGACAGGGACATGCCGACGACTCACCTGAATTTACCGCCGCCCGAAAGGTAAAACGCGCTCCTTTGCTGCCGCGCAATTTCCCAGGAGATGGCGCGGGCTTTGGAGAACGTCATTCCGCCCCTCAAAAATGCGCGACAGTAGATTTTATTTGGCTGATACATAACATCGAATAATAATTAGAAATACAAAATCGTTATTTGTTTGTGTAAAAATTAAATATTATTGCAATTAACTAATTAAATCCGACGTATTTCTTGATTTTTATTTTAAAGCGTGACTTGGCGAGCACAGTGCCGCCGGGAGAACATCATGTCTGTTGCAGGAACGCCCCGTGATCTGTTCGGCGTTAATTCACTCTCTCGGATGCTGGAGGCAAGCCACGCGGACATGCCCGCGGACGCGAAGCCCCACCTTACGCTTTGGGACGGGCTGCTGAAGTCGGCAAAAAAGCAGGAAATCAAGACAACCTCCCTCGGCCAGTTTCGGGTAGCAGTGATGCAAGCGAAGCAGTCGCCGCTGGAGCTGCTGCGCACGGTTCTGGACCATGCGAAAGTCAACGCGTTGCCGCTCATCAAGGCGACCCAGGGCGACATCACCGAGAGCGAATTCGGGAATTCCGGCAGGAAACTCGGCCTGTCCGTCGATAACCGGCAGATATCATTCGACTATCCGCGCATTGACGCGCAGTCCGCTTCGGCAGCGGCAGACGCGGAATGGGCCGACGCCGGGAACTACGCGCTCGCCCACGAGATCTCCACGCAGGTGCTGCAGCATCCGGCGGGAAAGAAGGCAACCGCTGCGGGTATCGGCGCGCTCCGCGAAGCCATTTTCAGTGCGTTGCAGGGCGTCGATCCACACGCCGGTGCGGCATCGAAGGCGAGCGCCATCGGGTTTAACCCCGGTGTCCGGGCAGCGCTGAACGACCTCGGCATGGCGACCTTCGTCATCGGCGCGCGCGCCGACAAGGCCGGCGGCGACACCGTCGTTCTTTCCGACCTCTGGGACGACCTGACGCAGCATATTCCCAAGGAAAGCAAGGACAAGGTGTCCGCCGCGATGGAGCAGCTCACCCGCAACAGCCCCGATGGCGAGCGCCTGCTCACCCTCACGACAACCCTGCGCGCGCTCGCCGACCCGCAAAAGCAGGGTGATTTCCATGCAGCCTACGACGCCGATGGCAAGCAGACGTCCTTCCGCTTCGATCTGGGGCAGGGGACAATCGCCCTTCCTGCCGTTGCCGCAAAATCTGATATCGACTCGATTGCGCGGAATATCGCCATCGACAACGTACAGGCGCCGCTGGCCTCGACGCCCTTCAGCGCCGGGAACGGCAGCCTTGTGTCCCGGCTGATCGGCGCCGCCTTCCCCAAAGGCGCGCCGCCGACAGCCGAGGCGCTCGCCATGTTGAGCGACCAGTTGAACGAACTCCTCAAAGTGGCGCGCGCCGTTCCCAAGGATGGCATCGGCTGGGAACAGGACGCGCGCCGGACGATCCTCGCGGCGGAGGAATTCATTGCGAAAAGCATGCAGGACGGCCCGCAAAAGGACACGCAACTGACCGCGCTGAAGGCGGTCGTCACACAGAAGAAAGCCAGCATCTTCGCCGCAACGGACCGCATGAAGGCCATCAGCGCCGAAAGGGAAAAGGTCAGGACGTCCCTCGTGAGGCGAACGGCAGACAATCACGCACAGACGATACTCAAGGACGCGGAAAATCCGGGGCTGGCCGCCGGCAAGAAGCCCGGCGAACCGGAAATCGCGCGGGCGAGGCATATACTTGCCGGAGGCCACGGCACGGCGGATTATGAAACCTACCTTCGCGATAACGCTCTCGACGGCAAGATTGCCGAAAAGCTGCAAGATGCCGAACCGGGCATCAGGCTGAGGGTCGACAGCGTCGACACGGAAAAAAGCCGTTTGCACAACGTGCTCAAGCAACAGCTGACAGCCTTCCGAAGCGCGGATGTCACGGCGTTGCCGGCGATTGTTTTCGTACCCCGGTTCGTGGGCTTCGAGCGCGATGGGCAGGCGGGGCTTTTCGTGAACAATGAGGCCGTCGCATGGGCGCCCGTTGCCGATGCCGGAAAAAGCAGGCCCGCCTCGCCGTCGACGATATCGGTGGCGGCATTGTCCGGGAGGTCGGCGGCAACGACGCTCCCGCTCGGCGACGACAGCAAGAGCCGCTCCTCGTCCGTCGCAAGTTCCGTCGAAGGGCCGAACCTGCCGTTGTCCCGGTCGACGTCCATGGACATTTCAGAGGGGTAAAACACGACCGCGATACCCGGCGGGCCTTGGTTGACGAAATGTTAACGAGGCATCAGCTCTTGTGGTTGCTACACTGATTGCGCTCGATTCGTTCAGTGCCGCCAACCGGGAGCCCGCCTTTGGTCCGCCGTTCTCGCACGCCCGCCTTTCCCTCGCCCGAGGCCCTGCGCCGCGCCACCATTCTCGCCACGCGGCGAGATCTGCTCGGCCTTGGCGCCGGCATCGCGGGCGTGGCGCTCGCGGCCCGTCTGCTGCCGGGTGAGGCCTTGGCGCAGACAGCTGCACCGGATGCGCCGGCGCAAAACCCCGTTTCCGGCGAGGCGTTCGAGTCCCACGGCCTTTCGGCTTTCGGCGATCTGCAACTGCCAGCCGATTTCCCGCACTTCCCTTATGTCAATCCCGATGCGCCGATCGGCGGCAAACTGGTGATGCGGGTGACGGAGGGCAGCTTCGACACGTTCAACACCCTCAACAGCTACGTGCTGCAGGGTGACGCGGCGGCGGGCATGAGCATGACCTTCGACACGCTCATGGCCGGCTCCGGCGACGAGCCCGACGCCCTTTACGGCCTCGTGGCGCACTCGGTCGCCGTCAGCGCCGACCGCAGGCTCTACCGTTTTCGCCTGCGGCCGGAGGCCCGTTTTCACGATGGCTCGCGGATCACGGCGGCGGATGTCGCCTTCTCGTTCGACATCCTGAAGGAAAAGGGGCATCCCTCCTACCGCGCCATGCTGGCGGAAGCGGAAAAGGCAGAGGCCGAGGGAGAGGATGTCGTCGCCTTCCACCTGTCGGCCGAGCGCGGGCGCGACCTGCATCTGCTGATCGCGGCGCTGCCGATCTTCTCGCAGGCCTATTGGAAAGGCCGCGACTTCGCCGCCTCGACGCTGGAAGCGCCGCTGGGGTCCGGCGCCTACAAGGTGGGGCGCTTCGAGGTCGGCCGCTTCATCGAGTTCGAGCGCGTGGACAATTATTGGGCGCGCGATCTCAACGTCAACGTCGGGGCAAACCGCTTCCAGACGGTGCGCTACGAATATTTTCGCGATGAGCAGGTGATGTTCGAGGCATTCAAGTCCGGCATCATCAATTTTCACGAAGAGTACACCGCGAGCCTGTGGGCGAACGGCTACGACTTCGCGGCCTTCCGCGAGGGCCGGGTCAAGCGCGAGAAGATCGAGACCGAGGCCGCGCCCAACATCCAGGGCTGGTACTTCAACACGCGCCGCGAAAAATTCGCCGACCCGCGCGTGCGCGAGGCCATCGGGCTGGCGTTCGACTTCGAGTGGACGAACGCCAAGATCATGCACGGCTCCTACCAGCGCACGACATCGTTCTTCGAGCATACGCCGCTGAAGGCAGAGGGCCTGCCCTCGCCAGAAGAACTGGCGTTGCTGGAACCGTTCAGGGGGCAGGTGCCGGACGAGGTGTTCGGCGAGCCCTTCGTGCCGCCCGTCTCCGACGGCTCGGGCAACGACCGCAAGCAACTGCGCCGGGCTTACGAACTCTTCAATGAGGCCGGTTTCAAGCGCGACGGCAATACACTGCGCCAGCCCGACGGCCGCCAGCTCGAGATCGAGTTCCTCGACTTCGCCACGCGGCTGCAGCCGCATGTCCAGCCGTTCATGGCCAATCTCGGCTGGCTCGGCATCAAGGCGACGTCGCGCATCGTCGATCCGTCGCAGTATCAGGCGCGGCTGAAGAATTACGATTTCGACATCGTCAGCGTGGCGCGGCGCGGCAGCCTCACACCGGGGCCGGAACTGCGCGTTTTCTACGGCTCGCAGTCCGGCAAGACGCCGGGGGGCATGAACCTGTCCGGTATCGCCGATCCGGTCGTCGACGCGCTCATCGAGCGTGTGGCGCGGGCGCAAACGCGCGACGAGATCACCATAGCCGCCCGCGCGCTGGACCGCGTGCTGCGCGCCGGTCGCTACTGGGTGCCGGCATGGTTCCGCGCCGACGAGTGGTTCGCCTTCTGGGACATCTTCTCCCGCCCCGAGCGGCGGCCGCGCTTTAGCGCCGGCGCGCCGGGCACGTGGTGGTTCGACGCCGAAAAAGCCCAACGCATCGGCTGGAGGCGCTGACCCGTGTTCGCCTACATCATCCGCCGCCTCGCGCTCATGGTGCCGACGATCTTCGGCATCATGCTGATTTCATTCGTCATCATCCAGTTCGCGCCGGGAGGACCGGTGGAGCGCATCATCGCGCAGATGCAGGGCGCCGACGGCGGCCTCGCCGCGCGCATGGGCGGCGGCGGCGACACCGGCGCGCTTAGTGGCGGCGGTGGCGGGGACGGCGGGCGCTATCGCGGCGCGCAGGGGCTCGACCCCGCCTTCATCGCCGATCTCGAGAAGCAATTCGGCTTCGACAAGCCGGCCCCCGAGCGCTTCGTCAAGATGATCACGGATTACGCCACCTTCAATTTCGGCAAGAGCTATTTTCGCGACGTTTCCGTGCTGCAGCTGATCGGCGAGAAACTGCCGGTATCGATCACGCTCGGCCTGTGGATGACGCTGCTGTCCTACGCCATCTCGATCCCGCTCGGCATCGCGAAGGCGGTGCGCGACGGCTCGCGCTTCGACGTGTGGACGTCCGGCGTGGTCATCGTCGGCTACGCGATCCCGTCCTTCCTGTTCGCGATCCTCCTGATCGTGTTTTTCGCCGGCGGCTCGTTCTGGCAGATTTTTCCCCTGCGCGGCCTCACGTCCGAGAATTTTTCGGACTTGTCGCTCGTCGGAAAAGCGGCCGATTACCTGTGGCACATCGCGCTGCCTGTGCTGTCCATGGCGCTTGGCGCGTTCGCCACCTCGACGCTGTTGACGAAGAACTCGTTCCTCGACGAAATCCGCAAGCAATACGTGCTCACCGCGCGCATGAAGGGGCTGACCGAGCGGCAGGTGCTCTATGGGCATGTATTCCGCAACGCCATGCTGATCGTCATCGCCGGCTTTCCGGGCGCATTCATCGGCGCGTTCTTCGCCGGCTCGCTCCTTATCGAGACCATCTTCTCGCTCGACGGATTGGGGCTGCTGTCGTTCGAGTCGATCGTCAACCGCGACTACCCGGTGGTTTTCGCCAACCTCTTCATCTTCTCGCTGCTCGGGCTCGTCGTGAACCTCTTGTCCGACCTCACCTATACGTGGATCGATCCGCGCATCGATTTCGAGACGCGGGAGGTCTGAGATGCAGGAAACCGCCGCTCCCCTGCCTCCGGCAGCTCCCGTCGCACCGCCGCTGCCGGCGAAGGGCTGGCTGCGCCTGTCGCCGCTCAACCAGCGCCGGCTGCGCAACTTTCGCGCCCACCGGCGCGGGTTCTGGTCGCTGTGGATCTTCCTGGCGCTGTTCTTCCTCACGCTCGGCGCGGAATTCATCGCAAACGACCGCCCGATCGTCGCCTCCTACAAGGGGGAGCTGCTGTTTCCGATCGTGGTCGACTATCCGGAAGAGAAGTTCGGCGGCTTCCTCGCCCGCACCGATTATCGCGACCCGTTCATCGCGGGCGAAATCGACGCGAACGGCTGGGCGCTGTGGCCGCCGGTACGCTTCTCCTACCGCACGCACAACCTCGCGATGCCCGTGCCCGCCCCCGCGCCGCCGACGTGGCTGCTGACCGACGCGCAATGCGGCGGCTCGTGCCGCGACATCGAATGGAACTGGCTCGGCACCGACGATCAGGGCCGCGACGTGCTGGCGCGCCTCATCTACGGCTTCCGGCTTTCGGTGCTGTTCGGGCTGATCCTCGCGGGCGTGTCGTCGATCGTCGGCATCTTCACCGGCGCGATCCAGGGCTATTTCGGCGGCTGGACCGACCTCGTGCTGCAGCGGGTGATCGAGATCTGGAACTCGATCCCGTCGCTCTACCTGCTGATCATCGTCTCCTCCATCATCACGCCCGGCTTCTTCGTGCTGCTCGGCATCCTGCTGCTGTTCTCGTGGGTGGCGCTCGTCGGCGTGGTGCGGGCGGAGTTCCTGCGCGCGCGCAACTTCGAGTATGTCAACGCGGCGCGTGCGCTCGGCCTGTCCGACGCCACGATCATGTTCCGCCACGTGCTGCCCAACGCCATGGTGGCGACGCTCACCTTCCTGCCCTTCGTGCTCAACGGCTCCATCACCACGCTGACATCGCTCGACTTTCTGGGCTTCGGCCTGCCGCCGGGATCACCCTCCCTCGGCGAGCTTTTGGCCCAGGGCAAGGCCAACCTGCAGGCGCCGTGGCTGGGGCTTACCGGCTTCCTCGTCATCGCCCTGATGCTGTCGCTGTTGATCTTCATCGGCGAGGCGGTGCGCGACGCCTTCGATCCGCGCAAGACCTTCAACTGAGGAGAGACAGGCATGAACACCCCGCTTCTCTCCGTAAAAAACCTCGCCGTGAACTTCCGTCAGGACGGGCGCGAGATCCGCGCCGTCAAGGGCGTGTCGTTCGATCTCGCGGCTGGCGAGACGCTGGCCCTCGTCGGCGAATCCGGCTCCGGCAAGTCGGTGACGGCGCTGTCCATTCTCCGGCTGCTGAACTATCCGGCGGCCTCGCATCCTTCCGGCGAGGTGCTGTTTCGCGGCCGCGACCTGCTGGCGGCGAGCGAGGACGACCTGCGCAAGGTGCGCGGCAACGACATCACCATGGTGTTTCAGGAGCCGATGACGTCGCTCAACCCGCTGCACGTCGTCTCGCGCCAGATCGGCGAGATCCTGGCGCTGCACAAGGGCATCACCGGCGCGGCCGCCCGCAAGCGCACGCTGGAGCTTCTGGAGCTCGTCGGCATCCGCGATGCCGCAAGCCGTCTCGATGCCTACCCCCACCAGCTTTCGGGCGGCCAGCGCCAGCGGGTGATGATCGCCATGGCGCTCGCCAACGAGCCCGACCTGCTGATCGCCGACGAGCCCACGACCGCCCTCGATGTCACCGTGCAGGCGCAGATTCTCGACCTGCTGGCCGAGCTGAAGGCGCGGCTCAAGATGTCGCTGCTGTTCATCACCCACGATCTCAACATCGTGCGCAAGATCGCCGACCGCGTGAGCGTGATGACGCAGGGCGAGATCGTAGAGACGGGGCCGGTGGCGCAGGTGTTCGATCATCCGCAGCACGCCTACACCAGGAAGCTGCTCGCCGCCGAGCCGCGCGGCGGGCCGCAGCCCGTCGGCCCCGACGCGCCCGTGGTGGTGGAGGCGGGGCCGATCAAGGTGTGGTTCCCCATCAAGCAGGGCCTGTTCCGCCGCGTCACCGGCCATGTGAAGGCGGTCGACGGCGTCTCGCTCACCGTGCGCGAGGGCGAGACGGTGGGTGTCGTCGGCGAATCGGGTTCGGGCAAGACCACGCTCGGCCTCGCGCTGTTGCGCCTCATTCGCTCGGAGGGGCCGATCGTGTTCCTCGGCCAGCGCATCGACGGCCTGAAGCGCAAGGCGGTGAAGCCGTTGCGCCGCTCGATGCAGATCGTGTTCCAGGACCCCTACGGCTCGCTGTCGCCCCGCCTTTCGGTGGCGGAGATCGTCGCCGAGGGGCTGGGCGTGCAGCACGGCCGCCTATCCGACGAGGAACGGCGCGCGCGCGTGGCGCGGGCGTTGGCGGATGTGGGCCTCGACCCCGCCGCCATGGACCGCTACCCGCACGAGTTTTCCGGCGGCCAGCGCCAGCGCATCGCCATCGCGCGGGCGGTGGTGCTGGAGCCGCGCTTCATCGTGCTCGACGAGCCGACATCCGCGCTCGACATGTCGGTGCAGGCGCAGATCGTCGACCTGCTGCGGGATCTGCAGAAGACGCGCAAGCTGGCGTATCTGTTCATCAGCCACGATCTCAAGGTGGTGCGCGCGCTCTCCAACAGCGTCATCGTGATGCAGAACGGCAAGGTGGTGGAGCAGGGACCGGCGGCGAGCCTGTTCGCCGATCCACGGACGGAGTACACGCGCACGCTGTTCAACGCGGCGTTTTCCACCAGCGCGCGTGCAAATTCCGGCCCATTGCTTCAGCCCACCTGACACGGCGGGGAAAAACGTTTATCCAACGCTCCACGATAAACCTTGAAGGAAATGTCATGGACGGCGTCACCCTTGTCGATCATCCGCTGGTGCAGCACAAACTCACCCTGATGCGCGACAAGACGCGCTCCACCAAGGGCTTCCGGCAGCTCCTGCACGAAATCGGCATGTTGCTGTGCTACGAGGTGACGCGCGACCTGCCCACCGAGCTCGTCGACGTGGAAACGCCCGTCGCGGTCACGCGCTCGCCGGTGCTGGCGGGCAAGAAGCTCGTCTTCGCGCCGATTCTGCGCGCCGGCATCGGCTTCCTCGACGCCATGCTCGACCTCGTGCCCTCGGCGCGCGTGGCGCACATCGGCCTCTATCGCGATCCCGGGACGCTGGAGGCGGTGGAGTACTACTTCAAGGCACCCACCGATGTCGCGGACCGGCTCGTGGTCGTCATCGACCCGATGCTCGCGACCGCCAATTCCGCCATCGCCGCCATAGACTTGCTGAAGAAGCGCGGCGCGCGCGACCTGCGCTTCGTGTGCCTGCTCGCCGCCCCGGAAGGCATCCGCCGGCTGCGCGAGGCGCACCCGGAAGTGCGCATCTGGACGGCGGCCATCGACGAGGGACTGAACGACCACAGCTACATCGTTCCGGGCCTCGGCGACGCGGGCGACCGCATGTACGGCACCCGCTGACCCGGAAGCCGCCCTACAACTGACACGTTACCAGTATTTCTATCCGGACTTGCCAACAGACGAGGTTCGTGCAACCTCCGGCGAACTGCTCACGCGCACGTGAAGGAACACCATGTTTCCCAAACCCCTGCCTCAGCTCATTCCCAATACCTATGACTACGAGTCGCTGCCGCTGGTGAAGCCGACAGGCTTTCGCGAGTACGACGCGCGCTGGTTGTTCCAGAAGGAAATCAACCTCATGGGCGTGCAGGCGCTGGGGCTCGGCCTCGGGCAGCTGCTGCACGAACTCGGCGCCAAGCCCGAAATCGTCACCGGCCACGATTTTCGCGGCTACTCCTCCTCGATCAAGTACGCGCTGATCGCGGGCCTGCTCGCGGCGGGCGTCAAGGTGAAGGACATCGGGCTGGCGCTCTCGCCCATGGCCTATTTCGCCCAGTTCGATCTCGACGTGCCAGCGGTCGCCATGATCACGGCCTCGCATAACGACAACGGCTGGACCGGCGTGAAGATGGGCGCGGCGCGCCCCCTCACCTTCGGCCCGGACGAGATGAGCCGCCTCAAGGAAATCGTGCTCAACGCGCAGTTCGAGACGCGCGCGGGCGGCGGCTACGAGTACATCGAGGGCTTCGCGCAGCGCTACATCGGCGATCTCACCAACCGGCCGAAGCTCACGCGCAAGCTCAAGGTCGTCGCCGCCTGCGGCAACGGCACCGCCGGCGCCTTCGCGCCGCAGGCGCTGGAGGGTATTGGCGTCGAGGTGGTGCCGCTCGATGTCGAGCTCGACCACTCCTTCCCCCGCTACAACCCCAACCCTGAAGATCTCAAGATGCTGCATGCCATCGCCGAGGCGGTGCGCACCTCGGGCGCGGACGTGGGGCTTGGCTTCGACGGCGACGGCGACCGTTGCGGCGTGGTCGACAACGAGGGCAACGAGATCTTCGCCGACAAGATCGGCGTCATGCTGGCGCGCGACCTGTCCACGCTGCATCCCGGCTCGACCTTCGTCGTGGACGTGAAGTCCACGGGCCTCTTCATCACCGATCCGGTGCTGCAGGCCAACGGCGTCAAGGCCGACTACTGGAAGACCGGCCACAGCTACATCAAGCGCCGCGTCAAGGAGCTCAACGCTTTGGCGGGCTTCGAGAAATCGGGCCACTTCTTCTTCAACGCCCCCGTCGGGCGCGGCTATGACGACGGCCTCGTCACCGCCATCGCCGTGCTCGACATGCTCGACCGCAACCCGCAAAAATCCATGGCCGATCTCTACCGCGACCTGCCGCGCACGTGGGGCACGCCGACCATGTCCCCGCACTGCGACGACGAGGTCAAGTACGGCATCGTCGACCGCGTCACCGCCCACTTCAAGGCCCTGCAGGCCGAGGGCGGCACCGTCGCCGGCCAGCCGATCCGCGACCTCGTCACCGTCAACGGCGTGCGCGTCACGGCGGAAGACGGCACCTGGGGGCTGGTGCGCGCCTCGTCCAACAAGCCGGAGCTGGTCGTCGTGATCGAAAGCCCGGTGTCGGAGGCACGCACGCGCGAGATGTTCAAGGCCGTCGACGACGTGCTGCGCGAAAACCCGGAAGTGGGTGCCTACAACCAGACTTTCTGACACTGCGGACATCCTGAATGCGGGGCGCGGGTGCAACACCCGCGCCCTTTCGCATATCTGACGGCGACATGTCACATCTTTCTGCAGAAACCTTTCGTAAACCATCTGGACAAATCACTGATTTCGGATTCAGATGGCTGTGATTCGGAAAGATGCGAGACGTCTTGCCGATCGGGCGTATCGTACCGGCTTCCAGGCCCCCCTTGCGGGACCGGCCCCTGCGGAAGACGGCGCAATCCGGAGAGCATGGGCAGCGGCCTTCCGCCGCAATGCACTCACGGGGGTCGGCTTCAAGCCGGCGCGTTAGTATCAAACGTTTGGGGACTCCGAAGGGGGCTTGCATGGCGCGCGCGGAAGCGGCGAGCGTGCCCGTGCGCGCGAGCACGGTGCTTGGGGTGACGCGTACAAGCGGACACGCCGGCCACCACCACGTGGCAGTGGTGGAGCCATGGATGCGCCACGCGGTTCCCTTGCTGCTGGTCGTTTTCCTCGGCACGCTGCTCGTCGGCGCGATCCTGCACGGCATCGACTCGCGCAACGCGACGCTCGCCGACGCCACCACCGAAATCGACCTCATCGCAGCGCTTTCCGCCAGCGACATCGCGCTGAAGCTCGCCGCCCGCCAGACCGACGGACGCAACACGCAGGCCCTCGCCAGCGCGGCGCAGAGCGTCTTCGAGCGCGCCGTGCCGCCGGGCGCGCTGGCGCGCAACCGCCTGCTCGCCGTCACCGACGCGGGCGGGCGCATCGTCGCTGCCCGCACGGGCGATTTCATCGGCATGCGGCTTGGCGAGGTGCTGGGCCAACGCCAGCCGCTGACCACCTTCGCCGACCGCGCCGGGGTGCTGCGCATCCAGCTCGCCACCGGCGTGCCGGCGCTCGCCACCGTGCGCAACCTGCCCGGCGGCGGCCAGGTCGCCGTCATCCAGCCCGAAGCCGACGCGCTGGCGAACTGGCGCGCCGACATCACGAGCCAGACCACGTTGCTCGCGGCGGCGGCCTTCGTGCTCGTCGCCATGGCCATGGCCTACTTCATGCAGACCCGCCGCGCGCGGGCCGCCGAGGAAGTGTGCGAGCGGGTGCGCGAGCGGGTCGATGCCGCGCTCGACCGCGGCCGCTGCGGCCTGTGGGACTGGGACATCGCCCGCGGACGCCTCTACTGGTCGGACTCGATGTACGACATCCTCGGCTACGAGCGGCGCAACGAGTTCATGTCGTTCGGCGAGATGAACCAGCTCGTGCACCCCGACGACGCCGACCTCTACGCCATCGCGGACATGATTGCCGGCAACCGCGCCGCCTCCATCGACCACGATTTCCGCATCCTCAACGCCCAAGGCCGGTGGGTATGGATCAAGGCGCGCGCCCAGCTCGTCGAGGACCGGGGCGACGGCCCGCATCTCGTCGGCATCGCCGTCGACATCACCGAACAGCGCCGCCTCGCCGAGGAAACCGCCACCGCCGACATGCGCCTGCGCGAGGCGGTGGAGACCATTTCGGAAGCGTTCGTGCTGTGGGACGCCAGCAACCGCCTCGTGACCTGCAACACCAAGTTCCAGTGCCTGCACGGCCTGACGCCGGACGCCGCCGCGCCGGGCACTCCATACGACGACCTCATGCGCCTCGGCACACTGCCCCCCGTCAAGACCGAGCTGATGGACCAGCCGCGCCCCGCCACAGGCCGCGAGAGCGGCGCGCGCACCTTCGAGGCGCAACTCGCGGACGGGCGCTGGCTGCAGATCAACGAACGGCGCACCCGCGACGGCGGTTACGTGTCGGTCGGCACCGACATCACGGCGCTCAAGAACCACGAGGAAAAGCTGATGGAATCGGAGCGGCGGCTGATCGCCACCGTCGCCGACCTCAAGCGCTCGCGCCAGAAGCTGGAAACGCAGGCCCGCCAGCTCGCCGACCTCGCCGAGCGTTACCTCGAGCAGAAGGCCGAAGCCGAGACCGCCAACCGCGCCAAGGCCGAATTCCTCGCCAACATGAGCCACGAGCTGCGCACGCCGCTCAACGCCATCATCGGCTTCTCCGAGCTGATGGAAAGCGGCATCTTCGGCGAGTTGGGCAATGAGAAATACCACGAATACAGCCGCGACATCCGCAACAGCGGCAAATACCTGCTCGGCGTCATCAGCGATATCCTCGACATGTCGCGCATCGAGACGGGGCGCATCAACCTCGAACGCGAGGCGCTGGCCGTCGACAACGTGATGAGCGAAGCCGCCCGCGCCATCGCCCGCGACGCGGAATTGAAGGGGCTGACGCTCTCCGTCGAAACGTTGCCGAACACCGCCATCGACGCCGACGCCAACGCGGTGAGCCAAATTCTGGGCCACATCCTGCGCAACGCGGTGAAGTTCACGCCGGAGGGCGGCCGCGTCACGCTGCGGGCGCGCATCTCGGGCGCGAACGTGCATCTTTACGTCGAGGACACAGGCATCGGCATCGCCGCCGAGGCGCTGAAAAAACTGGGCCGGCCGTTCGAGCAGGTCGAGAAAGAATTCGCCCGCAGCTACAAGGGCTCGGGACTGGGGCTCGCCATTGCCCGCTCGCTGGCCGAGCTGCACGGCGGCGGCTTGCGCATCCGCTCCAGCGTCGGCAACGGCACGGTGGTGATGGTCAGCCTGCCGACGCATGCGGCGCGGCGCGAGGCGGCGTGAGCTCACCGCCTGGAGGCAGGCACCGCTCCCGGATCGGGCGTTGCTTTCTGGCGAATTCGTGCTATTTTATTTTTGCATTTTGCGTACATTGAATGAAATTAATTTCAGCTATTCTTATTCTATATTTGGAGAAGACTCATGAGTGTTTTCGCTCTCCCTGCCCACGATCCCTATATTTCGGTAGCCAGGAACTATTCCCAATCGGATGACGCGCGTTCTATCGGGATCCCCACACGAATTGCCCGGTCGTTGCTTGACACCACCGATGTATACAGCACGGTAGGCCGCTCGACCTTCGGAGGCGTGGCTCTCGATCCTCTCGAAAAAGCCGCGGGGGTGCGCACGGCCGCACAGGATGGCCAGATCATCGGCGCAACCATCGTCGGCGTTGTGCCCACCATCGTCACCCGGGTCGCCGGCAAGGCGGGCGAACTGGGCGGAGCCATTATCGGCAGCGTGTTTGGCGTCATCCTCGGCGCGGTGGCGTCGATCGTCAGCAAGGTCACCGGGGAGGACTACGGCAGCTTCAAGGAAGTCTTTCTGGACATGGTCGATCTCTGCCGCAGCGGCTTCGGCCGCCTTGCCGCCGTGATTCCATCCCTGCTGACGGACCTCGTCATGCTCGTGGGCGCCGCCATCGGCTGGGGCATCGGCAAGGGTATCGACGCGTACCGCGTGCGTCAGCTTGCCGCCCAGAGCTGAGGGCTGAGGGCTGAGGGCCGGCGCGGGTAATGCCGCCGGCCCGCAAGATCTCAGCGGGCAGCGGGCGTGCGGATATCCAGCGGCGCCATGGAAGAACCCGCCGGCGCCGCCACGCGCGGCGTCGCGGGCACCGAAACTTCGGGCATCGGGGAAGGCCCCGCGGCGGCCACGGCCTGCGTCGCCGGGCGCACCACATAATACGAACTCGCCTCGTCGAAGCCGACAAGGCCCTCGCCGGGCCCCGGCACCGAGGCGATGGCATCGCCGGGAATGGTCACCGTGTGACCGCCACGGCCCCCGCCGAGGCAATCGGCGCAGATGCCACCCACCGCCTGGCGGGCGCTGCGTTCCCATTTGTCGAAGCGGCGCTGCTCGTCGTCAAGAGCCTGCAGGTTCGCCTCGCGATCGCGGATCTTCTCCTGGCGCCACTCCGGCGAGAACATTTCAGCGCCGGTGCCGGCAGCAGGAGCGGCAGTCGATCGCGATGCTCCCTCACCGGCGGCATGCGCCGCGCCCGCCAGCAGCGTGGCAACCAGAACAGCGGCAATCCTCACTTCAACTCCGCGCGTCACGTCAATCCCCCGCCATGAACGACGACAAGCAGCCGCCCGAATTCATATTCGACAGAACAAATTTACCAAAGGTTTATTCTGGATAAACCCGACAGCAATAAGGCGCAATGACGGATGTCATGCGCCTTCTGCTTTTATCGGCAATGGGTCGCTGCTGGAAGCGGGCGGCAGCCCGTCAGGCGGAGGGGCGTGCGCGGTCTGCGAGCAGGTCGCGGATTTCCGTCAGCAGCTTCACGTCCGCCGTGGCTTCCGGCGGGGGCGGCGGCGGGGCGTTGCGCTCTGCCTGGCGCTTGACCTCGTTGATGGCCTTGACGACGAGGAACAGCACCCACGCCACGATCAGGAAGTTGATGGCCTGGGTGATGAAAGCGCCATAGGCGATCACCGCGCCTTGGGCGCGCGCGGCATCGAGCGACGTCGCCGTGATGTCGCCGGACAGCGGCAGGAAGTAGTTGGAGAAATCCACGCCACCGCGCGTGACCCACGCGATCAGGGGCATGAACAGATCACCCACGACGGACTCGACGATGCGGCTGAAAGCCGCGCCGATGATCACGCCGATGGCCAGATCGACGACATTGCCCTTGAGGGCGAATTCCCGGAATTCCTTCAACATCAACGGCGCTCCTCACGTTATCGGAACAAAGATACTGCTATGGGTAGCGATAGACCCGAAACATCAATAAACTGTAACACTTGCCTCGCGGCGTTCACTCGCCGAAGCGCGACGCGATGGCTCGCGTCAGGCGCTCGCCCTCGGAAAGGTAGCGTGCGCTCGCGGCCTGCGCGGCGGGGGTGCAGGTGCGGTAGGTGATCGCGAAGGCGCGAAAACCCTGATTGAACGCGCCGGCGATCGTCGCCCGCGTCTCGGCGTCGCGCGCCTCGCTCTCCATCAGCGCGGCCATGCGCTCGCGCCATTGCGGGGCATCGGTGGCGGCGCACAACGTGCGCAGGAAGGCGAGCGAACCCAGCACTTCGGAAAGGCGCAGAAGGTCGCGCTCATAGCCGGGCGGCGGCGGACGCGAGCCCGGTCCGGATGCCGATGCGTCGGCATCAGCGCCCCCGGCGACGGGCTGCTCTCGCGCCGGCGGCAGCGGCGCCGTCTGGGCTGCGGCCGGCGGCACAGCGGCGAGCATGGCGAGCACCGCGACAGTCCATGGCCGCAACGCGCGGGCAGACATCCGCCCTGCGAAACCAAGCATGCCCATGTCTACGCCTCCCCGCCGGAGCGGGCGTCCGCGAGCGCGGCGCCGGCGCGGGCGACGATGGCGGCAAGGCCCGGCGTCGTCTCCAGCCCGGCAATGTCGTTCTCACCGAACCAGCCAGCATGGGAGGGTTCCGTGGCGGCGCCGTCGCCAGCCCACGCGGCGGCGAAAACGGCAATCACGTAGTGGCGGCTAACCGCCCCGGCGTCGTCACGCATGATGACTTCATGATTGGCGGCGAACACCGCGTCGCGCGCACGCACGCCGGTTTCCTCGGCCAGTTCGCGCAAGGCAGCGTCGTGCAGCGTCTCGCCGGGCTCGACGAGCCCGCCCGGCAGGCTCCAGAGCCCTGCCGCTGGCGGCGCGGCGCGGCGGGCGAGCAGAACCTGCCCTTGGCGAAACACGGCGATGCTGACGGCGACGAGCGGATACGCCGGATAGGCGCGCGCGTCGGCGTCCCCGCCCGCAACCGGGGTCGCTGGCGCGCTCAAACGTGCTGCCCGCCGTTGATGTGCAGCTCCGCCCCCGTGACGTAGGACGACGATTCGGTGCACAGGAAATAGATGGCCTTGGCCACCTCGTCGGGCGTGCCGAGCCGGCGCAACGGGAACGCCTCGGCCATGCGCTCCGTGCCGGGCGAGAGGATGGACGTGTCGATCTCGCCGGGGGAAATCGCGTTGACGCGCACGCCGAGCGGGCCGAAATCCGCCGCCATCTCGCGGGTGAGCGCGGCGAGCGCCGCCTTCGATGTGGCGTAGGCCGACCCGGCGTAGGGATGCACCCGCGAGCCGGCGATGGACGTGACGTTGACGACGGATCCGCTTGCCCGGGTGAGTTCCTCGACTAGGCCGCGCGCCAGCAGGGCGGAGGAGAAGAAGTTCACCTGGAACACGCGCAGCCAGTCCTCTATCGGCGTGTCGAGCGTGTTGAGGCGCCGGCCAGCCTCGCCCTTGGGCGAAATACCGGCGTTGTTGACCAGCGCGTGCAGCACGCCTCCCTCGTCGGCGAGGCGGCGCTTCATTTCCGCGATGGCGGCGAGCGTGGAGGGAATGTCGCCGAGATCGACCTGGATGTGATCCTCGGGTCCCATCTCCCAGGGGCATACCTCGGGAAAGGGATGGCGCGAGCTGGTGATGACGCGCCAACCCGCGGCGGAAAAGCGCTTGACGGTGGCATGGCCTATGCCCCGGCTGGCGCCGGTGAGCAGCATGATGCGGCGGCGGGCGTTGGTGTTCTGGGTCACGGTCGACTCTTCGCATTGTATCGGCGCGCGTAATGCCGTGCATGCCGGCGCAGGCGCGGCGCCGATGTCCCGCGAACCTGTCGATGATCCGCCCATGGATCGGTGGCGGAGTTTATGACACGGCGCGCGCCTGCGCCAGCGCCCATCTCGACGCAGTCCACGGCGCCGTGCGCAAGGTTACGCCAAACCGGCCGCTGTCACGCAACCCCTTGCCATGGCGGCGATCAGCGGCGATAAGAACATCCATGACGAACGCGCCCCACACCGCCCCCTCCGGCACCGCCGCCGACACCGTCGACGGCCTTCCCTTCGAGCAGGCGCTGGCCGAGCTCGAACAGATCGTCTCCCGCCTCGAGCGCGGCGACGTGCCGCTCGACGAGTCGATCGCCTTTTTCGAACGCGGCGAACAGCTCAAGAAGCACTGCGACGCCCTGCTCAAGAAGGCCGAGGCGCGGATCGAGAAGATCAGCGTGTCCGCCGCGGGCGAGGCTTCCGCCGCGCCGCTCGACATCGACGAATAGGCCTGCACGGGCCGCCGCCAAAACCGGGCCCGCGATACGTCATCGCCCTATCGGCGGCAACTCTCTCAAAATCAATAAATTAGAGCATTTCCGCTTTTCCGGAAAACGATGAATTGCTCTAATTCTTTGACGAACGCGGACGGACGGCTTATGCGTTAACGCTACGCGGATCGGCGCCGG
>CALMIK010000076.1 GCA_937863995.1 uncultured Chelatococcus sp.
TCCTTCGTCTTCGACGAGAACCGAACACTCCTTAAATCACACCCTCAATTCTGTGCCATAGGCGCTGATCCCGGACAGCCCGATTTATCTTGAGAGCGGTGATGGCGGATTTCGCCTGTGTTTCCGTTTATCCTATACGACACAAGACTGGTCACTCGACCGCCCCTCAAGGCCATCTTGACAATGCGGAGTACGATTCATATACGTTTCGTATATTCCGTCATTTTAGAGGTGTTCATGGGAATCGTGAAAATAGATGATGACCTGCATGAGGACGTTCGTCGGGCCAGCACCGTGATGTGCCGCTCCATCAATGCGCAGGCAGAGTTCTGGATGAAAGTTGGCATGTTGGCCGAGGCCAACCCGACGCTTTCTTTCAATGAAATTATGAAGATGCAGTTGGAAACGGCAGATGTGTACCCCAAAAACCTGGTAGCTGCCTGAGATGGTCAAGACACCAGATGAGCTGGCGCTCATGCGTGCGTCCGGCAGGATGCTCGCATCGGTATTCGAGATGCTGGACAGGCAGGACCTGATCGGCATGTCGACCCTGCAGGTCAACGATCTGACCGAAGCGTTCATTACCGACAACCTCTCCGCCCGCCCCGCGAGCAAAGGGCAATATGGATTTGAGTATGTCATGAACTGCTCGATCAACCATGTAGTCTGCCACGGCGTACCGAGCTCCGACGAAATTATCTGTGACGGCGATATCGTTAATTTCGACATCACCTTGGAAAAGAACGGTTTCATCGCAGATTCGAGCAAGACCTACCTGGTGGGCAATACCTCGCCTGCCGCGCGGCGGCTGGTACGGGTCGCGCGCGAAGCGATGTGGAAGGGTATCAGGCAGGTCCGCCCCGGGGCCAGCCTTGGCGATATCGGCTCCGCGATCGAGCGGCATGCCAAGAGGAACGGTTGTTCGGTCGTACGGGAATTCTGCGGTCACGGCATCGGTCGCGAAATGCATGAGGAGCCACAGATTCTCAACTTCGGCCGACCCGGAACAGGCATGAAATTGCGCGAAGGCATGGTCTTCACCATCGAGCCGATGTTGAACCAGGGGAGCCGCAAGGTTTCCACCAACGACGATGGCTGGACCGTCGTGACCAACGACGGGAAGCTCTCCGCCCAATTCGAGCATACCGTCGCCGTAACGAGAACCGGCGTGGAAGTTCTGACATTGCGCGTTGAAGAAGAAGCAATGCTGGAAGACCGGGTATGACCTGCCTGAGCACTGCTTGCCGTATTGGTTCACTCACCTGTCGACGGCGCGATTGCTGTTCCGCAGCGGCGGCAAGCCCGTGGCTCAGTTTGGGAGGGCAGTCGCGCAGACGTCGTTCTCGGCCTCTTCCGCTTCAGTTCTCCGCCGTAAGCAACTCATTTCAGTAGCGCGCAACGCGACAACGGCCTGCGAGCGCTCTACGTCACGAAGGGCTGGCCCTCGGCCGCGACTTCCTGCAACGCGTCGAGAAACACGGCGATGGCGGGGTTTCGGGCCTCGCCTCTTCTCGTGGCGGCTGAAATCCGCCTGCAGGTTTCCGGTTCCAGGCGCTTGATCGCCACGTTCTTCGCGAATCTTTGCAGACGCAGTCCCGGCATGACGGATACCGAGCAGCCTCCCTCGATCAGTGCTATCACCACTTCGAAGCCGTTGCAGAAGCCATTGACCACCGGCTCGAAACCGGCAGCGCGGCATTTGGCCTTGATGACATCCGAGTAGATGCTCGACGCCATGTCCAGCGCCCATTTGTCGTGTGCGAGTTCCGCAAAGGTCACCGCCGGCCTGTGCGCGAGAGGGTGCCCCAGCGGCAGGATGGCGTAGAGCCTGTCGTCGCATAAATAGTGACTGTCGATACTCCCCTCGGTGCTCGACGGCTCGATCGTGATGTCGTCGACCACGGCGATATCGGTTTGCCACGCGCGCAGCGCCGCCAGCCCTTCCGAGGGCTCCAAGGCGCTCAAGACAATGTTCAGCCGCGGATGGAGGCTTTCCAGGCGCTTCATGGCGACAGGCATCAGCGAACACGCCACGGACGGAAATGCCGCGACGCGCAACTCTCCCGACACGATCTTCTTCAATTCCGCGAGGTCGGTCTTCGCCTCCTCAACAATGCCGAATATGCGGTCTGCATGGGTGACGAGCCGCTCTCCGGCAGGCGTCAGCCGCACGCCCCGGCCCCGCCGCTCCACGAGCGGCACGCCGACCTCGTCCTCCAGTTGCGATATCTGCTGCGAGACCGCCGACGTGGAAATGTAAAGCGCCTCGGCGACGGCAGACATCGTCTGGCGTTTCGCGAGCTCCCGCAATGTCCTCAGGCGAGGAAGATCCATGATGCACTCCTGCCCGGAGTATTATCCATTTTTCCTTAATGGATAGTCAAAAATAACTAAGTGGACGTGAAATAACCGCGCTTATAGTCTCAACCCGTGGGTCAGGTTCCGTCCTGTGGAGGGCGCTGGTACCTGCACCCGGAGCAGGTGAAAAATCACCCTTCAGAACGGCACAGCCGCTGTCGCGGGTTTTACGATGTCGACGCTTGCGTCATTCCGCTCCCACCGAGCAAGCGCACATCGCAACAAACAAGGGGAACTAAGACATGAAATTTGCCACAACGATGGCTGTCGGAGTACTCGCAACGCTGGCCTTCGCCAGCTCGGACGCCTCCGCATCCGTCCTGGACACGGTGAAGCAGCGCGGCACCCTCAATTGCGGAACCGACAATACCGCACCCGGTTTCGGCTACCTCAACACCAAGACCGGGCAGCTTGAGGGCCTCGATGTCGACTTCTGCAAGGCCGTCGCGGCAGCAGTGCTCGGCGACGCCTCCAAGGTGAAGTTCGTCACCGTCACCGACAAAAGCCGCTTCGATGCCGTTCTCACCAACCAGGTCGACGTCGTCTTCGCCCACACGACAGTGAAGCCCGCCCGCGAGTCGGCCATCGCCATCGATTTCCTGCCGATAAACTTCTATGACGGCACGGGAATCATGGTGAAGGCCGACAGCGGCGTGAAGCAATTCTCCGAGCTTGAAGGCGCCACGATCTGCACCACGCAGGGGTCGGTCACTGAAACCGTCCTGACCGGCGCGTTCAAGGCGCGCGGATGGAAGAACACGAAAATCCTGACCTACGAGAATCTCGAAAAGCTTTTCGCCGCGCTGAGCTCCGGCCGCTGCAACGCCATGAGCACGGACAAGTCCGCGCTTGCCGCATGGGCCGGCAATTCGCCCAAGCCCAGCGACTACCTCATCCTGCCCGACACGCTCGACAAATCGCCGTTCGCCGGCTTCGTGGCCGCCAACGATTCCCGTTGGCGCAATGCCTTGCGCTGGGTCAGCTACGGTCTCTTCCAGGCCGAGGAGGCAGGCATCACCACCGCCAATCTCGACGAACAGAAGAAGAGCGAGGACCCTGCCGTGCGGAAGTTCCTGGGCACGGACGGCGGCTACGGGAAGGACTTCGGGCTGCCGGACGATTTCGTGGCGCAGGCCGTGAAGGCGGTCGGTAACTACGGCGAGATGTACGAGCGCAATCTCGGACCGGGAACGCCCACCTACCTGGAACGCAAGGGCACTCCGAACGCGTCCTGGACCAACGGCGGCGCCATCTACTCCCCTCTCTGGAACTGAGATGACCAACGCGCCGGAGTGATCTGCACTCCGGCGACATCCTCAGGCAGAGCAGCGTCCTTGGCGCTGGCGGCAACGCATGGGACCAACCTATGACCATTCAACAGGAAGCGCATGCGCGAGAGCGTAGCCGGCCCGGCGGCAGGCTCGCCGGCGATGAAGACACCGATCACGACGCTCCGGCCCTCGCCCGCAGTCGCCGCGCCAGCCTGATCAGGCACAACGCCATCCAAATCCTCATCATCGCAGCGGCCGGAGCGGCGGCCATTCTGTTCGGCGTCGCCGTGACGGATGCGCTCTCGGCCAAGGGTATCCGGTTCAGCTTCTCGTTCCTGCGGGATATCGCCGGTTTCGACATCAGCGAGGGCGTGACGGTCGCTCTCAGTGCCGGCGCCTGGCCGCAGCTGGAAAGCTTCACCGCCGACCACACCATCGCGCAGGCATTCATCGCCGGCTTCGGCAACACCGTCAGGATCTCGGTGCTCGGCATCGTTTTCAGCACCATACTCGGCACGATGCTGGGCGTGGGGCGCCTGTCCACCAACTGGGTGGTGCGCACCCTGTCGTTCTGGCTCGTCGAGTTCATCCGCAACACGCCGCTGCTGATTCAGCTGGTGTTCTGGTATTTCGCGGTCGTGCTGCAGTTTCCGCCGCTGGCGAGCGCGGCGAAGCTCTACGGCGGCATCATCATCAGCCAGCAGGGCACCTACCTCCCGGCGCTGTCGTTTGCCGGAAGTCCGGGCGTGTCCCTCTGGCTGCTTTCCGCAGGCGTGGTTCTGGCGCTGGCCGCCTTCGCATGGAAGGGCCGGATGCGCTGGACGGTTGCGGGCGGAGGCGCCGTGCTGCTGCTGGCTGCATTCGCCGCAGGGCTGCAGCTGGCGGTCGACCAGCCGGTCGCGTCGCGGTTCCAGGCGTCGGGCGGCCTCGCGATCAGTCCCGAGATGGCGGCAATTCTCCTCGCCATCGTCTTCAACACCGCCGCCTATATCGCCGAGATCGTACGCGGCGCCATCGACGCGCTGCCGCGCGGCCAGTGGGAGGCCGCCGCGTCGCTTGGCCTCAACCGCCGGTCCACGCTGCATGAGATCGTCCTGCCGCAAGTGTTTCGGGTCGTGCTGCCTTCGTTCGGCAACCAGTACATCAGCCTGGCGAAGAACACGGCGCTGGGCGTCGCCATCGGCTTTCCGGAGCTCTTCAACGTCTACGGGACGATCGCCAACCAGACGGGCCACAGCCTCGAGGGCGTCGTCATCGTGATGCTGTCCTACCTGGTCCTCAGCTGGATCATCAGCGCGCTCGTCTCGCTCATAGACGGACGCCTGGCCAAACATGGAGCGATGCGATGATTGCCGCTTCCCTCAAATGGTCCCGGCACAACCTGTTTGCCAAGCCGCTCGATGCCGTTCTGTCGCTGATCGTCATTCCGATCTGCCTCTGGACCGCCTACACGATTGTCGAGTGGGCGCTCCGGTCAGCGCAATGGGACATCATTCCCGAGAGCCTGCGGGTGCTCATGATCGGCATCTATCCGCCCGATCAAATCTGGCGCAGCTGGACCGCGGTCGCGATCATCGGCGCCTTGCTAGGCAGCGCCCTCGGCTGCGTCTTCCGCTTCCGGCGCGCTCATGCGGTCGCGCTTGCCGCGATGCTGTTCGTCGTCGCGGCGATCATGCTGCCGTTCGGGACGTTTACGGTCGCGGCGCTGGCGGGTGTCGTGCTGCTGTCAGCCGGCGCGTGGCTGCTGTACTCCTACGTGCCGCAAACGAGGCGCCTGCTCGTTCCGATGTGGCTCGCCGGGCTGGTCGCGATGCTGGCGGTCCTCGCGCCGCCCGGCGTGGGGCTGTGGGGCGGTCTGCTGCTGAGCGTCATCATCACGCTCGTGACCTCCATCGTCACCCTGCCGCTCGGCATCCTGCTCGCCTTCGGACGGCGCAGCCGCCTGTCGAGCGTGCGGGTGCTGTGCACGGCGTATATCGAGGTCATGCGCTCGGTGCCGCTCATCCTGATCGTGTACTGGGTCTGGATCACGGTGCCCGTGCTCGCCCCGCAGCACAACGTCTCGGATGTGGCGCGCGGCATGGTCGGGTTCGTGCTCTTTTACGCGGCCTATGTCGCCGAATACGTCCGCAGCGGGCTTCAGAACGTGCCGCGCGGGCAGACGGAGGCGGCGCGCTCGCTGGGCATGAGCGAGCTCGATGTGAACCGCTACATCGTGCTGCCGCAGGCGATACGCGTCGCCGTGCCGCCGCTGGTCGGCAACGTGCTCGACATCTTCAACTGCGCCGCGCTGGTATTCATCATCGGCCTGACTGACTTCCTGCGCGCCGGCCAGATGATCCTCGCCAACCCGCAGTACAGCGACCGCACATACGAGATCTATTCGTTCCTCTTCCTGACCTACTTCCTCATCGGCTGCCTGATCACGTTCGTCGCGCGCCGGCTCGAGGCGCATCTGGCGAAAGGCAGCCGCTGACCATGCAAGCACACGCGGAGCACTCTTCCATGAAACCCATCGTCGAGATGCGCGGCCTCAACAAGTATTACGGCAGCCATCACGTGTTGAAAAATGTCGACCTGTCGGTGGAGCGGGGCGAGGTGCTGGTCATCATCGGGGCGAGCGGCTCCGGCAAGTCCACCCTCATCCGCTGCGTCAACGGGCTGGAGATGTACCAGGACGGCAAGCTGATGGTCGACGGCTACCGGATGCCGGTGGACAAGGACCGCCAGCTCGGCAACGAACGCGCCCTGACCGATATCCGCAAGGGCGTCGGCATGGTCTTCCAGCAGTTCAACCTGTTCCCGCACAGAACGGTGGTCGAGAACATCACCATCGCGCCGATGCGGGTGCGGGGAAAATCGAAGGCGGAGGCGGAAGCGACCGCGCTCAGGCTTCTGGAGCGCGTCGGGCTGAAAGCGCATGCGCACAAGTATCCGGCCCAGCTCTCCGGCGGCCAGCAGCAGCGCGTCGCGATCGCCCGGTCGCTGGCGATGGAGCCGCACCTGATGCTGTTCGACGAGCCGACCTCCGCTCTCGACCCCGAGATGATCGGCGAGGTGCTCGACGTCATGCGCGAGCTGGCGGCCGAGGGCATGACCATGATGATCGTCACCCATGAGATGGGCTTCGCGCGCGAAGTCGCGGACCGGCTCATCTACATCGATCACGGCACCATCCTGGAAGAGGGCCGGCCGGAGGCGATCTTCGACAACCCGCAGCACGAGCGCACGAAATCATTCCTGGCGCGGGTTCTGAAACATTGAAAGCGGTACGGCGGACGCGAGCGCGCGCCTGCATCTTGTCGCGAAAGGAATAGATGTTGCAAACCTCTGACAACACAGAAAAATACCGGACGGGCAGGGAGCCGTCGACCTGGCATTACGAGGATTTCGCCCGGCGGCTTCTGGGCGAAGCGCGGGAGCTGTTCGGAAAGTGCCCCGATATTCCCGCCATCGTCGGCATGCATATAAACGACGCGGACGGGCCGGCGGAGCTTCTCGCCGCGGTCCTGGCTTCCGCCACGCCGGCGGAAAGCGATCCCGGGATCGTGCGGCTGCATAGCCGGACGGTGTTCCAGGGCGACAGGACGGCGCTCGACTCGGCGCTGCGCGACATCGCCGTGACGAGCGAGAAGAACTTCGAGCCCGGCGGCATCAGCGCGACCCTGTTCTTCTCACGCGGTATCCACGCGCTGCTCGGCCATCGCGTGGCGCACAGCCTGTGGAACAACGGTCAGCGCGACAGGGCGCTGGCGCTGAAGACGATCTTCGGGCGGGCCTATTCGACCGACATCCATCCGGCGGCGCGTTTCGGCAAAGGCATATGGCTCGATCACGGGCTCGGGTTCGTCGTGGGCGAAACCGCCATCGTCGGCGACGAAGCCTGCATCTGGCACGGCGTGACGCTCGGCAGCACCTTGAAGGACAACGGCAGCCAGCGCCACCCGCGGATCGGCCGGGGCGTGACCATCGGCGCCGACGCCATTCTCCTGGGCGGGATCAACATCGGCGACGGCAGCGTCATCGCGGCAGGATCGATCGTCCTGGGCGATATCGATCCGCACACGACCGTCGCCGGCGCGCCCGCGCGTCCAAAGGCACGCAAGGCAGATTCCTTCGCCGGTTTCTGACGAGGCCTGGAAATACTACTGGAGACATCATGACCGGACTACCTGGCACCGGATTTCTCGGCATCGATCACCCGCTGATCCTGGTGAGGAACCTCGACGACGCGATTGCGCGGTTCGCCTCGATCGGTTTCACCATGGCGCCCCAGAGCCGTCATCCGTGGGGCACGAGCACCTGCATCGCCATCATGGAGCGGTCGCTGATCGAGCTGGTGAGCATTTACGACGAAGAAAAGCTCGACTTGCTGCCCGCCGGCGATTTTCGCTTCGGCCGGTTCGTCCAGCAGCATCTGGCCGAGCGCGAGGGGATCTCGCTGACCGCGCTCAACAGCGACGATGCGGAAGGCGACGCGACCGCCGTCATCCTGCGCGGCGTGGCCTGCCAGGGTACGATCGCCTTCGGCCGCGACGTCATACGGCATGACGGCGTGCCGGACCGGACCTCGACGACGCTGAAGATCCTCGCGAGCGACGATCTGCCCCGCCTCTCGCACTTCATCTGCCAACAGCACCGCCCCGACCTGATTTACGTACCGAAGTGGAGCCAGCACGCCAACGGCGCGCAGCACTATTCGCAGGTGACGATACTCGCCGAGGAGGCGGATCAGCCGCGCGTCAGGTCGCGACTGGCGCAGCTTTACGGAAGCAGCGCGATCTTCGATCTCGATGACGGGTTCGGCGCCCGCACGGGCCGGGGCAGCTACGTGGTGACCGACAGGCGCGGCATCGAGGCGCGCTACGGAACGCTTCCTCCCGATCTCGCGGCGGGGACGGAGCCGTGCTACGTCGCCATTCACATCAAGGTGGACGATATCGCGCGGGCCAAGGCCGTGCTGTCGGCCAACGGCATCAACCACCGCGCGCTCGACGGCGAGATCAGACTGCCGGACGCCGGGACGTTCGCGAATGTCTTCGTGAACTTCACGGCGTCCGGGGCTGTCGTCTGACATGCTTCCGCGCCGAAGCCGCGCCACGGGCGCGGCGACGCGGGCGGCCCTACTGGCCGAGGCGCAGCACCAGATCGGCGATGATGACGGAGCCGATATAGGTGCCGAACATCACGCAGATCGCGACAATGACGATCTTCCAGCCGGAGCGGCGCGCGATCTCGAACTCGCCGCGCGTCAGCGCCAAACCTGCATAGGCCAGCGCCGGCGTGGCGAGGACGAGAAAGTTCAGCGTCCCCACCTGGCTCAGGGTCCATGCCGAACCGGGGAAGCCCGGAATGGTGACGACGATCGCCAGCAGGGACGTCCAGGCGATGCTCGGCAGATAGAACGGGACATAGCGGGCCAGAACCAGCCCGGCGACGGACAGCGCGTAGAGAATCACCATGCCCGGCAAGGCAACCGCCGGCGTCGTGCCGGTGCCGACCCAGTTGGCGACAAGCCCCAGCGCCGCCGCGATCAGCAGCAGGCCGGAATACCGGACGACGTCGGTCTTGCGCTCGTCCTCGCTCTCGATCGGAAGCGCGTTCTCGAGCGCGGAGGTGTTAGATTGCGTGCTCTTCATGGCGACCTCCTATCGGGCGTTTTGCGGGACATCGTGGGGGCGGCACTTGCCGTAGAGCCATTCCGTCAGCGGCAGGGCCACGAACAGGCCGACATAGAGCCCCGTCGCGTAGGTCAGGATGTTGCTGGCGGCGGCAAGCGCCAGGATCAGCTCCTGCTGGCCGGGCGCAACCGCGACAAGGCCGCCGGTGCAGGCCGCCAGCATGCTGCCGGAGCCGACGCCGCACGACATCGCCAGCGCCCGTATGTCGAAGATCCCCAGCCCGTGGATGAGCGGCGGCATGATGGCGAAGACGAACGTCCCGATCAGCGTGCCCGTGGCGTAGACGCCCATTGCGCCGGCGCCTTCGGGGCTGTTCAGGCCGTAACGGTCGGCGATGATCGCGAGGTTCGGTTCCCGGTCGATTGAATAGGTCGCGCCGATCGCCTCGCGGCCCATTCGCAGCAGGAACACCGCCACGGGGAAGGCGATGGCGATGGTGCCGAGATTGCCGATTTCCTGCAGGACGAGCGCGGGGCCGGCCTCGATGATCGGCCCGATCTGGGGTCCGACGGTCGTGCCGAACTTGGCGATGAACGGCATGATGGCGATGGTGATCATCGTCCCGGCGAGCTTGCCCGCCCGCGGGGGAATGAGCGCCGCGGTCTTCTTGAGGATATGCGGATTGAGCATCACGCCCACCGCGAAAGCATACAGGATCGGCAGGAAGATGACCGTGCCGATGCCGATCTGGATCCGCCGTATCCCGATGGCCTCGGCCAGGATGACGATGCAAAGCACCGTCAAGTGCAGCGCCCATCCGCGCTCTATGAACTTGCTCAAGCTTTTATCTCCTCCGTTGAGACATTTTATTGAAGTTTTTTGTAAATAAGCCCCGCGACGGACAAAGGGGCAGCCCTGCCCCAATGCCCGTCGCGCGGATCTGTCTGCCGGTCGTTTTGGAGCGCTTGCCGATTAAATGGAATCATTTAATCGATAAGAATTCGCTCAAAATCAAGATGTTAGAGCGCATCCCCGTTTCAACGAAACCGGGATACGCTCTAACCTGATCGGGCGTTGCCCTGTCAGGCGACGTAGCCGAAGCTGACGCTCGGCGCGGCTGCGGTTTCCACCCACACGCTCTTCGTCTGCGTATAGGCAAGCAGGGCATCCCTGCCGCTCGAACGCCCGTAACCGCTGCGGCCGAAGCCTCCAAACGGCGACATGACGCTGATGGTCTTGTAGCCGTTCACCCAGAACGTGCCGGCGCGGACCTGCGCCGCGACGCGATGGGCGCGCCCGACATTCTGCGTCCACACGGCGCCAGCCAGGCCGTAGGGGTTGTCGTTGGCGAGGGCGATCGCCTCTTCCTCGGTGTCGAAAGGCGTGACACCGACGACCGGGCCGAAGACTTCCTCCCGCGAGAGGGTCGCGTCCGGTGCGACGTCGTCGAGGATGGTCGGCGCGAAATAGAAGCCGCCGGTTTCCTCCAGCTCGGCCGGGCGCCTGCCGCCGGTCGCGAGACGCGCGCCCTCCGAGACGCCGAGGCGGACCATGTCGTCGATCTTGCTCCATTGCCGGGCGTTGTTGATCGGCCCGATCTGCGTCGTGTCGAGGAAGGGGTCGCCGACCGGGATCTTCTCCGCCGACCGGGCGTAGCGCTCGACGAACTCGCGGTGGATGGAGCGGTGCACGAGAAGCCGGGAGCCCGCCACGCAGCTCTGGCCGGCGCCGCCGAAGATCGCCGCCTGCGCGCCGAGAATGGCGCGGTCGATATCGGCATCGGCGAAGACGATGTTGGCCGACTTGCCGCCGAGCTCGAGGATCGCCGGCACGACGTTCCGCGCCGCCTCGGCCGCGATGATCGACCCGGCGTGCGCCGAGCCGACGAAGACGACGAGCCCGGTCTTGCGATGGCGCACGGCGGCCTGTCCGGCCGTCGGCCCCGCGCCCGCGATGACGTTGACGAGGCCGCGCGGCGCGCCCGCCCGTTCGCTGAGAACGCCGAGGATGATCGTGCTCAGCGGCGTCAGTTCGGACGGCTTGATGACGACGCCGTTGCCCGCCGCGATGGCCGGGGCGATCTGCCATCCGCCCGTGAAGAGTGGCGCGTTCCAGGGGGTGATCTGGACGACGACGCCGATCGGCTCGTGCCGCGTGTAGTTGAGATGGCTCGTGGGCACGGGAATGACCTCGCCGTGCAGCTTGTCGGTCCACCCGGCGTAGTACTCGAACATCTCCGCGACCTTCACGACCTCGCCGCGGATGTCGCGGATCGGCCGGCCCGCGGAACGGCTTTCGATCTCCGCGATCTCCGCCGCATGGTCGCGGATCTGGCGGGCGATCTCGAACATGACACGGCCGCGCCCGGACGCGGTCAGCGCCATCCACTTCTTCTGCGCCTCCGACGCCGCCTCGACGGCGGCGTCGATGACGCGGTCGTCCGCATCCTTGTAGGTGGCGAACACCTTTCCGGTCGCCGGATCGGTCAGCGCGAGCTCGCCGCCCTGGCCGAGCACTGTCTCGCCGCCGACGAGGCTGCCGATGTCGGCGGTCCCGGTGAAGGCTTTCAACAACTCCCCGATCCGGTCGCCCGGATCCCTTGCGATATCGACGTTACCCATCTGTCTGGCCTCTTTTTTTGTCTCAGGATTCCCGGAATGCACCCATGTGGGTAAAGTCGTCGCTGTCCTTCAGCTTGCCCGGCTCCGCCCACAGTTTCGCCACGAGCTCCGCGACGGGCAGCTGCGCGCCCGTCTGCTGCGCGAGCTCGCTCGCAAGCCGGACGTCCTTGCGCATCAGCCCCATGGAGAAGCCGCTGTCGAAGCGGTTCGAGACGACCCAGGTAGGGAAATGCACTTCGCTGATCATGGACCGGCCGGAGGCCGCATTGACCACGCGCAGCGCCGCCTCGGGGTCGATGCCGGCCGCCTGGGCGAGCTTCAATCCCTCGCTCGTCGTCAGGAGGTGGGCGGCGGCCAGCAGGTTGTTGACCAGCTTTGCCACGTTGCCCGCGCCGCTCGGCCCGACATGCAGCGCCTTGGCGGCGAGCGCCTCGATCACCGGGCGCGCCAGCGCCACGTCCTCGTCGCTGCCGCCGATCATCATCGTGAGCTTGCCGGAGGCGGCGCCGGACGGGCCGCCGCTGACCGGCGCATCGAGGAAGCCGATCCCCAGCCCGTCCAGCTTCTCCGCCAGTTCGCGGCTGACAGCCGGCTCCGACGTCGACGTGTCGATGATGATGATACGATGTCCCTTCCGCCCACTAAGCGCGTCGAGATGGTCGTTCACGACACCGGCGACGTCCTTCGCCGTGGGCAGGGAGAACACGAGATAATCGCTCTGCCGCAGGACGTCCGCGATGGAAGTCAGAGGAATGACGCCGGACTCCTCCGCGAGCGCCGCGCGCTGCGCAGAAAGATCGAATCCGAATGTCCTGAAACCTTTTCCGGCCAGTGTCTGGGCCATGCCCAGGCCCATGCTGCCAAGCCCGATCACGCCTACAGCGGTCTCTTTGCCGTCCGCCATGAAATTCGCTCCCTTCGTTGTGGATGCACAGGGACCCGGGAAGGATCCGGCACGGCATCCAGACGCCAACGCTGGCACCAAAGCCAGGCGTTGGGTAGCCAACTCATCAGGAACGATGTGTTGCTATCAGCGGAACGCGAAAACGGATCAGGGCCGGAACGCGGCCATCGTGCCCGCGAGCCAGCTGGACAGCCGCTCGACGGAGATCGGCAACCGCCGGCGGGCCTTGACCATCAGGTGGGCGCTGGCCTCGAACAGCAACGGATTGGACAATTCCACCACCCCGAGCGCACCCCGGCTCAATTCCGTCGACACCGCGAAGCGGGGCAGGAACGACACCCCGAGACCGGCCGCCACGAAGCGCCGCAGCGCGTCGATGGAGGGCGTTTCCATGATCGGCGCAATGGCGACGCCATGATCTGCGGCGACACGATTGACGAGCCGGGTGACGCCGTGCCCTTCGCTGAGCAGCGCATAGGGGGACTCGAGGCACTCGACCAGCTCGACCTGCTTGCGCCGCAGGAGCGCGTGGCCGGGAGGCGCGACAAGGCACAGGGGCTGCCGTGAAATGGAGAGCGAGCGCAGGCGCGTGTCGATCACGGGATTATAGGCGATGCCGATGTCGGCGTCTCCGTTCGCCGTGGCGTCCATCACGGCGCCGGTGTTGCCGAGGCTGATGGAATAGCGGATCGTCGGATAGACGCCCACGAACGATCGAAGGCCGTGCTCGATGAGATCGGCCAGAAACCCTTCGCCGCTGCGGACGCGGACACGCCCCTGCTGGACGCCCCGCAACTGATCGATCTGTTCCGACAGAAGCTGTTGATCTTCAAGGATACGTTGCGCGTGCTCCAGAACCAGCCCGCCGGCGTCCGTCAATCCGACGCCGCGGCTGGTGCGGTCGAAAAGCGGCAGGCCGATGTTGCGCTCGGTATCCGCGATCTGCCGGCTGACGATCGACGGCGCGACCGACAGATGCTCCGCCGCGCCCCTGATAGAGCCGCAACGCACGACCGCCATGAGAATGCGAAGGGCCTTGGCATCGAGTGTCTCCATGCTGGAACGGTGCATTCGGCAACGGGCAAAGTCAATCGGCGTTCCAAATTCCGCAACGGTCGCTACACATGTCCGGTTGCTGCTCATGCAACGCATTGTTGCCCTTATCGGGGCTACACAAGCCGAAGCCGGACTTCATAATCCGTCTAAAGACAAAAATCGGGGGGCCATCATGAGTGAGCTGATTTCAGCCGGCCAGATCGAGGAAGCGGTTCGCTGGCGCCGCGACCTTCACCGGCATCCGGAACTCGCGTTCCAGGAGCGCCGCACGTCGGATTTCGTCGCGCGCCAACTCGGCGAATGGGGCTACCGCGTAGAGCGGGGCTACGGGCAAACCGGCCTTGTCGGCACGCTCCGGAAGGGACTATCGCAAAGGGCCATCGGCATCCGGGCCGACATGGATGCGCTGCCCATCGCCGAGGACACCGGCCTGCCGCATGCCTCGGCGACAGCCGGTGTCATGCACGCCTGCGGCCACGACGGTCATGTGTCCATGGCGCTGGCGGCGGCGCGCGCGGCGGCGGACCGGGATTTCGACGGCACGGTTCACTTCATCTTCCAGCCGGCCGAGGAAAACGAGGCCGGCGCGCGCTTCATGATCGAGGATGGCCTGTTCCGCAACCACGCGATGGACGCGGTCTACGGCCTGCACAACTGGCCGGCCCTCGCCCCCGGCCATCTTGTCGCCAGACCCGACAGGATGATGGCCGCGCTCGGAACGTTCGAGATCGTCATCACCGGTCGCGGCTCCCATGGCGCCATGCCGCACGAGGGGGCCGATCCGGTCGTGGCGGCATCGCAGGTGGTCGGCGCGCTCCAGACGATCGCGAGCCGCAACATCTCGGCTCTCGAGCCCGCGGTCGTTTCCGTGACCCAGATCCACGCCGGCAATACGTGGAACGTGATCCCCGAGCAGGTCACCCTGCGCGGCACGACCCGCTGGTTCGACGATGCCATCGGGGCAACGATCGGACGGCGCATGGAAGCCGTGGCGGCATCCATCGCCGAGGGGCTGGGCTGCAGCGCGCGGACAAGCCATGTCGCCCGCTATCCCGCCACGGTGAACGACCCCGCGTGCGCGGCCATCGTCCGCGAGACGGCCGCGCACGTGGCCGGCATCACCGTCACCGACGCAGCGCCGAGCATGGCGGCGGAAGATTTCGCCTTCATGCTGCGGGAAAAGCCGGGATGCTATTTCTGGCTCGGCTCCGCCCGCGACGGCGAGAACCCGGGTCTGCACTCGCCCCGCTTCGATTTCAACGACGACATTCTTCCGCTCGGCGCCTCGATGTGGGTTGCGCTCATCGGCGACGCGCTTCGCAAGGCGTAGGCGGCCGCGGGCTCCCCGCCGCCTCGAAACCGGCGATGGCGGCATGCGCCGCGGCGCACGATCCGGGAGGGATCATGTTTCTTTCTGTGTTCGATCTCTACAAGATCGGCATCGGCCCATCGAGCTCCCATACGATGGGGCCGATGACCGCCGCCAGTCGATTCCTGCAGGCGATACGGGACGATGCGCGTGTCGTCCGCCTGAAGGCCAGCCTGCACGGGTCGCTCGCCTTCACCGGCGTCGGCCACGCCTCCGACAGGGCGGTGATCCTTGGCCTGAGCGGATATCTGCCGGCAACCGTCGATCCGGACCGGATGGACGACATCGTCGCCACGGTGCGCGCGAGCGGGCTGCTGGAGCGGGAAGGACATACCACCTATCGCTTCGACCCGGCTACCGATCTCGTTCTCGACCGCAAGACGCCACTGCCCGGCCACGCCAACGGCATGGCTTTCGAGGCCCATGACGCAAGTGGCGGGCTGCTGCTTCGAAAGACCTACTTCTCGATCGGCGGCGGCTTCGTCGTCGACGGCGAGGAACTACATGCGGCAGCCCCGGCGGGCGGCGAAAGCGACGGCGGCGACGTTCCGTTCCCGTTTTCCACGGCGGCGGAAATGCTCGCCATGGCCTCCCGCAGCGGCCTGTCGATTGCGCAGATGATGCGCGCGAACGAATGCGTGTCCCGGTCGGAAGCAGATCTCGACAGAGGGCTAGACGCCATCTGGCAGGCGATGAGCTCCTGCATCGACCGTGGCCTGCAACAGGAAGGGCCGCTGCCGGGCGGGCTCAGGGTTCGCCGACGCGCCCGCGATCTGTATCGCCGCCTCACGGCGGACAGCCTGCACAACACCCTCAACCCCCTGCTCGCCAACGACTGGCTGGCCGTCTACGCCATGGCGGTCAACGAAGAGAACGCCGCGGGCGGCCGCGTCGTCACCGCGCCGACGAACGGGGCGGCCGGCGTCGTTCCGGCCGTCATGCGGTACTTCCAGCACTTTCACGACGGTGTCGACGCCTCGACGTTCAGGACTTTCCTGCTGACATCGGCGGCGATCGGCGGCGTCATCAAGCGCAACGCCTCGATTTCCGGCGCCGAGGTCGGATGCCAGGGCGAGGTCGGCTCGGCCTCCGCGATGGCCGCCGCCGGGCTCGCGGCGATCATGGGCGCCACGCCGGAGCAGATCGAGAATGCGGCCGAGATCGCGCTCGAGCACCACCTCGGCATGACGTGCGATCCGATAGGCGGCCTCGTCCAGGTGCCCTGCATCGAGCGCAACGCCTTCGGCGCCGTCAAGGCCGTGACGGCCGCCTCGCTCGCCACGAAAGCCGATGGCAAGCACTTCGTGCCGCTCGATGCGTGCATCGAAACAATGCGCCAGACCGGTGTGGACATGAACCATAAATACAAGGAAACGAGCCTCGGAGGACTGGCCGTCAACTTGCCGGAGTGCTGATCGGGCCATCCGGCGGCGATGCGCCTGAAGTCCTTGAGGCGGCAGAACCTGTGTTCGATGGCCTTACACTTTCTGTAATATTTTTTGTCAAATGGATGCAGATGCTGCCGGCAGCTTCATGGCTCGAACGTCAGCTTCGTCAATTGCCGGCCTTCATCATCGAAGTTCTCGGGCCGCAGCCAGCGCTCATAGCCCGCCCGCAGCCGGGGCCATTCGCTGTCGATGATCGAGAACCAGGCAGTGTCGCGGTTGGCGCCCTTCACCACCATGTGCTGGCGGAACAGCCCCTCGAAACGAAACCCGAAGCGCTCCGCCGCGCGCTTCGAGGGCAGGTTCAGGTCGTTGCACTTCCACTCGAACCGGCGGTAGCCCAGCCCGAAAACGTAGTCTCCGAAAAGAAAAAGCGCCTCGGTCGCGGCGCGTGTGCGCGCGATCGCCGGCCCCCACAGGATGCTGCCGATCTCGATCACGCCGTTGCCGGCATCGATGCGCATGAGCGCCTGACGGCCCTCGGCCCGGCCCGTGCGCTTGTCGATGACGGCGAAGAACAGCGGGTCCCTGCCCGCGGCGGCGGCTTCCGCCCAGCGGCGCATCTCGCCGACATCCGCGGGCGCTTCCTCGAAGAGGTATCTGAAGCGTTCGTCGCCCCCGGAAGCCGAAGCCGCCGCGAACAGCGTCGCGGTGTGCCGTTCCACGTCGAGCGGCTCCAGCCGCACGAACGCCCCGTCCAGCGCGCCGCGCTCGGGCTTCGGAACGCCCCGCCATTCGTTCAGGTCCGCCACGACACCCCTCCCTCATTCGCCGCGAGGCCGCACCTGCCCGCCCCGCGTTTGCGTGATTTTGAGCCAATTCTTATCGATTAAATGATTCCATTGAAGTCGGAAAACGACCTAAGTCGTCGCGATCAGCCCGGGCAGTTCCCGGCTGAGCAGATCGGAATGGAAAGAGGCGTCCAGACGGCGCATGAAGCCTTCCGCGCAGCACATATGCTCCTGCATGATGCGCACCACCGCATCGCTGTCCTGCGTGCGGTAGGCGGCGAGGAGCGCCTTGTGGCTGCCGACGTTGTGCTCTCCGAACGCCTCATTCTCCTGCAGGCTGTGGCTGCGGTAGCTGACGAGATCCCGGAGCAGGCTGTTGAGGAAGCGGCACATGAACACGAGCAGCACGTTGTCGCATGCCTCGCACAGGATATCGTGGAATTCCGTTTCCACGGCGCGGCCGACGGCGCGGTCGCCCCGGCTGTTGGCCTCCTCGCAGATCCGGATGTTCTCCTCCATCTTGTGAAAGTGCTCCGGCCCGAGTTTGCCCACGACATTGGCCGCGAGCGTCACCTCCAGCGAGCGGCGCAGCTCATAGACGTGCTTGAAGTCGAGCTTCTGGAAATGCAGGTACTGGCGCAACTGCTGCATGACGCTGTCGATGGATACGGTGCGCACCTCGGGACCGCCGTTGGGGCCGGACTGCATCGTGAGCAGCCCCTCCACCTCGAGCGCCTTCAGCGCCTCGCGCATGGTGCTCTTGGCGCAGCCGTATTCCTCGGTCAGGGCGCGCTCGTGGGGCAGGCGGTCGCCGGGCATCATCTTTTCGCGGGCGATGCGACGGCGCAACTCCTCGGCGATCTGGTCCGACAGTTTTATCCTCTTGACCCGCCCCGCTCCGGTTCTGGGCCGCGACCGCCTTTGCTCCACCATCTCAGTCCTGTGATTTCCAGACCGCATCCTTATCCAGAGGAAAAATCGGCCTCGCAAGCTTCCTGAACGTAAACAACGCGTAGTTCGAGCTTGTCACTCCCCTGCTCGCGCAGGCAATCACCGCCCGCGCGCGCGGCTCGAATACCGGCCTGCAGTACATACGCGATTTCAGGATCAGAAAACGCGCCGAGAAAGGGTCTATCCCCAGGCATCCGAACACGCCGGCATCCCAGGGTTCATGGGGCTTCTCGGTTATCAGTATCCGCGCCTGCGGGGTGCGCAGCACGGCGGCCTGCCCCATGTCGAAAGTCTGCCCGGTGTAGATCGGACCCGATACAGTATAGCGGCCCTCCCCGACCGCCTCGACGATGCCCGAGAGCGCGAGCGGCTGCAAGACATCAAACCCCGACGCGCGGACCCCGTTGCCCACTTGCAGCGCCACCTCGGCCCCCACGCCTGCGGCCCGGCACGCCTCGACCGCGGCCGCGTCGCTGATCGGGCCGCACACGATGCCTTCCAGTCCCTCGCGCAACGCCGCGTCCAGCACATCCATGACGTCACAAGTGCCGCCCGACATGCAGTTGTCGCCATGGTCGAGCAGCAGGATGGGGCCGGACGCGCCCTCGCCCGCCTGCCGGTCGATGCGCCGCGCCCGCGCGACCGAGTCTGCCAGCGGCTCCTCGTGGAACTGCAGTTCCTCGCGCAGCGCCCATGCCGCGTCCGCGATGTCTCCAGCCACCTGCCTGGCGAGACCGGCGCTCGTCGCTGTCACCGCGATGGACACGCCCGCAGTCTCGATATCGGCCAGCGGAAAGCCGCCGAAAACCGACGCCGCCAGAACCCCCTCCGCCGTCTCCGCCTCGCGTACTTTCGCGATGAGGGCCGCCATGGCGTTGTCCTGCGTGGTGTTCATGCTCATCGTATGCGCCAGCAGAGGCGGATGCCGCCAGGCGTTGGCGGGACGGGCGCCGTCCCTCACGATAGCGTCGATGATCCGCGTCACGTGGCTGCCCGTCTCGTACATGTCGATATGCGGATAAGTCTTGAAACCGACGACGCAGTCGCAATTGTCGATGATGCGGTCTGTCAGGTTGGCATGCAGGTCGAGCGCGAGACCGATCGGCACGCCGGGCGCGAGACGGCGCACGCGCGCCAGCAACTCGCCCTCGCCGTCGTCGAGGGACTGCGTCACCATCGCGCCGTGCAGGTCGAGCAGAATGATGTCGCAACCGGCCGCGACCTCCTTCAGCACCGCGTCCGCCAGCGCTTCGAAGGCGTCGTCCGCGACAGGCCCGCTGGGGTTGGCCATGGCGAAGACAGGCACCGAAATGTCGGCCCCCAGTTCGCGCGCATAGGCATGAAAGGCGCCAATCGCCGTGTTCGATACGCGCGCCGCGTCGGCTGCCTCCTCGTTCCACAGCGGCGAGAACGACGCCAGTGGCGTCGGCACCGGGGAGAAGGTGTTCGTCTCGTGGTTGATACGGGCCATGACGATCCGCATGACGCTTCTCCTCAGGCCCTGTTGCCGGACCGGTTGGCGGCGGTGCGCCGGTCATAGGCCAGCACCGCGTCGAGCAGCACCTGCACGCCGGCGGCGCATTCCTGCGGCGAGGTGAACTCCGCCTCGTTATGGCTCAGTCCGCCCGCGCTCGGCACGAAGATCATGGTGGTGGGCACGACGCCCGCCAGATGCACGGAATCGTGCCCCGCCCCCGAGACGATGTCGCGGCTCGCCAAGCCCGCGGCCGATGCGGCTTCGCGCACGGATTCGATGCACTGCGGGTCGAAGGCAACCGCCGCCGTCTGCGCGACCTTGCGATATTCCGCGTCGACGCCGGCCGAGGCCGCCGCTTCCCCGATAGCCTTCTCCACAGCCGCCGCCATGCGCGCGAGCACGGCGTCGTCGGGATGGCGCAGGTCGATGGTCAGCCGCACGAAGCCCGGTATGACATTGTTGGAGTTGGGATGCGCCTCGATGAAACCGACGCTGCCTACCGCATGGGGCGCGTTCGCGAGTGCCACGCCGTTGACGCTCTCGACGATGCGCGCCGCCGCCAGCAGCGCGTTGCGGCGCATCGGCATCGGCGTCGATCCCGTATGCGCGGCGGCCCCGGTCAGCTCGACCTCGTACCAGTTGAGGCCCTGCACGCCCTGAACGACGCCGATGACCGCGCCCTCGGCCTCGAGGATCGGCCCCTGCTCGATATGAAGCTCGAACATCGCGCCAAGCGGCACCGCGCTGGCGGCGACATCGCCGCGATAACCGATCCCGTCCAGCGCGTCGCCGAAGCTCTCGCCGCGCACGTCCTTTCGCCCGTAGGCGTAATCCGGCGTGTAGACACCGGCATAGACCCCCGAGCCGAGCATCGCCGGGCTGAACCGCGATCCCTCCTCGTTGGTCCAGTTCACGAGTGTCAGTGGCGCGTGCGTCGTCACGCCCGCCTCGTGCAGCGTGCGCAGCACTTCAAGCGCTCCCAGCACGCCGAGGATGCCGTCGTACTTGCCGCCGGTGGGCTGGGTGTCGAGATGGCTGCCCATGGCGATCGGCAACGTCCCGGCTTCGAGCCCCGGGCGGGTGGCGAACATGTTCCCGACCTCGTCCACCACCACCTCGAGCCCCAGCCCGGCGCATTGCTCCCTGAGCCAGTCGCGGACGCGCCTGTCGTCGGGAGAGAGCGTCAGCCGCGCCACGCCACCGTTCGGCAGGCCGCCGAGCCGCGCGGTTTCGGCGATGGTGCCGAGCAGCCGATCGGTATTGATGCTGATTTTTTCAGACATGATCCATCCAAACTCATTCGGCCTTCACGCCGAGAAAACGGTCACGGGCCCCATCGTCTTTGGCGAAGGTCGCCGCATCGGCGCTGTAGGCCACCCGGCCAAGCTCGATGATGTAGTTCCGGTCGGCGAGCTTGCCGCAGACCGCCAGGTTCTGTTCCACGAGAAGGATCGGGATGCCCTTGTTTCTTATCTCGATGACCTGATTGACGATTTCGTCGACGATCACCGGCGCGAGCCCCTCGACGGGTTCGTCGAGCATGAGCAGGCGCGGATTGTTGAGCAGCGCGCGGGCGATGGACAGCATTTGCTGCTCGCCCCCGGATAGCTGGCCGCCGCCGTTGCGCTTGCGCTCCTCAAGGCGCGGGAACATCCTGTAGATGTCCCCGAGCACCCACGGGGACCCCTTGCGCTCCGATATCCGGAGGTTTTCCTCAACGGTGAGCAGGTTGAAGATGCCCCGGTTCTCCGGCACCAGCAGCAGGCCGGCCTGGGCGGCGCGGTAGGCCGGCCATCCGGCGATGTCGTTGCCCTTGTAGCGAATGGCGCCGCGCGCCGGCGTCAGCGCACCGCAGATGCTCCTGAGCGTCGTCGACTTGCCGGCGCCGTTGCGGCCAAGCAGCGCCACGATCTCGCCCTCGCGCACCTCGAGCGACACGCCTTGCAGGATGTGGCTTTTGCCATAGAAGGCGTTCAGATTCTCCACCTGCAGCGCGACGGTCATGCGATGTCTCCCGTCATCATGTTGCCGAGATAGGCCCGCCGGACCTCGGGGTTGTCGCGGATTTCGGACGGCGGTCCCTCCACCAGCTTCTGGCCAGCGCGCATGACCGTGACGGTGTCGCTGATGTTCATGACGATCCCCATGTTGTGCTCGACGAAGATCACGGTGTGATCGGCGGCGAGGTCGCGGATCAATTCCTTCATCACCTCGATGTCGTCGATGCCCATGCCGGATGTGGGCTCGTCCATGAGGATGACGCGGGGACGCGCCGCCAGCGCCATGCCCACCTCCAGGCGCCGCTGCTGGCCATGGGAAAGCTCGCCCGCGAGGCGGCCAGCGACCGCCCCGAGCGCCAGGCGCTCGATCACCGCGTCCGTCGTCTCCAGCGCCGCCTTGTTGCGGTGGATGCTGCGCCACGGCGCGAGCGCATGCCAGGGCGTGCGGCCCTGGGCGGCCAGGCGCAGGTTTTCCTGCACCGACAGATTGGGGAACAGGCTCGTCACCTGGAACGAACGCGCGATTCCGAGCCTCACCCGGTCGTCGTCGCGGGTGCGGGAAATATCCGCGTCATCGAGGCGGATGGAGCCGGCGCTGGGCCGCACGCGGCCCGCCAGCGCGTGGAAAAGCGTCGTCTTGCCCGCCCCGTTGGGCCCGATGATGGAATGGACGCTGTTCCGGCGCACCGACAGGCTGACGCCGCGCAGCGCGAGGAAGTTGCCATAGGCGACAGTCAGTTCACGCGTTTCAAGCACGATCGGCTGGCCGGCTTCGTTACGAACGCTCATGCCTTGCCTCCATCGGTTTGGCCCTGCGCCGACGATTCCGCGGCCGGGGCTGGCGCGCGCCTGAACAGGGAACCGAGCGAGGACACGAGGCTCTCGATCAGGCCCCACAATCCGCGCTGCATGAACAGCGCCACCACGATCAGCGCGAGGCCCAGAAGCAGCAGCCAGCGCGGCCATATCGCCGACAGAACATCGGCCAGCACCAGGTAGCTGCCCGCGCCCAGCAGCGAGGCGAAGAGATTGCCGCTGCCGCCGATGATGGTCATGATCAGGATGATTTCGCTGCTGTGGTATTCGATGTTGGACAGCGGCGCGACGCCGATCAGCATGGCGTGCAGCGCGCCGGCCAGCGCCGTCACCGCGCCGGAGATGGCGAAGGCGGCGATCTTGAACGCCTTGACCGGGAAGCCGATCGCGCTCGCCCGCGCCTCGTTCTCGCGGATGGCGCGCAACGTGTGGCCGAACGTCGATTGCGTCGTGCGCAGCATCAGCGCGAAGACCAGCAGAAACACCGCCGCGACGAAGTAGTAGTAGTTCCACAAATCGGTGAAGTCGAAACCGGCGATGACGGGGCGCGGCACGTCGAGGATGCCGTTGTCGCCGCCCGTCAGCCCGCTGAACGTATAGGCCAGAAAGAAGAAGAACTGCGAGAAGGCCAGCGTCAGCATGACGAAGTAGACGCCCTGCCGGCGAATGGAAAGCCAGCCCACGCCGATGGCGATCACGGCGCCGAGCACGAGGGACACCAGCAGCATCTCCGGCACCGGGATCTGGTAGCGCGTCAGCAGGATGCCCGCGACGTAGCTGCCGACGCCGAAGAAGATGCCCTGGCCGAACGACAGCAGCCCCGTGAAGCCGAGCAACAGGTTGCACGCGGCGACTGCAAGCCCATAGATGAGTATCTCGCTGGCCAGCACGCCGGACCGCAGGAACAGCGGCAGGCACAGCACCGTGATGACGGCGAGCACGAAGTGGAAAACAGGATTGTTGATCATCGTCATGCCCTCCCGAGCAGGCCGCGGGGCATGGTCACGATCACGAGCGCCATGCCCAGATAGATCATGAGCCGCGCGCCCTCCGGCCACAGCGAGGCCATCACGCTCTGGGTGACGCCGACGAGGATTCCGGCAAGCAGGGCGCCGGTGTAGCTGCCCATCCCCCCGATGACGACGACGATGAAGGCGATGCCGAGCGCTTCGAGGCCCATGAACGGCTCCACGCCGCGAATGGGCGCCGCCAGCGCACCCGCGAGCCCGGCAAGCCCCGCCCCGAGCCCGAACACGGCAGAGTTGATGCGCAGCGTGTTGTAACCGAGCAGCGCCGTGTTCTCCGCCGATTCAGAACCAGCGCGCACCACCGCGCCCACGCGCGTGCCCTCCAGCACCCACCACAACGCGCCCGCCAGGATCGCCGTGAACACGATCACGAACAGCCTGTACTCCGGATAGACGAAATTGCCGATGATGATGACGCCGTTGAACGCCTCGGGCGCCGGGACATTGCCGCCGAGCGGCCCCCAGGCGATGATGGCCAGCTCCTGGATCATCAGCGCGAGACCGACCGTGACCAGGATGTGGAACGTGTGAGGCAGTTTGTAGATGCGCCGCAGGAGAACGATTTCCGTCGCCGCCGCGATGAGCGTCACGAGGACGGCGGCAACCGGCATCGCCACCCAGAAACTGACGCCGCGCTCCACGAGATCGTAGGTGAAATAGGCACCCAGAAGATAAAATGCGCCATGAGCGAAGTTGACGAACTGCAACAACCCGAAGATCACGCTCAATCCTACGGCAAGCAGGAAATAAAGCATTCCAAGCCCAATGCCGTTGAGTATCTGGAACAGATATGTCACGAAATTGACTCCTGTCGCTTGAAGGGCGGCAGATTGCGCAACAAGAACGCGTGGCGACCAAGGAAACGGCTTCGCTGTCGTCCGCCGGCGGGCTCACGCCAACCCGAGATCAGAGGAACCGGTGCGCCCGCACCCCGACACGCCCGGAAACAGCCGCGCCGATCCCGCGCCGCCTCGCGCAGCGGCGAGGCGGATGCTCACTTGAAAACGGATCGTCTCTGGAGCGAGCGAGCGCGAGACGCGCAGCGTCAGCCGAGCTTGCAGCCCGCGGCTTCCGGCGAGAGAAACGACTTGCCGCGGCTGACGATGTCCACGAAATCGTCCTTGTCGGCCATGTCCTTTTTCGCCTTGCCCTTCATCAGGTAATAATCCTTGATGACCTGATTGTCGCCGGCCCGGATGGTTTCCTCGCCGGTCAGGCCCTCGTAGACCTTCCCGCGCAGCGCGGCGGCCACCTTGTCGCCGTCCGTGGAACCGGCCTGCACCGCCGCCTCGATCAGCAGCTTGGTCAGGATATAGGAGCCGGCGAGCGAGTAATTCGGATTGATATTGAAGCGCTCGCGCACGCTCTTGACCAGCGCCTGGTTGCCGGGCGCGTCGACGCCGTGCCAGTATTGAGCGCCGAAGTACACGCCCTCGCAGATGTCGGCGCCAAGCGCCTCGAACTGCTCGAGCCCGGAGGCCCAAGCCACCACGATCGTCATGCGGTTCTTAAGGCCGAAGCTGACGGCTTGCCGCAACGTGTCGGAAGACTGCGATCCGAAATTCAGGATGAGCAGAGCGTCGGGCGCAGCGGCGATCGCGTTGGTCAGGTATCCGCTGAATTCCTTCTCGGTCAGCGAATGATAGCTGTTGCCGACATGCTCGATGCCCTTCTCCGCGAAGATAGCCTTCGACACGCCCAGCAAGCCCTCGCCGAATACGTATTGCGGCGTGATCGTGTACCACTTCTTGGCATTGGGCAGCAGATCGATGAGCGGACGCACGGTCTGCTCGATAGCGCCGTAGGTGGGCACGCTCCACCTGAAGGTCGCGGCGTTGCAGTCGGAACCGGTGATCTCGTCGGCCCCGGCCGTGGTGAAGAAAACGCCGTTGCGCCGCAGCGCTTCCTTGCCCATGGCAAGCGATTCCGACGAGAGGATGCCGCCTGCGAACAACTTGATGCCGGACGAGTCCAGCGCGTCCTGAACCTTGCGGACGGCCGTCGCCGGCTTGCCCTCGGTGTCGAGATCGAGCGTGGAGACGTCGCGCCCGAACTGCTTGGACGCCTGCTCGGCCGCAAGGATGGCGCCCAGCGACGCGAACTTGCCGTTGGCTGCGAACGCCCCCGAAATCGGCACCGGAATGCCGATCTTGATCGCCTCGGATGCCGAAAACGCACGCCCGCCCAAAGCAGGCAATATCAAGGAAGAACCAGCAAGCGCCCCCGCTTGCAGCACCCTGCGCCGATTGATCATTTTTAGTTCCCCGTATTGTTTTGTAGTCTCATTCATGGAGACTATCATAACTATAATGATAGATTGCGCCATGTCTACTACTTTTGTCGCGGTCATATGATAACCGGCATCCCCGCTGCGGATGGCGGAGGAGGCGTCGGCGACAAGCGCTATTCCGAAACGGATCGGCCCCATCTTCGCCGCCCGAGAATTTCAGCCGCGCCGCACGCCCCGATGCGATAAAACCGCCACGGCGCCCACCGGAGGCATTTCAGCACCGCCGCAGCCGGCAAGGCGCAAACACAGCTCGGCGCGACTGGCCTGCCCCCATCAGGTGGTCCATCTTCAGTCTTAATGCATGATCGGCTTTTCGGCCATCGCCTATGCCGATGATGGAGGTGCGCCAGGTCGCGGCGGCAGCCAGACAATGGCCTCTGGTGCGGGCGGTTTGTAACCGAGTGATGAGTGCGGCCTCTCGGTGTTGTAGTAGCGCCGCCATGCCTCGATGATGACCTTGGCCTCGGCGAGGCTGTAGAAGATCTCACCGTTGAGCAGTTCGTCGCGCAGCTTCGAGTTGAAGCTCTCGCAGTAGCCGTTCTCCCAAGGGCTTCCCGGTTCGATGAACGCGGTCATGGCGCCGACGGCCACGATCCAGTCCCGCACGGCCTTGGCAATGAACTCTGGGCCGTTATCGGAACGAACATGGCCAGGAACCCCGCGCAGGATGAACAGGTTCGACAGGACGTCGATGACGTCGGTGGAGTTGAGCTTGCGGTCGATCCTGATCGCCAGGCATTCCCGGGTGAACTCGTCGATGATGTTGAGCATGCGGAACTTCCGGCCATTGTGGGTCCGGCCTTCGACGAAGTCATAGGACCAGACATGGTTGGGGTGCTCGGGCCGAAGCCGGATGCACGATCCGTCGTTAAGCCAGAGACGCCCTTTCTTCGGTTGCTTCTGGGGAACTTTCAGCCCCTCCCGCCGCCAGATGCGCTCGACGCGTTTGGTGTTCACCGTCCAACCCTCCGACCGCAGCATCGCCGTGATCCGGCGATAGCCATAGCGACCGTAGCGGGAGGCGAGCCGGATGATGTCGGCAGTGAGAAGCTCGTCATCAGGCCGACCTCTCGGTCGCTTGCGCTGGGTCGAACGGTGCTGGCCGAGAACCTTGCAGGCAAACCGCTCCGAGACGGAGAACTTCGCCACGACATGGTCGACGCAGCGACGGCGGCGGGAAGGGCTCAGAAGTTTCCCGAGGCAGCCTCTTTGAGGATCAACTTCTCCAGCGTCAGGTCCGACACCGCCTTGCGCAGCCGATCGTTCTCTTTCTCAAGCTCCTTCAGGCGCTTCACCTGATCACCCTTCAGCCCGCCGAACTCCTTGCGCCACCGATAGTACGTGAACGGGGTCACGCCAATCGAACGAACCGCTTCGCCAACCGAGCGGCCTTGCGACAACAGAACGTCGACCTGGCGCAGCTTCGCAACGATCTCTTCGGGTTTGTGCTTCTTCTGGGGCATTACAAAGTCCTCTCAAAGGCTCAATAGCATACTTCAATGAGGACCACTTTTCAGGGGGAAGGCCACGACAGCGGGCATTTTTGTAGAATAATTATAATATAAATAACGCTCTTATTTGAGTTATTATAATTTTTAAGTACATTTAAGTGTGTATGTTGCAGTTATGATATAATCACTCGCTGGTTTTATGCTAATTAGTGACCGTGCATTTCAGTTGACAGTTTCTTGATGAACGGGATGATTAAAATGATGTCGCTTCACGGGGCAGGAAAGGCAGCGCTGCTGGCAACGGTGAGCCTGCTTGCATTGGCGCCTCAGGTCTTTGCGCAGCAGGCACAGAGCAGCGAGGAGCTGGTGCTCGATGCCGTCGTCGTGCAGGACACCGCGGAAACGGCCACCGGGCCGGTCAACGGCTACATAGCGCAGCGCGCTCTCACGGCAACGAAAACGGACACGCCGCTCATCTCGACCCCTCAATCGGTGTCGATCGTCACGCGGACCCAGATCGAGGCTCAGAACGCGCAGTCACTCAATCAGATCCTGCGCTTCGTCCCCGGCGTGACGACCGAGCAGCGAGGCCCCTCCGGCGGAACGCGTCTGGAGCAGTTCGCCATTCGTGGATTCAGCGCGCCTCTCTATCTCGACGGCCTGCGCCTTCCGGGAAGCCGCGACGCGCAACCGACGATCGACCCGTTCCGGCTGGAACGCATCGATGTCATCAAGGGTCCTGCGTCGGTGCTTTTCGGTCAGGCCAGCCCGGGCGGTCTCGTCAATATGGTCAGCAAGCGCCCCACGGAAGATCCCACGGGTCAGATCCTGCTGCAGGGCGGCAATTTCAGCCAGATGCGCACGGCCATCGACTTCGGCGGCCCCATCGACGACGACAAGAAGCTGCTATACCGCGTGATCGGATCGTTCCGCAACGCCGACGGGCCGGTCGATATGACCTCCGAACAGCGCTATTTTATCTCGCCGTCGTTCACCTGGAAGCCGCTTGAGAGCACCTCGCTGACGGTGTTCGCTCATTACCAGCGCGACCCGGACTCCGGCTATTACGGCGCCTTCCCGGCAAAGGGCTCCCTGCTCAACAATCCTTATGTCGGCCGCCTGCCCCGCAGTTTCTACGACGGCGATCCCAATTTCGAGCAATCGAACCGCACGTATTATTCGACGGGTTACTCTTTCGATCACAAGTTCAACGACTTCCTGACATTCCGCTCGAACGGGCGCTGGCTGCATACGCAAGGCTATTACAAGAGCGTCTATGCCGGCACCAACGGTTACAGCTGGGCCGGACGCTACCTTAACCGTGGCCTCATCTTCACCGATGTCGACATCAACGCCTTGACGTTCGACAACAACCTGCATGCGAAGTTCGACACCGGTCCCATCAGCCACTCGCTGCTCGCCGGCGTCGATTACCAGAACATCCGGACCGACACGCTCACCGGGTCTTCCACGCCACGCACGCTTGATCTGACGAACCCGGCCTACTACCTCAATTTCGGCGTCATCCCCTATTCCACGACCGCGTCGCAGCGCTCCACCCAGACCGGCATCTACCTGCAGGACGAGATCAAGCTGGACCGCTTCACCCTGCTGCTCAGCGGGCGCTACGACTGGGCGAAGACCACCGGCGACTCGCAGTCCTTCGCCACCAAGGTTCTGACCCCGTCGTATGCGACCGCGGAAGCTTTCACCGGCCGCGCGGGCCTGATCTATAATTTCGACAATGGCTTTGCTCCTTACATCAGCTACTCGGAATCGTTCGAGCCGCTGACGAGCGGAAAAATCTTCAACGGCGACCTGAACGGCCCGGGAACGCTGCCCGATCCAAGAACGGGGCATCAGTATGAAGCCGGCATCAAGTATCAGCCGCCGGGCACCAACAACCTCTTCTCGGTCGCGGTCTTCGAAATCCGCCAGCAAAACGTGCTGACGAGCGATCCCGCGCACCCGACATTCAGTGTCCAGACCGGCGAAATCCGGACGCGCGGCATCGAGGCGGAAGCCAAGGTGAACGTGTTCGACAGCCTCAACGTGGTCGCGGGTTACTCGTATCTCGACAACAAGGTGACCCAGGACAACGGCACCGCCACCAACGAGATACTCGGCATTCAGGTGCCGCTTGCCGGCAAGCGGCCGGCCCAGATGCCCAATCAGACGGCCTCCCTGTGGCTGGACTATAAAATCGAGACCGGCACCTTTGCGGGCCTCGGCCTCGCCGGCGGCGTGCGCTTCCTCGGCAAATCCTGGGGCGACACGGCCAATACCCTGCGCGTGCCGTCGACGACGCTGGTGGACGCTGCGCTCAGCTACGACTTCAAGTATGTCAAGCCCGAGTGGGACGGACTGAAGCTCTCGGTCAACGTGCAGAACCTGTTCGACAAGACATATGTAACGTCGTGCAGCTCCTACTCGTGGTGCTGGTATGGCCCGCAGCGCAACATCGTCGCGAGTCTGCGCTACCAGTGGTGAGGCAGGCCGGAAACCGCTGACCGCACCTCTGGGTTGAGGCTGGTCGAGCGGCGCTGGTTGCGTCAGCGTGGATCGGCAACGCGGCAGGCGGGTAGCACAACCGGCCCGCCGACGCCACGAGGTTTCGTTAGACGATCTAAAGCGTTTTCAAGCAAAAGTTCAGGGACAGCGCAAGCCATGAAATACATCGTCAAGACATGCGCCGTTGCACTGACCCTGGCGCTCTCCTCTCTCTTGCCTCATGGCGCCGCGGCCGATTCCACGACGCATCAGGCTCTTGTGCCCGATACGATTTACTTCGATCTCGCGCCCGCTGCAGGCGGAGAACCGTATCGGATTTTTCTGCGCGTGCCGAAAGGCTCCGCGCCGGCAGATGGATGGCCGGTTCTATACATCCTTGACGCCAATGCGGTTATCGGCACCGCGGTCGATACTCTCCGCGTCCAGTCTGCTTACCCGATGGGAACGGGTATCGCCGATGGCGTCATCGTCGGCATTGGCTATCCGACGGACGAGGCGTATGACGGCGTCAGGCGCTCGTGGAATCTGGTGCCGCCGCCCGGCCAGACCTATCCGTCACGCAGGCCGAACGGCCCGCCCGTGCAGACCGGGGGCGCCGACGAGTTCCTTTCTTTCATCGAAAACGACCTGAAAGCGGAAATCGGCGGGCGCGTGGCAACCGATCCCGCACGACAGGCGATCTTCGGCCACTCCTTTGGCGGCCTGTTCGTTCTCCACGCCTTGTTCAAGAAGCCGGAAGCCTTCACGACATGGATTGCCGCAAGCCCGTCCATCTCGTGGGAGGGCGCGGGCATCATCGGCGCATCGGGGCGTTTCGTCGCCCGTGCGGACGCGCATCCCACTGAACGCATCCTTCTGCTTGTCGGGGAGCACGAGCAAACGCTGGCGCCATTCCAGCGGGACGCCCCCGACGCCGAAAAGCGTCAGAAGAGTTTCGCGGAAAGCCGCACTGTCGACTACACGAAGGAGATGGCGGAACGGCTTTCATCCGCCCCCGGCGTTTCCGCGAGCTTCCAACTCCTGGACGGCGAAAACCACATGTCGGTGCTTCCCGCCTCGATCAACCTCGCAATCCGCTTCGCTTTTGGCCGCTGAAGCATTTCGACGTTTCGTCGAGACGCGTTTTCCGCAAGCAAAACCGCATCACATCCTGCCGACATCCAAAGGATGGGCCGGGTCCGTGATCCACTCGGCGAGCGAGCCATCGTATTCGCGCATGGTCCCATACGCTGGTCTTCCCCCTGAAAAGTGGTCCTCATTGAAGTATGCTATTGAGCCTTTGAGAGGACTTTGTCATGCCCCAG
>CALMIK010000077.1 GCA_937863995.1 uncultured Chelatococcus sp.
GATGTTCTCGAGCCAGTCGAAATAGGTCTTTTCCCAGTTTTTCGGCACGAAGGCCGTGCGCCCGTCGCGCACCGCACCGAGCGCGCGATCCGCCAGCGGCTTGACGTTGACGTACCACTGGTCGGTCAGCCACGGCTCGATGACGACGCCGGACCGGTCGCCGTGCGGCACGGCATGGGTGTGCGGCTCGATCTTCTCGACGAGCTCGCGCTCCTCGAGCAAGGTGACGATAGCCTTGCGCGCCTTGGCGCGGTCCTGCCCCTCGAGCGCCAGCACGGCGTCGAGTTCCGGCCCCGGCGTCGCGTCGCGCAGGAAATCCTCGTTGCCGACGATGGCGACCTGCGCCTCCGGGCCGAGCACGTTGATGAGCGGCAGGTTATGGCGCTTGCCGACCTCGAAGTCGTTGAAGTCGTGCGCGGGCGTGATCTTGACCGCGCCGGTGCCCTTCTCCGGGTCGGAATAGGTGTCGGCGACGACCGGAATCCGCCGCCCGACGAGCGGCAGCAGCACATCCTTGCCGATGAGATCGCGGTAGCGCTCGTCGTCCGGGTGGACGGCGACCGCGACGTCGCCGAGCATCGTCTCGGGACGGGTGGTGGCGACGGTGATGAAACGGCCGGGCGCGTCGGCCACCGGATAGCGCAGATGCCACAGGTTGCCCTTCACCTCGACCTGCTCGACCTCGATGTCCGAGATAGCGGTCTGGAAGCGCGGGTCCCAGTTGACGAGTCGCTTGGCGCGGTAGATCAGCCCATCCTTGTGGAGGCGCACGAAGATGCGGCGCACGGCGCGCGACAGGCCCTCGTCCATGGTGAAGCGCTCGCGCGACCAGTCGCAGGAAGCGCCGAGCCGGCGCAGCTGGCCGCCGATGGTGCCGCCCGATTCGGCCTTCCATGCCCACACGCGGCGCACGAATTCCTCGCGCCCGAGTTCGCGCCTGCCCGGCTCGCCGCGCTCCGCGAGCTGGCGCTCGACCACCATCTGGGTGGCGATGCCGGCGTGGTCCATGCCCGGCTGCCACAGCACGTCCTTGCCGCGCATGCGCTCGAACCGGCACAGGATGTCCTGCAGCGTGTTGTTGAGCGCGTGGCCCATGTGCAGCGAACCGGTGACGTTGGGCGGCGGAATGACGATGGAATAGGGCTCGGCGTCCCGGCGCTCGGGTCTGCCGGCGCGGAACGCACCGGCCTCGTCCCATGCTTGCGAAATACGGGCCTCGACGGCGGCGGGCTCGAAGGTCTTGTCCATCGCACTCAACGTTTACACTCGGCTGTTGTCGCGCCGGCACGGCAGGGAACGACCGCGCCGGCGGCTTCGGGAGGATGAAGTCGTCGCCAGCAGATGAAGCGCACAGGCTGCCGCTGTCAAGGCGAAGCCGGATGCGCCGGCAATCGGCGAAACGCAGCGGCGGCGCAGCGGGCCGGTCAGATTTCCCGCACGGCCTTCAGCACCGCCTCGGCGTGGCCCGGCACCTTCACCTTGCGCCACACCTGGGCGACCTGGCCTTCGGCGTCGATCAGGAACGTCGCGCGGTCGATGCCGAAGTATTTGCGGCCGTACATGCTTTTCTCGACCCAGACGCCATAGGCCTCGATGGCCTCCTTCTTCTCGTCGGAGGCGAGCGCGATCGCGAGATCGTGCTTGTCGCGGAAGGCGTCGTGGCTGGCGGCGCTGTCGGCGGAAACACCGATGATGACGGCGTTCGCCGCCTCGAACTCGCCGCGCAGGCCGTTGAAGGCGATGGCCTCCTTGGTGCAGCCGCTGGTATCGTCCTTGGGATAGAAATAGAGGACGACCTTGCGTCCGCGCAGGCCGGAGAGCGACAATGTCTCCGCGCCGGCGCCGGGAAGCGTGAAATCAGGGGCGGTCGCGCCCGGTTCGAGGCTCATGTTCAGACTCCAATGCCGCATCTTGTCGAAGATGCCATTCGTCGGGGCGTCGGGGTTTTCCCGCCGGGCGAGACAATATATCAGCAGTATCGGCAAAAATGCCTCGCCTGCCGCGCCCGCAGGCCGGATTTCCCGGATATGCGGGGTTTTTGTGTGGGCAAGCGTTGAATTCGGCCGCCACCACGCGACTGGCGTTGCAAGGCGACTTTACACTATCATGATCGCGAAATGGAACCGTCGGCCAGGCACGCTGCACGGCGTCTCCGTCCGCTAGAGGCTGTTATTGAGCGAATTCTTATCGATTAAATGATTCCATATTAATCGGAAAGCGCTCCAGGAGGATATATGGGCTGTCTGAAGCCGATGTCGATGGCGGCGAAGCATCAGGGCCAGCTTGCGGAACTTTCCGCGCGCGCACCGGTCAGGCAGCGGCGGCTGGACGTATGAGAAGGGCGCGGCACTTTCGCGGCTCCCGCCACGGGCGGGCGCGCCGGCGCAGCGTCGCAGGGCGCGCGATGGGGCAGATGCTGCGCGGCGCGCTGCTCACGACGCTGGTGCTGATTCTTTGCGTCGGCGCCGTCATCGCGCGGCTGTCGTTCGGGGCGATCAACGCCGACATGCTGGCCGAGCCGATCGCCCGCGCCCTCGACGAGCGGCTCGCGCCGGGCTGGAGCGCGCGCATCGCCCAGACCGGCATCGCGCTCACCGCCTACGGCCCCGCCCTGTTGTCGCAAGGCGTCGAGATCCGCCAGCCGGACGGCACGCTGTTCCTGAGCGCCCGCGAGGGCGAGATCGCCATGGACCCTTGGCGTCTGGCCTTCGGCGTCATCGACGTCACCGCCGTGTCCTTCTCGGGCCTCGACGTCCGCCTCACCATTCTGCCGGACGGCTCGGTGCGCACCGATACCGTGCCCGCCGGCGCGCCGCATCCCGCCGATCCCGCGGCACCGCCGCAGGCCAGCCCCACGCTACCGGCCGATACCCCGCCCGGTTTCGACGCCGCGGTCGTCGGCATCGTCAACCTGCTTTCCGACCAGAGCGGCCTTGCCCGCGCCCTCGACCGCATCTCCCTCTCCGAGGCGAGCCTCGCCATCGTCAACCCGGACGGCGAGGAACGGGCGCGGTTCGCGGACGTGGAAGCCAGCGTCGAGCGCACGGCGGCGGACGCCGTCAACGTCAGGCTGTCGGTGCGGGGCGCCGTCGGCCCGTGGACGCTGGCCGGCACGGTGGCGGGCCTTGGCGGCGGCGAGCGCACCGTAGATCTTGCCGTCGAGCGCGTGCCGCTCACCGACGTGCTGCTGCTGGCGGATGCCCAGGGCGGGCAGATTTCCGGCGACCTCGCCTTCTCCGGCAGCGCGCGGGTCAGCGTCTCCGGCGACAACCGGCTCACGGGGCTTTCGGGCGCGCTCACGTCCGCGCCCGGCACCCTGATCTATCACGACAAGGACCAGCCTCCGCTGCATGTCGCGCGGCTGAAGCTCAATGCGGAGCGCGACGCCGGCAGCGGCGGCCTGCTGATACCGATGCTCGGGCTCGACATCGGCGGCGCCCGCTTCGACATGGCCGGGCGGGTGGTCTTTCCGGGCGGGAAGGAGCGGTGGCGGCTCAAGCTCGAAGGGCGCGAGGCGGTGCTGCCGCCGCTGTCCGACGCGGAGGAAGCGCTTGTCATCGACAACCTGTCGCTTGAGCTCGCGGGCGAGCAGGGCGGACGGCTGCTCATCGAGCGAATCGCGGCCTCGGGCGCCGGTTTCGGCGTGGCGCTCAACGGCGAGATGGGCGGGCACGACAATCCGGGCGGGCTGCGGCTCGGCATCCAGACAGCGCGCTCGGACGCGCGCGCCATCCTGCGCTTCTGGCCCGCCTTCGTCACGCCGGAGCCACGCCACTACATCATCGACAATCTGTCGGCGGGCGTGCTGGAAAACCTCAACGTCGCGGTCAGCCTCACCCACGAGCAGCTCGAGGCCTCGCGCCGGCGCGAGGCGCTGCCGGCGGAGGTGGCGCACACGCAGTTCTCCGCCGTCGATGTGACGCTGCAGGCCGCGCCCGGCTTCCCGCCGCTCACCGGGATGACCATCGGCGGCACCGTGACCGGCGCGACCGCCGACATCGCCGCCGCCACCGCCCGGGCGGAGGTGGCGCCGGGGCAGGCGCTTTCCCTCGCGGACGGGCGCATGCGGATGGAGCGCCTCGCGGCGCCGATCGACGCCGACATCGGCTTTCGCCTGCGGGGGCCGGCGCCAGCTCTCGTGCACCTGCTGCAGAGCGAGGCGCTGCGGCCGATCTTCAACATCGACCTGCCGACCGCCGGCATGCAGGGAACGGTGGACCTCGCCGTTTCCGTGGGGCTGCCGCTCGTCAAGGAACTCACGCCCGATCAGGTCGTCTCCAGCGCCACCGGCACGCTGAAGGGTCTGAGCGTCGACCTCGGCAACGGGCGCGACAAGCTGACCGACGCCGACCTGGCGCTGACGCTCGACGCGAGCAGCATCGCGCTCGCCGGCACGGGGCGGCTCGCGGGCCTGCCCGCCGCCATAGACCTGCGCCAGCCGCTGCGCCCCGCGGGCGGCGGCAGCGCGGGAGACGGGCGCGCCGCCATCACCCTGACGCTCGACGACGCGGCGCGCGCCGCGCGCGGGTTCGACCTCGGCCCACGGCTGCGCGGGCCGGTCACCGCCCGCATCGACGCGCCCTTCGGCGGGCGCAAGGCAGGCGGGCGCACGTCCGTGAAGGTCGATGTCGACCTGGCACGCGCGCGCATCGACGGCCTCCTGCCCGGCTGGACCAAGGAGGCGGGCAAGCCCGGCCGCCTCGGGTTCTCGGCCGAGCTGCCGGGCACCGGCGACGATGGATTCGCGCTCTCCGACATCGTGCTGGACGCTGGCGCGGCGGCGAAGGGCAGCGCGCGCTTCGACGCCGGCGGCAACCTGAAAAACGCCTCGCTCACCGGCGTGCGCCTGTCGCCCAACGACGACCTGTCGCTGGAGATCGCGGCGGCGACAGGCGCCCACCGCGTCACCGCGCGCGGCAACCTGCTCGACGCGCGGCCATTCCTGAAGGGCGTTCGCGGCGGCATGAAGGGCGGCGCGCGCGGCGGCGGCGGCGATTTGCCGAATCTCGACGTCGATCTCGCGGTGAATATTCTGGCGGGCTTCAACAGCGAGACGCTGTCGAAGGCGAGCCTGCGCCTCGAAACGCGCAAGGGCGACATCGGCGCGCTCAGCCTGAAGGGCAGCTTCAGCGGCGCGCCGATCTCGGCGAGCCTCTCGGGAGCCGACAAGCGGATCGTCCTGCAAAGCGCCAACGCGGGAGCGATGCTGCGATTCGCCGACCTCTACGGCCGTCTCGCAGGCGGCGCGCTGCAGGCCCACATCGCGCCCGACGGCGGCCAGGTGCTGATCCGCGATTTCGCCATCCTCAACGAACCGACCATGGAGCACCTGCTGACCGAAAGCCCGCGCTCGATTCCGGTCGATCCCGGCAACGTGCCCTTCACCAAGCTGCGGGCGAGCTTCACCCGCGCGCCGGATCGCATCAACATTCAGGAAGGCGTGCTGTGGGGGCCGGGCGTGGGCGTGACCTTCGAGGGCAACGTCGACACCCGCCGCGAGACGATCGACGTCTCGGGCACCTATGTGCCGGCCTACGCGCTCAATAATATGTTCAGCCAGGTGCCGCTGCTCGGGCCGCTGCTCGGCGGCGGGCAATACGAAGGGCTGTTCGCGGTCAATTTCCGGGCGCGCGGACCGCTCGATTCGCCGGCCGTCAGCGTCAACCCGCTCTCGGCCATCGCGCCGGGGATTTTCCGCAAGTTCTTCGATCTCGGCCGCGCCGACAGCGGCCAGCCGGCGGCGGTCCCGCAGGAAACGGGGCAGTAAACGGGCCAGTGACCTGCGCCACCGGCCCGCTTCCCGCAGTTCCCGTCACGCAGCCGAAGGCCCCGGATCGTCTTCACCCACCTCTCCGGCCGCGCCGTCGCGGGCCGCGCGGGCATTGCGCACGTCGCCAAGGTCGATGATCGGGCGATCGGCGGCGGCCGAGGCTGCGGCGGCGCCCACCGACACGACGGTGAGCCGCTGCTCGCGCCCGTCGCGCGCCGTCCATTTGAACGACTGCCCGATGGCAAGGCCGATCAGCGCGGTGCCGATGGGCGTCAAAATGGAGATCCGGCCGGCGGAGATGTCCGCCTCGCCGGGATAGACGAGCGTCACGCGCCGGCGTTGGCCGTCGTCGGTCTCGAACTCCACCTCGGAATTCATGCGCACCACGTCCGCCGGCACCTTGCCGGCCTTGACGACGCGGGCGCGCTCCATCTCCCCGAGCAGTTCGTCGGCGAGTTCGGGCTGGCGCGCGGCAATAGACGCCGCCAGCGCCGACAGGCGTTGATGCTCATCGTCGCCGATGACGATCCTGGGCAGGGCGATGCGGCCTGATTTGGTCATGTTGGTCACCTTGTGAAAATCGCTGCGCCCGGAACGGATGCCCGGAGCGGGTTTTTGGATCGTCGGCCCGGAATCGCACCGGGGTGTGGGAAGCGCAGCCCGCCGGGCTGCTGACATGACGATCGACTGATTGTGAAATGCTGGTTTGACGGTCACAGCGCCTGTGGCGATGCGCGGGCGGCCCTGCCTCAGGCGAGTGGCAGCCGGCGTGACTGCCACCACTGGAGCCGCGCGGCCGACATCCTGCCGGGCCGGAAGCGCCGAACCTGGGCCGGGCATGCGCCAACGGTCGCAACGGGCAACGCCTGCGCCCCTTGTGCGATGACCTGCGGCAATGCGTGCCCGATTTGGTTCATGACAGCCATGGAATCATGCTCGCCCCGATCGGCGGCTTTGTCAATTCACGACGCTGCGGGCGGCGGAAAGGCCAACCCGGGAATCAAAACGCCCGAAATCACCGCTGAGCGGCGATTGCCGCCAGGCGGTGCCCGGACATCCAGTATAGCGATTGTGGATTGTAATGGCTCCTCGAGCAGGACTCGAACCTGCGACCCAGCGATTAACAGTCGCTTGCTCTACCAACTGAGCTATCGAGGAACATTGAAGAGGGGGATACAGGATGCCGGAGAACGATGCAAGATGTTTTACGCGGATTTTTTGCCGGCCATGTTCATATGTGGATAACCTCCCGGGTTTTCCACCGTTCCACTGCCGCCGGCTCGCAAAAGCGCTTCCGCCGAGCGGCGTGCAGCGGGAATTTCGGCTCATCCCACGAGGATTTGCATCCCTGCGCCGCCCAGTTTGATCGAGACGGTTGCATTTGCAGGCCGTGCTAAGCTATGAAGCACGCGGTGAGGCCTCGTGGCGGAGTGGTTACGCAGAGGACTGCAAATCCTTGCACCCCGGTTCGATTCCGGGCGAGGCCTCCAAGGCGACCGGCGGTGCCACACGCCATACCGATCACGCAGGTAACATAAAGGTCGACGTCATGTTCGATTTCGCCCGCGCCCGACGCACGATGGTCGATTGTCAGGTGCGGACATTCGACGTCACCGACCGGGCGGTGCTCGCCGCCCTGGAATATCTTCCGCGCGAACGCTTTGTCCCCGAGGACAAGCAGCTCCTCGCCTTCAGCGACCAGCACATCGTGGTGTCCGAAGCCGGCCATGCGCCCGCCGAACAGGGCCGCTTCCTGCTGGCGCCGCTCATCTTCGCCCGCCTCATCCAGGCGCTCGACCTGCGCGAGGGCGCGCGCGTGCTCGACGTGGGCGCCGCCACCGGCTACGGCTCGGCGGTGCTCGCGCATGTCGGCGCGCAGGTGACCGCCCTCGAATCGGATGAAGCAGTCGCCGCCCGTGCGCGCGTGCTCGCGGCCGAGTTCGGCGAGGGACGAATCAGCGTCGTCACCGGCCCGCTCGCCGCCGGCTGGCGCGAGGGCGCGCCCTACGACGCCATCGTGGTCAACGGCGCGTTCGAAGCTGTGCCCGAGACGCTTCTCGCCCAGCTCGCGGACGGCGGAAAGCTCGTTGGCATCAGCGGCGAAACCGCGGCCCCCAAGGCGCTTCTCATCCAGCGGGCGGGTGCCTCGACCAGCACGCGCACACTCTTCGACGCACCGGCGCCGGTGCTTGCAGGCTTCCGCGCACCGGCGGAATTCGTTTTCTGATCGCCGGTCGCACGTTCGTGTGATGCCGCACGCCTCAATGCGGTCCATGAGACCGCGTGCTGGTGCGTGGCGCAGAAAAATGCCATGGTTAAACAACATATTACATGATCTTCCCGGCGACCGGGGGCGTGTCGTATTTTTGCAACGCAGCGTTTCAAACGCTGGGAATGCAAGAAATGTACAGTTTCGGCATGCTACCGGTCAAAGTAGAATGGCTGCATCTCGTGGCGGTGATTTTGTTAACCGGATTTGAGTAATTGAAGACGCACGCCAGTGTTGTCTACAGGGAAGTCGGGAAGGTGAACGTGAACAGCAGCGGCAAGACCACCCGGGCAGCGATCGTCGGCTGTGCGCTTTTCATCGGCACGGCCCTGTCCGCCCCGGCGTCGGCAGAAACCATGTCCGGTGCGCTCGCTAAGGCATATGCGGCGAACCCTTCTCTCAATGCCCAGCGCGCCGCCCAGCGCGCCACCGACGAAAACGTGCCCCAGGCCCTTTCCGGCTGGCGGCCCACGGTCAACGCCACCGGCAGCACCTCCATCAACCGCCTCGACGCCCGCGTCCCCGGCCGGCACGAGACGCAGACCCTCTATCCCAGCTCCATGGGCGTGCAGATCGACCAGACGATCTTCGACGGCAACCGCACGCGCAATTCGGTGCGCGCCGCCGAATCGCAGGTGCTGGGCGGACGTGAGCAACTGCGCAACACCGAGCAGAGTTTGCTGCTCAACAGCGCCTCCGCCTACATGAACGTGCTGCGCGACACCGCGGTGCTCAACCTGCAGCGCAACAACGTCGAGGTGCTCGAGGAGCAGCTGCGCCAGACCCAGGACCGTTTCAGCGTCGGCGAAGTGACCCGCACCGACGTCGCGCAGTCCGAGGCGCAGCTCGCCAGCAGCCACGCCCAGGAAAGCGTCGCGGAAGCCAACCTGCGCAGCAGCATCGCCACCTACCGCCAGCTCATCGGCGAGACGCCGCGCAAGCTCGGCCCCGGCGTGGCGGCGGAAAAGTTCCTGCCCAAGACGCTTGAGCAGGGCATCCGGGTGGGCCTTGCCGAACACCCCGCCATCATCGCCGCGCTTCATGGCGTCGACGTGGCCGAGTTCCAGGTCAAGGTGGCCGAAAGCGCGCTCTATCCGCGCCTCGGCATCAGCGCAGGCGTGTCGCGCAACTTCGATTCCAGCAGCACGCGCCACAGCGTCATCACCTCCGGCTCGATCGTCGGCCAGCTCCAGATCCCGATCTACGAAGGTGGCCTCGTCTACTCCCAGACGCGTCAGGCCAAGGAAGTCGCGGGCCAGCAGCGCCTGCAGGTCGATGTCGTCCGCGACCAGGTGCAGCAGACGGTCGTCTCCGCCTGGGCCAATCTCGAAGCGTCGAAGCAGCGCATTTCCGCCGCGCAATCCGCCGTGGGTGCCAACGAGATCGCGCTCTCCGGCACGCGCGAGGAGGCCAAGGTCGGCCAGCGCACCACGCTCGACGTGCTCAACGCCCAGCAGACGCTGCTGTCCTCGCGCGTGTCGCTTGTGACGGCCCAGCGCGACCGGATCGTGGCCTCCTACGAGGTGCTGCATTCCATCGGTCGGCTTTCCGCCGAAACCCTCGGCCTCAAGGTCGCACGCTACGACTCGACGCAGCATTTCGACCAGGTCAAGGGCAAGTGGATCGGCACCTCGACCCCGGACGGGCGCTGACGCCAGCCCTTCCTCATGACGGCCAACGGAGGCCGCGGCGCTTGCGCCGCGGCCTTTTGCATTGCTAGCGGGGCAATGACGGCGGCAGCGATTTTCTTGCGACGTATCAACGGTAATCTTTTGTTAACCTCTGTGCACCTGAATTACGGCGGGCTATTCTCACCCGATCATGAGGCTGTCGCCGGGACAGCGCTCGCGCGCCTCACGCGTAATTCAAGGTGACAAGGGCGGATATGTCGATGAGCACAGCAGGCCAGAGGCTCTATTCAGTGCCGAAGGAGGCGTCCCGCGCCGAATCGACGCGATCGGGCGGTGAGCCGTCGATGGAAGAGATTCTGGCTTCCATCCGCAGGATCATCGCCGACGACCAGGCGCATTCCGCTCCGATTCCGGCCGAAACCGCAGGCGCCGACACCGCCATCGGTCTGGCTGCGAGCGCCATCACCTTCGACGACGACGTGCTCTACGCGGACGAGGCCGAGGAAGCGCCGCCGCCCCCCGCCGCCCGCAACGAGGCGCCCCCCCGCGCCGAGCCGCGGCAGGCGGCAGCGCCGGCCCCGGCGCCTGTTGTGGAAACTTCTGTGCCGGAGCCCGCGCCCCAGGCAGCCGCTGCCGCTCCCGTCACGGAAGAGCCGCTGCTGTCCACCGCGGCCGACGCGAGCGCCGCTTCCGCTTTTCAGGCATTGTCTTCGGTGGTGCTCAACCGCTCGCCGCGCACCCTCGACGATCTGATGCAGGACATGCTGCGCCCGCTGTTGAAGGCATGGCTCGACCAGAACCTGCCGCCGCTGGTGGAAAAGCTGGTCAAGGCCGAGATCGAACGCATCTCACGCAACAACCGTTGAGGCGCTTGCCGGCCATCGATCAGGCGGCGGCGCGGCGGCCGTCGCTGTCGTCCTTGCCGGCGATCGCGGAGGCTGCGAGATCGAGCGCGCCGCAGATGACGAAGTAAACCGCCGCAACGAACAGGAAGATCTCCGCCGGGTAGACCATCGCCCGGTTGTTGACCTGCGTTGCCACGAACGACAGCTCCGGCACGCCGATGACATAGGCGAGCGAGGTGTCCTTGATCAACGCCACCCACTGGTTGACGAAAGAAGGCGCCATGCGCCGCAGCGACTGCGGCAGGATGACGAGCCGCAGCACGCGCCAGCGCCCGAGGCCGAGCGAGATGCCGGCCTCCCACTGCCCCTCCCCGACGCTGCGCAGCCCCGCGGCCACGCCGTGCGCCAGATAGGCCCCGCCGATGAGCGCGAGCGCGCACACCACCGTCGTGAGCTCCGGCACGGAAAAGCCGAGCACCACGGGAAGCAGGAAGTAGGTCCAGAAAATCAGCATCAGCACCGGAATGGCGCGAAAGAACCCGAGGAACAGCACGAGGCCGGCATGCACGATGCCGCGCGACATGAACAGCCAGACGCCGAGCACCAGCCCGATGACCGCCGAGGCGAGGCCCGACAGCAGGCTGAGCCATATGGTCAGCGCCGCACCGCCGATAGGGCCGTAGGGATAGGCGCCCCACAGCAGATACGGCAGGTTGTTCCATACGACGTCGAAATTCATGACAGCGCTCCCCGGCCGTATTTTTTGTCACGCCGGCGCTGCACCAGCTCGCCGATGCCCTCAAGTGCCGCCACCGCGACGATGTAGAGGATGGTGGCGATGCCGAATGCCTCGAACGTCTGGAACGTCTCGGTCTCGACCTGCCGCGAGGCATAGGACAGTTCGGCCACGCCGATCGCCATGGTCAGCGACGAATTCTTGATGGCGTTCATGTATTGGCCGAGCAATGGCGCGAAGGCATGACGCGCGGCCTGCGGCACGATGATGAGGATGAAGATCAGCCCGGACGGCAGGCCGAGCGACAGGCCTCCCTCCTGCTGCCCCGGCGGCACGGCGCGCAGACCCGACCGGAACTCCTCGGCGATGAAGGCGGAGGTGTAGAAGGTCAGCGCCGTGAACCCGGCCCAGAACTCGAACGACGGCAGCTTGAAGGACAGCCACGTCGTGCCGGCGAACGCGAGCGTCACGGTATGGGGATTGTTGAACCAGTCGAGCAGCGGCGTCGGAAAGACGGACGAGCCGGCGAAATACCAGAAAAAGATCTGCACCAGCAGCGGGGTGTTGCGAAACAAGCTCAGATAGAGGCGCGCCGGCACGTTGAGCAGGCGAAGCCGGCTGATACGCGCGGCACAGACCGCCAATCCGCCCAGCGTCGCGGCGACGCAGGTCGCCGCCGACAGAATCAGCGTGACCGCGAATCCCCACAGCAGCCATTCGACATAAATCGACCCCAGGCCGAAAATTGACAGGTTCATGGACAACAGCCCGGGACTGTGACGATAGCCGCACCCGCAATCCGGCTGCGAACGGTGAAAAATGAAACCGGCAAGGGCGCCAAAAGCGCCTCACGGCATGAACATGCCGCCTCAATAGAGCGCTTTCGGATCAGATGGAATCATCAGATCGACCGGAATGCGCTCAAAACACAGAATCGCATGCAACCATGGCGAGCGTGCAAACTGAACTTGTGCTCGCCCTCACAACAACAAACCCCGCACAGGCGTGCCCGCACGGGGTTTGCAAGCTTGGCTCCGCGCGCATGGCCGGAGCCGGTCATTAAAAGCGCTCAGTTGGTGCGGGCGTCGCCAATCTTGAACAGGCGCGGCAGCGGCGTCTTGCTGTCGGGGCCGAACCAGGCGTCGTAGATCGACTGCGCCTTGCCCGAGGCCTCGAGCTCGGTCAGCGTCTCGTTGACGAAGGCGACGAGGCGCTCCTCGCCCTTCGGGATGCCGACACCGATGTAGTCGTTCGAGATCGTGAAGGGCGGGATTTCGTAATTTTCCTTGTCCGGCACGTTGGCGAGCAGGCCGACGAGCTTGGGGCCGTCCTGGGTGATGGCCTGGACGTTGCCGTTGCGCAGCGCCGTGAAAGCGAAGGGCGTGTCGTCGTAGGACACGATGGTGGCGCCGGGGAAGTCGCGGCGCAGCACGATCTCGTTGACGGTGCCCTTGTCGGCGCCGATGCGCAGGCTGTTAAGCTGCGCGGGAGAGCTCAGCACGCCCTTCTTGGCCAGGAACTGCTGGCCGGAGGAGAAGTAGGGCACGCTGAAGTCGACCTGCTTGGCGCGCTCGTCGGTGATGGTGAAGTTGGCCAGCACGAGATCGACGTTGCCGGAGGTGAGCAGCGGCACGCGGTTGGCCGGGTTCGTCGGGCGCAGCTCCAGCTTCACGCCGAGCTTGTCGGCGAACGCCTTGGCATAGTCCACGTCGAGGCCGACGATCTGGCGCGACTTCTCGTCGACGTAGCCGAAGGGCGGGTTGCTGTCGAACGCCGCGACGCGCAGCACGCCCGCCTTCTTGATGTCGTCGAGCCGGTCGGCATGGGCCGCGCCGCCGATGAAAACGGCCGCCAGCAGAACAAGTGCGCCTAACTTCATGATCCATTCCTTGGCTTGCAGTGAGCGGACGCCGCTTCGTCGTCGACGAAACCTGCGCCGGCATCAGATTAGATGACAAATATTGTAGATTTTATAAGCCGGAGTCAATCGCGCCTGGCCGGATTTGCCTGTTCCTCACCTAAGCTGTTTGGCTAACGGTCACAGGCCGACGTCATAAAACATCTGGTTCATGGCTTGCGAAGGCTCGTCAGCTCCCGCCGCGCCCACCACGCGGGCCGGGCTGCCGGCGACCGTTGTGCGCGCCGGAACCGAAGACAGCACCACCGCGCCCGCGCCGACGCGCGCGCGTTCGCCCACCTCGATGTTGCCGAGGATCTTCGCGCCGGCGCCGATCAGCACGCCCGAGCGCACCTTGGGGTGGCGGTCGCCCAGCCCCTTGCCGGTACCACCGAGCGTAACGCCCTGGAGAATGGAGACATTGTCGGCAATCTCCGCCGTCTCGCCCACGACGAAGCCGGTGGCGTGGTCCAGAAAGATGCCCCGCCCCATGCGCACGGCCGGGTGGATATCGGTCTGGAACACCTCGGACGACACGCTTTGCAAGTGGCGCGCGAAGTCGCGCCGGCCGCTCTTCCATAGCCAATTGGCCAAGCGGTGCGCCTCGATAGCGTGAAAACCCTTGAAATACAGGATCGCGTCGAGATAGCGCCCCACGGCGGGATCGCGTTCGATCACCGCCACGAGGTCGGCCCGGAACGCCGCCTTGAGCGCCGGATCGGCCCTCAGCGCCTCGGTGTAGGCGGCGCGGATCAACTCGGCCGAGACGATGCCCCGGTCCAGCCGCTGGGCGATGCGGTAGGCGAGCGCATCCTCAAGCGTCTGATGCCCGAGAATCGACGCATAGACGATCGTCGCGAGTTCGGGTTCGCGCCGCACCACATCATGAGCCTCGGCCTGCACCTTGCGCCAGAGCCAGTCCGTCACGCGCGGGCCGCTCTCCTGAACCTCGATGCTCATGCCGCTCGACCCCCTCGCCGTTGCGTCCGACGCGGGCGGACTCACGCGCCCGCCAGCCGAACTCTTCAGCGATTTTATATACTATCAAATCTGTCAGCAATGGAATTTTACACAAAAACATTGCGGCTGAGTTTAATTTACATATTTTTGACGTTTAATTATCCCAGCACCGCCTCGCCACCGCCTGGCTAAAGCGCTTTCGCGTTTCAACGAAACGGCACATCGTTTTAACTGTCAGTCGTCGTGTTCCTCATGGGCGTTGGCGACGCCCGCCTTCCAGTAGCCCGACGCCTTCAGCCACGCTTTCGGATGTCCGTGCGCGGTCAGGAACGTCTCGCGCAGCCGCTTCGCGGTAAGCGATTCGCAGGCGATCCAGACGTAGCCGTCGCCCTCCGGCAAGGTGAGCGCCGCGACGGCCTCCGCCAGCCGCGAGCCATCGCCCGGCGCGACGCCGTCACGGTGGAGCCAGCGCACGTCGGCGCGCGGATGGACGGGGAGCGACTGCTCCTCGCCGGCCTCCGCAACCTCGATGATGGCGCGCACCGCCGTTTCGGGGCGCAGTTCCTCCAGGCGGCGGGCGATGGCGGGAACGGTCGTCTCGTCGCCGATGAAGAGATACCAGTCGAAATCGTCGCTGACCACGAACGAGCCGCGCGGACCGGCGAGGCCGATCGCATCGCCCGGTTTCGCCGCCCGCGCCCAGTCGCTCGCCGGCCCCGATTCGTGCAGCGCGAAATCGATGTCGTGCTCGCCCGCCTGCGGGTCGTAGCGGCGCGGCGTGTAGTCGCGCGCGGTGGGGCGGTTGTTCTCGTCGATGAGCACACGGCCCTCGGCCAGTTGCGGCAGCACCGGCGTGGCCTCGCCGGGGCGCGGGAAAAACAGCTTGACGTGATCGTCGTGCGCCCCGCTGTGGAAGCCCGCGAGATCGTCGCCCACAAGCGTGACGCGCACCATCGCGGGAGTCAGGCGACGAACCCGCGCCACCGACAGCAACCGGACGCGCAACTGGTGGCGGACACGCTCGACACGGTGACGGGCATTCGAGGAATCATCGGCGGTGCTCATGCGGCATGGGCCTTTCGCGGTTAGGGCGCCTGTCGATCGGATTTCTCCATCCGATCGACAGGAATACTCTCAAAATCAGAAAACCAGACCTTATCCCTGTTTCGATGAAACGGGGATAAGGTCAAATGCGCGCAGGCTTCAACGCTCGAGACGGGCGATGAGGCTCGACGTGTCCCAACGGTTGCCGCCCTGCGCCTGCACCTCGGAATAGAACTGGTCCACGAGGGCGGTGAGCGGCAGGTGCGCTCCGTTGCTGCGCGCCTCGCCGAGGCAGATGGCGAGATCCTTGCGCATCCAGCCGACGGCGAAGCCGAACTCGAACTCGCCGCGCGCCATGGTGGCGGCACGGTTCTCCATCTGCCAGGACTGCGCCGCGCCCTTGGAGATGGTGGCGATGACGGCGTCCACATCAAGCCCGGCGCGCTTGGCGAAATGCACCGCTTCCGCCAGCCCCTGCACCACGCCGGCGATGGCGATCTGGTTCACCATCTTGGCCAGCTGCCCGCTGCCCGCCGGCCCCAGCAGCCGCACGGCGCGCGCGAAAGCGGCAATCACCGGCTCTGCGCGGGCGAAATCGGCGGGTGCGCCGCCGCACATCACGGTAAGCACGCCGTTCTCCGCTCCCGCCTGCCCGCCGGACACGGGCGCGTCGATGAAGCCGATCCCGCGCTCGTGCGCGGCGGTGGCGAGCTCGCGCGCCACCTCGGCCGACGCCGTGGTGTGGTCAACGAACAGCGCACCCGAGGCCAGACCGTGGAAAGCGCCGTTCTCGCCCGTCGTGACGGCGCGCAGGTCGTCGTCGTTGCCGACGCAGGCGAAGACGATGTCGCGCCCTTGCGCCGCTTCGCGCGGGGTGGGCGCGGCGCGCCCGCCGTTGGCCGCCACCCACGCCTGCGCCCGCTCGGCGGTGCGGTTGTAGACCACGACATCGTGCCCGGCCGCCTTCAGGTGCCGCGCCATCGGCGCGCCCATCACGCCAAGGCCGAGAAAGGCCACCTTCACCGTCCCGCCCGTTGCCTGCCCGTTTTCGGCGCCCGTTTGCTGCGTCATGCCGCTTCTCCTGTCCCGTCGTTGTTGGTTCCCTCGAGCCAAATGCGCCCGGAAGGTGGTATTTATTTTCGCAGGGATGTTCTATGCCGGATTATCGGTTCCCTGTCACATCGCGACCGGGCGCCGCGCGCATCGAGGGATACCGCAACCATGGCCGACCAGCAGCCGACCGCAGAAACGATCCTCGCGGCCCTGGCCTCCGTGCCCGGACCGGACGGGCGCACGCCCCTGCCCCGCTCCGGCGCACTGTCGGAGATCGTGGTCCACAAGGGCAAGGTCTATTTTTCCATTCACGTCGAGGCGTCGCGCGCGGCAGCACTCGAGCCGCTGCGGCTCGCGGCCGAGAACGCGGCGCGCGCCGTGCCGGGCGTCGAGGGCGTGCTGGTCTCGCTCACCGGCGAGCGCCCCGCCGAACAGCGCCCAGCGGCGGGAGAGCGGGCGGGAGAGCGCAAGCCCGGCCCGCGCGCGCAGGCCGCCACCACCAAGGCCGGCGTGCCGGGCGTGAAGCACATCATCGCGGTGGCGAGCGGCAAGGGCGGTGTCGGCAAGTCGACCACCGCCGCCAACCTGGCGCTGGCGCTGGCGCAGCTCGGCCAGCGCGTCGGCATGCTCGACGCCGACATCTACGGCCCGTCGCTGCCAAAGCTTTTCGGCCTCTCCGACGCCCGCCCCGAGACGATCGACGGCCGCACGCTGAAGCCGCTCTCGGCCCACGGGCTGCGGCTGATGTCCATCGGCTTCCTCGTCGATCAGGAAGCGGCGATGATCTGGCGCGGGCCGATGGTGATGTCGGCGCTGCAGCAAATGCTGCGCGATGTCGCGTGGGGCGATCTCGACGTGCTCGTCATCGACATGCCGCCCGGCACCGGCGATGCGCAGCTCACCATCGCCCAGACGGTGCCGCTGTCCGGAGCGGTCATCGTCTCGACGCCGCAGGACCTGGCGCTCATCGACGCGCGCCGCGGCGTCACCATGTTCGAGCAGGTGGCGATTCCCGTGCTCGGCATCGTCGAAAACATGTCCTTCTTCGTCTGCCCGCACTGCGGCGGACGCTCTGACGTGTTCGGCCACGGCGGCGCGCGCGACGAGGCGGCGCGGCGCGGCGTGCCTTTCCTGGGGGAGATCCCGCTCGACATCGCCATCCGCACGACATCGGACGCCGGCAAACCGGTGGTGGCGTCGGACCCGGACGGCGCGCATGCGCAGGCCTATCTCGCCATCGCCCGTCTGGTCGCGGCGGGCCTCGATGCGCCGCAGCGCCCGCCGCCGCGCATCGTCATCGAACGATGAGGCGGGATGCGGCAGCCGCGCCAACGCGCGCGGATGCCCGCAAGAGCGGGCGCACAGATGCCCGCGAGAGCGGGCGCGCAGGTGCCCACGCGCACCCGGCGCGCACGGGATGCGACACTTCGGCGCCATTCGCCACCATCCGGCTATTCACTTGGTTGCCGTGTTCATGCAGCATGGTGAGCGAGACGACCGGCGGACGCCGGCACCTTTCCAGCATCGGGGCCGACTGATGAAGCGTCGCCAGTTCATTCACGCCGCAGGCGCGGCTGCCGCGGGCATTGGTGCAGCGGGCTTGTCCGCAGCAGGCCTGGGAGCGGCAAGTTCGGGCGCGCAGGCGCAGACAGGCGGCGTCCTGCCGCCAACACGCAGCGCCGAAAAGCCCGTGGTCTGGCGGCTCGCGTCCGATTTTCCCGGCACGCTTTCCACGCCGCGCGCCGGCATCGAAACGCTCGCCGAAACGCTCGCCGGCATTACCGACAACACCTTCGCGATCGACGCCGCCGTGCCGCCGGCTAAAACCGCGCGCCAGCAAACGCCCGCCCTCGACGCTCTGCAGGCGGGCGACGCGGAGATCGCCTACACGTCGACCGCGCTCTACGCCGACCGCGACCCCGTGTTCGGCATCGGCGGCGGGCTGCCCTTCGGCCCCAACGCGCGCCAGTTCAACGCCTGGCTGCTGCACGGCGGCGGCCTCGACCTGCTCAACGACAGCTATCGCCAGCACGGCGTGCGTGCGCTCTCCGGCGGCAACACCGGCGCGCTCACCGGCGGATGGTTCAAGAGCGAGATCGCCACCGCGCGCGATTTCGCCGGCCGGCGCGTCGCCGCCATCGGCCTCGGCGGCCCGCTGCTGGAACGGTTCGGCGCCATGCCGCAGGCGCTGTTCCCGCAAGCGCTCGGCCCCGCGCTGGCGGACGGGCGCATCGACATCGCCCAGTGGACCGGCCCGCACGAGGACGAGCGCCTCGGGCTCGCCAGCCACGCGCCATTCTATTATTATCCGGGATGGCAGGGCGGCGTGCAGTTCAGCTTCCTCGTGCGGATCGACGCCTGGGAGGCCTTGCCGCCGCGCCACCGCGCCGCCCTCGCCGCCGCCGCCGCGCGGGCACACGACAGCGTGCAGGCCCATTACGACGCGCAAAACGCCCCCGCCATCCGGCGGCTCGTGGCCGGAGGCACGCGCCTGCGCCCCACCCCGCAGGCAGTGCTGACCGAGCTCCACAGCGCGCAGGAAGCGCTCGCCGGCGACATCGCCACCGGCAACCCCGGCTTCCGCACCATCTACGATTCAGTCAGGATTTTCACCGCCGAGGCCTATCTCTGGTGGCAGGTGGCGGAGTACACATACGATAACTTCATGATCCGCGCGCGCGCCCAGGGCTGAGATCCCGCCCTCGCCCCGCCGCCGCGCAAACGGGGAAACGCTCATGGCGAACCACTGGCCGGAAGAACTGCGCCTCTCGCGCGACAAGACCACGCTCACCGTCACCTTCCCCGACGCCGCCTTCCCGCTTTCCGCAGAATACCTGCGCGTATCGAGCCCCTCCGCCGAGGTGCGCGGGCACGGGCCGGGGCAGGCGATCACAGTGGCGGGCAAGCGCGATGTCGCGATCCTCGCCGTCGAGCCGATCGGGCGCTACGCCGTCAAGCTCGTGTTCGACGACATGCACGCCAGCGGAATTTACACCTGGGACTACCTGCACGAACTGGGCAAGGACGCCGCCGCCCGCTGGCAGGCGTATCTCGCGGAACTCGGCGCCAAGGGCCTGTCGCGCGATCCCCCCGCCCGCGCCGTCCACAGGCAATGACGCGCGGACCGGCGGCGAAAGCGGGCAAATCGCCGCAACGTTCGGCAAAAAAGACGAAAAGACGACATTAAGGAACGTTGTCGGACGTTGCCAACGCGTCTATATAGACGCAGCCATGGAATGGTCCTGGTGCTATCGAATGTGAAGAGCTTCAGCTGCGCATGTCTGATACACTGATTGACGAAAGCTATCGCCCCACGGAAGACGAGCCGTTCATGAACGAGCGGCAGCGGGAGTATTTCCGGCGCAAGCTGATGTCCTGGAAGGACGACATCCTTCGCGAGAGCCGCGAGACACTGCTGACTCTGCAGAGCGAAAACGAGAATCATCCCGACATCGCCGACCGCGCCTCCTCCGAGACCGACCGCTCGATCGAGCTGCGCGCGCGCGACCGCCAGCGCAAGCTGATCTCCAAGATCGACGCGGCGCTCGACCGCATCGAGGACGGAACCTACGGCTATTGCGAGGAAACGGGCGAGCCGATCACGCTCAAGCGCCTCGAAGCGCGCCCCATCGCGACCCTCTCCATCGAGGCGCAGGAACGCCACGAGCGCAACGAGCGCATCCACCGCGACGATTGACGCGCCGGGCCGCCGGGTTGCTCGTCGCGAACCCGGACGGCTATGTTAGAGAGAGGGCGGCGCTTGTCAGCGCCAGTCCCCCAGCACCGCCTGCATCACGGCAAGCGCCGCGACCCCCGCCGTATCGGCGCGCAGGATGCGCGGCCCCAGCGAAAGCCGCACCGTGGCGGGATGAGCGAGGATGAGCGCGCGCTCGCTCTCGTCGAAACCTCCCTCCGGCCCGATCAGCAGAGCGAGCGGCCTGGCCTTCCCGCCGCCGCCATCAGCGCCGCGCAACGCCGCGACCGCGTCGGCAACGGGCGCATCCTCATCGCAGAACACCAGCAGCCGATCCGCTTCGAGCTGAGCGAGCGCGTCGGCGAGGCGCACGGGTTCGCGCACTTCCGGAACCGCCAGGATGCCGCACTGTTCCGCCGCCTCGACGGCATTGGCCGTCATGCGCTCGGTGTTGACGCGAGAAACCTGAGTGCGGCGCGTGAGCACGGGCGCGATCACGCCCGCCCCCATCTCCACCGCCTTCTGCACCACATAATCGAGGCGCGCGTGTTTCAGCGGCGCGAACAGGTAATGCACGTCCGGCGCCGCCGGCTGCTCGCGCGTGCGCTCCTGCGGGATCAGGTGGCTTGCGCGACGGCCTTCCTGCGTGAGCCGGGCGAGCCACTCGCCGTCGCGGCCGTTGAAGATCAATACGGAATCGCCGTCTGAAAGCCGCAGCACGTTACCGAGATAATTGCCCTGCGCCTTGTCCAGCGGGATGGCCACGCGGAGGCCGATGTCGGTGGCGACATGCAGCCGTGGAGCGGAAAAGTCATACGCGCTCAAGGTGATCCCCGATCATGCTCTTGAAATTCTGTCCCGGATAGTGCGCCCGTCGATATTGCCACGCCTGTGTATGCAGGCCGGCCGCCTCGCGCAACAGTGTATTGCAGACAGGCGCAGAAGGATTATGTATGTATCCGCGATACGGTTGCGCGCGGTCCCGTGTGATTCGGAAACACATATTTCGATTCGGGAAGACACGCGCCGCGGGATGGCGCCGTTTGCGGAAATCGTCTATTGATTCGCACGATCAATGATTGAGAAGGTTGGACCATGAAGCAATCCGCAATCCGCTGCGCAAGGGTAGGAGCGGCCGTTGTCGTGTTGCTCTCGTCGGCTTCGCTGTTCGGTGCGGCGTCTCCGGCCCAGGCGCAGGAAGGCGTCTGCGCCAAGATCAATACCTTTCTGGAAGATCGCAAGGCGCTGGTGAACCGCATCAACAAGCTCGGCAAGCGCCCCGATCCGCGCAACGCCTGCTCGCTGTTCCGCAACCTCGTGTCGAACGGCGACTCGGCCATCAAGTGGCTCGAGACCAACAAGGACTGGTGCCAGGTTCCGCCGCAGTTCATCGATGGCCTCAAGGCCGACAACGCCAAGGCGGGCGAGATCCGCACCCAGGCCTGCCGCGCCGCGACCCAGCAGGCGGCGATGGAAAAGCGCGCCCGCGAAGCCGCGCAGACGCCACGTCCGCCGATGCTCGGCGGCAGCGACGGCGATCCGGTGACCGGCCGCATCCCGGTTCCCAAGGGAGCGCTTTGAAGCGATCCACTCGGCAGGCCAGCCGGCAGGATGATCTCGCGGCGCATCCGATTGCGTTGCGGGGATGATAGTGTGGTATGCCGCCCGCAGCCATTCGAATCATGAGCCGCCGACATGACCGACCCGACCGGCATCGACCGCCCCGGTACGATCCGCCCCGACGATAACACCTCCCTGCCCGATGCCCGGCCCGGCAACTGGGTCGATACGCACGCTCCCGCGCAATGGCGGCCCTATCTCAGGCTGGCGCGGATCGAGCGCCCGATCGGAAGCTGGCTGCTGCTGCTGCCGTGCTGGTGGTCGTCGGCGCTGGCCGCGAGCGCGGCGGGACTGGCGCCCAATCTCTGGCACCTCATGCTTTTCCTCGTCGGCGCCGTCGCCATGCGCGGCGCGGGCACGACCTACAACGATATCGTCGACCGCGATCTCGACGCACAGGTCGCGCGCACCCGCAACCGGCCGCTGCCGGCGGGGCAGGTCGGCACGAAGCAGGCGGTATTCTTCCTGCTGGGACTGTGCGTGCTCGGCCTTGCGGTGCTGATGCAGTTCAACCGGGAGACGATCCTGCTCGGCTTCGGGTCTCTCGCCATCGTCGCGGCCTATCCCTTCGCCAAGCGCGTCACCTCGATGCCCCAGCTCGTGCTCGGCTTCGCCTTCGCGTGGGGCGGGCTGATGGGCTGGTCGGCGATTTTCGGGCAGCTCGATGCGCCCGCCTTTCTCATCTACGCCGCCGCCATCGCCTGGACGGTCGGCTACGACACCATCTACGCCCTGCAGGATATCGAGGACGATTCCGTCGTCGGCATCAAGTCGTCGGCGCGGCTTTTCGGGGCACGGGTGCGCGAGGGGGTGGGCGCATGCTACGCGCTGGCGGCGCTGCTGCTCGCCGGCGCGCTGGCAACGGCGCAAACCGGCCCCGCCGCCTGGGTGGGGCTCGCGCTGTTCGTCGTCCATCTCGCCTGGCAGGTGAAAGCCATCGACCCGGCTGACGGGCAGCTTGCCCTGCGGCTGTTCAAGTCCAACCGCGAGGCGGGCCTGCTGCTTTTCGCCGGCATCGCCGCCGACGCCCTGCTGCGCGCGGCCTGAAACCCGTGCGCCGCCTCGATCTGGCATTTTACTGACAATTGGTAAATTTGCGCTAACCTTGTCATCGTCGTGTAGCATGCCGATGCCAAATTTCGCCCGATTTCGGATGGACGGGGCGGGGTAGCGGCAGTGCTGGTGATCGACAACGTGACGAGGCGCTTCGGCGACAAGGCAGCCGTTGCCGGTGCGCGGATCGAGATCCCCGTCGGCAGCATGGTCGGTGTCATCGGGCGCTCGGGCGCGGGCAAGTCGACGCTGCTGCGCATGATCAACCGCCTCATCGACCCCTCCGAGGGACGCATCCTGTTCGAGGGCGCCGACGTCACCGCCATGCGCGGCGGCGAGCTGCGCAACTGGCGCTCGCGCGCCGCGATGATCTTTCAGCAGTTCAACCTGGTGAACCGCCTCGACGTGCTCACCAACGTGCTCACCGGGCGCCTCAACCACGTGCCGCTGTGGCGCTCGCTGACGAAGACCTTCACCGACGCCGAACGGACGCTCGCGCTGCGCGCGCTCGAGCGCCTCGGCATCGCCGAGGTGGCCCTGCAGCGGGCCGACACGCTTTCGGGCGGCCAGCAGCAGCGCGTCGCCATCGCCCGCACGCTGATGCAGGAGCCGCGCATCATCCTCGCCGACGAGCCGATCGCCTCGCTCGACCCGCTCAACGCCAAGGTTGTGATGGACGCGCTGCGCGACATCAACCAGCGCGACGGCATCACGGTGATCAGCAACCTGCACACCCTCGACACCGCCCGCCACTACTGCGACCGGATCGTGGGCATGGCGAACGGCCACGTCGTGTTCGACGGCGCGCCGGCGGAGCTGGACGACGCGGTGGTGCGCCAGATCTACGGCACCGACGGCGCGCCGCTCGACGAGCGCATCACCTCGACCGCCATCATTCCGGGCAGGCAATACGCGACCGCCTGAACGGACTGCCTGACTGCGCCGCCGGCTGGGCCTCCGGTGGCGGGGAGAACGGCCTCGGCCCCCAACGATAACGCGCGTTCATCTTGGCTCCCAAGCCGAACGCATACTGCCTTAACGACAATCTGGAGTCACACCATGCTTCGCAAGCTGATGCTCGCGGCGGCCACCGCTGCGCTCGCCCTCGCCGCCCCGATGGCGGCCCACGCCCAGGGCTACAAGGACACCGTCAAGGAGCTGCGCGTCGGCCTCATCGGCGGCGAGAACGCTTCTGACCTGCTGACCCGCAACGAAGCCTACCGCAAGCTGCTCGAAACCGAGCTCGGCATTCCGGTCAAGCTCTTCCCCGCCACCGACTACGCCGGCATCATGCAGGCCATCGGCGCGGGCCAGGTCGAGATCGCGGCGTTCGGCGCCTCGGGCTTCGCCGGCGCTTACCTCGACTGCAACAAGTGCATCGAGCCGCTCGTCGTCGCCGAAGAGAACGACGGTTCGACGTTCTACTACTCGGTCGCCGTGACGCGCGCCGACAGCGGCATCAACTCGCTCGACGACGCCAAGGGCAAGTCGCTCGCGTTCGCCGATCCGAACTCCACCTCGGGCTACCTGATCCCCAACGCCACGCTGAAGGCCGAGGGCAAGGACCCGGAGAAGTTCTTCTCGCGCGTGGGCTTCGCCGGCGGCCATGAGCAGGGCGTGCTCGCCGTGCTCAACAAGCAGTACGACGTCGCCGTGACGTGGACCTCGGGCCAGGGCGACATCAAGGAAGGCTATTCGCGCGGCAACCTGCGCGCCATGGTCGACAAGAAGCTGCTCAACATGGATGACGTCAAGATCATCTGGCAGTCGGGCAAGATCCCGAACGGCCCGTGGGCTGTCCGCGCCGACCTGCCGGCGGACCTGAAGGAAAAGCTGCTGCAGATCCACCTCGACCTGCCCAAGAGCCACCCCGCTATCTACAAGGATATCGAGCGCGGTTCGGGCAAGGGCTACGCCAAGGCGACGCTCGACCTCTACGAGGACATCATCAAGCTGCGTCAGGCGGAAGCCGCCGGCGGCCGCCGCAGCTGATCGCCTCCCCCACGTCAACCGTCCCGCGGCCCGGCCGCGGGACGGCTCTCTTTGAACCGACGAGACAACCGACATGACGACGCAGCCGACCGGCGCCGCCAGCTTCGACCTGATGCGCACGCGCATCGACGCCCACCGGCGGGAGAAGTTCCGCGCCTCGCTTCTCGGCATCGCCATCTTCGCGGGGCTGTTCGCGCTCGCCTCCTGGTGGACGGACTTCGGCATCACGCCGCTGATCGACGGCCTGCCCAAGCTCGGCGACTACATCGCCAAGCTGTTCTCGACCCCGGTGTCGCAGAGTTCTTCCGAGCGCATCCCGGTCGTGTCGCTGACGCATCTCTTCGGCGATTGGGACACCAAGCAGTCGCTGCTTTACTGGTTCTACAACATCGGAACGTTTCTGCGCCTCATCGTCGACACGGTGGCCATGGCGGTGCTCGCCACGCTGATGGGCTTCTCCATCGCGTTCGTGCTGAGCTTTCCCGCCTCCTATAACCTGTCGCCGCATGGCGCCATCGTCTGGACGTGCCGGCGCTTCCTTGAGCTGCTGCGCTCCGTCCCCGACCTCGTCTTCGCGCTGTTCTTCGTTTTCTGCTACGGCATCGGGCCGCTCGCGGGCATCCTCGCCATGGGGCTGCATTCGGCGGGCGCGCTCGGCAAGCTGTTCTCGGAGCTGAACGAGAACGCCAGCCCCCGCCCGGCCGAGGGCATCACCGCCGTGGGCGGCGACTGGTTCGAAAAAATCCGTTACGCCATCGTGCCCCAGGTGCTGCCGGGTTTCCTGAGCTACGGCCTGCTGCGGTTCGAGATCAACGTGCGCTCCTCCGCCATCATCGGCGTCGTCGGCGCGGGCGGCATCGGCGAGGAACTGAAGAAGGTCATCAACTTCAACCGCTACGAGGACATCAGCGCGGTCATCATCCTGATCGTGCTGCTCGTGGTGCTCATCGATACGCTGTCGGGCTATCTGCGCCAGCGCCTGATCCGCGACGCGCGGGTGATCTAACTTTTTGATTGTGAGCGAATTCCAGTCGATCGACTCACCCGGATCGATCGGAAAGCGCTTTAAGGAAACCGGCATGCGCCCCATTCATCTCGACGCCGTCACCCCCGAAGAGATCCGCGCCGCGCGCCTGCACAACCCGGGCGCGTTCGGCATGTCGCCGGGCCGGCGCACGCTGGTGGGCTGCATCATGGCGGCGGTGCTCGCCGTGCTGGTATGGCTGCATATCGCCTATGGTCTGACGCCCGCCCGCCTGCTCTCGCCCGATCCGCGCGCGGGGCTGCTGCTGGCAAACTTCTTCGACTGGTCGAACTTCGCCAGTTTCGCCCAAGCCGATATCTTCCGCTCGCTCGGCGAGACCATCGCCATGGCGTTCATCGGCACGTCGCTGGCGGCCATCGTGGCGCTGCCGCTGGCGTTCCTGGCGGCGCGCAACGTCATCCCGGCGTTCATTATCCGCTTCCTCACGCGCCGCACCTTCGACGTGGCGCGCGGCATCGACCAGATCATCTGGGCGCTGATCTTCATCTCCGCCGTGGGCCTGGGGCCGCTCGCGGGCATCCTCGCCATCTTCATTTCCGACACGGGCACCTTCGGCAAGCTGTTCTCGGAGGCCATCGAGAACACCGAGCGGGGACCGGTCGAGGGCATCCAGTCGGTGGGCGCGTCGCCGGTCACGGTGCAGCGCTATGCGCTGCTGCCGCAGGTGCTGCCGGTGTATGTGTCGCAGGCGCTCTACTTCTTCGAGTCGAACACCCGTTCCGCCACCGTGCTCGGACTCGTGGGCGCGGGCGGCATCGGCTTCGAGCTGATCTCGCGCTGGCAGGTGATGCGCTTCGACGAGGTGGCCTACATCATCCTGCTCATCCTCATCACGGTCGCGACCATCGACCAGATCTCGCGCCGCATCCGCGAGCGGCTCATCGGCGCGGTGAACCAGTAACACTACTTGCCAAAACACTACTTGCCGAGCGGATCGCCGCGCCGCCACGCCTCGCCCAGCGCCGCCGGCAGCGCGCCGCCCTGCCCGAAGAGCGCCAGCACCAGCAGCACGGCGGCGAACGGCAGCATCTGCACGATGTCGACGGGCGCATCGACGCCCGCCACCTGCAGCGCCGTCGCGGCGGAAAGACACGCCCCGAAGAGCAGCGCCCCGCAAAGCACCATGAGCGGGCGTCCGCGCGCCAGCATGGCCAGCACGATGGCGATGAAGCCGGCCCCGTTCGTCATGAACGGCACGAAGATGCCCGCCGCCACCACGCTCATGAACGCGCCGCCGAGCCCGGCGCACGCGCCAGCAGCCAGCACCGCCGCCGCGCGCGTGCGCACCACATCGCCGCCCGCCGCGTCGAGCGCGGAAGGGCGCTCGCCCGCCGCCTGCAGCGCGAGGCCGAAATAGGTGCGCCGGTAGATCCACGCCATCGCGGCGACGAGCGCGATCGCGCCGTAGACGATGGCCGGACGGTCGAAAAGCGCCGGCCCCGCCACCGGCAGCTCCGCGAGGCCCGGCAGCGGCCATGAGGCCACCGGCGACAGGCGCGGATAGGTGGTGGCGAATTTGAGATGATGCAGGATCGCCGTGACACCCTCGACGCCGAGCAGCAGCGCAATGCCGGTAACGATCTGGTTGAGGCCGAACCGCACCGACATCACCGCCATGACCGCCGCCACCGCCATGCCGGCCAGCATGCCGGCCGCGAAGCCCGCCCAGGGACCAGCGCCGTGCGCCGCGACGAAGGCCGCGTAAGCGCCCGCCAGCATCATGCCCTCCAGCCCGATGTTGAGCACGCCCGCCTTTTGCGACATCTGCTCGCCGAGCCCGGCCAACAGCAGCGGCACCCCGGCCGTGATCGCCCCCGCGAGCAGCGCCGTGGCGAAGGCCGGCGTCAGCAGATCGGTCATCGCGCCGCCTCCCCGCCTGCCGCCCGCGCTGCATCGCGCCGGCGCGCCGCGCGCTGGTCCAGCACCTCGCCGGCGGCAAGACCGGCAAGCAGGATCGCCACGATCATCAGCGTCACGTAATTGGGCACGCCGAGGCGCCGCGCCGCGCTCTCGCCGCCGACCGACAGCACCGAAAAGGCGAACACGAACACGATGGCGCCAAAGCCGTTGAAGCGGGCAAGAAACACCAGCGGCACCACCATCAACCCGTAGGCGGGGTTCCAGTCGGCGCGCACGTTGCCCTGCACGCCCAGCACATCCACCGCCCCGGCGAGGCCCGCGAGACCGGCGGACAGCGCGAACACCGCCAGCGTGAGGCCCGGCACGTCGAGCCCCGCATGAGCTGCGGCGCGCGCGTTGAGCCCCACGATCCGCAGCCGCGTGCCGAAAGCCGTGCGCGTCATCACCCAGTGCACCATAAGCACCGCAAGCAGCCCCAGCAGCACGCCCGTGGGCAGGGCGCCGCCGAGCAGGCGCGGCAGGCGGTCGGCGACGGGCAGCGTCACGGTTTGGGGCACGGTGGTGCCGGGGTCCTGAAAGACAAATTTGATCAGAACGTTGGCAAGCGACAGGCCGAGGAACGACATCATCAGCGACGACACGACCTCGTTGACGCCGCGAAACGCGCGCAGCCACGCGGGTAACACAGACCACGCCGCGCCGATGGCGGCGGCGGCGGCAAAGCACGCGAGCCACGCGAGCCACAGCGGCAGCGCCTGCGCAAGCGGGGCTGCGAGCGCTGCCGCAACCACCGCGCCGAGCAGGTATTGCCCGTCGCCGCCAAGGTTCCAGATGCCGGCCCGGAACGCCAGGATGAGGCTCGCGGCGATGAAGAGCAGCGGCGCCGTGCGGGTAATCGCAGCCTGCAATCCCGAGGGCGAAAGCAGCCCGCGCTGCACCACCTGCCTGAAATAGGCCGCCGGATCGACGCCAAGCAGCAGCAGCACGATAGCCGTCAGCGCCAGCGCCGCCAGGAGCGGCCCCGCCACCACGCGCAGGAAATGCCCCGCCGCCGGACCCACGATCATGCCTGCGCCTCCGCCCGCCGCTCGCCCCGGCTGATGGCGCGCCCCACCGCCTCGCGCGCGCCCTCGCCACCGGCCACGCGCGCCACGATGCGGCCACGGGACATGACGACGACGCGGTCGGCGAGCTCGACGATCTCGTCGAGGTCGGTCGAGATCAGCAGCACGGCAAGGCCCGACCGCGCCGCCGCGCGGATACGCTCGCGGCAGGCGGCGGCGCTGACGATGTCGAGCCCGTGCGTCGGCTTGGCGAAGACGATGGCACGCGCGCCGGTCTCCAGCTCGCGCGCCAGGATGACCTTCTGCAGGTTGCCGCCCGACAGGTGCGCCGCAAGCGTGTGCGGTCCGGGGGCGCGGATGTCGAAAGCCGCGATCATGGCGCGGGCATGGGCGTCCATCGCCACCCGCCGCGCCACGCCGCGCCGCCAGAACGGCGCCGCGCCGATGCGCTTCAGCAGCAGGTTGAGCGCGATCGGCAGCGCGCCCACGGCGCCTTCGCCGAGCCGGTCGTCGCTGGCGTAGCGCAGGCCGCGCCTGAAACGCGCCGCGACGCCGAGCGGGCCAAGCGGCAAACCATCGAGCCTGATGTCGCCGGCCACCATCGCCCGCTGTCCCGCCAGCGCCTCGGCCAGCTCGCGCTGGCCGTTGCCGTCGATGCCCGCGACGCCAACGATCTCGCCCGCGCGCACGGAAAGGTAGATACCGTCGAGCGGCGGCGCGACAAGGCCCTCGATGCGCAAAATCTCCCGTCCGGCATCGGGCAGCACGCCCGTGGAGGGGCGCGGCGCGAGGGCGGCGGCGCCCGAAAACATCATGGCGAGCAGCGCGCGCCGCGCCGCCTCGCGCGGCATGTCCGCGCCGGGGCGCAGCTCCCCCGCCTTGCGCCCGCGCCGCAGCACGGTGATGCGGTCGCCGCAGTCGAGCGCCTCGTCGAGCTTGTGCGTGACGAAGACGATGGCCATCGGCCGGTCCGGGTCGTCGGCCAGGCGGCGCATCAGGGCGACGAGATCGGCCGCCTCCTCGGGCGTCAGCATGGACGTGGGCTCGTCGAGCACCAGCAGGCGGCTGTCGCGCATCAACGCCCGCACGATCTGGGCGCGCTGCAGCTCGCCCTGCGACAGCGACCCGGCCTTTGCAAGCGGATCGAGCGGCGCGGTCGCGCCGATGCGCCGTTCCGCCTCGCGCATGCGCCGCGCGATCTCCGCCGGCAGCGGCCTGCGCCACCACGGCCCGCCGCCGAGCGCGACGTTGTCGGCGAGGCTCAGGCTCGGCACGAATCGCGGATGCTGGAACACCACGCCGATGCCCCGCGCCATCGCCTCGCGCGGCGACGACAGGCTGCGGAGCGTGCCATCGATGCGGACTGTGCCAGCATCCGGCTGCTGCACGCCCGCGAGGATGGCCGCGAGCGTCGATTTGCCCGCGCCGTTCTCGCCCAGCAGCACATGCACCTCGCCGGCATGAAAAGCGACATCGACGCCGTCGAGCGCCCGAACCCCCGCAAACGACCTGGTCAGCCCCTCAAGCGACACGAACGGCGCGGCTGACATGACGGTATCGCCGCCTCAGGGCGTGGTGGTGGTCGTGGTGACGAGCGCGTGGACGCCGGCCGCGTCGAACACCGGCTTCAGCACGATCGCGCCGTCGATGATCTGCTGGCGGATCGCCTCGATCTGCCCCCACGTATCATCGGGAATGTGCGGCGTCTTCAGCAACCCGACCGAGCCGTCCTTGAGCGCGATGCCGTAATTCTTCTCGCCGTAGGTGCCCGCCTTCACATCGGCGATGATGGCCGAGAATACCGGTTCGAGGTTCCAGATCACGGACGACAGCAGGTGCCCCTTGTCGATGGGCGTCTTGTCGCCGATCACGTCGATGAACCAGACCTTGCCGCCATCGACGGCGGGCGTGGCCTCGACGGCGGCGAGCATGCCGAAGCTCGATCCGTTGCCCTGGCCGAAGATGATGTCGGCGCCTGCGGCGATCACCGTTTCGGTCACGCGGCGCGCGCCCGCGGCATCGCTGTAGGCGGCCGGGCCGATCACGGCGTAGCGAATGACGATGCCGGGCTTTTCCGCCCGCGCGCCCTCGGCGAACGCCGCCGACTGCGCGTTCCAGCCCGGCGGCTCGCCGGAGGTGACGATGCCGAGCGTGCCGGTGCGCGTGAGCTTGGCGGCAAGGCGTCCGGCGAGGTAAGCGCCCTCGTGTCCGGTCGGCGTGTAATCCGCCACCTTGCCCGGCACGCGCGCCTGCGGCAGGTCGGTGATGGCGACGGGCACGCCGAGTTCCGCGCCGATTTCGGGAGCGGCGGTATTGTAGCCGCTGGCGTGGGCGATGAGCAGGCCGGCGCCGTCTTCCACCAGCTCACGCAGCACGGGGCGCACGTCGCCGTAGCCGAGGTTTTCCGCCACCAGCGCCTCGACGCCCGCCTTCGCCGCCGCCTTGCGCGCCGCCTCGACGCCCTGCTGGTTCCAGCCGAAATCGGTCGCGGCCTCAGGCGTCAGGATGGCGATGGCCTTCAGGTCGGCGGCCGACGCGGACTGCGCGAGCGGCAGCGCCAGCACGGCGGCAACCGCGAGCGAACACAACCGCGTGATCGCGCAGGCGGAAATCGCATCAGAAAAACGGGACCCGTGGCGCATGACCCTCTCCACATCCGCCGGCGCGCCCCCTCGGCACAACCGGACGATCCATGATCTATAGGACGTCGGGGCAGGAGAAATCCAGATGCGGCCGCAACAAATATGTCCGTTCGCGGACATCGCCGCCGCGCGCTCGTCCACATCATGGCCGCAAAGGCGGCTATCGTGCACAGGCTGCTATCGCGATGGGCGCGGGAGCCGGGCGGTGATATAGGCGTGAGGCGGCCCCGCGCCGGATGAAGCGCGGCACAGTGCCGCGGACGACAGGACGATCGATCCATGCTGGACCACGACAGGATGTCTCGCGGATGGCGCGCCCTCGCCGCGCTGGTGGCGCTCGGGTTTGCCGCGACCGCCCTGCCCGGCGATGCCAGCGCGCACCCGCACGTTTGGGTGACGGCGCGGTCGCAATTCGCGTTCGACGGCGACAACGTCACCGCGATCCGCCACAGCTGGACGTTCGATGCGGCCTATTCGCAATACGCCACCCAGGGCCTCGACACCAATGGCGACGGCAAGCTCGACCCTTCCGAGCTCGCCGACCTCGCCAGCACCAATGTCGAGGGCCTGCTCGAGTTCGACTTCTTCACCACCGTCAAGGCCAACGGCCGGTCGATTCCGTTCACCAAGGCAACCGATTCGTCGATGACCTTCGGCGACGGCGTGCTCACACTGCACTTCACCCTGCCCGTGGAGCCGCCCGCGCCGGCAAACAAGGTGCTGGCGGTGGAACTGTTCGATCCGACCTATTTCGTGTCCTTCCTCTTCGCCCCCGGCGACGACGCGGCGACGGTGACGGGGCGCCAGCAGGCGTGCGCGATCACCATCAGGCGGCCGGAGCAGCGCGTCTTCGAGGACGAAGAACTGTCGGAGGCCTTTTTCAATGCCTTGACGTCCGCTTCCAAACTCAGTCAGGATTTCGCCACGCGGGCCATCGTCGCCTGCCCGTAACGACCGCCCCGCGAGCCGAAAGCGCTTTTTGGCCGCGACAGCAAAAGCACGCATCGACATGAGCGACACGACGATTCTGGCTTCATCCCCGAGATCCGCGCTGAGGGACGGGCTGACACGCGTCGCCATAGCGATGCTGGCGCTGGCGCTCGTCGGCGGGCTCGCCGCGCTGGTATCGTATTTCGGCGCGCCGGGGGAGGCCGTGCCGGCTTCCCGCCATCCGTTCGCCGCCGGAGCCAGCGAAGCCGTTCCGTCCGCCAGCGGCATGGGCGGGGCCATCCTCGCCATCCAGTCGGGCTTTTACGCCCGCATGCTCGCCGCGCTTCAGGCATTCCCCAGCGGAGCCGCCGCCGTCTGGACGCTGGTGGCGCTCAGCTTCGCCTACGGCGTCTTTCACGCCGCCGGCCCCGGTCACGGCAAGGCGGTGATTTCGGGCTATCTCGTCGCGGACGGGCGGCGGTCCATCGGCCGGGGGCTCGGGCTCGCCTTCGCCTCGTCCGTGTTGCAGGCCCTGTCGGCCATCGCCATCGTGGGCGTGCTGAGCGTCTTGCTGGGCGCGACCGCCGCCGCCGTCAACGCCACCGCCCGCGTGATCGAACAGGCGAGCTTCGCGCTGGTCGCCATCGTCGGCCTCGTCGTGTTGTGGCGCAAGACGGGCCGTCTCGCGGCCCTCATGCGCGCGCCGCCGGCGGATGCCCTGGCCGGGCTCGCGTTCCAGCCATCCGTGCAGGCGGGGTCCGGCCGGTTCCGCGCCGAGGCGGTCGAAGCGGGAGACGTCGCCGCCTGCAACGATCCCGCATGCGGGGTTGGCGGCCTGTGCGGCCATGTCCACATGCTCACGCCGGCGGAACTGACGCGGATCGACAGTCTGCGCGACATGGCGGCGGTGGCGCTTTCCGCCGGCATCCGCCCTTGTTCAGGCGCCATCATCGTGCTCGTCTTTGCCTTCTCCCGGGGCATGCCGGCGGCAGGCGTGGCCGCCACGCTCGCCATGGCGCTCGGCACCTTCATCACCGTCGGCGCGCTGGCGAGCCTCGCCGTCTTCGCCAAGCGGCTCGCGACGCGGCTGGCGGCGAACAGCGCCGGCGACGGCAGCCGCGCGGGCGCCCGCGCCATCGCGGCGCTGGAAGTGCTCGCCGGGGCCGTGGTGGCCGCGATCGGCTTCGTCCTGGTCATGGGATAACGTGATTGGTGCAGCGCCATGCGGGCGACACGCCCGCGGCGCGCCCTGGATCGACCTGCGCCTGACGCAAAAATGAAAAGAACCTGCCAGGGCGGCGCGCGTTGTCACTTTTCTCTAAAAGAAATTCAATGTAGCGTGAACCTCGTTTCATCGGCCGCTACGCCGGTGAAGGCTGAGCGTATGAGTGGCGTTTTATCGCGGACCAGTGAATGCCGTGCCTCGAAAAGAGTGGCGGCGCGCGGGTTTGGAGCGGCTTTCGGGTGCCGGAAACAGGAGCGGCAATGGGAATCGCGCATGAGGCGGGGCAGGCTCGCCACTGTTGACGGTGGCGCAGAACGTTTCAGGGCAGTTTCACGCCCCGCTCGCGATGTTGTCTTCTTCTGGACTTTCGGGAACTCGATAATGATTTCGGAACAGATTTCCACCGCTCCCCAGACCATCCCGGCCCCAGAGCCGCATGATCTCGTCTGGTCGCGCGTGCGCCGGGAGGCGGCGGCCGTCATCGATCGCGAGCCATATCTCGGCGGCGTCATCACCGGTTCCATCCTGAATCACGAAAGCCTCGAAGCCGTTCTCGCATTCAAGATCGGCCAGCGCCTCGGCCACCCGACCCTGCCGGGCGAGCTCATCACCCAGGGCTTCCTAGCGGCGATCGCCGACGAACCCGCCCTCGGCGTCGCGGTGCGCGCAGACCTGCTGGCGGTGCTCGACCGCGACCCAGCCTGCACCCGCATCATCGAGCCCGTGCTCTACTTCAAGGGCTTTCACGCCCTCGTCACCCACAGGCTGGCGCACTGGCTGTGGAAGGCCGG
>CALMIK010000078.1 GCA_937863995.1 uncultured Chelatococcus sp.
CATGGCCCTGGTCTGCCCTCATTTGTGTGATCCATTGGGAATGTTATTGCATGCTCGGCCTTTTGGTATCGTTCAGCTACAGTCGACCGCGCTTGGGTTGTCTGTGTGGCACTTTCAGCCCCTCACGTCGCCAGATACGCTCGACTCGTTTGACATTCACGATCCAGCCAGTCTGGTGCAGCATCGCAGTTATACGGCGATAGCCATAGCGGTCATATTGGAGCGCGAGCGCCGTGATGTTGGCGGTCAACTCCGCTTCATCATCCGGGGTCTTGGCGAGCTTGCGCTGTGTGGAACGATGCTGACCGAGAACCCGGCATGCCCGACGCTCGGACACCTTCAGCTCATCGATGATATGATCCACACAGGCGCGGCGACGGGCGGGGCTCAGAAGTTTCCCTTCGCGGCCTCGGCAAGGATCATTTTATCCAAGGTAAGATCGGAAACGGCGCGCCGAAGCCGGGCATTCTCTGCCTCCAACTCCTTCAGGCGTTTCACCTGCTCGCCCTTCAGGCCGCCGTATTCGGAGCGCCATCGGTAGTATGTAACTTCCGTCACGCCTATCGACCGGATCGCTTCCGCCATCGATTTTCCCTGCGCATTCAGCACGTCAACTTGACGAAGCTTCGTGACGATCTCTTCTGCCTTGTGTCTTTTCGCTGCCATTTCAAGGTCCTTCTCAGGCTCATAAGCCATGCTTCAAGAAGGATCACTCTTCAGGGGGCAGACCAGTAGCAAAAGCGGCTCGCCGTTTGATCCGGTGAAGCCCGTTCTTCGATCTTTCCAATTGCCTCAGAATATACGCGCTACGGCAAGTATACGTATGCGATCGCTGCCAATGGCCGCACCGCTCAGGCGTGGGGCAAGAAGCGCTGCCGCTCATCGCGGAAGCGGCGCAGGACGAAGTCACGCAGAACCGCGATCCGCTTGATGGCGTGGGTGTCCGGATGGGAGAGCAGGTGGTAACTGCGCCGGAAGCCGATCTGCGGCAGGATGCGCGTCAGGCCTTCGATGGAGGCGGCCGTGAAGTCGTGCAGCACGCCGATGCCGGTGCCCGCGCGAACCGCCTCGATCTGCCCCATGACGCTCGCGCAGCGGAACCTGCTTCGCGCTTCGCCTTCGAGCGCCGACGAATAGTCGAGCGCGGAGGCATAGGAAAGATCCTCTACGCCGGTCACCACCACATGGTCGCCCAGCTCTTCCGGCGAGGCTGGCGTGCCGCAGCGGTCGAGATACGCGCGGGCGGCGTAGACGCTCAGCGTGTAGTCGGTCAAGCGCGACACCACCAGCCGCCCCGCGACGGGCCGGTCGAGGACGATGGCGAGGTCCGCTTCGCGCCGCGATAGCGAGAACGTGCGGGGCAAGGGGACGAGCTCCACGACAAGATCGGGATGACGCCTCGTCAGTTCGCCCAGTTCCGAGGCGAGGAAATAGTTGCCGAGCCCGTCCGGCGCGCCGATGCGCACGGTGCCCGATACGTCGGCTTCCTCGTCGCGGAGGCCTTCGGCGACGCCGAGCAACTCGAACTCGATCCGTTCCGCCACCGGCAGCAGCCGTTCACCCGCTTGTGTCAGGACGCATCCGGCGGGGCGGCGCTCGAAGAGCGGCGTGCCGAGCGAGCGCTCGAGTGCGTCGAGGCGGCGGGCGACGGTTGCATGGTTGAGGTTAAGGCGCCGAGCTGCTGCGAGCAGCTGCCCGTGCCGCGCCACCGCCAGGAAGATACGCAGGTGACCCCAGTCCATTCCATTCGCCCTCAGACTATAAATATCGCACAACAGATGATGAATAAACGAAATTGATGTGCAGAGAAAGGTGCGAGATGACAATGAGGGAGATCGTTCCGAGGGCGATCTTGCGCCGCGGCGCTGATCCTGGACGCTCACCCTTTCGGGAACGACACAACAGAAATATTGCGGAGGTCATCGTCATGGCAAGGAACATCAACCACTTCGTCGGCGGCATCGAGGCCGCCGGCACGAGCGGCCGCAGCGCGCCCGTGTTCAACCCCGCGACCGGCGAGGAAACGGGGCGCGTGGCGCTCGCCTCCGCCGCCGAGGTGCGCGCCGCCGTCGAGGTCGCGGTCAAGGCCAGCGAAGGCTGGGCCGAAACCACGCCGCTGCGCCGCGCCCGCATCCTCAACCGCTTCCTGCGCATCATCGAGGAGCGCATCGACGAACTCGCCGCCGTCATCACGAACGAGCACGGCAAGGTGTTCTCCGACGCGAAAGGCGAGGTCCAGCGCGGCCTCGAGGTCGTGGAGTTCGCCACCGGCATTCCCCAGTTGCTGAAAGGCGAGATCACCGAGAACGTCGGCGCGCGCGTCGACAGCCATTCGGTGCGCCAGCCGCTCGGCGTCGTGGCCGGCATCACGCCGTTCAACTTCCCGGCCATGGTGCCGCTGTGGATGTTCCCGGTCGCGCTCGCCTGCGGCAACGCCTTCATCCTCAAGCCGTCCGAGCGCGACCCGTCCGCGGCGCTGCTGCTGGCCCGGTGGCTGAAGGAGGCCGGCCTGCCGGACGGCGTGTTCAACGTGGTCCACGGCGACAAGGAAGCGGTCGACGCGCTGCTCCTCGATCCCGACGTGCAGGCGGTCAGCTTCGTCGGCTCGACGCCGATCGCGCGCTACATTTACGAGACCGCGGCGAAGACCGGCAAGCGCGCCCAGGCGCTGGGCGGCGCGAAAAACCACATGATCATCCTGCCCGACGCCGATCTCGACCAGGCGGTGGATGCGCTGATGGGCGCGGCCTATGGCTCCGCCGGCGAGCGCTGCATGGCGATCTCGGTGGCGGTACCGGTGGGTGAGAAGACGGCGAATGCGCTCATCGAGCGTCTGGAGCCGCGCGTGCGGGCGCTGAAAATCGGCCCCGGCACCGATCCCGAGGCGGAGATGGGTCCGCTGGTGACGAAGCAGCACCTGGAAAAGGTGCGCGGCTACATCGACTCCGGCGAGGCGGAAGGCGCGAAGCTCGTGGTGGACGGGCGCGGCCTCGCCCTGCAGGGCTTCGAGAACGGCTACTTCATCGGCGGCACGCTGTTCGACAACGTCACCACCGACATGAAGATCTACAAGGAAGAGATCTTCGGCCCGGTGCTGGCTGTGGCGCGCGCCGACAGCTACGCCACGGCGGCGAAGTGGATCAACGAGCACGAGTTCGGCAACGGCACGGCGATCTTCACCCGCGACGGCGACGCGGCGCGCGAGTTCGCGCATCGCATCAAGGTGGGCATGGTGGGCGTCAACGTGCCGATCCCGGTGCCGATGGCGTTCCACTCCTTCGGCGGCTGGAAGGCGTCGCTGTTCGGCGACCACCACATGCACGGGCCGGAGGGCGTGCGCTTCTACACCCGCCTGAAGACCATCACCTCGCGCTGGCCAACCGGCATCCGCGCCGGTAGCGAGTTCGTCATGCCCACCCTCGGGTGAGGACAACGTAACGGATCTCTCGTCGGTCCGTTACCCGCTTTTGTCTGACTTTGGGGCCGCTGTCTCTCCGGCAGCGGCCCCGTTGTTTGCTGGATTTCGTCGTGATCCCGCTGGCCTGAACACGTGCTTGTCGCTTTGAGGCAGTCCTCTCCATGGACGGTTCTGACCTTCGACAGCCACACTTTGGTGTGTTGTGAAGCCATGAGCGTTAGCCGTCCACGACATCAGGTCAGATCAAACGGGCCGCACTCCAAATTTCCCGGAAGCGCGGATTGACAGTTGTCGTCGAGGAAAACGCGCTTGCTAAAAACTATGGCGTTGCCGCATTTCAATGAAACGCAGCAACGCCGTAGTCTTTCTTTCTGCCCTGTCCGCTTCCGGTATTCCGGAATGACCCGGGTAGGGGCCGCTCAGGTGCGATGCCGGAGCCGGCGTCGCGCCGCCAGTTCAGTTTCGATTCTCAAACTCCGCCATGTTAGCCGGCGTAACGAGCTCGAAAGGGATGTAGGTTTTCTGGTCGAAGGGTTCGCCGTGGATGATCTTCAGGGCGACTTCAATTGCGCCGCTTCCCTGGCCGAAGGCATCCTGAAACACCGTTACCTCCAGATCTCCGGCCTTCATGAGGGCGAGCGCATCCCGCGAGCCGTCGATGCCGGCCACCACAACGCTGTCGAGCGGGCGTCCGGTCGCCTTCAGGGCTTGGATCGCGCCGACCGCCATTTCGTCTGCGTTCGCGATCACGGCGTCAAACGCAAGACCGGCGGTGATCCAGTTCGTCACCAGGTCCAGAGCCTGTGTCCGTTGCCAGTTTGCGGTCTGCGATTCGACGATTTCCATGCCGCTGCATTCGGGTGTTGCTATCACGTCCCTGACGTCTTGTGTCCGCTGCCGCGCGGCCTGATTCGAGAGCTCGCCCATGATGACGACGACTTTGCCCTTGCCCTTCAGAAGGCGACAGACTTCCTTTGTCTGCAAGGTACCGGATTCGACTTCGTCGGATGCGACGAAAGCCTGGTTCGTCGGCAGGGAATCCACGTTGATCGGCTGCCGGTTGACGTAGACGAGGGGCACCTTCCTGTCCTCTGCAAGCTTCGACATGGCGACCGTCGCATCCGTATCCACCGGGTTGACGATTATCGCATCTACCTTGGCGGCAATGAAGTTCTGGATCTGGCTTTGCTGCCGGGAAACGTCACCCTGCGCATCTTCTATCTGTAGCGTAATGTTTCCCTTCTTTCGCGCATAGTCGCTCATGCCGTTGCGGAGAACAGTCAGGAAATTGTCGTCGAAATTCGCAATGGAGATGCCGATCACCTCGGAACTGGCAGGAGCCATCAGCAGCATAAACGAGATAAGTCCATACCCGATACGTTTTACATTTTTCATTTTTCCCCCCAATTGGTCTTTTTCGACAGTTGCCATGATTTGATGCAGAAAGCGGGACGAGAAAGTATCTACATTCTGATACACACGAATTTTCGCGTAGATGGACTCGCCACAACGGCGCCCGGCAAGGTTCTCTGAAGTTAAAAAAACTTGCTGAGCCGGAAACTTACAAAGCCAGGCCGATCCGGCGCCGAGTGGTTGTTCCCACTTTCTTGTTGCAAGAAATAATGCAAAAATTATAATAACGCAAATATAATTCCACGCCGCGCTGCAACAAGGCGATGGCAGTGATAATGAGGCGGGAGGACACATGCAGAATTTTCTGGTTTTTCAAGCTCTCTGGGCCATGGAAGGTCATCGGACCAACGGGGTCGAGACACCTCTCGACGGCAAACTGGAGAGGATACGCGAAGCGGGGTTCGACGGAATCAGCGCCGACTATACCCGCAGGGAAGACGTCAGCCGACTGGCTCCCCTGTTGCGCGAGCGCGGCCTTCAGGCTGAAGGTCAGTGCTTTCCAAAGTCCGTGGACGATCTCAAGCCGGTTCTCGAAAATGCCGCCCATCATGGCGTGCATCATGTCTGTATCCAGCCGGATGTCAGATCCAGCGATGTGGATTTCTGTCTGCATCTGCTCGATGGCTGGTCAAAGCTGGCGGAGGAAGTCGATTTTCCCGTCCTGATCGAAACCCATCGCGGGCGGATGACCTCCGATCTGCATTTCACTCTGGCGTTGCTCGACCGCAGACCGCAACTGCCGCTTCTCGCCGATTTATCCCATTATGTCGCGGGGGATGAAATCGTGTTGCCGGTATCGCTGGAAAACCAGGGGCTGGTGCAGCGAATTCTTGATCAGTCATGGGCTTTTCACGGCCGCATCGCCAGTTGCGAGCAGATACAGATCTCCTTGGCCTATCCTCATCACAAGATCTGGCTCGATCAGTTCATGGCATGGTGGGCCCATGGTTTTCGCAGTTGGAGCAAGCGAGCGGGGGAGAACGATACACTGGCTTTCGTATGCGAGCTCGGGCCGCAGCCTTACGCTATTTCCGGGCCGGACGGAAAAGACGCGACCGACCACTGGGCGGAGGCGCTTGTGATGAAGGACATGGTGCACGCGTTGTGGGACGACATCCGGCGGGAGCCGGTCGCATCGTGACCCGGAGCGACCCCGATATCTGACGCGCGCGTCAAAAGCTCTCAGGCAAAATCAGGTCCGTTTGCAGAAAGACTTGCCCGGGTGAATGCCCCGGCTCGCCGGTCACGGCATCGAGGGCCATGTCGTAGAAGGCGTGCATGATCGCACGGGCCGGCGTATTGATCACGAGCGAGACCGCGCCGTCGGTCATGGCTCTTTTCGTTACCTCGGTGAATTCGTTGGCGACGACGTCGATGCGGCCGATGTGCCCCTCGTCCCGGACGGCGTTGATGACGCCTTCCCGCCCCCCGCCGGCACAGTATATCGCGGCCAGTCGCGGATGACGTGAGATCAAGGACAAAGTCGCCTCATAGGTCAGCTCGGCGGTGTCAAGGTTGACGAGCGTACTGAGAATCGAGATTTCCGGGCGGTTCTGCCGGAACCATACGCGAAATCCTGTCTCGCGCAGCTCATGGCCATGCCAGCGATGTCCGCCGACGAAAAGCGCGACTTCGGCCGACTCCGACTGCTTCGGAATTCCCCGTGCGAGCATCGACGCTGCGGTGCGGCCGACCTTGAGATTATTGGTCCCGATGTAAGCCTCGCGCGCTCCCTGCGCGAAGTCGGACAGCAGCGCGAAGACGGGAATGCCGTTCTCGCGCAGCCTCTCGACCTCTTCCGTGATGCGCGGATGGTCGATCGACACAAGTCCGATCGCTTGCGTCCGGGCCGCCATCGCCTCCATTTTCGCCACGATTTCGACCGGCGTGATGCTCGGCAGGAAATCGACGATCAGCTTTATCTGCGACCGTGGAAATGCGCGGGCTGCCTTCTCTGCCTCAGCCTGGAAATGGGCGTAGAACTCCCGCTCGGTGCCGGGAAGGATGAGGCCGGCGACGAGGGCGGGCTTTTCGCCGCCGATCCGTTGCTGGAGAAGGGGCGTTGCATGAAAGCCGATCCTCCGCGCCGTATCGAGAACCCTCAAGGCCGTCGCCGTCCGGACCGACGTTCGTCCGTTCAAGACGCGGTCGACCGTCGCGGCGGAAACGCCGCTGGCCTCGGCGAGATCTCTTATCGTTGGCCGCTTCGCCATGCTGATACCTCAAATCACATCGCAACTAATAGAAATTTTTGATGTGAAATGCAACAAATGATGTAAGGCATCACAATTTTCTTTGCGATATACCGCGCCGACTCGATAATACAAAAGTCCAGCGAGATCAGCTTGGCGCTGTGGACATGGGCAACGGGATCCGAACGGAGATCCCGGGCTATTGGCCGAAGACCAATAGAAAATAAGCCTGTTTCAAAAAATAGAGGGAGGACGCGTCATGACGCGAACCAATCGCGACTACGCTCTCTTGGGGCGTGACGCGAAGCTGGCCGAGGAGATCGGCCTGGTTTCGGCGGAATGGTACCACACGGACATTCCACGCAAGGAAATGAAGGTCCTCATGCAACGCAGTGACGGGCCAGCCATCCGCGACACGGTGGTTCTGCTGGGCGTGATGTTGACCGCCGCCGGCGCCGGTATCTGGTTATGGCCCTCATGGTGGTCGGCGCCGTTCTGGCTAATCTACGGCGTGCTCTATGCGTCCGCCATGGACTCGCGCTGGCACGAATGCGGCCATGGCACGGCGTTCCGGACGCGCTGGCTGAACGACGCCGTTTACCAGCTCGCCTGTTTCTGCATGCTGCGCAATCCGGTCGTCTGGCGCTGGAGTCACACGCGTCATCATACCGATACTATTATCGTCGGCCACGATCCCGAGATCGTCGCCATGCGCCCGGCGGTCGTGGCGCGGCTGATCCTGAATTTCTTCGGCATCTTCGAGTTCATCGGCAACGTCAACGCGACGCTGAAGCTCGCCGCCGGCTACATGTCGAAGGAAACGAAATCCTACGTGCCTGAGAGCGAGCGCGGCAAGGCATTCTGGATCGCCCGCATCTGGGTCGCCATCTATCTGGCCGTCGCAGCTTTGGCCATCTGGATGGAGTCTATCCTTCCCTTCATGGTCATCGGCGGCCCCATCTTCTTCGGCAGCTGGCATATGGTCATGACGGGATACATGCAACATCTCGGGCTGGCGGAAAATGTCCTCGATCACCGGCTGAATTCGCGCACTGTTTACATGAATCCCTTCAGCCGGTTCATTTACTGGAACATGAACTTTCACGTCGAGCACCACATGTTTCCCATGGTGCCGTATCATGCCCTGCCCAGGCTCCATGACAGGATCAAGCATGATCTCCCGCCGGCGCATCCGTCGATCCTGTCGGCTTATCGCGAGATCATCCCTGCGCTGGTGAAGCAGTTCGGGAACTCCGACTGGTTCGTCAAGCGCGAACTGCCTGCCACCGCCAAGCCTTACCGGCCGGAGTTCCATGGCGACCTCGAACCGGGACAGCCGACACCTGGAATCGGCGGCTATCCGGCGCTCGCGCCGATGCCGAGCGCGGCCGAGTAGAGGCCGCCGATCCCGACCGAAGGTATTTGCTCGCCAGTGGCAATACCTACCGCCTGGCGCTTGAGGAGCAGACGATTATGCCCTGGATTGAAATTTGCGCGACCGACGACATCGATGAAGAAGACGTGATCCGTTTCGAGCACAACGACAGCCTGTATGCTGTATATCGCGGTCCCCAAGATGATTATTTCTGCACGGATGGTCTTTGCACCCACGAAGACGTCTCGCTCGCGGACGGACTGGTGATGGACTACATCATCGAATGCCCCAAGCATAACGGCCAGTTCGACTATCGCACCGGCGCGGCCGTGCGTGCGCCCGCCTGCCGAAATCTCAGAACCTACAAGGTCAGGGTCGAGGCCGGAAACGTCCTGGTGGAGTTGCCGTGATGCCCCAATACGGAATCGTGATTGTGGGAGGCGGCGAGGCCGGCGTGCGGGCGGCATTCCGGCTGCGCGAGCTGGGATATGATGGCGGCATCGCGCTGCTGTCCGATGAGCACGCTTTCCCTTACGAGCGTCCGCCGCTATCGAAATCCGATGGCGCGGTGCGGCTGATCGTGCCGGAATCGGCGTATGCGGAGGCGCGCATCGCCCTGTACCGTGGCTGCACGGTATTCAGCATCGATCCTGCACGGAAAGAAGTCGAAACATCGTCCGGGACGTTCTCCTATGACCGTCTGCTGCTTGCACCCGGCGCCGCGCCGCGCCGTCTGGCTGCAGTCGAGGGAGGGCATTATCTGCGCACGGATCGGGATGCCGTGGCGATTCTGGCCGGGATAACGCCCGGCAGTCACCTCGTGGTCATCGGGGCCGGGTTCATCGGTCTTGAAGTAGCGGCCACCGCGCGGGCGAGGGGGGCGAGGGTGACGGTTCTGGAACAGGCTCCGCGCATTCTGGGGCGCAGCGTCGTCGCCGAGATCGCGCAAGCCCTTCATGACCGGCATGTGGGCGAGGGCGTCCGCATCGAGACCGGAGCGACGTGCACACCGTCGTCCCGCGAGGTGCGCCTGGCGTCGGGCGAGCGTCTCGACGCCGACGTCGTCCTGATCGGTATTGGCTCCGTTCCGCGAACGAAACTGGCCGAGGAGGCGGGGCTGCAGGTGGATAACGGCATTCTCGTGGACGGTCATTTCCGGAGTTCGGCGCCGGATATTTTCGCAGCCGGCGACTGCTGCTCGTTCCGGCTGAATGGCCGTGTCGTCCGCTTCGAGAGCTGGCGCGTTGCCCGCGATCAGGCCGAGCAGGCAGCGGCGTCGATGCTGGATCGGGCTGCGGAGCCGCAGGCGTTGCCTTACTTCTGGTCGGATCAGTACGATCTGTGTCTGCAGGTCGTCGGCATTCCCGACCCGCAGCGCGTTGGTGTTTCGCGGGTCATGGAAAACGGCGCGCTGCTCGTCTTCCAGCTCGATGAGGGCGGGCGGCTGGCCGCTGTTTCCGGGCTCGGCGCTGGAACGTCGCTGTCCCGCGAGATCAAGATCGCCGAGCGGCTGATCGCCCAGGGCGCCCGTCCCGATCCCGACAGACTCCGCGATCCGGCTGTTTCATTGAAAAAGCTGTTGTCCGAGAAACAGGAAGCTCCAGCCGGCGCCTGACCCGGCTTTTTCAGCGCAGCATCGTGGAAACCGGCGCCGCATCAGCCCCGGCGCGGGTTTCCGTTATCGCTTGACGCGCATCGAAAATTGCTCAATTATGATATTGGAAATAAAAATTGCAATCACGCGGAGCAAGGCGCCCGTGTGAGCGGGAGGAAACAACCTGATCTATCAGGGCCGACGGAACGCTTGCAGTTCCGCGCGCTGGAGCAGGACGCGCAAAATCCAGGCGTCCTTTTGCTCTATCCATTTGTTTATGCGTCGAAATCATCCGGGAGCATGTGTTCGTTCTCTGATGCGATGTCATGGCACATTTGGCGTGTGCGGTAGTCTGCCTTTGCGCCGTCGGGTTTTCGGGCCGCTCTCTGTCGCCGGCGTCCGCAACGGGAGGTGAGCTTTCGCCTCCGTGCGAGCCCATCCATGCCGATACTGCTGCTTGACAAGATCACGAAATCGTATGGCGAGGTTCCGGTGCTGAAGGGCATCGACTTGTCGCTTGAAGCCGGCGAGGTGCTGGCGCTGGTCGGCGAGAACGGTGCCGGCAAGTCCACGCTGATGCGCATCATCGCAGGTCTCCATCGCGAGAGCGCGGGCGCGCTCGCCTTCGATGGCAAGTCTGCGCCCGGGAGCCTCGTCGCGGCGGAAGAGGCCGGCATCGTGATGGTGCATCAGGAATTCTGCCTCGCGCCGCATCTGACGGTCGCCGAGAACGTGTTCCTGGGACGCGAACGTGTGCGGGGGTTTTTCACCGACCGGCAGGCCATGGAAAAGGCGTCGGCCGCGCTGCTGGCGGAACTCGGATCGTCGGTGCCCGTGCGCGCCCGGATGCACGACCTGCCCGTCTCCGACTGGCAGATGGTTGAGCTTGCCAAGGCGTTCGCCCGCTCGCCGAAGCTCATACTCATGGACGAGCCGACTGCGGTCCTGTCGGGCACGGAGGCGGGCCACCTTTTCGAGCGTATCCGCGCGTTCCGGCGCGGCGGCGGCGCGGTCGTCTTCACCTCGCATCGTCTCGACGAGGTCAAGGAGATCGCGGACCGGATCGCGGTGCTGCGCGATGGCCAGATCGTGCGCGTCGCAAATGCCGAAGCCATCTCCGAAGAGGAGATGGCGGAAGCCATGGTGGGCCGTCCGCTGGCGGAGATCTATCCGGAAAAGGCAAAGCGCAGCTCCCCTGAGACGCTGGTCAGCGTGCGGGGGCTGACCTCGCCCCACGCCGTGGCCGACGCCAGCCTGGACATCAGGAAGGGCGAGATCCTGGGCGTCGCGGGTCTCGTGGGATCGGGGCGCACGGAGCTGTTCGAGGCAATCGTGGGCCTGCGTGCGGCGCATTGCCGTTCGTTCGTGCTGCGCGGGCAGGAGCGCCGCCTGCCGGCCGCCCGGCAGGCCTGGCAATTGAAGCTTGCCTATCTGACCGAGGACCGCAAGGGAAAAGGGCTGCTGCTCGGCAAGACGCTCGACGAGAACGTGGCCCTGACGAAAGGCGCCGTCAACGGCGCGAACTGGATAGATCCGCGCGCGGAGCGGGACGACCTGACGGCGGCGGTGAGGAAATACGACATTCGCCTGGGGCGTCACGACGTTCCCGCGGGCGCGCTCAGCGGCGGCAACCAGCAGAAGGTATTGATCGCCAAGACGCTCGCGACCGATCCCGACCTCGTCATCTTCGACGAGCCGACGCGGGGCGTCGACATCGGCGCGAAACAGAAGATCTACGCGATCATCGCCGAGCTCGCCGCCGCGGGCAAAGCCGTCGTGGTCATTTCCTCCGAGATGCAGGAGATCGTCGGCCTCGCCGATCGGGTCATCGTCATGCGCGGCGGCAGGATCGCCGGCGAGTTGGCCGGGAACAACATCAGCGAAAGCGAAATCATCCGCTTCGCCATGGGCCTTCAGGAGGAGGCAAGCCATGTCTGAAATCGCCGCCGAACGCAAGCATACCGCCTCGTTTTCCTTCCGCGCGCTCGGGCGGGCGCTGGAGACGGGTGGGCCGCTGATCGCCCTCGTGTTGCTGATGATCGTCGGTTCGCTGATGAGTGACCGATTTCTGACAGCGGACAACCTGTCGAACGTGCTCACCCGCAGCGCCATCATCGGTATCATCGCCGTCGGCGCGACGTTCGTCATCACCGCGGGCGGCCTCGACCTGTCCGTGGGGTCGCTCTCGGCGCTGGTCGCGGGTCTCGCCATCCTGTTCATGAACAACCTGACGGCGGCTTTCGGCACCGGCTGGGAGATCGTCGCGGCGGGCATCCTCTTCTCCGTCTTCATCGGTGCGGCGGCGGGGTTCCTGAACGGCGCCATGATCGTCAAGGGAAGGGTCGAAGCGTTCATCGTCACCCTCGGCACGATGGGGATCTTCCGTTCGCTCGTGACGTGGCTCGCCGACGGCGGTTCGATATCGCTCGACTTCTCGCTGCGGGACGTGGCCCGGCCGATCTATTACGGCCAGCTCGGCGGCATCACCGTGCCGATTCTGGTGCTTCTCGCCATCGTGGTCGTGGGCGAAATCGTGCTGCGGCGGGTGCGGTTCGGCCGCCATGTCGCGGCGATCGGGTCGAACCGGCATGTGGCCGTCTATTCCGCGATCCCGGTCGATCGTGTCCGCATCCTGACCTATGTGATCCAGGGCGTCTGCGTCGCCATCGCCTCCGCCATCTACGTGCCGCGGCTCGGCACGGTGACGCCCTCGACGGGGCTGATGTGGGAGCTCGAGGCGATTGCGGCCGTCATCATCGGCGGCACGGCGCTCGGTGGCGGGTTCGGCCGCATCTGGGGCACCATCGCCGGCGTGCTGATCCTCGGGTTCATCAGCAACATCCTGAACCTGACGGGCATCGTCAGCCCCTACCTGAACGGCGCGTTCCAGGGGGCGATCATCATCATTGCGGTTCTGGTGCAACGCGACCGCTCGCGCGGGTAGGGGACCGTCCGCGCGGCCACCGTCACCGTCTCACGTCACACCCATTCGCCGGCCCGCGGGCCGGACGGGGAAGCTTTGTCACAATGCAAAGGGAGGAAATTGCATGTTGAAGGGTTTGAAATCCGCCGTCGTCGCCGGGACGATCGCGCTTGCCGGCTGGGCGACGCCGTCCGTTGCGGCGGACGCCGTGATCGGCGTCTCGATCCCCGCCGCCACACACGGCTGGACCGGCGGCCTCAACTATCACACGAAGCGCACGATCGACCGTATGAAGCAGGCGTTCCCGAACGTCGACTTCGTCCTGACGACGTCGTCGAGCGCCACGCAGCAGGTGAACGACATCGAAGACCTGCTGGCGCGCAACGTCAACGCCCTCGTGGTGCTCCCGTTCGAGTCCGACCCGCTGACCGCGCCGGTGAAGGCGGCAAAGGCGAAGGGCGTCTTCATCACCGCCGTCGACCGGGGGCTCGGCGAGGAGGGTATCGAGGATCTCTACGTGGGCGGCGATAACCCGCAGTACGGCCGCACGGCGGCGGAGTACTTCAAGAAGAAGTTCCCGGAAGGCGGCAAGGTCGTCGTCATGCGCGGCATTCCGACCGCCATCGACAACATCCGCATCGAGGCCTTCGAGGAGGCGCTGAAGGGCAGCAAGATCGAGGTGCTGGACAAGCAATACGCCAACTGGAACCCGGACAAGGGGTTCGAGGTCATGCAGGACTACCTGCAGCGGTTCCCGCAGATCGACGGCGTGTGGGCCGGCGACGACGACGCGGCGCTGGGTGCGATCGAGGCCATCCGTCAGAGCGGGCGGCAGAAGATTGCCGTTCTCGGCGGCTCGGGCATGAACAAGGTCATCAAGCTCGTGATCGACGGCCACGACCTCGTGGACGCGGACATCTTCTATCCGCCCACCCTGATCGTTCCGGCCATCGAGCTGGTGACGCTGAAGTTCGCGACCCAGGCCCCGATCACCGGCCGCTACGTTCTCGACAGTCCGCTGATCACCAAGGGCAACGCGGCCGAGTACTATTTCCCGGACGCGCCCTACTGATCGCCGCGTCCCCGACAAAATGAATGCGCCCCCGGAAGGGGGCGCATTTTCGTTGCTTTCCTGGAAGGGTCAGGTGAAGGCCGGTTTCAGCCACTGGCCGGCGAGATGGCTGTCGACCACCGCATCGACGAAAGCGACGCCCTTGAGGCCGTCCGCCGAGGTGGGAATGGTTGCCGGGTCGTGGGCGGGCGGGCGCTCCTCGATCCGGGCGCGGACGGCTTCCGCATAGCCGGTGTAGAGGTTCGCGAAGGCCTCGATGTAGCCTTCGGGGTGCCCGGGCGGAGTGCGGGTGCGGCTTCTCGCATCGGGCGCCAGGTCGTCCCGCCCGCGCTTGATGACGGCGGGCAGGCCGTCGAGCGGCGTGAACACCAGCTCGTTCGGCTGTTCCTGCTGCCACGTCAGGCTCGCCTTCTCGCCGTAGACACGCAGGCGCAGGCTGTTCGACTGGCCGATGGCCACTTGCGAGGCCCACAGCAGGCCGCGCGCGCCGCCCTCGTAACGCAGCAGGACGTTGGCGTTGTCATCGAGCGAGCGCCCCGCGACGAAGGTTGCAAGGTCCGCGAACAGGGACTCGACCCGCAATCCGGTGACGAATCCGGCGAGATGATAGGCGTGGGTGCCGATGTCGCCGATGGCTCCGCCACGGCCGGATTTCTTCGGGTCCGTGCGCCATGCGGCCTGCGCGTTGCCGTTGAGCTCGATGCCGGTGGCCATCCATTCGAGCGGATATTCCACCTGCACGACGCGGACGGCGCCGAGCTCGCCTGCCGCCACGAGCGCGCGGGCGTGATGAATGGCCGGATAGCCGCTGTAAGTGTAGGTCACGCCGACGAAGAGGCCCGTGGACTGCGCCAGTTCGTGCAGGGCCACGGCATCGTCGAGGGTGGTCGTCATCGGCTTCTCGCAGATGACGTGGAAACCGGCGTTCAGCAAGGCGCTGGCGATGGGGAAGTGGGTGTGGTTGGGCGTGCAGACCGCCACCACGTCCACCCGGTCCGCCCGCGCCCGCTCCCCGGCGATGAGGGCGTGGACGTCGTCGTAGGAGCGGTCCGGCGCGACGTAGTTGGCGGCGGCGAAACGGTGGCCGCGCGCCGCATCCGCGTCGAACGCGCCGGCGACGAGGTCGTAATGGTTGTCGAGGCGGGCGGCATAGCGGTGGATGCCGCCGATATAGGCCCCTTCGCCGCCGCCGATCATGCCGAGGCGCAGGCGGCGGGAGGGTGTGGTCGCTGACGTCATGAACGGGCTCCGGTGCTCACAGGCCGATAATTTTACAAACCGAGTATCTGGCGGTTGACGGTGCGGTCGGCGTCGGCCTTGACGAAATCGTCGAAAGGCCGGTCCGCGACGCGGATGATGTGGTCCTTGATGAACTGCGCGCCTTCGCGGGCGCCGTCTTCGGGATGCTTGAGCGCGCATTCCCATTCCAGCACGGCCCAGCCGTCGAAGTCGTAGGCCGCGAGCTTCGCGAAGATCGCGCCGAAGTCGACCTGTCCGTCGCCGGGCGAGCGGAAGCGTCCCGCGCGGGAAATCCACGGCTGGTAGCCGCCATAGGCGCCCGTCTTGCCGGTGGGACGAAACTCCGCGTCCTTCACGTGAAAGGCGCGGATGCGCTCATGGTAATGATCGATGTAGGCAAGATAATCGATGGATTGCAGCACGAGATGGCTCGGATCGTACATGATGTTGCAGCGGGCGTGGTCGTTCACGCGCTCCAGGAACATCTCGAACGTCAGTCCGTCGTGGAGATCTTCGGTCGGGTGGATCTCGTAGCACAGGTCAACACCCTCGGCGTCGAAGCGGTCGAGGATGGGCCGCCAGCGGCGCGCGAGTTCGTCGAAGCCTTCCGCGATGAGGCCGTCGGGCCATTGCGGGTATGGATAGAGATAGGGCCACAGCAGCGTGCCGCTGAAGGTGACGTGGCGGTCGAGGCCGAAGCGGCGCGAGGCGACGGCCGCGAGCTCCAGTTGCCGCACGGCCCACTCCTGCCGGGCGGCCGGGTTGCGGTGTACGGCCCTCGGCGCGAAGGAATCGGCCGGCAGATCGAACGCGGGATGAAGCGCCACGAGCTGTCCCTGAAGGTGGCTCGCGAGTTCGGTTACCACGAGGCCGTGGCGGGCAAGCGTGCCCGTGATCTCATCGACGTAGGTCTGGCTGTCCGCTGCCCGTTCCAGGTCGATGACCCGGCTGTCCCACGTAGGGATTTGCACGCCGGTGAAGCCTTTTTCCGCCGCCCAGCCCGCTAGACCGTCAAGCGTGTTGAACGGGGGATCGTCTCCGGCGAACTGGGCCAGAAAGACGCCCGGACCTTTCAGCGTGCGCATCGGTTAACTCCTTGACGTAATTCAGGTTGAACATGATTCAAGTTGCGGGGCGATATGGGAGCCGTCGCTGCGCCGCGCTGCAGATCGCAGCCCCGAGGACGGCGGCGATGCAGCCGCCAAGAAAGACCGTTCCCTCGTTGCCGAAAAGGATCAGCACGCCGAGCAGCGGCCCGGCAATTCCGAGGGCGAGGTCCTGAAATGCGGCGAAGGCGCCGAGCGCCGTGCCCCTGTCCTGCGGTCCGACCTGCCTGAGCGCCTCGAGCGCCAGCGACGGGAAAATCAGCGAGCAGCCGATCCCCGTGATCGCTGCCCCGGTAAGCGCGATGGCGGGTGAGGGGGCAAGCCATAGCGTGAGCTGGCCAATGGCCTCCACGCCCATGGCGCCGGCGGCGACGCGCATGCCGCCGAGCCGGTCGGGCAGATGCCCGACGATAAGCCGCGCCCCGGCGAAGGCCATGCCGAACGCGGTCAGCGCCAACCCGCCGCCCGGCCAGCCGCGTGCTGCGAACATCAGTGAGGCGAAGGTGGTGAGCGCGGCAAACCCGAGCCCTGCCAGCCCGAGCAGCGAGCCGGGACCGAAAACGCGGGCGACGACGCTGCGAAGCGGCGACCGCACGCCGCCGGAGGGAAGCAGCGCCGCGAGCGGCGTCACGATGGCGATGGCGATGAGCGGTACCACGGTTGCAGCCACGCTCAGGGTGGCAAATCCCCCGGTGTTGAAAAGCAATACGCCGACAGGCGCACCGGCTGCCAGCGCGCTGTATTGGGCGACTCCGTTCCAGGATATCGCCTGCCCCGCACGTCCGGGGCCGGCGCGCCCGACTGCCCATGTCAGGATGCCGGTGATGATGAGGCTTTCCGCGATGCCGAGCACGATGCGACCCGCCAGCAGGATCGCCAGCGCGAGGAGAGGTGCATCGGCCGCCGTGCTGGCGAGCGCGATCAGATTGGCTGCCGTGGCGAGGCAGAGGCCACGCACGAAGATCGGCTTGGCGCCGGTCCGGTCTACCGCGCGGCCCGCCCAGGGGCGCATCGCCAGATTGGCGAGCGGCTGAAGGCCGACCGCAAGACCCGCCACCACCGTGCCGAAGCCGAGTTGGTCATGGACCAGCAGGGCCACGACCGGCAGGGGCATGCTCACCGCAAGGTAACCGGTGAACATGGCAACGCACAGGGGGGCGAGGCGGCGCAGTACCGTCGACTGCCCGGCGAGGTCTCTGGTGATGTCCTCGTCCGCGTTCCGCATGGCGCCGGCTCTTGCGAACGGAGATCAAAGCGGCGCGGCGGGCACGGGGGCGGAATCGTAGGCGCCCCAGATCGACTGATCGTAATTGACCACGGAACCCGTCATCAGGCCCGATTCCTCGCTGGACAGGAATGCGACCGCCCGCGCCACCTCGTTGGGGTCGATCAGCCTGCCGAAGGGCTGCGCGGCAGCGGCGGCCGAAAGCCAGTCGCCGTCCGCCCCGTGATACTCGCGCTGGATGCGATCCTCGCCATCGGACGCCATCCAGCCGATATTGAGGGCATTCACGCGGATGCGGTTGCGCAGTACCGCGTAGGCGGTGTTGCGCGTCAGTGTCGCGAGGGCTCCCTTCGAGCTGCAATAGGCGGCGATGAAGGGCTGGCCCGCTTCCGACGACATGGAGCAGATGTTGACGATGGTGCCTTCTGTGTTCTCCCGGCGCATCAGCTTGAGCGCGTCCTGGATCAGGAAGAACGGGCCACGCACGTTGGCGGCGAAAATGGTGTCGAACAGCTCCGGCGAGGTATCGAGGATGGTGCCCCTGTCGGAGAGCGCGGCCGCGTTGACAAGCGCGTCCACGCGGCCGAATTCCGCATCGGCGCGGGCGATGACGGCGCGGACGTCGGCGACGTTGCCGAGATCGGCCTGCTGGAACACCACCCTGGCGCCCGTTTGCTCGCTGATGGCACGCGCTCGCGCCTCGCCCTTGTCGCGCGATCGCCCGCAGATCACGAGGCCGGCGGCTCCCCGTTCGGCGAAGAGTGTGGCGATGGCGGCGCCCAGGCCCTGCGTGCCGCCGGTGATGACCGCGATCTTTCCTTCAAGCTGCTTGCCCATGCCGCATGTCTTCCCTTTGTTGAGCTTTATTGCTGGTGAAGCGTTGTTTTCGGAGCGGCGGATATTCGCGTGGAACGCGCCGCCGCTCAGGATGCGATAATTGTCCGCGCCTCGTGTTCGGACGGGCGGGTCAGCCCAAATGCTGACCGCTCCAGTCAAAGGATCGGTTCTCGTGTCATTCCTCGATGCTGTAGCCGGCGTCGGTCAGCGCGCGCGACAGGGCGCTGTAGCCCTTGACGGCGTATTCGGCCGGGGGCGCCTTGGCCGGGTCCTGCTCCGCCTCCACCACGAACCAGCCCTCGTAGCCGGCGTCGGCGATGCGCTTGACGATGGTGCCGAAGTCGAGCGAGCCGTCGCCGGGAACGGTGAAGGCGCCCTTGAGCACTGCGTCGAGGAAAGACTCCCGGCCACGGTCGAGGCCGTCGACAACCGGCGCGCGGATATCCTTGGCATGGACGTGGACGATGCGGCGGCCGTGCTTTTCGATGACGCGCAGGACATCGCCGCCGGCAAACGCAAGGTGGCCGGCGTCGTAGAGCAGGCCGACCGCCTCGCCCGTATGGGCCATCAGCAGATCGAGATCGCGTTCGGTTTCGATGGCTGTCGCCATGTGGTGATGGAAGGCAAGCGGCACACCCGCCTCCGCGCAATGTTCTGCAAAGCGGGTGAGCCTGTGGCCGTAGACACGGATCTCGTCCTCCGACAGCGTGCGCCGGGTGTTCAGCGGCGCGTTGCGCTTGTTCTGGATCGTGCCCGCCGTCTCGCCATAGGCGAGGCAGGCAGCGCCGAGCGCGCTGAACAATGCAAGCTGACCGGCGACCTTGTCCTTTTCCGCCGCGAGATCGTCGGGAGCGTCGAGGACCGTGCCGGAGTACCAGCCCGATGCGAGCTGCAGGCCGTGGGCGGTCAATTCCCGGCGCAGGTCCGCGATGGCAGTCGGAAACTTGCCGCCGGTCTCGACGCCGGAAAATCCGGCCGCGCGGCTTTCCCGCAGGCAGGTCTCAAGGGGGGTGTCGCCGCCGAGTTCGGGAAGGTCGTCGTTCGACCACGCGATGGGAGCGATTGCAAGCTTGGCTTTCATGGGTACAGTTCCTCGATCCCGCGCCGCGCGGCGGCCGGAGCAATTGCGAAACAAAAAACCGGAATACCGGGCGGTCAGACGCCGACGCGCTGCCTCTGGCGCGCCTCGAGCTGCTCCCGCGATGCTTCGCGGACGCTCTCGCGATCGCTGACCTGCGGCACCCCGACATCCCACCAGGCATCGCCGGGTGTCCAGGTGAAGGCGTCGGAGACGATGGTGAGCACGGTCGTGCGGTCCGTCGTCTTCGCCCATTCGACGGCCTCGCCAAGTTCCGCAAGGCTCTCGACGTGGCGCGTCAGCGCCCCCATGGAGCGGGCGTGCGCCGCGAAATCGACTGGGAACGGGTCCTTGACGCGGCAGTCCTTGATCAGGTTGTTGAAGGACGCCCCGCCCTTGGCGTTCTGGAGGCGGTTGATGACGGCATAGCCGCCGTTGTCGCAGACGATGAGGATGAACTTGTGTCCGGCCAGCACCGATGAATAGATCTCGGAATTCATCATCATGTAGGTGCCGTCGCCGATCATGACGATGGGCGTGCGGGTGGGGTCGGCCATGGCCGCGCCCCAGCCGGCGGCGATCTCGTAGCCCATGCACGAGAAGCCGAACTCGCAGTCGAAGGTGTTGGGGGTCTTCACGCGCCAGTTCTTCACGACCTCGCCCGGCAGGCCGCCCGCGGCGGTGATCAGCAGGTCGCGCTCGCCCGCATGGGCGTTGACGACGCCGACGACCTGCGCGTAGGTCGGCACGGGTTCGTTGGTCGGGCGCTGATAGTCATCGAGCGCCCGGTTCCAGGCGGCGAATTCGTCGCGGCCTTTCCGCGTCCAGCCGGCGTCCGTCTTCCAGTCGCCGAGAGCGGCCTCTATCTCCGCGACGGTCTCGAGAGCATCGCCCACCACCGCCAGAGCCCGGTGCTTGGTCGCGTCCCAGCGCCCGGTGTTGATCGACAGGAAGCGCGCGTCCGGCGCAAAAACGGACCACGATCCGGTGACGAAGTCCATCAGCCGCGTACCGACCGCGATCACGACATCGGCCTCCGCCGCCAGGGCATTGGCGGACGTGGAGCCGAGGATGCCGATCGGGCCGACATGGGCGGGGTGATCGTGGGTGACGGCGCCCTTGCCGGCGATGGTCTCGGACAGCGGGATGCCGTGCTTCTCGGCAAAATCCGCCAACGCCTGTTCCGCGCCCGAGTAGCGTGTGCCGCCGCCGGAGATGATCAGCGGGCGTTTCGCCGATTTAAGCAGCTCGACAGCCTGTGCGAGACGCTCCCGGTCGGGCCGGGGGCGGGGAACCGCATGGACGGTTTCCGCGAAGAAGGCTTCCGGATAGTCCCAGGCGATCTCCTGCACGTCCTGCGGCAGGGCGATGAAGGCGGGACCTGCGTCGGCGGGATCGAGCATGGTAGCCACCGCCTGGGGGAGGGAGGAGATGATCTGCTCAGGATGGGTGATGCGATCCCAATAGCGGGTAACGGCCTTGAAGGAATCGTTGACGTTGATCGTGGGATTGCCGAAATGCTCGACCTGCTGCATCACCGGGTCGGGACGCCGGTTGACGAACGTATCCCCCGCGAGCAGCAGCACCGGCAGACGGTTGGCGTGGGCGAGACCCGCCGCCGTCACCATGTTGAGCGCGCCAGGGCCAATGGAGGCTGCCGCGACCATGATCTGGCGCCGGCGCTTCGCTTTGGCGAAGCCGATCGCGGCCAGCGCCATCGCCTGCTCGTTCTGTGCCCGCCAGGTGGGAAGCCGGTCCTTCACTGCCTCCAGCGCTTCCGACAGGCAGGTGACGTTGCCGTGGCCGAAGATGGCGAAAACACCCGGAAACAGAGGGACTTTCTCTCCGTCGACCAGAGTATGCTGCGCGCAGAGATAACGCACCAAAGCTTGCGCCATGGTGAGACGAACCGTTGACATGAAGTGGTCCCTCCCAGGACTGTCGGCATCCTTCTCGGAGCCTCTCTTGTGAAATTTGTATTGCCAACGGCTCGTTTTAGCAACAAAAATTGCAATGGCAGTCGAAAATTTAATAAGTTATTGTAATTTATGATTTAATTTTCTGCTTCCGCAACAGCGTCTCGGTGACGGTTGGAATGCGCGGCGTCTGATCCGTATTCGGATGAAGGCGGATCGCGGTCGCGGTAGCGATGGACTGGATGAGGCACATCGGCGCCGCCAGCGAGCGGGAAAAAGTATACTCGCCCTCCGCGATGGTAAACAGCACCCGCGCATCCTTGGCGAGCGGCGAAAGCTGGCTATCGGTCAGCGTGATGAGCGGAACTTCGCGCGCAGCTGCTGCTTCCGCAATGGTCACGACCTCCTTGGCATAATGTCTGAAGGCGATGGCGATGAGCACATCCCGCCCCGTCATCGTCGCCGCCATTTCACTGGCGAGCCCGCCGGAGGGGTCGAGCAGCACGACCCGCCGCTTCAGCATGGTCAGGAGATACCGCATGAGCGAGGCGATCGGCTCTGAGCGCAACTGCCCTGCGATATAGACGGTATCGGCCGCGGCGATCAGAGCCGCCGCCTGCTCGAGATCGGCCTCGCCGACGCTTTCCAGCAGGCCTTGCAGCGCCGCGATGTCCTGCACCACAAGGGCGTGGAGATGGGCGGCGCTGCCCGTGCCGGAATAGCGCGACAATTCGCCTTCCAGTGCACGGATGCGTTCCTGGAAGCCGGGAGCGGCGGTGGCGATGCGCGTCTGGAACACCGACTGCATGTGCTTGAAGCCGGAGAAACCGAGATGCTGCGCAAAGCGCACGAGGCTCGACGAATGGGTGCCGCACTTGGTCGCCAGCGTATTGATCGACTCGAGCGCCACGGCATTCGGATTCTGCGTCAGGAAGCGGGCAATCTGCTGGAAGCCGGCGGACAGCCCGGGATACTCCTCCGTGATCAGGTTGACGATGCCTTCGTAATTGTCAGGCACCTGATTGTCAGGCGCTTGCCGTATGCCTTTCGGCGTCTTTCGGGACATTCAGCTTCTCCGGATTCTCATGCGACGTGTGGCGGGCCTGCCGGCGATAGGGTCGCGAAAACCCAAATGCCCGGCAGCCGCCATAACCTCAAAGCCGCCGCCGCCGCTCTATCGAAGACCGCTGGAATTGGCTTGACAAGGAATAATAATTGCGAAATTAATTGAACAACAATTTTTATTGCGTTGCGGATGTCGATGCCTTTTGCCATCCCGATCGCCCGACAGGAAGTGTGCTCCGGCAAGGAAAGCATGCCGGGGAAAGACCGCCAAGGGTGGGTAACGGTCGCGAATCTCATTGTTCTCCAGGCTGGTTCGATGCACGTCACGATGGATCCTGCATTGAATCTAGTCACACGACAACAAAACGCAACAGAAGTTGCAAGCTCGCCTGTGCCGATTTGGGGCAGTGCCAGGGGGAAGGAAACGGACATGTATGCGAAATTCGGACTTTTCATCGGCGGCGGCTGGCGCGCGGAAGGTAGCGACGGCGTCATCGACGTTGAGGATCCGGCGACGGGCAAGGTCATAGGTTCCGTACCCTCGGCGGGAGCGGGAGACACGGAAGAGGCCATCGCGCGGGCCTCCGCAGCGTTGAAGGTCTGGCGCACGACGCCCGGCTGGACGCGGGCGGATGCGCTGCATGTTATCGCCGACCGCATGATCGCTCGTGCCGATGAGGCGGCGCGTATTATCACCCTGGAGACGGGCAAGCCGATTGCCCAGTCACGGCGCGAGTGGGCGCTGTCGATCGACCAGTTCCGCTGGTATGCCGAAGAGGCCCGCCGCATCTATGGGCGTATCGTCGAAAGCCGCGCGCCGGGCGGCCGCATCGAGGTGGCGCACGAGCCCGTCGGCGTCGTGGCCGCGTTCACGGCGTGGAATTTCCCCGCGGTCCTGGTCGCGCGCAAGGTCGCGCCGGCGCTGGCGGCGGGTTGCAGCGTGATCGTGCGCCCTTCCAGCGAAACGCCAGGCAGCGCGATGATCATTGTTGATTGCGTGCGCGAGGCCGGCCTTCCGGAAGGCGTGGTGAGCCTTGTCGCCGGGTCGGTCTCCGCCACCTATGAGCCGCTCGTCGCCTCGCCCGTGGTCCGCAAGATCACCCTTACCGGCTCCACGAGCGTGGGCCAGCGGATGATCCGCGATTCAGCTGCGACGGTGAAAAGGGTCAGCATGGAACTCGGCGGCAACGCGCCGCTCATCGTGTTCGACGATGCCGATTTCGACAAGCTGCTCGATAGCGTCGTGCCGACGAAATATGCCAATGCGGGGCAGGTCTGCGTCAGCCCTGACCGCTTCTATGTTCACGAGTCGCTCTACGATCGCTTCGCGGACGAATTCTCGCGGCGTGCGTCTGCCCTGAAGCTCGGCCATGGCCTTGACGAGACGTCGCAGATGGGGCCGATCATCAACCTGCGCCGTCTCGAGGCCATCGAGGGCGTGGTGGCGGACGCGCAGCGTCGCGGCGCGCGGCTGCTCGCGGGCGGCAAGCGGCCGCAGGACAGCAGCGGCGGCTACTTCTTCGAACCGACGGTGCTGAAGGACGTTCCGGACGACGCTTTGGCGCTCGCAGAGGAGAACTTCGGCCCCATTGCTGCGCTCACGCCCTTCAGCCGTGTAGACGAGGTATACGAGCGCGCGAATGCGAGCGAATTCGGCCTCGCTGCCTACGTCTTCACGCAGAGCCCAACCCGCGCGCGTGAGGCGGTCGCCAGCATTGAATCCGGCATGGTCGGCGTCAACAGCTTCGCTCTCGCGGCGGCGGAAGCGCCCTTCGGCGGCGTCAAGCTCAGCGGCATGGGACGGGAAGGTGGCAGCGAGGGAATCCACGACTTTCTGAACATCAAGCTGGCGCAGGTCGCATTCTGAAAGGCGCACATAATGTTCAGGAACCCGATTCGGGAAAGGTGGGCCGCCGGCCGGGCGGTTGCCAATGGCTGGTTGTCGATTTCATCGCCCTTCGTGGCGGAGATCATGGCGGGCCAGGGGTATGATTCAGTCACGATCGACCTCCAGCACGGTTTCGTCGGACCAGAGGCGGCGGGAACGATGTTCCAGGCCATGCGCGCGAGCGGTGCCGCACTGATGGCACGTGTGCCGTGGCTAGATCCCGGTGACGTCATGAGGGTGCTGGATGCCGGGGCGCACGGCGTCATCTGCCCCATGATCAATACGCCGGAGGACGCGGCGCGGCTCGTCTCCTACGTGCGTTATCCGCCCGCGGGCGTGCGCTCTTTCGGCCCGACGCGGGCGGTCTTTTCCGCCGGCGCCGACTACGGACGGCATGCCGACGGTGAAATCGTCTGTTTCGCCATGATCGAGACGCGAGAGGCAGTCGCCAACCTGGAGGCTATCGTCGCGACACCGGGCCTCGACGGAGTCTATGTCGGGCCGGCCGACCTCACGCTGGGGCTGACGGGGCGCAAGTACCGCACCGGTTTCGACCGTGACGAGCCGGAGATGGTCGAGGCCATCCGCCATATTCTCGACACGGCGCACGCCGCAGGCATCCGCGCCGGCTTGCACAATGGGTCGGCCGAATATGCCGCGAAGGCGGTCGGCTGGGGCTTCGACCTCGTTACCATCTCCAACGATGTCCGGCTTCTCTCCGGAGCGGCCGAAGCCAGCCTGAAGACATTCCGAAGCAGCGTGGAAGGGGAGCGGGGCGAGGGCGCCCCGCGTCAGCAGAATCACGGAGGATACTGATATGCCTCATGTTCTCGTTGCAGGCCGGATTCATGAAGCCGGCATCGAACGGCTCAGCCGGGCGGAAGGCTTCACCTTTCAGGTGGTCGATGAAGTCACAACCGAGGCTTTCGCGCCCCACGTCCACTCAGCGGACGCCATCCTCGTCCGCACCCAGCCGCTGCCGGAAAGCATCATCGCGCAGGCGCCGAGGCTGAAGATCGTGTCGCGCCACGGCGTCGGCTATGACGCTGTCGACGTGGCGGCGCTCAACGCGCGCGGCATCGCGCTCGCCATTGTCGGCGATGTGAATTCGGTCTCCGTCGCTGAGCACACGCTGATGCTCATCCTCGCCGTGGTGCACCGCACCATCGCCTACGACGCGGCGACACGGGCCGGGCAGTGGTCGTTCCGCAACAGCTTCCAAGCCACGGAACTGGCCGGCAAGACCGTGCTCGTGGTTGGCTACGGGCGCATCGGCCGCGCCGTCTCCCGGCTGTGCGATGCTTTCGGTATGGGCGTGCACGTTCACGATCCCTTCATCGACGCCGCGCGCATCGAGGCCGATGGCTTTCATGCCGTGGCGGATTTGCCCGCGTTCCTGGGCGAAGCGGAAGTGGTGACGCTGCACGTGCCCTATTCCGGCAACGGGCCGCTGCTCGGCGCGTCCGAGCTGGCGCTCCTGAAACGCGGTGCCGTCGTCGTCAACACCGGACGGGGCGGTCTCATCGACGAGGAGGCGCTGGCCGATGCGCTGCGTACCGGCCACGTTCAGGGAGCGGGCCTCGATGTCTTTTCGGCAGAGCCGCCGGACGTTCACAATCCGCTCCTCGCCTCCGACCGTGTCGTGGTCAGCCCGCATTCGGCGGGGCTGACGCTCGAATGCGCCGAGCGGATGGCCGTCGCTGCGGCGGACAACATTATCGCCTTTTTTGCCGGGCGCCTCGATCCCGCGCTCATCGTCAATTACGCGGCGGTCGGCGAGAAAATTCCGGCCGCGGCGCGCGCCTGAGCAGCGGGAATTCGATTCAAGTCAAGCAATACAGAGCATTGAGGGTGTCGTCTTCTTATCTGAAGATGGTGGGCCTTCGACGATCAATAAAAAGATAACGGGGAGAAGCATAAAATGGTACGTATTGCCGTCCTCGGCGCGGGGCGCATCGGCAAAATCCATGCCCGAAACATCGCGGCAAGTCCGCAGGCGACGCTCGTCGCGATAGCCGATCCGTTCGGGACCGCGGCAGCGGAGCTGGCGGCGCAATTGTCCGCAGAGCCCTCGAGCGATCCGCTGGCCGCGATCGAGCGCGCGGATATCGACGCGGTCGTGATCGGCACGCCCACCGATACGCACGTCGACCTGCTGTTGCACGCCGTTCGTCACGGCAAGGCCGTGCTGTGCGAGAAACCGATCGACCTCGATCTCGCCCGCGTGGACGATGCGGTGGCGGAGATTTCCCGGCTGAACGGCCGTGTGATGCTCGCCTTCAACCGCCGGTTCGATCCGAGCAGCCGGGAACTGCGCCGGGCTATCGACGCCGGCGATATCGGCGAGGTGCGGCAGGTCATCATATCGAGCCGCGATCCGGGTGCGCCGCCCGCCGGCTACCTGCGGTCGTCCGGCGGCATTTTTCGCGACATGACGATCCATGATTTCGACATGGCCCGCTGGCTTCTGGGCGAGGAGCCGGTGGAGGTCGCGGCCATCGGCAGCCGCGTCGTCGACCCGGCGTTGATGGCCGAGGTCGACGATTACGATACGGTGATGGTGCTGCTGCGCACCGCCTCGGGCCGCCAGTGCCACATCAACAACTGCCGCGAGGCGGTTTACGGCTACGACCAGCGCTTCGAGATATTCGGCTCGCAGGGCGCGCTGTTTAACGACAACCTGCGCCCGACGACCGTGCGGCACTGGACGCGCGACACGACCGACGCGCGGCAACCGCTGCTGAATTTCTTCCTCGATCGCTACGCCGACGCCTACCGGGCCGAGATGGACGCCTTCATCGATGCCGTCGCCAGCCATACGCCATTCCCTGTGACCCCCCACGACGGCCGGCAGGCGCTGTTGCTCGCGGACAGGGCGCTTCAATCCCTGCTGACCGGCAAGACCGTCGCTGTCTGAGAAGGAAAACATCATGGGTTCTGAAACCGGGCGTCCCCATATCGGCGTCGGCATCATCGGCACGGGCTTCATGGGCAAGGCGCACGCCTTTGCTTACAATTCGGTCGCGGCCTATTTCCCCGAGACGGCGGTGCCGGTGCTCGAAGTCGTGGCGGATGTCAACGGCGCGGCCGCCGAGGCAGCGAAGGCGCAGTTCGGCTTCCGCCGGGCGACGACGGACTGGCGCGATCTCGTCGCCGATCCCGCTGTCGCCATCGTCTCCATCACCGCGCCCAACGCGCTCCATCGGGAAATCGCGCTGGCGGCCGCGCAGGCGGGCAAGCACATCCACTGCGAGAAGCCGATAGCACCGGATGCCCGGGCGGCGCTCGACATGGTCGAGGCGGCGACGGCGGCGGGCGTCGTGACGCAGGCTGGCTTCAACTACCTGCAGAATCCGCTCATCAAGCTGGCGCGCGACATGATCGCGGCCGGAGAGCTGGGCGAGATCACCTCGTTCCGCGGCATCCACGCCGAGGACTACATGGCCGACCCGCAGGCGCCGTGGACATGGCGTCTCGATCCTGCCGGCGGCGGCGGGGTCATCGCCGATCTCGGCAGCCATATCATCGCCATGGCCAGGTTCCTGCTCGGCGATATCACCCATGTGAACGCCGACCTGGAAACGGCAATCGCCAGTCGCCCCGTGGCGCCGGGCTCGGCGGAGCGCCGGGCGGTGGAAGTCGACGACATCGCCCGCGTCGCCTTGCGTTTCGCGCGAGGCTGCAGCGGCCACATCGAGGCCAACTGGCTGGCGACGGGGCGCAAGATGCACCTTGCCTTCGAGGTCGCCGGCGACAAGGGATCGCTCGTCTTCACCCAGGAGCGGTTCAACGAGCTGCATTTCTACCGGGCGGGCGGCGACGCGCGCCACGCCGGCTTCACGCGCATCGAGGCCGGACCGCAGCATGCGCCTTACGGTCATTTCTGCGTCGCACCCGGCCACCAGCTCGGCTTCAACGATCTCAAGGTGATCGAGACGGCGACGTTCCTGCAGGCCATCGCCGGCAAGGGTGATGGCAAGGGTGACGGGCTGGGACCAGACTTCCGCGAGGCCTGGGAGATCCAGAAGGTGATCGACACCGCTATCCGCTCCGCCGCCGAGCGGTCGTGGCTGGCGGTTTCCTGAAAGGTGGCCGAGAGATGAGCGAGAAGGAACCTCCCCCCGCCGTCCCGAAATCCTTGCGGAGCGCACGGTGGTTCGCCACCGACGATCTGCGCGGTTTCGGCCACCGCTCCCGTATCATGCAGATGGGCTACGCCGCGGAGGACTGGGCCGGCAAGCCGGTGATCGCCATCCTCAACACCTGGTCGGACATCAATCCCTGCCACGCGCATTTCAAGACGCGTGTGGAGGATATCAAGCGCGGCGTGTTTCAGGCCGGCGGCTTTCCCATCGAACTGCCGGCGCTGTCGCTCTCCGAGAACTTCGTCAAGCCGACGACGATGCTCTACCGCAACATGCTCGCCATGGAGGCGGAGGAACTCATCCGCTCGCACCCGGTCGACGGCGTCGTGCTGATGGGTGGATGCGACAAGACAACGCCGGGCCTGCTCATGGGCGCCACCAGCGCCGGCCTGCCGGCGATCTATGTTCCGGCCGGCCCGATGCTGCGCGGCAACTGGAAGGGCAAAGTGCTCGGCTCCGGCTCCGACGCCTGGAAATACTGGGACGAACGGCGGGCCGGAAACATCAGCGATCAGGAGTGGCTCGCCGTCGAAGGCGGCATCGCCAGAAGCCACGGCCATTGCATGACCATGGGCACCGCCGCCACCATGACGGCCATCGCCGAAGCCATTGGCATGACGCTGCCCGGCGCCTCCTCCATTCCCGCCGCGGACGTCAACCACATCCGCATGTGTGCTGCTGCCGGCCGGCGCATCGTCGAGATGGTGCGCGAGGACCTGCTGCCCGCCGCGATCCAGACCCGCAACGCCTACCTCAACGCCATCTCGGTGGCGATGGCGATGGGATGTTCCACGAACGCGGTCATCCACGTCGTCGCCATGGCGCGCCGGGCGGGGCACGATATCACGCTCGATGATTTCGACGAAGCGAGCCGCAAGGTTCCGGTGATCGCCAACATCAGGCCGAGCGGCGACACATACCTGATGGAAGATTTCTACTACGCCGGCGGCTTGCGGGCGCTGATGAAGCAGATCGCGCCGCATCTTTTCCTCGATGAGATAACCGTGAGCGGCCGCACGCTGGGCGAGACCATCGCCGACGCCGAGGTCTACAACGACGACGTCATCCGCCCGCTGGAGCGGCCCATCTATGCCGAGGGTGCGCTCGCCGTGCTGCGCGGCAATCTTGCCGAGAACGGCTGCGTCATCAAGCCGAGCGCATGCGCGCAGCGTTTCCTGCAGCACACCGGGCCGGCGCTCGTGTTCGACGATTATCCGTCGATGAAGGCGGTCATCGACAGCGACGATCTCGACGTCACGGAAGATCACGTGCTGGTGCTGCGCAATGCCGGTCCGCAGGGTGGTCCCGGCATGCCGGAATGGGGCATGCTGCCCATTCCCCGCAAGCTGGTGCGCCAGGGTGTGCGCGACATGGTGCGTCTGTCCGATGCCCGCATGAGCGGCACGAGCTACGGCGCCTGCATCCTGCACGTTTCGCCGGAAGCCTACGTCGGCGGCACGCTGGCGCTGGTGCGGACGGGCGATCTCATCACTGTCGACGTGCCGCGCCGGCGCATCCATCTCGAAGTCGGCGAGGCAGAGCTGGCGGAGCGCCGCCGGGCGCTGACACCCCACCCGCCTCGGTTCGGCCGCGGCTACGGCTACATGTTCACCCGTCACATCCAGCAGGCGGACAAGGGCTGCGATTTCGACTTTCTCGAAACCGGCTTCGGGCCTGCCGTGGACGAGCCAGCCATCTTCTGACCGCCCGGCGGGCGTCGGAAGGGCAGGCGGAATGAAAATAAAGATTGCGATATTAATTTATGCGCAATTTTTATTGCGAGAAAAGGCGGGTTTCAGGTAAGGTCATGATGTCGGCCGCGCAGGAGCGCAATGTCGGAGACACAATGTTCGGAAGCGGGGCTTTCGGATTTGAGAGCGGAGAGCGGGAAAGATCCCGCGCCGCGCGGGGCAGCAGCTACCCCAACGACAATAATAGAATGATAACCGGGAGGAAATGATGATGATGAAGAAGCTGTTGCTGAGCGTCGCAATCACCGCGCTGTCGGCAGGTGTCGCACAGGCGAAGAACATTGGCCTCGCCATGTCGTTGTTCGACGACAATTTCCTGACGGTGCTGCGCCACAACATTCAGGACCATGCCAAGACCCTCGACGGCGTCAACGTGCAGGCTGAAGATGCACAGAGCGATATCTCCCGGCAGCAAAGCCAGGTCGAGAATTTTATCGCCTCCGGCGTTGACGGCATCATCATCATGCTCGTCGACGCGGATTCCGGTCCGGCTATCTCTGCTACGGCTGCGCGGGCGGGCGTGCCCCTCGTGTTCGTCAACATGGCGCCGACGGGCATCGACAAACTGCCGCCCAATCAGGCGTGGATTGGGTCGGACGAAATCCAGGCCGGCACGCTGCAGGCGCAGGAGGTTTGCCGGCGGCTCGGCGGCAAGGGCGACGCCGTCATTCTCATGGGGCAGCTCGGAACGACGGGGCAGCGCGGACGCACCAAGGCGGTGCACGACGTGCTGGCCACGGATGAATGCAAGGGCATCAAGATTCTGGATGAACAGTCCGGCAACTGGATGCGCACGCCGGGCATCGACATCACGACGAACTGGATCACGTCCGGGCTGAAGCCCGCCGCGGTGATCGCCAACAACGACGAGATGGCGCTGGGCGCGATCCAGGCGCTGAAGGGCGCCCGCGTCCCTCTGGAAAGCGTCGTGATCGCGGGTGTCGACGCGACACGCGACGGCCTTCTCGCCGTCCAGAACGGCGAGCTCGACCTGACGGTTTTTCAGAATGCCCGCCAGCAGGGCATCAGCGCCCTCGACGCCGTGCTCAAGCTCGCCAATGGCGAAAGCGTCGAACGGGAAAATTTCATCCCATTTGAACTCGTGACGTCCGACAACCTGCAGGACTACCTCAAGCGCAACTAGAGCACGTTTCGATCAAATGAAATCGTTTGATCGAAAAGGAGCGTCTTAAAGCATTTCGATGTTTCGTTGAAACGCAAAAATGCTTTAACTCGCTGAATTGACGCGTTTTTTTACGCAAAGCGGTATCCGCTTTGCTTGAAAGCGCTTTAAAATAAAGGAGTTGAATCCCTTCATTTTGGGCACGGTGAAGGGATTTCGCGGCATCCGTCGATCCGACCTGATCGTCAAACGCCTCGGACCACCACCTCGGACCACTGTGCTGCGAGCAAGTTCCGGTTGACCGCAGGAAACCGTCCGACCGAGAATAATACGATAAAAATCAATAATATAAAGAATGCGGAGCCGTGTTCTCCAAGCCGGGTCCGTGCTTCAGGCGAGAGGAAGCAGTCCATGATTTCGGAAAGAACGCTGGAAGCGGTGAGAACCTATACCCGGGGCAAGGGAGACGATCTACTGGTCGTCGAGGGCATCCGGAAGGAATTTCCGGGCGTCGTGGCGCTCGACGACGTGCAGTTCAAGCTGCGGCGCGGCTCCGTACATGCGCTGATGGGCGAGAACGGCGCCGGAAAATCGACGCTGATGAAGATCATCTCCGGCATTTACCAGCCGGACCGGGGCCGCATTACCCTGCGAGGGGAAGATGTCACGCTCGACTCGCCGCTGGCGGCGCTCGAACACGGCATTGCCATGATCCATCAGGAGCTCAACCTGATGCAGTTTATGACGGTCGCGGAAAATATCTGGATTCGCCGCGAGCCGAAGAACCGGTTCGGACTGATCGACCACGGCCGCATGACCCGCATGACCCGCGAGTTGTTCGAGCGGCTTCATATCAATATCGACCCCGACGTGGAGGTCCGCAAGCTGTCGGTCGCGGCGCGGCAGATGGTGGAGATCGCCAAGGCCGTCAGCTACGAGAGCGACGTGCTCATCATGGACGAGCCCACCAGCGCCCTGACGGAAACCGAGGTCGAGCACCTGTTCGACATCATCCGCAAGCTGCGCGGACAGGGAAAGGGCATCGTCTACATCACGCACAAGATGAACGAGCTGTTCGAGATCGCGGACGAGTTCTCGGTCTTTCGTGACGGCGCCTATGTGGCGACGCACGACAGCGCCGACGTCACGCGCGACGACATCATCAAGATGATGGTCGGGCGCGAGATCACCGACATGTTTCCCAAGGAAGCCGCCGAGATCGGCGATACCGTGCTTTCGGTGAACGGGCTGACGCTCGATGGCGTGTTTCATGACATCAGCTTCGACGTGCGAGCGGGGGAGATCCTCGGCGTTGCGGGCCTTGTCGGCTCGGGCCGCTCCAACGTGGCGGAGGCCCTGTTCGGCGTTACGCCGGCGACGTCCGGCAGCATTCGTATCAGAGGCAGGGAGACGGCCATCCGCAGCCCGCGCGACGCGATGCGCAACGGCATGGCCTTTCTCACGGAGGATCGCAAGGAAACCGGCTGCTTCCTGATCCTCAGCGTGCTCGAGAACATGCAGATCGCGGCCCTGCACAACGCGCATGTGCGCGGCGGCTTCGTCGATCAGACGGGCATCAACCGTCTCTGCGAGGAGATGAAGGACGTCCTGCGGATCAAGACGCCGGGTCTCCATGAGCGCATCGAGAACCTGTCCGGCGGCAACCAGCAGAAGGCGCTGATCGCCCGGTGGCTGCTGATCAAGCCCTCCATCCTTATTCTCGACGAACCAACGCGCGGTATCGACGTCGGCGCGAAGGCGGAGATTCACCGCCTTATCAGCCGGCTAGCGGGCCAGGGCGTCGCCATCATCATGATCAGCTCGGAGTTGCCGGAGGTGCTCGGCATGTCGGATCGCATCCTGGTGATGCATGCCGGACGCGCGACGGGGATCATCGACCGCGACGAGGCCGATCAGGTCAGGATCATGGAACTGGCGGCCAAATAGCGCCGATGGCCATGAACCCGATTCATCGGCCATTGGCGAAGCCCGCGCGACGCCGCCCAAGAAGCCGAGCTAATAGCACAACAGGCAAAATCAGGGAGAGAAATGGGAATGTCCATGCAACAGATTGATACGGCCGTCGTGGCCCCGGACCGCTCCCGAAGGCGCTTGCCGCCAGAGCTGAACATCCTGTCCGTGTTGCTGGGCGTGGCCCTGATCTTCGAGGTACTGGGCTGGATTCTGCAAGGACAGAGCTTTCTGCTGAACCCGCAGCGGCTGACAATCATGATCCTGCAGGTAAGCGTGATCGGCATCATCGCCGTGGGCGTTACGCAGGTCATCATCACCGGCGGCATCGATCTGTCGTCGGGCTCCGTCGTTGCCATGTCGGCAATGGTCTCGATGAGTTTCGCGCAGATCGCCACCGACCGTGCGATCTTTCCGGCGCTCACGGATCTGCCGGCGATCGTGCCCATCGTGATCGGGCTCACCTGCGGGTTGCTGGCCGGCCTCATCAACGGCGCGCTGATAGCCTACACGGGAATTCCACCGTTCATCGCCACGCTCGGCATGATGGTGACGGCGCGCGGCTTTGCTAAATGGTATACGAAGGGGCAGCCGATTTCCTTCCCGACATCCGAATTCGCAGCCATCGGCTCCGGGATATGGCCGGTCGTCATCTTTCTCACCGTCGCGGTGATATTTCATATCTGCCTTCGATATACGCGCTACGGCAAGTTCACCTATGCGATCGGCGCCAACCTGCAGGCGGCGCGCGTGTCCGGAATCAACGTCAAGGCCCATCTGGTCAAGGTCTACGCCGTTGCCGGGCTGCTCGCGGGGCTCGCGGGCATCGTCACGGCGGCGCGCGCCCAAACAGCGCAGGCGGGTATGGGCATGATGTACGAGCTCGACGCCATCGCGGCAGCCGTCATCGGCGGCACGTCGCTTGCGGGGGGCGCAGGGCGCATTACTGGCACGGTGATCGGCACGCTGATCCTGGGCCTCATGACGTCGGGCTTCACCTTCCTTCGAATCGACGCCTACTATCAAGAGATCGTCAAGGGCATCATTATCGTGGCGGCTGTCGTCGCGGACGTCCACCGTCAGAAGAAACGCTCGAAGGCTTGACAAGTCCGGCCTGGGCAGCGGCCTTCCGGAGCGACAAGCGAGGAGGTGCGCTGCCCGACATAGTCTATTAACACCTTGTCGCGGGCGATATGTTCCTGCGGCATGGTCGGAGATAGTCGGCGCGCTAAACCGCGGAGCAGTTGCGGAAACGGCTGTAGCGGCCATCATGACAAATAAACGGCGCGCCGTCGCGCGGTGCGATATTGGCGAGCGGCGGGTGCCGTTCGCTGATGGTTGATGCGATCCGTCGGCTACCCTATGTTTATCCGCGCCGAGGTATGATACCCCTATCAAGGATAACTGAGGGTATCACATGAGCGACTTTATCGTTCCAAGGCCGGAAATGGCGCTCCGGATCGCGGACATGCTTGTTCCCGATCCGATCTTGGGCTCGCTGTCGGGCCTGTTTCTTGCCGCGCCCCGCCGGACAGGGAAGAGCACATTCCTGCGCCGGGATCTCGCGCCACTGCTTCGGCAACGGGGCAAGACCGTGCTCTATGTGGACCTTTGGGCGGACCGTTCCGTGGACCCGGCGAAGCTGATCGCCGATTGCATCAAAGCCAGCATAGAGGAACATGCCGCCCCCATCCAGCGATTCCGGAAGTCATTGCCGGTGGACAAGCTTGGGGCGCTGGGCTTTTCGATCAGCTTCAAGACGCCGGCGGAATTCTCGGGAACGCCGTCGGATGCGATGCAGCTTCTGGTCGCCGCGACGGGACAGGATGTCGTGTTGATCGTCGACGAGGCACAGCAGACGCTCGAAACGAAAGCCGGGCTGGATGCGATGTTCGCACTGAAGGCGGCGCGGGACGCGGTCAACCAGGGGCAGGGGGAGCATCGCCTCTATCTGATCATGACCGGATCGCATCGCGACAAGCTCGCGGCACTGGTCTATGACCAGAAATCGCCGTTCTTCGGCGCTCATGTCAGGGATTTCCCGCCGCTCGGCCGGGAATACTCCATCGCCATTGCGGAGCGTATCAACGGGAACCTGGCGGAGCATCTGCATATCGGCGTCGACGAGATGGACAGGGCGTTCGATATCCTCGGGCGAAAGCCCGAGATGCTGCTCGATTGCCTGCGTGCACTGGTTCTCGTTGAGGGGAGAGGCCCGGACGCCCTGGAAGATATCGTCATGCGCAAGAAGGCGGAGGTGGAGGCGGCTCGCCGGGCCGAGATCCTGTCCCTCTCGAAGCTGCAACAGGCGCTGCTGCGCATGCTGGCCGCGGACGGGCAGGCTTTCTCGCCTTTCGCGGCGGCCTCGCGCGAGCGGCTGAGGGCGGCCAATGGAGGACGCGCGCCGGCGCAGGGCGCAATCCAGAAGGCGCTGGAGGTTCTGCGTGAGAAAGGTTTTGTCTGGCGCCCCGGCTATGGCGCATATGCTTTGGAAAACGCTGAAATCGCGGGTGCGCTCACGGAAGCGTAACGATGGAAGCAGGGGCCTCCGGCTGTGCTCGAAATTGCCTTCTGGATCGGCATTTACCCCGGCATCGCCGAAACTTTCCGGCGCAGGATTGAGCGTCTGCCCGCCGCACTTGGTCATCCCGACGGCGCGCGTGACGCGGCCGACGCAGTCACCTTTGCCGATGTCGGTTTATGGCAGCGTGCCGGTCGCCATTCCGCCTTGCATCTGGCTCACGCGGAGATGAGTTTCAGGGACGCGTGGCTGGCGAAGATCTCAAGCACGATGTCGAAGAACGTCTGCCCGGACCCGTCCTCGAGCGCCTGCAACTGATCGGTGATCAGTTTCCGGTTGAAATGTTCCGGCCGGTCGAGTTTCTGCGAAAGCCAGTTGCGCGTGGCATCCAGCCCGAGGTCGTGCCGGCTCTTTTCGATGTTCGTCCAGTGCAGATAAACAAGTCCGGCGCCCTTCGCCGCGCCATAGGCGCCATACAGCAGGTCATCCAGCGCATCGAGGCTATGGCCGAGCGCCCATTCCTCGTTTGCCATAAACACCCGATTGATTTCCGCATAGAAACCCGGGATGTCGTCGAAGTGGGCGGCATCTATGGTCAGATGCACGACATCGCTTGCGTTCGTCATCGTCGCCTCCAGGCCTTGAGCATTGTTTTTCTTGCCGCGTCGTCTCAAGGCTTGCCCGGGCGCGCAGGCCACCTTATCGAAAATCCCGTGTCTTGACCGTGATCCCACGGTTGCGCGAGTCCGGCGATGGCGAACCGTGCCCGGATTCTTCCCCCCGGCCATGGGTGAGCGCAAATGTCTCGTCGCGCGCACCTACACTGGCAAGGTCGCGTGACAGGTCTGTGATCCGATAGGCGACGAGATGCACGACCTCGCCCTCGCGCTGGATGCGGCCCTGCACCGCGATCATACCGGCCGTAAGGATCGTCCTGCGGAGCTGTTCGAACACCTTTTTCCAGACGACGATATTGGCGATGCCGGATTCATCCTCCAGCGTGATGAACATCACGCCCTTGGCTGAGCCGGGGCGCTGGCGAACCAGAACGATACCGGCAGCCTCCAGCCAGCGGCGATCGCGCGCGCCCATTGCCTCGGTGCAGGTGACGATCCGGCGCCTTGCAAGATCGGCCCGCAGAAAGGCGACCGGATGCCGGCGCAGCGAGAGGCCGGTATGGGCATAGTCCTCAACCACCTCGCGCCCGGCAGCCATGGGCCGCAACGGGATGAAGGGCTCGATAACCTCCACTGCGGGGGAATCCTCGCGCGCGGACGCGGCCGCGAACAGTGGCAGTTCCTCGTCGCGCAGGCCCTTGATCGCCCAGAGCGCTTCGCGTCGCGCCAGGCCGAAGGCGGGACGGAAGCCATCGGCCTCGGCGAGATGAACCAGGGCGGCGACAGCTATGCCGGCCCGCCGCCAGAGATCCTCCAGCGACGTGAAGGGCTCCTCGCTCCGCGCCGCGACGATGGCGGCGGCATGGGCATTGGATAGCCCCTTGGCCATGCGCAATCCGAGGCGGACCGCAAGGCGGGCCCCGTCGCCGCCCGGCTCCAGCGTGCAGTCCCATCTCGATGCATTGACGCAGATGGGCCGGACCTCGACGCCGTGGTCGCGAGCGTCACGCACGATCTGGGCGGGGGCGTAGAACCCCATCGGCTGGCTGTTCAACAGCGCCGCGCAGAAGGCGTCAGGGTGGTGGCATTTCAGCCAGGCCGAGGCATAGGCGAGCAATGCGAATGACGCGGCGTGGCTTTCGGGGAATCCGTAGGAGCCGAAGCCTTCCAACTGCCTGAAGGTTCGCTCGGCGAAGTCCCGCTCGTAGCCATTGGCGATCATGCCGTCGATCAGTTTCTGGCCGAACTTCGAGACGCCGCCCGTGGTTTTGAAGGTTGCCATCGCCCGTCTGAGCTGGTCGGCCTCGCCGGGCGTAAAGCCGCCGCACGAGATGGCAATCCGCATGGCCTGTTCCTGGAACAAAGGCACGCCCAAAGTCTTTTTCAGCACTTTTTCCAGCTCGGGCTTTGGATATTCGACCTTTTCCTTTTTCTCCCGGCGGCGCAGGTAAGGATGAACCATGTCGCCTTGGATCGGGCCGGGCCGGACGATGGCGACCTGCACGACGAGATCGTAATAGGTGCGCGGTTTCAAACGCGGCAGCATCGACATCTGCGCCCTGGACTCGATTTGGAATGTGCCGAGCGTGTCGGCCTTGCAAATCATGTCGTAGGTGCGCGGGTCTTCGGTCGGGATCGTCGCCAGATCGAGCGCGATGCCCTTGTGCTCCGCAATGAGGTTGAGCCCCTTGCGGATGCAGGTCAGCATGCCGAGCGCCAGCACGTCGACCTTCATGAAGCGCAGGGTGTCGATGTCGTCCTTGTCCCACTCGATGATCTGGCGATCCGCCATGGCCGCAGGCTCGATGGGCACGAGATCATCCAGCCGGTCATGGGTCAGGACAAAGCCGCCGGGATGCTGCGACAGATGCCTCGGCGCCCCGCGAAGCTGCGCCGCCAGTTCGAGCGTCAGCCGCAGCCGCCGGTCCCCGGTGTTCAGGTTCAGCGCGCGCAGGTCCTGATCGGTGATGCCGTCGCTCCAACGACCCAACAGAGTGGACAGCGTCTGGATCAGGTCTTCGGGCAAGCCCATCGCCTTGCCGACATCGCGCAACGCGCCTTTGGAGCGATAGCGGGTGACGGTCGCTGTCAGCGCGGCGCGGTCGCGACCGTAATGATCGTAAACCCACTGGATGACTTCCTCGCGCCGTGTATGTTCGAAATCGACGTCTATGTCCGGCGGTTCCCGCCGCTCCTCGGAAATGAAACGTTCAAAGAGCAGGTCGTTGTGGCCGGGATCGATGGCGGTGATGCCCAGGACATAGCAGACGGCGCTGTTGGCGGCCGATCCTCTCCCCTGACAGAGGATGCCGCGGGACCGGGCAAAGCGGACGATGCTGTGGACGGTCAGGAAATACGGCGCGTAATCGAGCTTGCCGATCAGGCCCAGCTCATGGCGCAGTGTCGCCGCCACCTCGTCCGGGACGCCCTGAGGATAGCGCCCGGCCGCGCCTTCCCACGTCAGTTGCTCCAGCGTTTCCTGCGGGCTCAGCGCCGGATCGTCGCGCTCCTCGGGATATTGGTAGCGCAGCTCATCCAGCGAGAAACGGCAACGCTCAGCGATCTCCAGCGTGCGGGCCAGAGCCTCGGGCCAGCGGGCGAACAGGCGGTGCATCTCGGTCGCAGGCTTGAGGTAGCGGTCGGCATGGCGTTCGCGCCGAAAGCCAAGAGCCTCGATGGTGGTGTTGTGCCGGATCGCCGTCACCACGTCCTGCAACATGCGGCGGCCGGGTTCGTGGAACAGCACGTCGTTGGTCGCGACGGTCGACACCCCGAAGCGCTGCGCCAGTTGCGATAATTCCCACAGCCGCATCTGGTCGTTGGGCCGCCGGCGCAGGGTCAGCGCCAGATAGGCGCGGTCGCCGAAGGCATCGCGCAGCCGGCGCAGGCGCAACCCGCACTCGTCATCGGGCAGATCCGGCGCCATGACCACGATCAGCCCGTCGCCATAGGCAACGAGATCGGCCCATTCCAGATGACATTTGCCCTTGCCGGCCCGCCCCTTGCCGAGGGTCAGGAGGCGACACAGCCGCGACCATGCCGCGCGGTCGGTCGGATAGACCAGCACCGACATGCCGCAGGCAAGATCGAGCCGGCAGCCGGGGATCAGCCGCACCCCGGTCGCCTTGGCGGCCTCATGAGCGCGGACGATTCCCGCAAGCGTGTTGCGATCCGCCACCGCCAGCGCCTCGATCCCCATCAGGGCGGCGGCGGTGAACAGTTCCTCGGCCGAGGACGCGCCGCGCAGGAAGGAGAAGTGGCTCGTCACCTGCAATTCCGCGTAACGAAGGCCGTTCCGCTGAGCCCCCGTCATCCGAAAACTCCATGCAGGAACCAGCGATGCGAGCCTGTGGCCGCATCCTCGCCGTCGCCGGCGCGGAAGACCCAGAAGCGCTGGCCCGATTCATCTTCGAGGCGGAAGTAGTCGCGCACCGCGACCAGTTCGGCATCGCTTTTCCACCATTCCCCGAACACCCGCTCGGGACCGTCGGCCCGTTTGACGCGCCGGCGCACGCCCCGCCATGCGATCCAGTTCGGCGGATGGTCGGGTAGCAGCCCCATGGTCTCTATCGGCTCGGGACGCGGCAGCAGACGCGCGGGGCGCGGCCAGTGGTCCGGCCAGCCCGCGCCGGTGTCCCCGGCCAGCGCCGGGATGCGGCGGACCGATCGTTCCGGCACGTCGCTGGCGACCGGGGCGAAGCGATAGATCGCTTTTGCGCCCACCCGGTTGGCGAGCGTGTCGATCAGGCCCGACAGATCTGGCTCGGCCGGCGCGATCAGGCTGTTCGGCGCCTGTTTCGCGGCCAGAGGTTCGGCAAGGGGGGCCGCCAGCGTCATGATCTCGATGCCGAGACCGGGGTCGATGGTTTCGATCCTGTCGCAGAGCAGGCGGTTCAGGTGTTTGGGGTCGCGCACCGGCCGAGCCAGCCCGATGCGAACAGTCTCAACGCGATTGTCGACCCGGTGGCAGAGCAGATCGAGGCGGCGCGCACCGACGCCACGCTCTTCCAGCATGGCGCAGAGCGCCATGACCAGCTTGCCAATGTAGCGCGCAATTGTCTCGGGAGCACCGATGGGTTCGGCGAAGCTGCGCCGCGCCTCGATCATGTCGTCGGGCCGGAGAGGGACGATCGGCTCTGCCGCCTGGCCGAGAGCCTGATCGAGCCTGCGGCAGAGTTCGGGGCCGAAGCGGCGGGTCAGCGGCGCGCGCGGTTGGCCGATCAGGTCGCCGATACGGGCGAAGCCCAGATCGCGCAGCCCGGCGGAAATAACGGATTGAAGGCGCAGCGCCTCCAGCGGCAGCGGCGAGAGAACGGGGATGGCTTCACCGGGTGGCGCGATGGTGACAGGACCCGCCCCATGGCGCGCGAGCGCATGGGCCGCGCCCCAGCTGTCGGCAACGGCTGCGCGGGCGCCGACGCCGCACATGGCAAGCCGCCCGGCCAGCGCCTCCAGCATGGCGGCCTCGCCGCCGTGCAGATGGTCGGCGCCCGTCGAATCGATGACGATCCCGTCCGGCGCATCGACTGCGACGATGGGCGCGATCCGCTGCAACACCCACAGCGCGAGGCGTTCGAGACCCTCCGCATCGGCCTGAAGGTCGGCCGGTTCGATCGCCAGCCCCGGCACCAGCGCCTGCGCCTTGGTCACGGGCATCCCGCCCCGCAATCCGAGCCTCCACGCAGCCGCATCCACCGCCGTGACGACGCGACGATTGCGATCCCGCCCCGCAATGATCAGCGGCGTCTCAGCCGGCGGCGCTGTGTCGCCGGCCTTCCGCCGCAGCCGGTCTGTCGGCCATGTCGGCAGGAAGACCGAGATGACCCGAGCCATCGCATGCCTCCAGTTCCATTTCGAGAGATTCGCCACCCCGCGCCCGGATCAGTTCGATGAGCCAGCGTGCGCGCCCCACGCCGGGCACCGGCAGGGCAACCGAGGGCAGGACCGAGACGCGCCATCGCGTCATCGCCGCGGTCGGCTGCCCGAAATCGCTGGCCTCGGACTGCCGCCGCCAGCGCCGGAGGGCAAGGCCGATGACGCCGCTTTGCTTCGCGGCCAGATGCAGCCGCCGCGAGGCGGTCATCGACAGCCGTGCGATATCGCCAATGACCGCTCCAAGCCCGCCATGGCGCAACCCTTCCTCCATGCAGGTCAGCACGGACTTGTCGTCTCCGGCCTCGACATGGATCACCCGGTTGGGTGTGAGGCCGGACTGTTCGAGGCCGGGCGCGAAGAGATCCTGTCGGGTGACGCACCACAGCACCTTGCCCTGCGTCCGCGCGGCGATGCCGGCGACGAAACACGCGGCCGCCGCACCATCCAGCGCACCATTGCCGCCGCCCGCGATCTCATGCAGGCAGCCGAGCGCCAGCCCGCCGCCCTGCAGCCTCCGGTCCAGTCGGGGAATGCCGAAAGGCAGCACTTCGCGCATGCGCGCGCCGTCTCCCTCAAGCTGCGAGATGCGCGTGCGAAGGGCCGCAAGAGCTGGATTGATGACGCGCTCGTGCATGCCGAAGGGAAACTCCGGGTCTGTCCAAAGGCAAATCCTTTTGCCTTGTTCTTTATTTGTTCCATTTCCGCGCGAGAGTCAATCTGAGTCCTGGCCGATGCGAACGGAAGCCTGATACCGGTTTCTGGGGTGTAGGGGCGGCAAAGGCCAGGCAAAGGGTTTTCCCAATCGCTTTCTGACCGACAGAAGACCGCGACGAAGGGGAAGAAGCGGACCTCGACGGCCGATCTCCCGACCGGGCCGAAGGAGCTGCGTGCGTCGGTGCTGCCGCTCGATGACGGCCTCCATGCGCTGCAGGCGACGATCCCGCACCTGACGCGATCTTCCCTGCATCGCGGCCTGCAACGACACATTATCCCCCGGCTGCCCGACGTGGGGGCGACAAACAGCCGGGGCAGGAGTTCAAGAGCTATCCGAATTTGGAGGAAGCTCTGGACCTCGGGTCACACGAAACGTCCGAAATGCTTTATTCCGCTGCGGCTTGCATTGTCATGACGCCTGCGGCGTTCTGCACCCAAAGCTGGATTCCATCCTTTTCGCGCCGTCCGTTGGCGGTGAAAACCGCGCCGTCGAACAGCGGCGAGGTGCCGCGGAAGGTGAAGCGGCCGGGAAAGCGGTCGCCGTTCAGTTGCCGGGCCATGCGCAACAGGTAGGTTGCCTGAAGCGGACCGTGGACGATCAGGCCGGGATAGAACTCTTCCCGGATGCAATAATCGCGGTCGTAATGAATGCGATGGCCATTGAAGGTCACGGCCGAATAGCGTGACAGCAGCGTGGGCGTTGCCTGGATATGAAGCTCGACATCGGGCGCAGGCAGCTCCGCCTTTGGCGGCTCCCCACCTTTCGGTGGCTCGATGGCGCGATAGACGATGTCGTGTCGCTCGCCAAGCGCCGCGCCGCGCGTGGTGTAGTAGTCGTGCTGAACGGTCACGAAGCACAGCGATCCGGTACGGCCGGTCTTCACCGCCACATCCTGTACGCGGGAAACGCGATGCACCTCATCGCCGACGCGGAATTCGTCGGTGAAGCGCAGTTCGCCGCCTGCCCACATGCGGCGCGGCAGGGGCACCGGCGGCAGGAAGCCGCCGCGCGCGGGGTGACCGTCGGCGCCGAGGCCGGACATCGGCGCGATATCCGGCGAGAGGCACCAATGAATCCCGACCGGGGCGGGATCTTCCGCGCCCAGATTGCACGGTTCGTCGAGCACCGCCGCGAGGCTGCTCGCAAGCCGCGGCGTGATGGTGTCGAAGCTCTCACGTTCCAGGCCGATCCAGCTCTTGAGATGGTCGATGTCGAGTTCGATGGACATGGGACGGCCTCAGTAGGAGCGCGGCATGCCGAGAACGTGCTCGGCGACGTAACTGAGAATAAGGTTCGTGGAGATGGGCGCGACCTGGTAGAGGCGCGTCTCGCGAAACTTGCGTTCGACATCGTACTCGGAGGCAAAGCCGAAACCGCCGTGGAACTGGATGCAGGCGTTGGCCGCCTCCCAGGATGCCTTCGCGGCAAGATACTTGGCCATGTTGGCCTGCGTGCCGCAAGGTTTGCCGGCGTCATACAGGCGGCAGGCCTCATAGCGCATCAGGTTGGCGGCTTCGATCTCGATATAGGCTTCGGCGATGGGGAACTGCACGCCCTGATTCTGGCCGATGGGGCGGCCGAATACCACGCGGTTCTTGACGTAGTCCACCACCTTGTCTGTAAACCAGTAACCGTCTCCGATGCATTCGGCGGCGATCAGCACGCGCTCGGCATTGAGGCCGGTGAGGATGTACTTGAAGCCATGCCCTTCCTCGCCGATCAGATTGTCGGCGGGAATTTCAAGCTCGTCGAAGAACAGTTCGTTGGTCTCGTGATTGACCATGTTCGGGATCGGACGCACCTGCATGCCCTTCTTCATCGCTTCCTTGATGTCGACGAGAAAGATGGACAGGCCCTCGGACTTCTTCGCGACATGCTCCAGCGGCGTGGTGCGGGCGAGGAGAACCATGAGATCGGAGTGCTGAACGCGCGAGATCCAGACCTTCTGGCCGTTGACGACATAGCGGTCGCCCTTGCGGACCGCGACGGTCTTGATCTTCGTGGTGTCGGTGCCGGTGGTGGGCTCGGTGACGCCCATGGACTGCAGCCGCAGCTCGCCGGAGGCGATCCGGGGCAGGTAATATTCGCGCTGGGCAGCGGAGCCGTGCCGGATCAGCGTCGTCATGTTGTACATCTGGCCGTGGCATGCGCCCGAGTTGCCGCCCGCCCGGTTGATCTCCTCCATGATGATCGAGGCCGCGGTAAGGCCCAGGCCCGCGCCGCCGTATTCTTCCGGAATGAGCGCCGCCATCCAGCCCTCGCGTGTCAGCGCGTCGACGAAGGCTTCCGGGTAAGCGCGTTCTTCGTCGACGCGCCGATGATACTCGGGTGGAAAGTTGGCGCAAAGCGCGCGGATGCCCTCGCGGATATCGGCATGGGCGTCACGAGGGGTGGTGGACTCGTTCACAGAATTCTCTCCGCAGAAATGAGCCGGCCGGCGCGGCGGTGCGTCGCGGGCCGTCGGGAAAACGGGGCGTTCAGGCGAAATGCGCGCGCACGTCCTGCGCCGTTGGCAGCGCGCGCAGCTTGCTCAGGAGCGTGTCGGCGCCGGCGTTCAGCACCGGGCCGGCCAGGGTGCGGAACTTCTCGGCGCTCGCCTGCGCTGAAGGAAAGGTCTCAGGCTCGCCGGAAGGGTCGTCGACGCGCAGCACCGTGGTCTCGCCGCGCGCCACGATTTCAAGCGTGGCCCCGAAGGGGTGGCGCAGTCCTTCCAGACTGGTGTCGCGCACCACCGTGACCCGGTCCGCGAGCGCGTCGATGCCCGGTGCGCCGAGCAGGTCGTAGTCGTCCCAGCCGAAGCGGCCGCGCGTGAGGGCGACGGCGGCCGCGAACGGCATGGAAAACTGTCCCTCGACGATGCTGCGCGCGCGGCGCTTGCCCGCGAGCGGCTCGCCCACCAGCGTGATGCCGTTGCGATGCAGCCCCACGCTGATGCTGTCGATCTCATCCACCCGCCAGCCATGTTCGCGCCGCAGCGCCAGGATGCCGTCGACGGCGGCATGGGTATAACGGCAGGCGGGATAGGGCTTCACGCCGATCTGCAGCGTTTCCCACACACTGCCCAGTCCCGCGGTGGCGCGTGCGGCATCGGCGCCGTCGCTGTAGCCTTGCAGCAGGCCGTGCTTGCCCTCGATCGCATCGGCCGAGCCGATAAAACCCTCGGCGGCGAGCGTTGCGGCGATAAGGCCCTTCATCGCGGCCTCTCCCACCTGGTAGCGCTTGTTCCAGGCGCCGTTTTCCAGGAACTGCAGCGATCCCGAGGCCTGGCTCGCGGCGATGCCGAAGGCGTTGGCGATGTCGGCGGCGTCGAGAGACAGCAGCCTGCCCGCAGCCGCGGCGGCGCCGAAGACGCCTGCGGTAGCGGTGGGATGGAAACCGCGCGCGTAGTGGGCGGCGGGGTCGAGCGCCAGCCCGAGGCGACAGCAGACCTCGAAGCCGATCACCACGGCGGCGAGAAAGTCCGCGCCCGAGGCGCCGGTGAGTTCGGCCGCGGCCAGCGCCGCAGGCACTACCGGCGCGCTGGGGTGCAGGGAGCTGTCCGCGTGCGTGTCGTCGAAGTCGAGCGAGTGGCCGAAGGCGCCGTTGAGCAGGGCCGCTGCCGCCGGCGGATACCGCCGGTTGAGGCCGAAAACGAGGCATTCGTCGCCCCTGTCCATGCCGAGGCGGGCAAGGGCGGCCAGTATCGCGGGGCTCGAGTCGGCCTCGTTGGCGGCGCGCACGGCCGACCCGATCAGGTCGGTCGTGAGGGCGAGGGCGCGCGCGGGCACTTCCGGCGGCAGATCGGCGCTGCTGGTCTGCGCGGCGAAGGCTGCCAGTATTTGCGTGGCTGACATGACGTTGAGCCTCCTGGTTTCAGCCGTTCGACGGCAAGGGCGCGTTGGCGCGGCTGAGGATCTGACGGGCGCGGGCGACGACCGGGGCATCGACCATGCTGCCGTCGACCCGCACCGCGCCGCCCTGCGACGCGGCGTCGATCACGCGGTTCGCCCAGTCGATGTCAGCCGGGCGGGGAAGAAACCCCTGCCGCGCGGGCGCTATCTGCGCGGGATGAATGAGCAGCTTGCCGCCGAAGCCAAGCTCGACCGCATGGGCGCAGTCCTCGAGCACGGCGGCTTCGTCGCCGATTGCCGTCGTGACGCCGTCGAGCGGGGCGGGCAGGCCCGCAAGCCTGGAGGCAAGCACGATTTCCGAGCGCGCCGACAAGAGAGAGCGGGGCGTATGCGCCATGGCGAGATCGGCCGCATAATCGATGGAGCCGAAGGCGATGCGGCTTGCCGCCGTGGCGATGGCCCGCACGTTGGCAACGCCCGATGCACTCTCCACCAGCGCGATGACCGGCAACGATGTGCGGCGCGCCACGGTGGCGATATCGTCGGCGCTCTCCGCCTTCGGCAGGACGACCGCGCCGATGGGCAGCGCCGCTGCCGTGGCGAGATCCGCGTCGTGCCACGGCGTGCCGATTGCATTGATGCGCAGTGCGATCGGCACGTGCGTGGACAAGCCGGCGAAAGCCTGCGCGAGCCCGGCGCGGGCCGCATCCTTGTTGTCCGGGGTGACGGCGTCTTCCAGATCGACGAACACCGCATCGGGACCGGCTGCGATCGCTTTTGCGATGCGCTCAGGGCGGTCGGCAGGGACGAAAAGCGGCAACGCTATCGTATCGAGAAGCTTGATCATCCGCAGCAATCCAATCACGACAAGCCATTCATGGCGTCGTGCAGGATGGGACTTGCAGGGCTATACTGGAAATATATTTTTTCTTTCATTGCAATCGCAATTTTTTATGGCCCGATTGCATGTATCGGATGCGTCCGGGGAGCGAGCGCAGGAACCCGCGCGCGGGCGGGAGGTATAACGCAACACTATGCCCGCTGGAGGAAGCTGTTATTTGAAGTGATGGCTGATTTCGCCAATCTTCAAGGCAGACAGAAGTGCATCCGGCACTTTCCGATAGATATATCCGACACTCACGCTGGTTCGCTCAATGAAATACGTCGACCTGGAAGGCCTTCTCGTCGTCTCCGTCGAACAGGCGGTGGCGGCTCCTTATGTTTCTTCCCGCCTCGCTGAGGCTGGGGCGCGGGTGATCAAGATCGAGCGTCCGGAAGGCGATTTCGCGCGTGGCTACGACAGCCTCGTCCACGGCGAGAGCGCCTATTTCGTATGGCTCAATCGCGGCAAGGAATCGGTGTGCCTGGACCTGCGCGACGAGCAGGCGCGGGTGGCGCTGTCCAACATGATCGCGCGGGCCGACATCTTCATCCAGAATCTCGCGCCCGGCGCGATCGACCGGCTCGGCTTCGCGCCCGAGAAGCTGAGGGAGGCCGATCCCCGGCTGATCACCGTGTCGATATCGGGATACGGGGACGAAGGCCCCTTCCAGTATCTGAAGGCGTATGACCTGCTCGTGCAGGCCGAAAGCGGCCTGTCGTCCATCACCGGCACGCCGGATGGCATGACGCGGGTCGGCGTTTCGGTGTGCGACATCGCCGCCGGGATGACGGCCTACCAGGCGGTTCTGCAGGCGCTCATCGGCCGCGAGAGAACCGGCGAGGGACGGCACATCTCGATATCGCTGTTCCACGCGCTGACGGACTGGATGAACGTGCCCTACCTGCAATACGTTTACGGCGGCAAGACGCTGGGGCGCAACGGCCTGACCCATCCCACGATCGCCCCCTACGGCGCCTATGCCGGCAGCGACGGCAAGGAAGTCCTGTTCTCCATTCAGAACGAGCGCGAATGGGCCCAGTTCTGCGCCGAGGTGCTGCGCATGCCGGAGATCGCTGCCGACGAGCGCTTCAGCAACAATTCGCGCCGCGTGGCGAACCGGGCCGAGCTCGACGCCATCATCAATTCCATATTCTCCGGCGTCGTGCGCGACGAACTGGTCCGGCGCCTCGAAGCCGCGCGCATCGCGTTTGGCCGCGTCTCCACCATGGACGACCTGGCTGTGCATCCGCAGAACCGCTACGTCGACGCCGACACGCCCACGGGGCCGGTGCGCATGCTCGGGCCAGGCGCGCTGGTGAACGGCAACCTGCCGGTGTTTGGCGCGGTTCCGGCCCTGGGCGAGCATACGGGCGCGGTGCTGGCCGAGTTCGCCGCATCGCCGTCGCAGTCCTAAAGCGTTTTCAAGAAAAGCGGATACCGCTTTGCCGAGCCGGCTGACGCCGCAATCGGGCAAAAGCGCCAACGTCCAGACCCTATCCATGATCACTAACAGCCTCTAGAGGCACGCGATGACCCAGGAGCATTCATCCTACTTCGAGGCTGTCGGGCGGGCGCGGGCGGTCAAGGCCAGCACGTTCGGCGTCCTTTCCGACGCCCTGCGAACGGCGCAGGCCCGGCGCGTGGTCGATCTCGGTTGTGGCGTCGGCGCGATGGCGGCGAAGCTCGCCGACAACGGTTTCGAGCTGACCGGGGTCGATCCATCCGAGGCGGTCCTCGAGCAGGCGCGCGCCCGCGCGCCGGGCGTGGACTTTCGCCGGGGCATCGCGGAAAAGCCGCCGACGGATCTGCACGGCTTCGACGCCGCCTACTTCCTGAACTCCCTGCATCACGTGCCCGCCGCTCACATGCGCGAAGCGGTGGTCGCTGCGCTCGCGGTCGTGCGCCCCGGCGGCATCGTGGTGGTGGTGGAGCCGCTCGCCATGGGCAGTTATTTCCGCGTCATGCGGCCGGTCGAGGACGAGACGGCGATCAGGGCGCTCGCCGCGCAGGCCGTCGACGGGCTCATCGCCGACGGGCTGGTCGAATTGCTCGACTTGCGCCGGTGGGAGCAGGACATCAGTTTCCGCGCGCTCGACGACATGATCACCTCGCTCGTGCGCGTCGATCCGGCGCGCGAGGCCGCGGTGACGGGCAACGCCGCGCTGCTGGCGAAAGCCTGGCGGGAGAACGTCAGCGTGCGGGAGAACAAGGCCTTCCTCACCCAGCCGTTCATCGCATGGATACTCGCGAGGCGGCAGTCGCTGCCCGCGTGAGTTACGACACTTCCCGATCCCTCGGTCCACCCTCCGGGCGAGCGGCGCAGCCACGGGGCCTTGAATAGTGCCGTGGCGCGATCTATCGATTATTTATATGTCTGGAGGCTGAAATATAAGGAAGTGCGATGGATATCCGCCAGCTTCGCTATTTCGTGGCCATCGCGGAGCAGGGGTCGTTCTCACGCGCTGCGGCGCTGCTGCACATCGCGCAACCGGCATTGTCGCTGCATGTGCGCAACATGGAAGCGGATCTCGGCACGTCTCTGCTGTTTCGCAGCCCGAAGGGAGTGGTGCCGACGGAAGCCGGTGAAATCCTGCTGCGCAACGCCAGGGTCATTCTCGACCAGCTTGCCATCACCGAGGAAGAAATACGCGGCCATGACAACGACCCGGGCGGCGAGGTGCGTCTGGGCCTGCCCGGCACCATCAGCCAGATTCTCGCGGTGCCGCTGATCACGGCGGCGCGCATGCGTTATCCGCGTGTGAAGCTGAGGATCGCGGAGGCCATGAGCGGCTTCGTGCTGGAGTGGATGCGCGACGCGCGCATCGATCTCGCGGTGCTCTATCGCGATGTGACCGACAGCGGAATCGCGACGGTGAGAATTCTGGAGGAGGAGCTTTCCTTCTTCGGTCCGGACCAGCCGCTGGCGGATGTCGATCTGCCCGCGGAGGGGACGCCGGTGAGTTATGCGAGCATCGCGCAGACGCCGCTTATCCTGCCCGGCGAGGCGCACGGCCTGCGGGAGCTGCTCGAACGCCAGGCGCTGGCTTCCGGCATCGAGCTGAACACGGTCATCGATGTCGATTCGTATTCCAACATCAAGGAACTGGTCAGCTCGCGTTTCGGCTACTCGATTTTGCCCCTCAACGCGATTGCGCGCGAGGTTGCGGCCGGGAAGCTGAAAAGCTGGCCCATCACGCGCCCCACGATCCAGCGCTCGATCCATCTCGCCCACGCGGTCGGGCGTCCGATGACCAACGCCGTGGCGGCCATCGAGGCGCTGGCGCGCGAGGTGCTGCGCGATCTGGCGCGCACCGGGCGATGGGTGGGAGCGAAGATACTCCCGGTCGAGACGGAGTAGCCCTCCCGTTTCCGGGAGATTTCCCGGCTGTCGCAATTTCCCTGCCGTCCCGTCGCCTGCCCGCTCCCGCGGCGGGCCCCGACGCATTTCCGGGTGCCATAAGCGCATGTCGGGAGGCGGGGCGTTTGTTAGAATGTTTTTCTATAGTGGCAAGCAAATTAATCAATTTGAATCGGGCTGTCGTCCTCATCACAATAATTTTCAGCTTTCAAGGAGTTCCTTGCGAGCCACGAGTAAGAATAAATCCGGGAGGAAAATATGGATTTGATGAAGCCTCTCCTCGGGGCTGCGCGCGGATCTTTGTCCAAAGCGCTTGCGTTCGCCGTGGCGGCAACTCTATCCACCGCAACGTTGTCGACTGCAGCTCTTGCGGCTGAAAAGCCGGCAGAATTCCAGATCGGCATCACGACGTATTCGTCCGGTTCGGCGTCGGTGTTCGGGGTTCCCGCGCGCGACGCGGCCGTTCTGCTTGCCGAGCAGCTCAACGCGCGTGGCGGCATCGGTGGCGTGCCGGTCAAGCTGCACTTCATCGACGAGGGCGCGGGCCTGGAAACCCTGATGACGGAATATCGTCGCCTTGTCGAGGATGTGGGCGTCGATATCATGTTCGGCTCGATTTCGTCCGGCATCTGCAACAAGGTCGCGCCGCTCGCCGAGGATCTTGAGGTCATCAATTTCATGTGGGATTGCGGCACCCAGCGCATTCTCGAAGATGACAAGTACAAGTTCGTATTCCGCACCCAGGCGAACGCAACGCCAGAGGTGCTTGCCCCGCTGGCCTATCTGCTGAAGCACAATCCCGATTTCAAGACCATCGCGGTGGTCAACCAGGACTACGCGTGGGGCCGCGACAGCTGGGAGATCTTCTCAACGGCGCTGAAGACGCAGCGTCCCGACGTGGAAATCGTCGCCGAGCTGTTCCCCGCCTTCGGCGCCGCCGACTTCTCGACCGAGGTTTCGCGCCTGCTGGCGCTGAAGCCCGATGTCATCCTGTCGACCTCCTGGGGCGGTGATCTCGACACGTTCGTGCGCCAGGCCCGGCAGCGCGGGCTTTTCGAGCAGTCGAAGTTCCTGCTGGCGCTGGCGGAATCATCGCTGCAGCGGTTGGGCGACGACCTGCCCGAAGGCGTCATCGTCGCTGCGCGCGGGGACCACTACTTCCTTCACCCCGAAGTGCGCGACAACAACGATTTCAAGGCGTTCAACGAGGCGTTCAAGTCGAAGACGGGGCAATACCCGATCTACTCGGTCTATCACATGGTGCAGGCGTTCGCGGCCCTGGAGGCCGTCTATGCAAAGGCGATCGCGGCGAACGGCGGCGCGTGGCCCGACAAGGAGCAGGTCGCCGGGGCCATGGTGGGGCTGGAGTTCAAGGGTTTCGGCCGGCCGCTGACCATCCGCGAGGACGGGCAGGCGGTTGAGGCGCAGCTTGTCGGCACCACGCTGAAGGCCGAAGGCTATCCGTTCAAGGTCATCGACAAGATGGAGATCTACGACGGCGCCGGGCTGACCGCTCCGGTTGGCGAAAACTCCATCGCCTGGATCAAGTCCTTCGCCGCCGGCCGGTTGAAGATTGACGGCGCTGCTTATGACCATAAGTAAACGCCGGTCTCCGGCGCAGGCCTCCGGGCCCGCGCCGGGAGCCGGTCCCGCGCGGAGGCTGCGAGCCTTGGCCGCACGGCGCTTTCCGTCTCGAGAACTGGTGCAAGCCCGGCCGCAGCCGGACCACAGCACGCGGAAATCTTACCCATGACCATGAATTTTGCCGTCCTGGCGCTCCTCGACGGAGTGGCCTACGCGTCGTTGTTGTTCCTCGTCGCCGTCGGACTCACCCTGATTTTCGGCGTTCTGGGCATTCTCAATATCGCTCATGGCAGCCTTTACGCCATCGGCGCGTATGTCGCGGCCACCCTCGGCCAGTGGCTCGTCGCCAACGGCTACAATCCGTGGCTGACGTTTCCGGCCCTCATCGCCGCGTCCGTGTTCGTCGGCGTGGTGCTGGGCGGCATTCTGGAGAAGGTTCTGCTGCAGCGGATATACAGCAAGGACCCCGTGCTTCAGCTGCTCGTGACCTTCGCGGTCTTCATGATCCTCGAAAACTGCCAGCGCATGATCTGGGGCGTGCAGCCGTATTACATGTCGACGCCGCTGACGCTGCTGGGCAACGTCTCCTTCCTCGGCATCACCTACACGGCGTATCAGGTGCTCTTCATTCCGGTGGCGGCGATCACAGTTCTGTTCTCGTTGCGCTACTTTCTGCGCCACACGGTCATGGGCTCGCAGATCCTGGCGGTGACAGAGGACCGCGAGGCCGCGACGGCCATCGGCATCAATGCGACGCGCATCTATCTGGTGACGTTCGTGCTGGGCGCGAGTTTCGCGGCGCTCGGCGGCGCGCTGGTCACGCCGACGACATCACTCGTGACGGGCATGGGCGCCAACATGATCGTGCTGTCCTTCGCCGTCGCCGCCACCGCGGGGCTCGGCCAGATCGAGGGCGCGGCGATTGCTGCGCTGATGATCGGCATCGGCCGCGCTTTCGCCGTTCACATCAGCCCCGAGCTCGAGGTCATCACGCCCTATCTCATCATGGTGCTCGTCCTCCTGGTCAAGCCCAACGGCCTGTTCGGCAAAGTTACCGTGAGGAAAATCTGATGAAAAAGGGTTTCGCTGCTTTCTTCATCGTCATCCTCGTGCTGGCGCTGGTGCCGTTCACCATCGGTAACTCCACGACGTTCGTCTCGATGGTGCTGGCCAAGGGCCTCGCTGTCCTGGGCATCCTCATCCTGATGCGCGCCGACCAGGTCTCTTTCGGCCATGCGATGTTCTTCGCCATCGGAGCCTACACGGCCGCGTTCCTCAGCACCCACTATCGCGGCGTCGACCTCACGGTGATGATCGCGGCCGCGATCGTGGTTTCCACGCTGGCCGGGGCGCTCGTCGGCGCCTTCGTCACGCGCTACCGCGGCATCTTCTTCGGCATGATCAACCTCGCTTTTTCGATGGTGTTCTACTCCATTCTCGAAAAGGCGTTCCACATCACCGGCGGCTCCGACGGCATGCGCATTCGCCGTCCGACGCTGTTCGGCATGGAGTTCAGGCGCGCCGAGTTCGACCTGCTGATCTACTACGTGATCGTGGGGCTGGCTGCGGTGTGCTGCTATCTGGTGTGGCGCTACCTGCGCTCTCCGATGGGCCAGGCGCTGCGCGCGGTGAAGAGCAACGAGACGCGCCTCGAATACATCGGTCTTTCCGCGAAGGGCGTGCTTCTGGCCGGCTACATCGCCTCTGCCGCGCTGTGCGGGTTGGGCGGCGTGCTCATGGGGATCGTGCAGGGTCTCGCCACGCCGGAACATGCCTTCTGGACGCGGTCGTCGGAACTCATTTTCATCGCCGTGCTGGGCGGGGCCGGGCATGTCGCCGGGGCTTTCGCCGGCACGCTGATCTTCGAGCTGGTGCGCACGTTCGCGGCTGCCCTGCTGAACGACAGCTGGCAGCTCATCCTGGGCGTGACGCTCATCCTCATCATCCTCTGGGCGCCGGGTGGTCTTGTCGAGCTCTCGAAGCGGCTGTTCGGCAGGCGGCGCGTCCATGAGGGCAAGGTTGCAACTTCCGTTTCCGTCGAGGCAGGCCGATGACCGATCACACGCAATCCCCGCTGCTGCTGAGGGCGGAAGGCCTGAAGCTGCGCTTCGGCGGAATCATCGCGGCTGACGGCATCAACCTGTCGCTGCATGAGGGCGAGCACCTGGCGATCATCGGCCCGAACGGGGCCGGCAAGACCACGTTTCTCAACATCTGCACCGGCTACCTGCGTCCGCAGGCCGGCTCCGTCGCCTTCGAGGGGCGCGAGATCACGGCCCGACCGCCGCGCGACATCACGCGTCTGGGCATCGCGCGCGCCTTCCAGATCCCCCAGCTCTTCGTGGAACACACGGTGCTGGAGAACATGCTGCTCGCGGCGGCGGTGCGGGAGCGGCACTGGAACCCGCTGCGCGCGCTCGGCGCCATACCGCAGCGGCGCGAGATGGAGGATCTTCTCGACCTCGTCGGCTGCGCGGATGTGCGCGACCGGGCGGCGAGCGAGTTGCCCGAGGGCAAGCGCAAGCTCGTGGACATTGCCATCGCGCTCGCGCTCAAGCCGCGCGTGATGCTGATGGACGAGCCGACCTCCGGCGTCGCCTCCGCCGACAAGTTCGAGGTGATGGAGACGCTGGTGAACGCGCTGCGCCGGGCCGGGGTGAGCTCCGTCTTCGTCGAGCACGACATGGAGATGGTGTCGCGCTACGCCACGCGCGTCGCGGTGTGGGCGCAAGGCATCATCCAGATGACGGGCAAGCCCGATGTCGTGCTCAACGATGCCGATGTCATCCGCAACGTTATCGGAGGCTAATCGATGCTGACCTTCAGGCAAGTCCATGCCTCGATCGGGAATGTTCCGATCCTGCGCGACATCAGCTTCACCATCCTGCCGGCCGAGTCGGTCGCGCTCGTCGGCCGCAACGGCGCCGGCAAGACGACGCTGCTGCGCACCCTCATGGGCTTCACGCAGGCCAAGGGCCAGATAAGCTTCGAGGGGCAGGACCTTTCCCGCGTCGCGCCGTTCCGCCGCCCGGCGCTCGGCATCGGCTACGCGCCCGAGGACAGGCGGCTGTTCTCGCGCTTCACCATCACCGAGAACATCCTGCTTCCGGCGCAGGTCGCCGGTCTGGATACGGCGGAGACGAAGCGGCGCCTCGATCGCATCTTTCTCGTCATGCCGGAACTGGAGAAGCTGGGACCTCGCCCGGCCGGCTCCGTTTCCGGCGGGCAGGGCAAGATGGTCGCCCTCGGGCGGGCGCTGATGCTCTCCACCAAGCTCCTGCTGCTCGACGAGCCGTTCCAGGGCCTCGCGCCCGTGCTGGCCCATCGCTACGCCGAAGCTCTTGGCAAGCTGCGGGAGATCGATCCCTCGCTGGCCATCATCATCACCGAGTCGAACCCGCATCTGCTGGACAGCTTCGCATCGCGCACCATCACGGTGGAACGCGGACAGATCGATAGCGACGTCGTTCTTGAAAGGAAAGTTGCATGACCGCCTCTTACCCGCGCGCGTCCGAGGTTATCGAAGCCAAGGGATTTTTCGTCAACAACCGCTGGGAGCCGGTTGAGTCCGGCCGCACGGTGCCGGTGGTGGCGCCGGCGGAGGGCGTCGTCTTCGCCGAGATCGCGGCTTCCGGCCCGCAGGAGGTGGACCGCGCCGTCGCCGCCGCCCGCGCCGCCTTCGAGGGCGGTGCGTGGTCGCGGCTTTCGGCGGTGGAGCGCGGCCGGCTGCTGGTGAAGCTCGGGCAGGCGATCCTCGCCCACGCGGACGAGCTTACCGCGCTCGAGGCGCGCGACTGCGGCAAGCCCCTCAAGCAGGCGCGGGCGGACATCGAGGCATCGGCCCGCTACTTCGAGTTCTACGGCGGCGCGGCCGACAAGGTGCACGGCGAGCAAATCCCGTTCATGAACGGTTACTACGTCACGGGCGAGCGTGCGCCGCTGGGCGTGACCGGCCATATCATCCCGTGGAACTACCCGGCGCAGATGATCGGGCGGACGCTGGGGCCGGCGCTTGCCATGGGCAACGCCACGGTGCTCAAGCCCGCCGAGGACGCCTGCCTGACGCCGCTGCGCATCGCCGAGCTCGCTGCCGAGGTCGGCTTCCCCGAAGGCGCCATCAACGTCGTTCCGGGTCTCGGGCACGAAGCGGGCGCGGCCTTGTCCGAGCATCCGGGCATCGACTTCATCGCCTTTACCGGCTCGCCCCAGGTCGGCGTGCTCATCCAGACGGCGGCGGCCCGAAACCATATCGGCTGCGTGCTCGAACTCGGCGGCAAGAGCCCGCAGATCGTCTTCGAGGATGCCGATCTGGAGGCCAGCCTGCCTGTGCTCGTGGGCGCGATCATCCAGAACGCCGGCCAGACCTGTTCGGCGGGCGCGCGCCTGCTCGTCCAGCGCTCCGTCTGGGACAAGGTGATCCCCCTCGTGGCTGAGCGCTTCAATGCGCTCAGGACCGGCGCTCCGCACGACAATCCCGATCTCGGCCCCGTCATCAACGAGAAGCAGAAGGGGCGCGTCGAGGCCTTTTTCGCCCGCGCCGAGGCCGAGGGCGTTCCGCTGCTGGCCCAGGGCCGGCGGCAGGACGACGCGCCGGAGGGCGGCTTCTTCGTTCCGCCGACGCTCTACGGCCCGGTGCCGCGGGACAATCACCTCGCGAACGAGGAAGTTTTTGGGCCTGTTCTCGCCGCCATCCCGTTCGATGACGAAGCGGATGCCGTCGCCCTCGCCAACGCCACCGACTACGGGCTCGTGGCCGGCGTCTGGACGCGCGACACCTCGCGCGCCGTGCGGGTGGCGCGCAAGGTGAGGGCGGGACAGGTCTACATCAACGCCTATGGTGCGGGCGGCGGCATCGAGCTGCCGTTCGGCGGCGTGAAGAAATCCGGCCATGGCCGCGAGAAGGGCTTCGAGGCGCTGTACGAGTTCTCGGCGCTGAAGACCATTGTCATCAAACACGACTGAGGCGAACATCATGACCACTCAACAGGGCCGCCTGGCCGGCAAGGTATCCATCGTCACGGGAGCCGGCGGCGGTTTCGGAGAGGGCATTGCCAAGCTCTTCGCCCTTGAGGGCGCGAAAGTCGGCGTGCTCGACCTGCGCGGCGATGCCGCCGAGCGCGTGGCCTCCGAAATCGGAGAGAACGCCATCGCGCTGACCGCCGACGTGACGTCGCGCGCGGACATAGAAGCTGCGGTTCAGAAGACAGTCGACGCGTTCGGCGTGCCCGATATCTTCGTCAACAACGCCGGCTGGACGCATCGCAACCGCCCGCTGCTGGAAGTGAGCGAGGAAGAGTTCGACCGCGTCTACGCGATCAACGTCAAGTCCATCTTTCATGTCGTCAACGTCATCGTGCCGCACATGCGCCGCATCGGCGGCGGTTCCATCGTCAACATCGGTTCGGTGGCCGGCATCCGCCCCCGTCCGGGGCTGACGTGGTACAATTCCAGCAAGGGCGCCGTGAACATCCTGTCGCAGTCGCTCGCGGTGGAGCTCGCGCCCGACAACATCCGCGTGAACGCCGTGTGTCCGGTGATGGGCGAGACCGGATTGCTCGAAGCCTTCATGGGAACGCCCGACACGCCCGAGAACCGCGCGCGCTTCGTGGCGACCATCCCGCTCGGCCGCATGTCGCGCCCCGACGATATCGCGCGTGCGACCCTCTATCTGGCTTCTGACGACGCGGCCTTCATCACCGGCGTGTTGCTGCCCGTGGATGGCGGACGTACCGTGTAAGCACGACAGCCGGCCGTCCCGATGGCGGGGCGGCCGCCATGCAGCAAGAGAGGATACGCCATGAGAGTCCGCGCCGCCGTGCTGAAGCACTCGCCCGTGTCCGCGCCGTTCGCGCAAACGCGTCCGCTTGTCATCGAGGAAGTCGAGCTCGACGAGCCGGGGCCGGAAGAAGTGCTCGTCAAGATCGGCGCCGCCGGGCTGTGCCATTCGGACCTGTCCGTGATCAACGGCAATCGTCCGCGCCAGACTCCCATGGTGCTGGGGCACGAGGCCGCGGGCACCGTGGTGCGCGCCGGCGCCGCCGTGCGCGGGCTCAAGGAGGGCGACAAGGTCGTGATGACGTTCCAGCCCACCTGCGGCCATTGCCTGCCGTGCGCCGAAGGGCGCGCCGCACTCTGCATTCCGGGCGCCGAGGCCAACGGCAAGGGCGTGCTCATGTCCGGGCAGATCCGCATCCATGACCCCGACGACCACCAGGACATCTATCACCATTGCGGCGTCTCGGCCTATGCGGAATACGCCGTCATCTCGCCGAACTCGCTGGTGAAGGTGGACGCCGACCTGCCGTTCGAGGAACTCGCGCTTTTCGGCTGCGCCGTTCAGACGGGCGTGGGCGCCGTGATCAACACATGCAACGTCCGCCCGGGCCAGAGTGTGGCCATCGTCGGTCTCGGCGGCGTCGGCCTTGCCGCGCTTCTGGGCGCGGTGGCGGCGGGGGCGACGGAGGTCGTTGCCATCGACCTTTCCGACGAGAAGCTGGAGAAGGCGCGCGAACTTGGCGCGACGAGGACCTACCGGGCCAACGAGGAAGGCGTCGTCGACCGGATCCGCGCCGACACGGGCGGCGGTGTCGACCACGCCGTGGAGCTTGCCGGCGCGGTGCCGGCGTTCGAGCTTGCCTACAAGATCACCCGTCGCGGCGGCCAGACCGTGACGGCGGGGCTGGCCTCTCCGACCTCGGAGTTCCGGCTTCCCGCGGTCAACCTCGTCGGCGACGAGCGCACGGTCAAGGGCAGCTACATGGGCTCCTGCGTGCCGCGCCGCGACATTCCGCGTTTCATCGCGCTGTATCAGGCCGGCAAGCTGCCGGTGAACAAGCTGCTGACGCGCACGCTCACGCTCGACGAGATCAATGAAGGCTTCGACCTGCTCGATCAGGGCAAGGCGGTGCGCCAGGTGGTGGTGTTCGACTGAGGCCTGCCAGTGTCATGGCGGATTCCTGAATGGAGGGAGCGGGAGTGGATATTCCGGGCGAGCACGTGGTGGAAAGCGTCTATCGCGCGGCGCAGTTCATCTCCTCCTACCATCCGGCGGACTACATCCGCCATCTCGCCCGCGCCTACGAGCGCGAGCAGAGCCCGTCCGCCCGGGCCGCCATGGCGCAGATCCTGGAGAACTCGCGCATGGCGGCCTATGGCCGGCGTCCGATCTGTCAGGACACGGGCATGATCGTGGTCTTCGCCAGGCTTGGCATGGAAAGCCGCATCGTCTCCGGCGACAGCTTCGAGGAACTGGTCAACGAAGGCGTGCGCCGGGCCTATCTCGACAAGCAGAACCCGCTGCGCGCTTCCGTCGTGGGCGATCCGCTCTTCGCTCGCCGCAACACACGGGACAACACGCCGGCTGTCGTCCATGTGACGCTGGTCAAGGGCAGCGGGCTGCATGTCATGGTTTCCGCCAAGGGCGGCGGCTCGGAGAACAAGGCGCGTTTCACCACCTTGAATCCGGGCGCGTCGGTGGAGGACTGGGTCGTGTCAACCATGGAAGGGCTTGGCGCGGGATGGTGCCCGCCCGGCATGATCGCGCTCGGCGTGGGAGGCAGCGCGGAGAAGGCCATGCTTATCGCCAAGGAAGCGCTCAATGAGCCGATCGACATGCTCGACCTGCTGGCGCGCGGGCCGCGCGATCCCGTGGAGGAGATGCGCATATCCCTCTATGAGCGGATCAACGCCCTGGGAATTGGCGCGCAGGGGCTCGGCGGGCTGACGACGGTGGTGGACGTGAAGATCGCGACCTATGCCACGCACGCCGCCTCGAAGCCCGTCGCGCTCATTCCGCAATGCGCGGCGAACCGCCATATCGGCTTCCGGCTCGACGGCAGCGGACCCGCGTCATTCGACGTGCCCGCGCCGGAGGACTGGCCCGACCTCGATGGAGCCGCCGACATCGCCGGGCGGCGGGTCTCGCTCGACGGGCTGACCCGCGAGGATATCGCCGCCTGGAAAGCCGGCGAGACGCTGCTGCTGTCGGGCCGCATCCTCACCGGCCGCGATGCCGCCCATCGCCGGCTCGCGGAGCTTCGGGAGAGGGGGGAGCCGTTCCCGGTCGATTTCCGCGGCAGGTTCATCTACTACGTCGGGCCGGTCGACGCCGTCGGCGACGAGGTGGTCGGCCCCGCCGGCCCCACCACCGCCACGCGCATGGACGGCTTTACGGACATGATGCTGGAGACGGGCTTGCTCGGCATGATCGGCAAGGCGGAGCGGGGTGACGCCACCGTCGCCTCGCTTGCCGGGCATCGCGCCGTTTATCTCGCGGCGACGGGCGGCGCGGCATATCTCATCTCGCGATCGATCCGCGCCGCGAAAGTGCTCGCCTTCGCCGATCTCGGCATGGAGGCGATCTACGAGATGGACGTGAAGGACATGCCCGTGACCGTGGCCGTCGACGCCACGGGCGCCTCTGTCCACAAAGCCGGGCCGGCGCTGTGGCGCGGCCGCATTGCCGCGACGCGCACCCGGAGTACGGCGGCCTCCGCCGATCGGACGGAATCGCTTGATCGATAAAAATCTTATCAAAATCAGAATATCAGGCCGCATTCCGTTTGCATCGAAATAGGAATGCGGCCTGAAGTCCCAGACGGCAGGCGGGCGTCACACGATCAGCCCGTCGCGCTGCGGGGCCTTCACCACGTATTCCTTCAGGAGCTTGCCGGCGGCGGGGTCGATCTCGCGCAGCACCACCTTGTAGCCCCACACGGCGGCGAGGTTTTGCAGCACCTGCTCGATGTCCTTCTCGTAGAGCAGCACGCCGTTGACGGTCGCATGCTGCAACGTCAACTGCCGGTCGCCGTCGAGGTCGACATCGACGATCTGGATGTCCGCCTGCTGCCAGCCGATGTCGTACTGGCGCGCGAGCGCGTTGCGGATGCGCCGGTAGCCGCGCTCGTCGTGGATCGCGCCCACCACCATGGTCGGCTTCGTCGCGTCGTCCTCGAGGTGGAACAGCCGCCACTCGCGGATGAGGCGCGGGCTGAGATACTGGGAGAGAAAACTCTCGTCGCGGAAATTCGCCCATATGTGCTTCAGCACCTCCACCGAATCGCCGCGCCCGGCGATGTCGGGGAACCATGCGCGGTCCTCGTCCTCGGGGGTTTCGCAGATGCGCACGATGTCCTGCATCATGGCGAAGCCGATGGCGTAGGGGTTGAGCCCGCTGTAGTAGGGCTTGTCGTAGGTGGGCTGCATGATGACGTTGGCGTGCGACTGCAGGAATTCGAGGAACGCGCCATCGTTGATGGAGCCCTGCTCGTGCAGCCGCGTCATGATGCTGTAGTGGCACCAGGTGGCGCAGCCCTCGTTCATGATCTTGGTTTGCGACTGGGGATAGAAATACTGCGCCACGTGGCGGACGATGCGCAGCACCTCGCGCTGCCAGGGCTGCAGCAGGGGCGCGGTCTTTTCGAGGAAGTAGAGGATGTTTTCCTCGGGCAGCTTGAGCAGCGCGCGCCGGCGCTCTGCCGACGAGCGCCCCACGGCGTGCTGGTTCAGCCCCGGCACCGTGCGCCACAGGTCGTTGTAGACCTGCTCCTGATGGGCGTGGCGCTCGGCCTCGCGCTGCTTCTCGGCCTTGAGGTCGAGCCGGGCGCGGCGCGGGTAGCGGTGTACCCCCTGGCTTTGCAGCGAATGCGCGACGTCGAGCAGCCGCTCCACGGCGGAAAGCCCGTAGCGCTCCTCGCAACTCGCGATATAGCGCTTGGCGAAGGCGAGGTAATCGAGAATGCCCTCGGCGTCGGTCCACTGGCGGAAGAGATAGTTGTTCTTGAAGAAATGGTTATGGCCGAAGGCCGCGTGGGCGATCACCAAGGTCTGCATCATGGCGGAATTTTCCTCCATGATGTAGCTGATGCACGGGTTCGAGTTGATGACGATCTCGTAGGCGAGCCCGCCCATGCCCTTGCGGTAGACCATCTCGTGGTGGGCGAACTGCTTGCCGAACGACCAGTGCCGGTAGAGCTGCGGCATGCCGGTGGAGGCATAGGCGTCGAGCATCTGCTCGGCGGTGATCACCTCGATCTGGTTCGGATAGGTGCCGAGCCCCAGCTGGTTGTGGGCCACGTCGCGCACCGTGTCGTGGATGCGCTGGATGGTGCCGAAGTCCCAGTCGGAGCCCTCGAAAAGCAGCGGATATCTTTCGGCGACGGTGACCATCACGCGCCTCCCTCGTCGGCGCCGTTGCGGCGGAACAGTTCACGGAACACGGGGTAGATCTCGCGCCGGTGCCAGACCTTGCGCATGACGAAATGCCCTCCGGACGGCACGAGCGTGTCGTAGGTGCGCCACAGGTCGGTGGTGCGCGTCACCACGCCCGCCGGCAGGTTGGTGTCGCCGCGCCCGACTTCGAGATAGGCGAAGTACTGGCAGATCGGCAGGATCTGCTCGTTCACGAGCTTGGCCACGCGTGAGCTGTCGGTGCCGATGTTGTCGCCGTCGGACGCCTGGGCGACATAGATGTTCCAGTCGTCCGGGTCGTAGCGGTCGCGCACCACGCGCAGCATCTCGTCGAGCGCGGTCGAGACGATGGTGCCGCCCGTCTCCGGGCTGTGGAAGAACGTATCCTCGTCCACCTCCTCCGCGTGGTCGGTGTGGCGGATGAACACCACGTCGACGTTGCGGTAGCTGCGGCGCAGGAAGATATGCAGCAGCGCGTAGAAGCGCTTGGCCAGATCCTTCATGTGCTCGCTCATCGAGCCGGACACGTCCATGAGGCAGAACATCACCGCCTGCGCCACCGGGCGCGGCGTCATCTCGTAGCGGCGGTAGCGCAGGTCGATGGGATCGATGTAGGCGATGCGGCGGCTGCGCGTCAGCAGGCGCTGGTATTCGGCCTTCAGGGCCTCCAGCGCCAGCGGATCGGCGCCGCTTGCCGCGAGCGCCTCGATTTCCTCCTCGAGCGCGCGCAGCGTTTCCCGCCCGGGCCGGCGCAGCGCGATGCGCCGCGACAGGGCGTTGCGCATGGTGCGCGTCACCGACAGCGCCGAGGGCGAGCCGGTGGTGGAGTAGCCCGCCCGGTGCGGCTCCTTGACGTCCGCCCCGGTAAGCTTGCGCTTGGCGAGGTTGGGCAGTTCGAGATCGTCGAGGAAAAGGTCGAGATATTCCTCGCGCGTCAGCAGGAAGCGGAAGGCGTCCTCACTGCTGCCCTCGCCGGCCTCCGGACCGCCGCCCCCGCCGCCGCCCTGGGGCGGCCGGCGCAGGTTGTCGCCCTCCACGTATTCCTTGTTGCCCGGCAGCACGTAGTCGCGCCGGCCGCCGCTGGCCCCGCGCCGCAGGACGGGCTCGTGCACGCCCTCGCGCACGATGCTGACCTCGCCGCCTTGATCGAGATCCTTGATGCTGCGGTTCTTGAAATCCTCGCGGACGGCCCGCTGTACCAGATTTTTTGCCCGGCGCAGGAACCGCTGCCGGTTGGTGAAACTCCTGCCTCCAGGATTGAGGCGTCGATCGATTATGTGCACAGAAGCATCACCCCGATGGAAGCCGGAGCGACGCGGGCGCGTCGCCCCGTCCTGAAATTACAACCGTTCAGCCCGCCTGCTTCACGCGCATGTACCATTCGACCAGGCGGCGAACCTGCCTTTCAGTATAGCCTCTTTCACTCATGCGATGCACGAATTCGTCGTGCTTCTTTTCGGTCTCGCCATCCTTCTTGGAGCCGAAACTGATGACCGGCAGCAGGTCCTCGACCTGGCTGAACATGCGCCGCTCGATTACCTCGCGGATTTTTTCGTAGCTCGTCCACGAGGGATTCGCGCCGCCGTGATGAGCCCGCGTGCGCAGGGCGAACTTCACCACCTCGTTGCGAAAATCCTTCGGATTGGCGATGCCGGCCGGCTTTTCGATCTTCGTCAGTTCCTGGTTGATCAGCTCGCGGTCGAGGAGCTGGCCGGTGTCCGGGTCCTTGAAATCCTGATCCTCGATCCACGCGTCGGCGTAGGCGACGTAGCGGTCGAACAGGTTCTGGCCGTAGTCGTGGTAGGATTCGAGGTAGGCCTTCTGGATCTCGTGACCGATGAACTCGGCGTAGCGCGGCGCGAGCTCGCCCTTGATGAACTCGAGGTAGCGCTTCTCGGTGTCCGCCGGAAGCTGCTCCTGACGGATGGCCTGTTCGAGCACGTACATGAGGTGCACGGGATCGGCCGCGATCTCGGTCGTGTCGTGGTTGAAGGCGGCCGCGAGCGCCTTGAAGGCGAAGCGCGTGGAGATGCCGTCCATGCCCTCGTCCACGCCCGCCGCGTCCTTGTATTCCTGCAGGCTGCGGGCACGGGGATCGGCTTCGCGGATGTTCTCGCCGTCGTACACGCGCATCTTCGAGAACAGGTTGGAGTTCTCGTGCTCGCGCAGGCGCGACAGAACCGAGAAGCGGGCGAGCAGCTCCAGCGTGCCGGGCGCGCAGGACGCGTCCGACAGTTCCGAGCCGCGCACGAGCTTTTCGTAGATTTTCTGTTCCTCGGCCACGCGCAGGCAGTAGGGCACCTTGATGACGTAGATGCGGTCGATGAAGGCTTCGTTGTTCTTGTTGTTCTTGAAGTTCTGCCACTCGGATTCGTTCGAGTGCGCCAGAATGATGCCCGTGAACGGGATCGCGCCGATGTTCTCGGTGCCGACGTAGTTGCCTTCCTGCGTCGCGGTCAGCAGCGGGTGCAGCATCTTGATCGGCGCCTTGAACATCTCGACAAATTCGAGAAGGCCCTGGTTCGCGCGGTTGAGGCCGCCGGAGTAGCTGTAGGCGTCCGGATCGTTCTGCGACAGGTGCTCGAGCTGGCGGATGTCGACCTTGCCGACGAGGGCGGAGATGTCCTGGTTGTTCTCGTCGCCGGGCTCGGTCTTGGCGATGGCCTCCTGCCGCAGGCGCGAGGGCAGGATGCGCACGACCTTGAAGCGGGATATGTCGCCGCCGAATTCCTCCAGCCGCTTGCGGCACCACGGGCTGATGAGCCCGGTGAGGCGGCGCGCCGGAATGCCGTAATCGTCCTCGAGCCGCGCGGCGAGGGACTGGTCGAAGAGGCCGAGGGGGCTCTCAAACACCGGGCTCACCTCGTCGCCGGCCTTGAGCGCGTAGATGGGGTGAACCTCCATCAGCGCCTTGATTCGCTCCGCCAGCGACGATTTGCCGCCGCCGACCGGCCCCAGCAGGTAGAGGATCTGCTTGCGCTCTTCCAGCCCCTGCGCCGCGTGGCGGAAGAACGAGACGATGCGCTCGATCGTCTCCTCCATGCCGTGGAACTCGGAGAAAGTCTTGTAGCGGCGGATGGTCCGGTTCATGAAAACCCGGCCGAGCCGCGGATCGCGGGACGTGTCGATGATCTCCGGTTCGCCGATCGCCGCGAGCAGCCGCTCGGGCGCGCTGGCGTAGAACATGGGATCGCCGCGGCAGCCCTTGAGGTATTCCTCGAGAGACATCTCGACCTGCCGCCGTGCTTCGAAAGCCTGTGCGTAGCTGGAGAAAAGATCGCCGTTCGCTGCCATTGCCGACCCTCAAGCTAGAGTAATGAATGCCCCCGAAAACCCGCCGTCCCAGGCTATTGTGCTCCCCCAACCATCACAACTGCAAAGCCCTATTGCGTGTTTCCACATGACTTCACATAATCACTGCCACGGAAATACAACATGGCTCTCGGCCGGGAATCGTCAGCTTCCCTGCAGGCGGATCAATTGTGGGCTGTATTTCGCAGCCGCACAATTTCTTTTTCGCTTTCGCGGCGCCGGCGGGGAGTGCCGGTCACGCGCTTGTCATCGTGGGCGCCGCGCCGCCGCCTGCTCGTGATTCGAAGCCGGCGAGGCATCCATGCATTGATTATATGATATCGCCCCGGTTTAGAATAAATAAAATCTTACAAAAATTTCATGTAACAAAAGTAGATTCGAGCAGCATCTGGCGATACTTTTACATATCGATTGTGTATTGGATTTTCCGTGCTGCAACTTTACCTTGCGGCTCGGTATTTTTTAGAGCGCGGAGCCAGAGATGCCTATCAAGACGACGCTGTTGCTGCCTTTTAGCCTGTCCCTCGGCCTGTCGCTGGGCCTGATACCTGCCGCCGCGATGGCCGCGCCCGCCGGCGCTTCTCCTGCTGCCGGGGCAACGCAGCAGGCTACCGCCGGCCGGCAGGTGGTGGCGCAGGCTGGTGCCCGTACTTCAGCGAAAGCCGCCCCCACGTTCGTGCGCGGCGACGTCCTGCCCGAAGCCTACCGCAAGAAGGCGGTGAAGAACCCTTATCATTTCGGCCTTTCCCAGCCGGGCCGCAACCAGCAATGGGTGCAGGTGGGGCGTACTTTCTACCTCATCGAGCGCGACAGCGGCACGATCGCCGACCGCGTCGATGTGTGAACGCAACGCTCGGCCGCCAAATGAAAACACCGCCGGCTGCCACCGGCGGTGTTTGTTTTTGCGGTGTCGTTACGCGCCGGTTGTCCGGCGCGTAACGGCTCCTGTCTGTCAGAGCCCCCGATTTTCGGGGTTTGTCGACTCAGGGGCTCTTTAGTTCCGGAGCCTAACCCCGCTCAGGACTTGTGCCGGTTTAGGACTTGGGCGCGAGGCGCGTGATGCGGTCGCCGGTTGCGTCGTCCTGGCCTTTCGCCTTGTTGATCACGAACACCTGACCCTTGCCGTTCGCCAGAACGTGGTTGGGGAAGCTGCCCGCTTCGATGTTGGCGACGATCTCGCCCTGCGGGTTGACCACGGTCACGGTGCCGGCGCCGCGGTTGACGACGTAGGCGAGCTTCTTGACCGGATCGAACGCCACGTTGAGCGGGCCGGCGCCGGTGGCGACGTCATGCAGCACCTTGCCGGACTCGAGATCGACGATCAGCAGGTTGTCGCTGCCCTGCGACGCGACGTAGAGGCGGTTGCCCTCGACATCGACCGAGACGCCGATGGCGCTCTTCGCGCCGGGCAGCGGGATGGTCTTGAGGACCTTGTCGGTCGACGTGTCGATGACGGCCGCTTCCCCGGTGCTGAGGCTCGCGGTGTAGAGACGGTGGTTCTTCGCGTCGAGAGCGAGGCTCGTGGGGGTGAACTTCTCACGGCGGTTCTGCGACGGAATCTCGATATCGCCGATCTTCTCGACCTTTTTCGTGTCGAAGACGGAGATGATGTTCGTGCCGGTGGCCGACACGTAGGCGCGGCCGCGCTCGGCATCCACCACTACATCGCGCGAGTGGGGCACGGCCTCGGCCCCGAACTGCTTCACCAGCGACAGGTCGGACTGCTTGAACACGGCGACGGAGCCGTCGCGCGTCGTCGTCGCCCACACGGTGTCCGTGCCGTCATCGACGCCGACGCCGTAGACGGCGTGCAACTGGCCGTCGTCGCGGCCGGCGACCGGGCGGGCGTCGACGGAAGTCTCGACGGCGAGCGTGTCGGCGTTGAGCTTGAGCAGCTTCGACTGCTTCACCGGCGGGCGGCCCACCGCCGAGGTGACGAACAGCGCGCCGTGCTTGGGGCTGTAGGCGACCTGGTAGAGGCCGGGCGTGAGCTTCTGGGCAGCGGCCTCGAACTTGTCCGCGCCCGACACCGGGATCACCGGCGACACCTTCAGCGGCACCACGGCGGCGGCCGACGGATTGGACACGATCGCCACGACCGGATGCTGGCCGGGCACGGCCGTCTTCGGGATCGCGATGGTGGCCTCGAACGCGCCCTTCTCGTCGGCGGTGTAAGGCTTGCCGTCAGCGTTGAGCACCACGCCGCCGAGCTCGAGAATCACCGTCTGGCCGGGGGTGAAGGATGCACCGCGCAGCGTTGCCTCCGAGCCCGGAACCACGACGCCCGAGGCGCTCACGCGGCCGTTGAAGTCGGCGTCCGGCTTGTCGAAAGCCGCCGTCTGCGCGCCGGCGACCGACGGCGAAACGGCCAGCGCCGCCAGCGCGGCGAAGCAGAGAACGCGCATGCCCGAAACCGGGAAGGCGGTGAACGGTACGGCAGCGGCGACAGCGCCACGGGGGCGGAGGAGAGATGAATGCATCGTCATGAAAGGGCCTTCTCGAATGCTCTGGAACGCCGGACGTTCCGACGGAATCGAAGCGTTTGCTCCGGGTTATTGGATCTGAGCGGCTTTTCCGGTGGAAACGGGCGTCCGCTTTCGCGCGCGCCGCGCCGGAGAGCCGCACCACAACACGAACGAAAGCGACATTATAAAAACATTTTCGCTAAAACAATCGAATTACAGAACTATTTAATTATAATTATTACAAAGATTAAATATAGTTTAGTATTCATCCAAAGAATTGATGCCAAAAGAACTGTCGGTTTCCGGGGGAAGCGCCCGCCGCGGAGGCGCTGGCGTTTAGGGCCGTGAGGGGAACAGGCCGCCTGCAGCGGCGTCAGCAGGGGGGCGCGGCTCTGCAAACGGCCTTGCCGGGCTCCGCAGGCAACAGCTTTCCTCGGCAACGGGCTCCTTGGGCCGGGTTCTTTGGACAAGCAGTCCCGGCAGATCGCTTTCGCTCCGTCGCAGGCAGGCGCTGAGGCAAACGGTCGCACCGGAGCGTGGCGTGGCGCGCGGTCCGGCTTACTCATTTGCCATGCGTTTTCTGCATTCCTGCCATTCGGTGTCGCAACCCGTTGCCGCATAAACCATTATTGCATTCGGCGCGATTGCTTGAGCGGCTTGCGGCCGGCGATGATGCATTGCGATAGGCGCTGTCTATCAATAACCTGTTCTCTTATCTATTTTCCTTTCGGAAATGCATCTCCTATGTTGCGTTGCGAAGGCGGGGCCGGTGCGTTGCCATTCGTCCCGCCTGCCAGTTTTCGTGTCATTCATCCAAGGAGCCGTCATGTCTCTCGTCAATACCACGATCAAGCCCTTCAAGGCGCAGGCCTACCTCAACGGCAAGTTCATCGAGGTCACCGAGGCGTCTGTGAAGGACAAGTGGTCCGTGTTCTTCTTCTACCCGGCCGACTTCACCTTCGTCTGCCCGACCGAGCTCGGCGATCTGGCCGATCACTACGAGACGTTCCAGAAGCTCGGCGTCGAGATCTACGGCATTTCCACCGACACGCACTTCACCCACAAGGCGTGGCATGACACCTCCGACACCATCGGCAAGGTGCAGTACCCGCTCGTCGGCGACCCCACCGCCACGCTGTCGCGCAACTTCGAGGTGCTGCGCGAGGATCAGGGTCTTGCGGATCGCGGCACCTTCCTCATCGATCCCGATGGCGTGATCCAGATCGTCGAGATCACCGCCGAGGGCATCGGCCGCAACGCCGAGGAACTGCTGCGCAAGATCAAGGCTGCCCAGTACGTGCGCGCGCATCCCGGCGAGGTCTGCCCTGCGAAGTGGGAAGAGGGCGAGGCGACGCTTGCTCCCTCCCTCGATCTGGTCGGCAAAATCTGATCCGGCAAAATTCGGCCGGAGACGATCCGGTTTCCGCATCCCGTTTCCCGCGGCGGCCATGCCGCCGCGGGCCTTGCGGGCCGCAAACCCCAGTCCGCCGCGATTGCCCCGGCCTGCGGTTTGCCGCCTTACCTTCTCCCAACGACCCGGAGGATAATCATGCTGAACGACACCCTGAAGGCCCAGCTCAAGGCCTATCTGGAGCGGCTGGTGCGTCCGGTCCACATCATTGCCTCGCTCGACGGCAGCGCCAGATCGCGCGAGCTGCAGGCGCTGCTCGCCGATATTCGGGCGCAGTCGGACAGGATCACCGTCGAGGAGCGCCTCGACGACGGCGAACGCGCGCCGTCCTTCGCCCTGACCTCGCCCGGTCAGGACATCAGCCTGCGCTTCGCCGGCCTGCCGATGGGCCACGAGTTCACCTCGCTGGTGCTCGCGCTGCTGCAGGTGGGCGGTTATCCGCCCAAGGTCGAGCAGGCCATCATCGACCAGGCGAAGGCCATCGACGGCGACTTCGTCTTCGAGACCTATTACTCGCAGACCTGCCAGAACTGCCCGGACGTGGTGCAGGCGCTGAACCTGCTCGCGGTGCTCAACCCGCGCATCCGTCACGTGGCGATCGACGGCGCTGCCTTCCCCGGCGAAGTCGAGCAGCGGCAGGTGATGGCCGTGCCCACCGTCTACCTCAACGGCGAAGTTTTCGGGCAGGGGCGCACCAGCCTCGAGGAAGTCATCGCCAAGATCGACACCGCTTCGAGCGCGCGTGCGGCCAAGGTCATCGACGGCAAGGCGCCCTTCGACGTGCTCGTCGTCGGCGGCGGGCCGGCGGGCGCTGCCGCCGCGATCTATGCCGCGCGCAAGGGCATCCGCACCGGCGTCGTGGCCGAGCGTTTCGGCGGGCAGGTGCTCGACACCCTGGCAATCGAGAATTTCATCTCCGTGACGCACACCGAGGGACCGAAGCTCGCCGCCGCCCTCGAGCAGCACGTGCGCGACTACGAGGTCGACATCATCAATCTGCAACGGGCGGAACGGCTGTCGCTGAGCGGCGGCCTCGTTGAGGTGGGGCTGGAGAGCGGCGCGAAGCTGAAGTCGAAGACCGTCATCCTCGCCACCGGCGCGCGCTGGCGGCAGATGAACGTGCCGGGCGAGGACACCTACCGCAACAAGGGCGTGGCCTACTGCCCGCATTGCGACGGGCCGCTGTTCAAGGGCAAGCGCGTGGCCGTGATCGGCGGCGGCAACTCGGGCGTCGAGGCCGCGATCGACCTTGCCGGCATCGTCAGCCACGTCACGTTGATCGAGTTCGACGCAAAGCTGCGCGCCGACGAGGTGCTGCAACGCAAGCTCAGGACGCTCGCCAACGTCGACGTCATCACCTCCGCCCGCACGACCGAGGTGACCGGCGACGGGCAGCGAGTCAACGGCCTCGTCTACGAGGACCGCAAGTCCAATGAGTTGCGCTCGCTGCCGCTGGAGGGCATCTTCGTCCAGATTGGCCTGCTCCCCAACACGGAATGGCTGAAGGACGTGGTGGACCTCGCCGCGCGCGGCGAGATCGCGGTCGATGCCCATGGCCGCACGTCGCTGCCGGGCGTGTTCGCGGCGGGCGATGCGACGACCGTGCCTTACAAGCAGATCGTCATCGCGATCGGGGAGGGCGCGAAGGCTTCGCTCGCCGCCTTCGATCACCTGATCCGCTCCCTGCCCGAGACCGAGAGCGCGCGGGCCGCCTGACGACATGAACCTGCGCGAGCTGCAATATCTCGTCGCCCTGGCCGAGCACCGCAATTTCGGCCGGGCGGCGGAGACATGCCTGGTGAGCCAGCCGACGCTCTCCACCCAGATCCGCAAGCTCGAGGAAGAGCTGGGCGTGGCGCTGGTGGAGCGCGCGCCGCGCAATGTCATGCTGACGGCGGCTGGCGTCGAGATCGTCGAGCGCGCCCGCCGCGCCCTGCATGAGGTCGAGCAGATCCGGGTCGCAGCGCGCAGGCGAAGCCAGCCAGGGGCGGGCTCGGTGCGGCTTGGCGTGTTCCCCACGCTCGGGCCTTATCTGCTGCCCCACGTCGTGCCGCGCATCGGCCAGCGCTTTCCCCGCCTCGAACTGCTGCTCGTCGAGGACAAGAGCGACATCCTGCTGGAACAGCTCGACGCCGGCGGGCTCGACGCCGCCATCCTCGCCACGCCGATCCATAACCCCCAGTTGCAGTGCGTGGAGCTGTTCGACGAACCGTTCCTGCTCGCCGTGCCGCGCGGCCATCCGCTGGCCGACGGGGCGTTGATTGACGTGGCGCAGCTTGCCGACCGCGACCTGATGCTGCTCGATGACGGCCATTGCCTGCGCGAGCAGGCCCTCGACGTGTGTCAACTCGCCGGTGGGACGGAGGCGGCGCGTTTCCGCGCCACCAGCCTCGAGACCCTGCGTCAGATGGTGCTGGCGGGGTCGGGCATCACCCTGCTGCCGCAGCTTGCCGCCACCGCGCCGACGCCGCATGCGGAGGGCATCCGCCTGCTGCGTTTTTCCGGCGAGGCTCCGGGCCGCCGGGTGGCGTTGTTCTGGCGCAAGAGCTCGGCGCTCGACGACGTGCTCGCCGCGGTGGCGGACATCATCCGCGAAACGGCTGGCGCGCTGCTGGCGCCGCAGGTGGAAGGTGTCGCGTAAAGCGGCGCCGGCGTGATGGCTCAGCTTTGCTGAATCATTGATGCATAACGCTTTTCTCGCACGCGACATATTGATTCATTTTATTGACATATCTTGCCGCACATGAGACATTATTGCCGTTATTTGGACTTAATTGCCTTATTTTTTGGAGATCATAATGTCCTTGCATATTATGCCCAGCGTCTCTTACGGAAGTCAGGCTTTTGCGGGCGCTGATGCAACCGGTCTGGAAGCTTCGGGCTCCTTTTTCGACTCGCCCCCTTCCGTTCTGAGAAGCCAGTCGATGCCCGCCGACGCTGCGTCCGCGCGGCATATGCCTGTTGCGGCGCGCATGGTTTCCGTCGGCGTTTTCGTTCCGGTAACCGTTTCTCGTGCCAGCGACGCGACGGCATCTGAAGCCGATGGGGACTATACCGGCACGCCGCCCGCGATCGATCTGTGCGCGGACGACATGTCCTCGCTGTCCTCATTTGCATCCAGCAGGCGGGCTTCCTCATCGGAGTCTTCTGATATCGCGGTGTACGATAACGACGTGGACGAGAGTACCGGTACGCCGCCGCAACTCGGGGAGGGGGCCGGCGAGCGGGGCGACAAGATCGAGTCCCGCGCGTCGTCTGTTTCATCCTCGGACAGCCTGTCGTTTGCGTCCTCGCTGGAGGATGACGAGAGCGTCGTGCCGGGTGCCGTCGATGTCGGCGCTGACTATTCGCTCGACGAGCTCGACGCGATCCACCGCGACTACACGGCTTCCAGTGTCCCGCAAGGCCGGCGGGCGACAAGTCCCTCCGGCCGATAGGCCGTCCACAGCCGGCCCGGACGCCATGTCGCCATGCCGGCTTCAAGGAGATCATCATGTCCGAGATGCGCGTGCCACCGGTCTCCATGCATACCGATCAGGCCGATCACACGACGGCGACGGTGCTGGGTGGCAACCCGCGTGCGTCTGTCACCCGGACGCTCGCCCCGCTTCCGGGTGACAGCAAGCAGCGGGAGGTGACGGTGCTTCCCGGCAGCGTCACCGTGTTCGTCGATCCGCTACTCTCGCAGACATATCTGGATGCGCTGCCCTTCCGCGAGCGCGCGGTCGATGACAGAAAGGTCGCGCTGCTGACGCCGGAGGCCTCGCGGCTCGGACCGATTGCCGACTGGCATGACCGGGTGACACGCACGAGAAGCGGCGGGCAGGCGATCGCCCCGGCTATTCTCGACAACTGGACGAAGGACATAGCCTTTCTGTCGTCGCAAGATCCCAAGGCGGTCGATGCAGTCATATCGAACCTCATGCGATCCGACAACAAGCAGCGCACCGATGATCCCGGCCTCTATCTGACCTCCCTGCGGGACGATGCATTCGTCGGAAAAGCCTATGGACAGGAACTCGTCGGGACGCTTGCGGTCGATCTTGACGACATTCTGGGCCAGAGCAAGGATGGCGCCATCTTCCTTCCCGCCATTGCCGATGCGAAGCTGGAGGCGCTCATCGGGGCGACGGGAAAGCTCGTCGGCAAGATGCTGGAGCGGCGCGAATCCATCAGCGTCTTCAATCGCGCGGGAGACAGTTATCTCAACGCGGTCCGCATTTACGCCGCGATGATCGCCGCCCGGGATGACGCACCGTCCGCGGCCCGCAACAAGGCCATCACGACGCTTTACGTCAACAGCCTGTTCCTGCGCGGCGCGTCCGCCGCTCTTCAGGAAGTGGCCCATGGCGACCGCAGAGTGGCCATCGTGGCCGGGCTCGTACAGAGTTTCGCCAACGGCGCCACGACGCCGCACCGGCAGGTGACCGGCGCCGGCGTCCTTACCGAATTCAAGGCGCAGCGCGATGCGGTTCAAGCTACGCTCCACAAGGAGCTGGTCAAACTCGGCGCGCCCTTTGTCGTTATTGATGAGGGTGCAGGCACCGACCACGGCTGAGCGGCGCGGGTCAATGCGGACGTCAGAAACGCCCGCCCGTCTTGAATCCGCCGCCACCGCCTGAAGAACCACCGCCACCGGACGAGCGCCCGCCGCCGAATCCGCCTCCGGTACCGAAGCCGCCGCCCCAGCCTCCGCCTCCGCCGCCGCCCGAGGGCGGGGGGCGGTTCCAGCGGTCGTCGCGGGGCTTGCGGTTCTGCCGGTAGCCGCTGCGCAGCGCGTCGCCCAGATCGCGCGACGACAACACCCCGCCGATGATGCCGCCAAGAATGTCGCCGATCAGCTTGTCGTTGACGAAGCCGCCGCCCTGGCGCTCGTAGCCGGACTGACGGAAATCCTCGCGCGAGCGTTCCAGTTCCACCCGCTTGCGGGCGAGCTCGACCGCGACCTTGCGCGCTTCCTCGCTCTCCTTGGTCAGGCGCTCCAGCGCGGTTTCGATCTCCTGCAGGTGGCGCACGATGCGCTCGTCCTCGGTGGTGGGGGTGGCCAGCGCCTCGCGCAGCAGGCTGCGCAGATCCTCGCGCTTCAGCGAGTCGGCGAGCCCTTCCTGCGCCCGCGTCAGGCCGGAGCTTTCGCCATCGGTCAGCGCCGCGCGCCGTGCGTCTGTCGCGGCGAGCGCCCGTTCCAGCTCGGCCTGGCGCGCGTCGTGCGCGTCGAGTGCTGCAACCGCCTGCGCGTGCGCGGCCTCCAGCGCGGCGATGCCGTCGCTCTCCAGCGCCGTGCGCTCGAGGGCGTCGAGGCTTTTGGCCTCGTCGCCGGCGGCTTCCCGCAGCCGTCCGGCATGCTCGCGCAGGCGCCGGGGCATCTCGTTGAGCAGGAAAAAGTTCTGCCGCGCCGGTCCGAAACCGATGAGGCGCGCGACATAATCGTCGCCCCAGCGCGTCAGGAAGCCGCCGCGATAGGCGGGCGTGCCGTAGCCGCGCTCCCACAGATAGGCGAAAAGACGGTCGGCGAGATAGGGCTTCGATTTGGCGTCGCGGTCGGCCTCCGACTGCCCGGCCTTTTCCTCTGCCGCCTGGGCGCGGGCGAGCGCGCCTTGCACGCGCGCCTCCTGCGCCTGCCAGGCGACGTCGTCGGCGAGGCGGTCGCGGGTTGCCGCTTCCTGGGCATCGACATGGGCCGCGGCCTCCTGCACCGCGCCGGCGCGCGCCGAGCGCTCGCCCCGCAGCGCCGCGAGATCCTCGGCCAGCGCGTCGTGCTGGCTGCGGATGGCGGCCACCTGTCGGTTGTGGGTGTCGAGCGTCGCCAGCGCCTGCCGCTCGGCGGCGTCGAGCTCGCCGGTGAGCTTCTGCTGGCCGAGCGCGTCGAGGCGCAGCCGCGCGAGATCGCGATAGAGTCCGGCCTGTTCGCCGCGCAGGCGCGCGGCTTCCGCCGCCGTCTGCTCGATGGCCGACGCGACGCGGCCCTCGTCGGCGCGCACGCGCCCCACGGCCTGCTCGATGACCTTGAACGTGTCGCCGGCGCTCAGCATGGTGTCACCATTCCGTAATCGCCCCTTCCGATACGTTCATGCGGTAGACGGGCGCCAAGGCCCCGCGCGGCTTTTCGCCGAGCGTGTCGTTCTGGAGGATGCCGTCGTCCTGTTTGTCGCGCCGCACGGCGTCGAACGTGCGCTGCGGCACCCTCACGCCCCAGCGCTTCACCGTCTTGACGCTGCCGTCCTCCTCGCTGCGGATCGGCAGCGAGAGCACGGTTCCGTCGGGCGTCACCGCCTCGACGATGAGGTAGTAGTTGCGCGCGTTGCTGTTCACATCGGGGATGCGGAACACGCCTGAGTCCTCGCCGGGACGTGAGACGACGCGCAGACGGTAGGTGCGGGCGAGGTCCGCCTGCAGCCGCTCAAGCGACGCGATCGTGCCCCGCGCGGCCTCGGCGTCGCTGTTCGACAGCGCGGCCGTGCCGGCGGTGAGCAGCGACTGCGCCTGCTCGCGGGCATCGTCGGTGCGCGCCTCGGCGAGCGCGCGGTTGGCGATGTCCTCGAGCCGCTTGGGCAGGCGTTCGATCAGCTCGGTGCGCGCCGTCTCGAGGGCGCGCTCATGGCTGGCGCGCTGCCACGACGAGATGCCGATCCACGCGGCGACGAGCAGCACGGCGATGCCGGCGATGCGGCCGTAAAAGCCGCGCCGTATCCAGATGTGCGCGAGCGTGCGCGAGCCGGTACTGGCCGGCTCGTAGGTGAACCGGCTTTCCTTCAGCGCCTTGATGCCTTCGTCGAGGATCCGGTCCGAAACCTCGAGGCCCTGGCTTTCGTAGATGCGGCGCAGGCGCTCCTTGAGGTCCTCGTCGCGCCCTTCTTGTTCGAGCTCCCGCAGCGCGACGTTTTCGTTGTGACGCAGCGTGTCCACCACGTCCATGGCGAGCATGACTTCGTCGAGCTTGCCCGCGCCCGCCGCCGGAGCCTGCGCCCCGGATGCCTCAGCCGTCGATGACAAGGGCATTGCCCTCCTCGGCGAGGCGGGCGATGCGGCGCTTGCCCTCCTCGACGGCGGTGCGGATTTCCTCGCTGTTGCGCGTCGATTGCTCGCGCAATTCCTTGACGATCTCGATGGAGCGGGTCTGGTAGTTCACCACGCTGTCGACGAGCTTCTTGACCGCGTCGGCGCGCACGGTGGGGCCGTAGCCGGCCTTGAGCGCCTCTTCCTGCACCTTGCCGCCGATGTCGGCGAGCACTTCGAGCGACTTGGAGACGCCTTCCTTGAGCTCGTTCAGGGTCTGCGTGGCCTCGTGCAGGCCGAAGAGGCCGGTGAAGGAGGCGCGCAGTGCGGTGAGCACGGATTCGTTCGTGGTGAAGAAGCTCACGGCCTGCTGGTACACGCGCTCCTTGGCGTTCGTCGTCTGCAGCAGACGAGCGATAACGACCTCGGACGTGTTGTAGCTGATGGTCAGGTTGTCGGCGAGGTCCTTGGCGATCTGGTAGCGGCCTTCCTCGCCCTGCACGCGGCGCAGGTGCTCGTCGCGCAGCAGCTCGAGCTTGGCGCGCTCCGTGAGTTCGCCCTCGGCCGGGAAATTGGCCACGTCATCGGAGGCGGCCTTGAGGCCGGCGCGCGCCGCGTCGAGCTTGCCCTCGGCCGCCTTGAGGATTTCGAGCGCCGCGACCTCGGCCTGCTTCAGCGCGCCGCGGAAGTCGCGGTAGGCCTCCAGGATGATGTGCTCGCGCTCGATGTTCTCGCGCGTGTCCTTCGAGACGGCGAGATAGGTGTCGCGGATGGTGTCGAAACGGGCGCCGATGTCGCCGCGCGACACCTTGACCCAGACGTTGGTGGCGCGCTCGAAGAGGTCCACCTTGCCGTCGTCGAGCTGGTCGACGAGGCGCTTGGCGTCGTCGCGGATCGAATCGAAGGAGCGGGCGATGGTCTCGTAACGCTCGCCGACCGAGATCTGCGCCACCTGGTTGCGCACCACCTCGTTGAACACGCTCTGCTGCTGCAGGGTGCGGGTGATGACGGCGATCTTGTCCGGCTCGATGTCCGCGATCTTCTGCAGCAGGCCGGTGATGGGCGATTCCGCCGCCGCGCCGTTCTGCACGAGGCCCAGTTCCCGCAGGCTGCTGACGGCCTTGTCGAGATATTGCAGGGGCGTTCTGACCGCGATCTCGCTCATGAAGTGGTTCCTCGCTAGAGCCGGATACCTTAAACGGAGTGTGCGCCAAGCTTAATCACGCGCAATGACAAGTGCAATACGACGTCCGCGCGCGCTCCTCGCCGCGTGGCGTCGGCTGGCGGGCTTTACCGGCCGTCCCGTGGCGGATGGCCGACATTTTTATCTCATTGCCGCGTCACTCGTGCGCTCGCCGCGACACATGTTTTGTTTTTGCCGCACTGAGGCCTCGCGTGCGCGGCGATCGCAGGAAGCGCTGGAAATGAAGTCGCCGTTGATGTATTCGCATCTGCGGCTTAATTTGTGTAGATTCCAGAAAGGCGATTCCGTCAGACCTTGCGATAGGTCTGGCGTCATGGCAAGGAGGGTCGCCGTTGGGCCGGGGCTGGATCAAATTAAGTGTGCCGTTGCATTGGCGTTTTTCTGCATCGGCCACAGATTCGACGGATACATATGACTGAACGTCTCGACATTATATTATCTGGACCCGGCCTTATTGGGCGTCAGCACGCGAAACTCGTTTCCCAGCATCCTGATTGCCGGCTTGCCGCTATTGTCGCGCCCGAGCATGCAGAAAATATCGCCTTCGCCGAAAGTTACGGCGTTCCCTTGTATACGGGCCTCGAGGCCGCTTTCGACGCGCGCCGCTTCGACGCCGCGATCATCAGCTCTCCCAACGTGTTCCATTCCGGGCAGGCGAGCGAATGCATCCGGCGCGGCGTTCCGGCGCTGGTCGAGAAGCCGGTGACCGACACGCTCGACACCGCCCGCGAGCTCGCGGAGCTGTCCGAGAGCGCGGGCGTGCCCATCCTCGTCGGTCATCACCGCACATACAGCCCCCTGCTGGAGGCGGCGGAGAAGTTCCTGCGCTCGGCCGATTTCGGCAGCCCTGTGGCCCTGCAGGGCTCGGCGCTGTTCTACAAGCCGGCAAGCTACTTCGAGGCCGGTCCGTGGCGCACCAAACACGGCGGCGGGCCGATATTGATCAACCTCATTCACGAGGTCGGCCTGATGCGTTATTTCTTCGGCGAGATCGTCAGCGTCTTCGCCGATGCGTCGAACGCCGTGCGCGGTTTCGAGGTCGAGGACAGCGTCGCGATCACCTTCCGGTTCGAGAACGGGGCGCTCGGCACCTTCCTGTTGTCGGACACGGTGGGCAGCAACAAAAGCTGGGAGATGACCAGCGGCGAGAACCCCAAGTACCCCAATTATCCGGCGGACGACTGCTATCATTTCGCCGGCACGAACGGGTCGCTTGATTTTCCCAGCATGAGAGTGCGTTACTACAAGGCCGGCACGGAACCGTCGTGGTGGCTCCCGTTCACGGACGGGCAGGCGGCGTTCACGCGCGCCGACCCGCTGATGCGGCAGCTCGACCACTTCGTGCAGGTCATCCGGGGCAAGGCCGTGCCGCGCGTGTCGGCGCGCGATGGCTATCGCAACATGCTCGTCGTCCAGGCGATCAACGACTCCATCCGCAGCCGCAGCATCGTGCGCGTTGCCGATATCTCCCACTGACCCGCAACGAAAGCCACAGCGGTGAACATTCTTCTTCTGGACACGGCCTTCGCGGCGGCGCCGATCTACAACGGCCTGATCGAGGCCGGACATGACGTGTGGGTGATGGGCAACCGGCCCGACGACCTGCTGGCCCGGGCCGCCGGGGCGCGGTGGATCGACCAGAACTATCGCGATGTCGACGCCGTGCGCGATCATGTCGCCCGGCTTGGCATCGAACGGATCGTGCCCGGCTGCACGGATGTCTCGATCGAGACGGTCGTCGAGCTCGAAGCCGGCGCGCACCTGCGCGACGACGCGCAGACCAACCTTGCGCTCGGCCACAAGGCGCAGTTTCGCGCCCTGTGCGAACTGCTCGACCTGCCGGCCCCGCGCGTCGTCGATCCGCAGTCGTTTCCGCGCCCGGGGCGCTTTATCTGCAAGCCGGTCGATGCGTTCAGCGGCCGCGGCATCACCGTTTTCAACGGCGCCGACACCGGCGCGCTCGCCTCCGCCCTCGAGGCCGCGCGTGCGGCGAGCCGGTCCGGCGATGCGCTCATCGAGCCTTACGTCGGCGACAGGCTCTTCAGCTGCAGCGGCTTCCTGCGCGACGGCGCGTTCACGCAGGTGTTCTTCGTGCGCGAGGGCTCGTCGGTCAATCCCTATGCCGTCGACACGAGCAACGTGGTCTACGATTTCGCCGACGACCATGCGACGGCGCTGACGTCGAGCCTGGAGCGGCTGGCGCGCCATCTGCGCCTCAAGGACGGGCTGCTGCACACGCAGTTCATCCTCTCCGAGCACGGCCCCATGATCGTCGAGGTCTCGCGCCGCTGCCCCGGCGACCTTTACCCGCTGCTCATCGAATACAGCACCGGTTTTCGTTTCGCGGCGGCGTATGCGGCGGCTTTTGCCGGCTATGCATTCGAAACGCGCCCTTCCGAGCGCCGGCATGTCCTGCGCCACACGGTGACGGCCGACAGCCGGGTGGAATACGGCGGGCTGGTGTTTGCCGGCGCGGCGCCGGTGATCGCCTTCTATCCCATCGCCAGGATGGGCGAGGAGCTTCTGCCCCGGCAGGGCAACCGGGCCGGCCTGCTCTTCACCGAATATGCGAGCGCCGCCGCCCTGGAGGACGCTTATGCGTCGATCATCGCCCGTGAGAACTACCACGTGCGTGGCGCCCTCAAGGCAACGAATTCAGATTAACACCCCATGGGACCCACGCCGGCCGACCCCGGCCGCGCCCTCTTGAACAGCCGCTGCGGGATCAAGATGTCAAAGCCTCTCTATGTCGCCAAGCCAGTCCTGCCGAGGCTGGAGGATTTCATTCCCTACCTCGAGGGCATCTGGGAGAGCGAGGTCCTCACCAACAACGGGCCGCTGCACCAGAAACTGGAGCGCTCGCTGGAGGAGCATCTCGGCGTTCCCTGCGCCATGCTGTTCAACAACGGCACGATCGCGTTGCTCGTCGCGCTCAAGATGATGAACCTGCCGCTCGGCAGCGAGGTGATCACGACGCCGCTGACCTTCGCCGCCACGGCCCATTCCATCGCCTGGAACGGCCTCACGCCCGTGTTCGCCGACGTGGACCCGGAAACGCTGACGCTCGATCCGCTGTCGGTGGAAAAGGCCATTACCGCCAACACCTCGGCGATCCTGGCCGTGCACGTCTACGGCAACGTTTGCGATGTCAACGGCCTGCAGGCGGTGGCGGATCGGCACGGGCTGCGGCTGATCTACGATTCCGCGCATGTCTTCGGCACCAGCGTCGACGGCGTTCCGATCGGCACGTTCGGCGACGTGTCGGTGTTTTCGTTTCATGCCACGAAGCTGTTCAACACGTTCGAGGGCGGCCTCATCACCAGCCGGCATGCGGACGACAAGGGCAAGATCTACTTCCTGCGCAATTTCGGCATCAAGAGCGAGGAAGAGGTCATCGACATCGGCATCAACGGCAAGATGAACGAGATGCAGGCCGCCATCGGCCTGCTGAACCTGCCGATCATCGCGCGGGAGCGGGACATTCGCTCCGCCCTGCGCGCTGCCTACAACGCCGCGCTGGCGGACCTGCCGGGCGTGAGCGTTCCCACGGGGCAGAAGGGCGTCATCAACTCCGAGCAATACTACCATCTCGTCATCGATCCGACCCTGTTCGGCCGCAGCCGCGACGACATCTACGCCGCCTTGCGGAATTACGATATCTTCTCGCGAAAGTACTTCCACCCGATCTGCACGGATTTCGAGCCGTATCGCGGCAAGCCGATTCACTCCGTGCGCAACACGCCTTACGCCGAAGTGGTCAAGTCGCGGGTGCTGTGCCTGCCGTTCCATAGCGGCGTGACCGAAGAGCACGTCAACATCATCCGGGACGTTTTCCGGGCGTGATTTTGCCGGGCCGCCGGCTGCGTGGCGGCGAGAACTATTTGCGGGGAAGCCGAGAGATGATGAGCAGCATACGCAGGCAAATAACGAAGCTGAAGTATTCCTTCGCGAAAAACATCGGTAGGGATGCGCGCATCATACGCCCGTATTTCAATGAAAAATGGTACCTGGATAAAAACAAGGACGTGCGTGACGCGGGAATAGACCCGGTCGTCCATTACATTCTCTACGGCTGGAAGGAAGGGCGCGACCCCACGCCCGGCTTCAGCACGCTCTCGTACCTGCACAACAATCCGAGCGTCCATGAGGCGCGGATCAACCCGTTCGTGCACTACATCACCAAGGGCATCCGCACCGGATACCGGCCGGATGCGCGCCTCACGACGGACAGGCTGCCGGCGGCGTTCAATCACGCCCAGGCCTTCCATTCCGTTCAGGACCAGTCGTTTCCCATCGCTGCGGAGACGGCCGAGAACATCATGGTCATCATCGTGCCCGAGCACAACACGATGAGCGGCGGCATCTATTCGTTTTTCTCGATCGCGAGGACGGCCTACAACCTGCGCTTCAAGCACGATTACGTCGTCTTGCTGATGACGCGGCCCAACAAGTACGATGTCACCTACACGCGCCAGCGCAATTTCAGGAACAGTGAGGACGTTTTCAGGTTCGAGCAGATCCAGCGCTGCCGTTCCGCGACCAATATCTATATTCATATACCGGAATATGCGGCGCCGGACTTCTGCGATAACCTTGACGATGACCTGATGGCCTATCTGAAGTCGCGCGAGAAGCTCAACATCAACATCCTGAACCAGAAGACCGATATCATGCCGGAGAAGGAGGACCTCGAAGACATCAGGTCTCTCGCTCATGAGCTGACACAGTCGGTGGCGCATCACGCGTATTTCAGCCAGGCCTTCGCCGACAGATACGACCTGCCGACGCTGCTGCTTCCCGCCTACACGGACCTCAGCGGATATGAGAAGATCCCTTTCGCCGAAAAGGAAAAGCTCATCATCTATTCGCCGGATACCGCGCCGTGGAAGAAGGAAGCGCTCGAGGTTCTCAAGAAGGAACTTCCCGACTATCGCCTGCTGGAAATCTCGGGCATCACGTTCGACCGGTTCATGGATCTCGCGACCCGCTGCCAGTTCTCCATCACCTTCGGAGAGGGGTTCGACGGCTATCTGGCGCAGCCGATCCATCAGGGCGGGGTCGGGTTTGCCGTCTATAACGAGGACTTCTTCCCGACGCCGGATCTCCTCAACTTCCAGAACATCTTCTCGTCGCCCGATGATCTGGTGAAGAACATCGTGCCCCGTATCAAGGCCCTGAGCCAGGACCTCGCATTGTACGAGCAGACGAACGCCCGGATGATCGAGCTTTACGATGGCCTCTATTCGCCCGAGGATTACCGGGAGCGCGTCATGCGGCTGATCGATCGGCAGTTCGAATATTATCCTATCCACGCCGGTTCCCATTTCAGCTACTACAAGACCAGCAAGCCCGCACAGGCTTGATTAAAGTATGTCGACGTTTCGTTGAGACGAAAAAATGCTTTAGATCGCTCTAAGCGGATGAGTTGACGGCGGGATCGTGCCGCCAGCTCATCCTGCGGCGGGTTGCCAATGGATCGGCAGCGTGCCATAGTTACTTTGTTTGATGCTCTTTATATTTTAGGATTTGCCATGTCTTTTATTGCATCTACATCAGCTTACCGTCCGTCTGCTTTCCAGCCCGATGCCGGGCAGGCGGCGCCTGCCGGGAATGACGCACAGCGGTGGCCCGCAGCAACCGCGCGCTCGTCCGCGATTGTCACTGCTGCTCTCGGTGGCGGGGATGGGCGGGCTGAAGTTCGCCGTATCGCTTCGAAAACTCTAGTCAGCGCCGGGCTCGCGATCGTCAGCGGCCGGCCTTCCGAGGGCGGCGCAAGGCCCGTTGCGACTGAGGCTGGCGGGCATGCTAAAATGGCGCCGCAGCATGACGTGCGTCGATTGGATATTCTGGCGCGCGCCGGGCAGGATACCGCATTGTCGGGAGATAAGGGTGCCAGCGAGAGCCGTGCGGTGAAATACTGGCCAAAGGCCCGCGTGGTGCCGGCTGCCCTGCTCAAGGTGATGTATCCGATGGGCCCGGTCTACTCCCGCGAAACGATCAAGGCCGGTACGATGTGGGTGCCGCTTGCCAAGGGTACGCCGCCCAAAGATAAGCCGCTCAATGACGCTGCCTCGCGCCTCGCATCTGCGGACGCAAGCGTGCCCGCGCCGGCAGCGCGTCCGCTTTATGGGCGGCGCAGCGCTGACGCCGGTCTGGAGCGTCTGTCCGATCATGCACGGCTGCAGCCGCTGTCCGGCGAGGATCGGATCCGGCCGACAGGCGGCGGCATGTAACATCCGCGTGTCCGTTTGAATGATGAGCGTGCCCGCGCATGAGCTGCGGGCGCGCCGATAGCATTCTGCGGGTTCGCGGGAACGCCTTAACTAATACCATCGGCCCTCATGGTTGACCGACGTGTGCCCATTCCCGTGTCCCGATTGAGGTGATGACGGCGGGCTGCTTG
>CALMIK010000079.1 GCA_937863995.1 uncultured Chelatococcus sp.
GAGCTGATCGAGGAGTTCCGCAAGCGCGGCTATGCCGTCTACCGCACCAACAACGCCTTCATGGACCAGGTGGCGGACTGCTACGGGCCCGTGCAGCGCAGCGTGAACCAGACGCTCAAGCGCGCGCTCGATCCCAACGGCATCATCGCGCCCGGAAAATCCGGCATCGTGGTGTGATGCGGCGCACGGCCGCTTTCGCGGCCGTCAACGCTCGAGCTTGGCGCGGTATTCGGAGGGCGTCATGCCGACGTTGCGGCGGAAGGCGCGGGAAAAATACGACGGGTCGTCGAAGCCGAGATTGTACCCGATCGCCGCGATGTCCTGCATCGTGTAGGCGATCATGCGGCAGGCCTCCTGAAACAGGCGGCCCTCGATGTAGCGCTGCGCCGAGGCGCCGGTCGCCGACTGGCAGAGACGATTGAGGTGCGTGGGCGACACACCAAGGGCGCGGGCGTAGTCCGCCACCCGCCATCCGGTGCGCACGTGCCGGTCCACCAGATCGGCGAAGCGCGCCACGTGGGGATTGGGCGATGCGATCTCAGCCGCTGGCGGGGCCGATTCGGCGCCGATGCGTCCGACCGCGCACACGATCTGCGTCGCCAGCGCGCGCAGAAGGGTGGCGCGGGCAGGGCGGTTGGCGGAAAACTCGTCCTGCAATGTTGTGAACAACGGCGCCAGCACATCCGCCGCCGGTGCGGCGAAGCCGCGCTCCAACACGCCGGCGAGCCAGCCGCCGGGGGTGAACGGCTCGGCGAGTTCGGTGATCGGCATGGTCAGCACGAAGCCCTGCGCGCCCTGCTCGAAGCGAAAGCCGTGCACCGCCCCGCGCGGCACGTTGATGACCGTGGGCGGCGCGAGCGCGACGGTACGCGCATCGATGCCGAACGTCCCGCCGCCCTGCAGGATGAGGAATATCTGATGCAGCCTGTTGTGGCGATGCGGGCGGATCACCCAGTCATGCAGCGGCGCGCGGTCGCTCAGCGTCTCGCTATGCAGGACGTCGGGAAAGGAAAGCTGCTCGCCGTAGAGCGCATAGGCCGGCACCGTGGAGGGAGCCGGAGTTGGAAGCGCCGGGATTGTCGCGTGGGTCATGTTCGATAAGTACCAGTATATGCAGCGTGTGTCCATTCACGGCCCGCCGGTGCCGGGCGTAACAATACCTGGCGAGACATGCCCCGCTCTCCACCGCCGCGCCGGCGGAATACGGGCATGGACTGCTCATCCGCCGCCTGGAAAATCGAACAATTGAACGGCTGCCCCGCAGCGGCCGAAGGAGGAAAGCGTGCGCGCCCAGGTTTGTATCATCGGTGGTGGCCCTTCCGGCCTGCTGTTGTCGCAACTGTTGCACCTCAAGGGCATCGATACGGTCGTGCTCGAGCGCCGCACGCGCGAGTACGTGCTGTCGCGCATCCGCGCCGGCGTGCTGGAGCAGGGCTTCGTCTCGCTGATGCGCGAAGCGGGCGTCGCCAGCCGGCTGGACGCGGAAGGCTTCGTGCACGACGGCGCCGTCATTTCCTATCACGACGATGAGCTGCGCATCGACTTCGCCAGCCTCGCCGGCGCATCTGTGACCGTGTACGGACAGACGGAAGTCACGCGCGATCTCTACGACGCGCGCGAGGCGGCCAACGGGCGCATCGTTTTCAACGCCGAGAACGTGCGGATCAATGACGCCGACACCGACCGGCCCTATGTCACGTTCACGCTCGATGGCCTTGAGCAGCGCGTGGACGCCGATTTCATCGCCGGCTGCGACGGATTCCACGGCGTCAGCCGCAACACGATCCCCGCCGGCGTGCGTCAGGAATTCGAGAAGGTCTATCCCTTCGGCTGGCTCGGCATCCTTTCGCAGACGCCGCCGGTGCACCACGAGCTGATCTACGCCAGCTCCGATCGCGGTTTCGCGCTGTGCTCCATGCGCAACGCCGAGCTGAGCCGCTACTACATCCAGTGCCCACTCACCAGCCCGGTCGAAAGCTGGACCGACGAGGCGTTCTGGGACGAGCTGCGCCGCCGGATTCCCGCCGAACACGCCGAAGTGCTTGCCACCGGCCCCTCGATCGAGAAGTCGATCGCGCCGCTGCGCAGCTTCGTCAGCGAGCCCATGCGCTGGGGGCGGCTGTTCCTGTGCGGCGACGCGGCTCACATCGTGCCGCCAACCGGCGCGAAAGGGCTGAACACTGCGGCCTCCGACGTGCATTACCTCTACCACGCCCTGTTGGAATATTACCAGAACGGTAGCAGCCATGGCATCGATACCTATTCGGAAAAGGCGCTGGCGCGGGTGTGGAAGGCGGAGCGTTTCAGCTGGGCGATGACCAACCTGCTGCACCATTTCCCGGACCAGACTCCGTTCGACCTGCGCATGCAGCGGACCGAGTTCACGTTCCTGTGTGAGAACGAGGCCGCACGCCGCGCGCTGGCGCAGAATTACGTCGGCTTGCCCTATTGAAAACCGCCCGCCTGGGCCGGACATCCGCCGCTCCCGGTCCGTCATCATAACCAAGTGGTTATCCATTCGCGCGACAATTTCATTTTCTTCGGCTGTTTTCCTTTGCAAACATAATAATACTAAAGGGGCGGCAGTCCCCTTGATAAGGACCCGCGTGGTCCGGCACGGGAGAAATGCAATGAGGAAAGTGGCTTTGGCGGCAGCGGTGCTGGCGCTGTCCGGCGGCATGGCTTTGGCCGACACGATCAAGGTCGGCATCGTCGGACCCTTCTCCGGCCCCGCCGCCCTTCAGGGCAAGAATTTCAAGGCCGGCGTGGATGCCTGGCTGGCGCTCAACGGCAACAAGGTCGGCGACAACACGATCGAGATCGTGTACCGCGACCTGCCCGCGCCCGACCCGGCGCAATCGGCGGCGCTGACGCGCGACCTCGTGGTGGGCGAGCGGGTGCAGTACCTGGCGGGCTATTATTACACGCCGGATGCGCTCGCGGCGGCCCCCATCCTCGAAGAGGCGGACGTGCCCCTGGTGATCTTCAACGCCGCCACGTCCTCCATCGTCAACGCGAGCCCCTATGTTGTGCGCACCTCGTTCACCACCTGGCAGACGTCCTATCCGCTGGCGGCGGTCGCGCGCGAGCGCGGCATCGGCAAGGTCGTCACGGTCGTCACCGATTATGGTCCGGGCGTCGACGCGGAGGCGGCCTTCACCGCAGGGTTCAAGAAGGCGGGGGGCGAGATCGTTGAGTCGATCCGCCTGCCGATCAGCACCAACGATTTCAGCCCCGTTCTGCAGCGCGTCAAGAACTCGGGCGCGGGAGCGGTGTTCGCGTTCCTGCCGGCCGGTCCCGCGACGCTCGGCTTCGTGCGCTCATATGTCGAGAACGGCCTCAAGGAGGCCGGCATCGTGCTGCTCGCCCCCGGCGACCTCACGCAGGAGCCGGATCTCGCGGCGCTCGGCGACAACGCGCTCGGCCTCCTCACCACGTTCCATTACGCGGTGAGCCACGATTCCCCCGAGAACAAGGCGTTCGTCGACGCCGCCACCAAGGCGATCGGCAACCCGAACGAGCTGAGCTTTCCCGCTGTCGGCGCCTTCGACGGCATGCACGTCATCGCGAAAATGATCGAGGCGACGGGCGGCAAGCAGGATGCGGCCGCCGCTGTGGAAGCCGTGAAGGGCCTGTCGTGGACGAGCCCGCGCGGACCTGTCAGCATCGAGCCGCAGAACCGGCACCTGACGCAGAACATCTATCTGCGCGAGGTGGCGAAGGTCGACGGCAAGTTCGTCAACCGCGAGCTGCAGACGTTCGAGAAGCAGGGCGATCCCGGCTGGAAGGCGCCGTAAGCGCGCGCCGGGCGAGGGCTTCGCCCGGCTCCAGATCGCCGCCCGGTCACGGCCGGGCGGCAGGCGGGACACACGCGCAAGGGTAGAATCCGGTGCAGACCATCCTTTCCATCGGAACGGACGCCGTCGCCTATGGCATGGTGCTGTTCGTCATTTCCATCGGCCTGTCCATCACCATGGGGCTGATGAAGGTCGTCAATCTGGCGCATGGCGCCTTCGCGATGATTGGCGGCTACATCGCCTCCCACGCCACGCAACAGGCGGGCATGCCCTTCGGCATCGCCGTGCTGGCGGCGGTGGCGGGAACGATACTCATCGCCATTCCGCTCGAGCGCTTTCTCTACCGCCGCATCTACGGCGCGCCGGTGCTGGCGCAGGTGCTGATGACCATCGGCATCACCTTCGTCATCATCGGCCTCGCCAACTATGCCATGGGGCCGACGCTCAAGACCATCCCGCTGCCGCAGGCGCTGCAGGGGCCGGTGGATATCGGCTTCCGCGCCATTCCGGCGCACAAGCTTTTCGCCGCCGCGGTCGGCATCGCGGTTGCGATCGGGCTGTGGGCGCTGATCGAGCGCACTTCCTACGGCGTGAGGCTGAGGGCGGCGGTCGACGATTCCGCCATGGCCGCCTCGCTCGGCATCCGCACGCGCGTGGTCTATGCGATCAGCTTCGCGGTGTCGGTGGGGCTTGCCGCGCTCGGCGGCGTGGTCGGGGCGCAGCTTCTGCCCATCGAACCCTATTATGCGCTGCGCTACATGGTCACCTTCCTCGTGGTTGTGTCCGTGGGCGGCGCGGGCTCCATTCCCGGCGCGGTGGCGGCCAGCCTGCTGCTGGGCACCATTGAGACGGCGGGACGCTACTTCATGCCCGAATTCGGCGAATTCTTCTTCTACCTGGCGGTGATCGCCATCGTCTGCCTGTTTCCCAACGGCTTGCTGGGGCGCGCGAAATGACCGATGTCACCCTGAACCTGGCAGGCACCCGCAGCCTGCGGCCGCTGCGGCAGACGCTGGCGGTCGATGCCGCCGCCGTCATCGCGATCATCGGCGTTTCAGCGCTGCTGTTCGTGCTTTTTCCGGGCAGCCTCGCGCTGCTGACGCGCATCGTCGCGCTCATGCTGCTGGTGTTGGCGCTTGATCTCGTCACCGGATTCGCAGGGGTCGGCACGCTCGGCCACGCCGCGCTGTTCGGCGCGGGCGCCTATGCCGCCGGCATCGGGGCGGCGCGTTTCGGCATCACCGATCCGTTGGCGATGCTGGGCCTCGGCGCGGCGGCGGGAGCGGCGGCGGGCGCGCTGTCGAGCGTCGTCATCCTGCGCGCCCATGGCCTTGGGCAGCTCGTGCTCTCCATCGCTGTCGTACAGCTTGCGCATGAGGCCGCGAACAAGTTCTCCGCCTGGACGGGCGGCAGCGACGGCCTTGCGGGCATCGTTCCGGCGCGGCTTTTCGGCCTCTATCGCTTCGATCTATGGGGGCGCACGTCGTTCATGCTCGCGGTTGCGGTGCTCGTCGTCGTGTTCGTCGCGCTGCGGGTGCTGGTACGCTCGCCCTTCGGCATGCTGTGCCGGGCCATCCGGCAGGACCCGGTGCGCGTCAAGGCAATGGGGGCGCCCGTCTATTTCACGCTGGTGAAGATGTACATCATATCGGGCGCGGTGGCGGGCCTCGGCGGCGCGCTCTCCACGGTGGCCACCAAGGTGGTGGCGCTCGACAGCCTGTCTTTCAACCTTTCCGCCGAGGCGTTGGTGATGCTGGTGCTGGGCGGCGCGGGCAACCTGTTCGGCGCCATGGTGGGAACGCTGGTGTTCGTGTGGTTCGAGGATCTGGTGTCGGCCATCAACCCATTCCACTGGCTCACGGTGGTTGGCCTGCTGCTGATCTGCGTGGTGCTGTTCGCCCCGCGCGGCCTCACGGGCGCTGTCGCCGGGCTGTGGATGTCGCGCGTGCGGGGAGGGCGGTCATGAGCCTGTTCGCGGTCAAAAACCTGCGCAAGCGCTTCGGTGGGCTGTTGGTGACGAACGATGTGTCGCTGTCGCTGGAGCCGGGCGACCGCGTCGCCCTGATCGGCCCCAACGGCGCCGGCAAGACGACGTTCGTCAATCTGGTGACGGGCCATCTGCTGCCCGATGCCGGCACCGTGCATCTTGCCGGGTCGGACGTCACGGCGGATTCGCCCCGCAAACGGGTCAGCGCCGGGCTGGTGCGCAGCTTCCAGGTGACGCGGCTGTTCCCCGAGATGACGCCGCTGGAGCACGTGGCGCTGGCGCTGCTGCAGCGGCAGGGAAAGGCGACGAGCCTGGTTTCGGATTACCGCCGCATGCCGGGGCTGTTGCAGGAGGCCTCCGACATACTGGGTGTTCTGGAGCTTTCGGCCATCGCGAACCTGCCTGTCAGCGTCATCGCTTATGGGCAGCAGCGGCTGCTGGAGATCGCGCTCGCCATGGCGCTGCGGCCCAGGGTGCTGCTGCTCGACGAACCGGCGGCGGGCGTTTCCAGCTCCGACACGGTGCTGATCGAGAAGGCGCTGGCGCGGCTGCCGCCGGAGCTGTCGGTGCTGATGATCGAGCATGACATGGATTTCGTGTTCCGCTTCGCCCGTCGTGTCGTGGTGCTGGCGGCGGGCGCCGTCATCTTCGACGGCTCGCCGCGGGAAGTGGCCGCGGACACGCGCGTGCGCGAGGCCTATCTGGGGAGTTACGCCGATGAACACGCCGGCGCTTGAGGTTGCCGGGCTCTGCGCCGGTTACGGACCCACGCGCATCCTGGAGGATGTGACCTTCTCCGTGCCGGCGGGCGGGCGGCTTGCCGTGCTCGGCCGCAACGGCATGGGCAAGACGACGCTGCTTGCCAGCATCGCCGGCCAGACGCGGCGCCATGCCGGCACGATACGGCTCGACACGCGCGACATCTCGGCGGCCGAAAGCTCCTTGCGGGCGCTGGCGGGCCTTGGCTACGTGCCGCAGCATCGCGCCATCTTCAAGTCGCTCACCGTGGAGGAAAACCTGTTCGCCGGCCTGAAAAGCCGCCCGCAGGCGGCGGTCGAGGAAGCCTATGCGCTGTTTCCGCGGCTGAAGGAGCGCCGGCGCAACATGGGCGGGCAGTTGTCGGGCGGCGAGCAGCAGATGCTGAGCACCGCGCGCGCCATTCTCGGCGAGCCGACGCTGCTGCTGCTCGACGAGCCGCTGGAAGGGCTGGCGCCGGTGATCTGCGACGAGCTGATGCTCGCCTTCTCCGCCCTGGCGCGGGACAAGGCGATGACCATCATGCTGGTGGAACAGCGCATCAGGGCGGCGCTCGATTTCGCCGACGGCGTCCTGATCCTCGAGCGCGGCCGGGTGGCCTGGACCGGCACGCCCGCCGAGCTCTCGGCGCAGCCGGAAGTCGTCGACCGCCTGCTGGGCGTGGGCCATTGAATCCCGCCCGCGCGATTTCACCCGCCGACGGCGGCGGCGACGTGGCGCACAGCCTGCATCAGGCTGGTGACGGCCATGGACGGCGCAGTGTCCGTGCGGCTGGTGAAGCCAACCGGCCCCAGCGTCTCGCCGGTGTCGACGGGCAGCAGCGCGAGCAGGCCCTCGGCGACATCGGTCGCGACGGCGCCTTCGGAAATGATCCACACCGCGTCCGTGCGGCGCACGTAGGCGCGGCCGAAGGTGCTCGACACGGTCTCCACCTCGTCGCGCAGCCGCGTTACGCCGTGGGCGAGAAGCAACCTGTCCACGAGACGGCGGATGACGGAATCGGGCGTGGGCATCAGCGTCTGGTAGTCCTCGATCATACCGAGGTTGAAACGGCGCTCCTCCAGCAGCGGATGGCCGGGACGCACCACCATGACGACACGTTCGGAATAGAGATGCTCGAAGGACAGGCCGCGCATCGCGTCCGGTTCGGCCATGCGGCCGATCACGAGATCGACCTGACCCGTGCGCAGCAGCGAGAGCAGGTAGTCGTTGGGGCCGGTGACGATGTGCGTGCGCACGCCGTGCCCCTCGGCGGTGAAGGCCTGCACCGCACCCGGCAGGATGCGCGCCGAAACGGTCGGCAGCGCGCCGATACGCAGAACGGCGACCTTGTGCGCGTCGCCAACCGCGTCGATGCCCTGCCGCAACGCCGCCATGCCGGTGGCGGCGTAACGGTGGAACACGTCGCCGAACTGGGTGAGCGTGAGGTTGCGGCGGCTGCGGTCGAACAGGGCGGCCCCGAGAATGTCCTCCAGTTCCTGGATGGTCTTCGTCACGGCCGGTTGGCTAACGGCCAGCGAATCCGCCGCGCCGGTGACGCTGCGCAGGCGCACCACCTCAAGGAAGCAGGCTATGTGGCGCAGCTTGATGCGCGGATCGATCATGCGCCTCGACAAGGCCGCCTCCGGTTATGAATCTTTGCGCTACGTCAATAAAACCTCAGAGTTCTCGGGAATTATATAATCTGGAAGTTATTATATGGCCAGCACTAATCATTTTACTTCGCCGGCATCAGGGCTCTAAATCGCTTCATTGGAAAGGTGATGCATGGGATTTGCACGCATAAACGGCCTCGTGCTGCACTATCGCCTGTGGGGCGACGGCGAGGGTGACGCACCCGTGCTGGTGCTGGCCAATTCGCTCGGCACCGATGGACGCATCTGGGACGACGTCGCCCGCCTGCTGGCGCCGCGCTGGCGCGTGCTGTCCTACGACAAGCGCGGGCACGGTTTGAGCGATGCCCCGGAGGGCGATTACACGCTTGAGGACCACGTCGCCGATCTCGCCGGGCTGCTGGATCATCTCGGCATCGGCCGCGTGGCGCTCGCCGGCGTGTCCGTGGGCGGGCTGATCGCGCAAGGGTTCGCGCTTCGCCATCCCGAGCGGCTTGCGGCACTGGTGCTGTGCGACACCGCTGCGCGCCTCGGCGACACCGGCCTGTGGGAAGCGCGCATCGCGGCGGTGCGCGAACACGGCATGGAGGCGGTGGCGGATACGATCATTTCGCGCTGGTTCTCCCGGCGCTACGTGCAGGAGGAGCCGGATGCCGTCGCTGGCTGGCGCAACCTGCTGGCCCGCACCCCCGCCGCCGGTTATGCCGGCACCTGCGCCACGCTGCGCGACACGGACCTGCGCCCGCTGATCGGCGGCATCCGGGTTCCCACTCTGGTGATCGCCGGAGACGAGGACCAGTCCAGCCCGCCAACGCTGGTGCAGCAGACGGCGCAGGCCATTCCCGGCGCGCGCTATGTCGAGATCCCCGGCGTGGGTCATATCCCGTCGATCGAGCAGCCCGCGATGCTCGCGGCGCTTTTCGGTTCCTTCCTGCTCGAGGTCGGTCATCATGAGGTCGGTCATGGCTAATTCCTCTCTTTACGAACGCGGCATGCAGACACGGCGCTCCGTGCTGGGCAATGGCCATGTCGACAACGCTTCGGCACGCATCACGAGCCTCGATGACGATTTCCAGACCTTCATCACCGAGGGCGCATGGGGCTCGGTGTGGTCGCGACCGGGTTTGACGAAGCGCGAGCGCTCCATGCTGACGCTCGTGCTGCTGGCGGCGCTGGGTCACGAGGACGAGTTCGCCATGCACGTGCGCGCCACTGTCAATACCGGCGCGTCGCCCGAGGACATCAAGGAAGCGCTGATGCACGTGGCCGTCTATGCCGGCGTGCCCGCCGCCAACAGCGCGTTCAAGATCGCCAAGCAAGAACTGGCCAAACAAGAGCCAGCTAAACAAGACGTCGAAAGCAAAGAAGCCGTAAGCAAGGAACAAGCCAACGGCTCGGAGGCAACGCAATGAGCAACAGCATTCATTCGGGCGGCGAGGGGGAGCTGTATTCCCGCGACCGCGCATGGCATCCGCCGGCATTCACGCCGGACTACAAGACCAGCATCCTGCGCTCGCCGCGCCACGCGCTGCTGTCTTTCCGGCCGACGGTGTCGGAACTCACCGGCCCGGTATTCGGCGATTCCGCGCTGGGGCCGCTCGATAACGACCTCATCCGCAACTTCAGCCAGGACGGCGCCGACGCCATCGGCCAGCGGCTCATCGTCTACGGGCAGGTGCTGGACGAGAACGCGCGGCCCGTGCCTCACACGCTGGTGGAATTCTGGCAGGCGAACGCCGGCGGCCGCTACCGCCACAAGCGGGAATCGTACCTCGCGCCGCTCGATCCGAATTTCGGCGGCTGCGGCAGGGCCATCACCGACGAGAGCGGCTATTACCATTTCCGCACCATCCGGCCCGGCGCCTATCCGTGGCCGAACGGCGGCAACGACTGGCGTCCCGCCCACATCCACTTTTCGGTGTTCGGTCATTCCTTTGCCCAGCGGCTCATCACGCAGATGTATTTCGAGGGCGACCCGATGATCTGGCAATGCCCCATCGTCGGCACCATTCCCGACAAGGCGGGCATCGAGCAGCTCATCGCCCGGCTCGACCGGCGCAACACGGTGCCGATGGACGCGCTCGCCTATCGCTTCGACATCGTGCTGCGCGGCCGGCGCTCCACCATCTTCGAGAACAAGCGGGAGGGGAACTGATGTCCAACATATTTCCGACGCTCAGGGAATCGCCGTCGCAGACAGCAGGCCCCTATGTGCACATCGGCCTGACGCCGAATTTCCTCGGCATCGAAGGAGTTTATGTCGAGGATGCGGGCGCGTCGATGCTGACACCGGACACGAAGGGCGAGCGCATCACCATCACCGGCCGTGTGCTCGACGGCTCCGGCGCGCCGGTCGCCGATGCGGTGGTCGAGCTGTGGCAGGCCGATGCCGACGGCTCTTATGCGGGCGCGCGCGGGCCGCACTCCAACACTCAGCCGGCCTTTTCCGGCTGGGGCCGCAAGCCGGTCGACAGCGAGGGCACGTTCGTCTTCGAGACGATCAAGCCCGGTCCCGTGCCCGGCCCCCTCGGTAAGCCGCAGGCCCCGCACGCGCAATTGTGGATCGTGGCGCGCGGCATCAACATCGGGCTGCAAACGCGGCTTTATTTTGCCGACGAAACGACTGCCAATGCCGACGACTTCGTGCTGAACAAGATCGCCGATCCGCGCCGGCGTGAAACGCTCATCGCGCGCCGCGAGGAAGGAGCCGTGCCGCGCTACGTGCTCGACATCCACCTGCAGGGCGATCACGAGACGGTGTTCTTCGATGTCTAGCTATCGGCAAGGTGGAGAGCCCGCATGACACTCCTTTCCGCGCTTGTGGGCGACGCCGAGATCGAGGCACTGCTGGCCGACGAGGCGCAAATCGCGGCCATGCTCGCCTTCGAGCGGGCGCTTGCGGATGCGTCCGCCGAGGCGGGGTGGGTCGCGGCCGAGGCGGCGGCCGATATCGGCATCGCGATCGATGGTTATGTCCCCGACTGGGGTAACCTGCGCGACGGTATCGCGCGCGATGGCGTCGTGGTGCCGGCGCTGGTCTCCCAGCTTCGCGCACGGGTTTCCGCGCCGCACCGCGCCGCCCTGCACAGGGGCGCGACCAGCCAGGACGTGATCGATACCGCCCTGATGCTGCAACTCCACAAGGTGACCGCCGTGCTCGAAGCCCGGCTGCGCTCGATCCTGCAGCGTCTCGACCAAGTGTGGGCCACCGACGGTCACCGCGCGCTGATGGCGCATACGCGCATGCAGGTGGCGCTGCCGTTCACGGTCGCGGCGAAGCTTGCGACATGGGCCGATCCGCTGCGCCGGCATCTCGCGGCGCTCGATGCGGCGCGGGGCGATTTGCTGGCGGTGCAGCTCGGCGGGCCGGTCGGCGACCGCTCCAGCTTCGACGGATTTGGCGATGCCATCGCCAGCGGCGTTGCCGACCGGCTCGGCCTCGCCGATGCCCTGCCGTGGCATGCCGCGCGCGACCGTGTCGTGGCGTTCGGTTCGCTCATGGCGCTGATTAGCGGCGGGCTTGGCAAGATCGGCGCCGATGTCGCGCTGATGGCGCAAAACGAGGTCGCGGCCGTGCGGCTGACGGGTGGCGGCGGTTCGTCCGCCATGGCCCACAAATCCAACCCGGTCAACGCGGAAGTGCTTGTGAGCCTCGCGCGCTACAACGCCGGGCTCGCGGGCACGCTCAACCAGGCGCTGGTGCACGAGAACGAACGCTCGGGCGCGGCGTGGACGCTCGAATGGCTGACCCTGCCGGCGATGGCGGTCGCTGCCGGCGCCAGCCTGCGGCTCGGCCTCGCGCTGCTGCAACAGTTGCATTTCGACTGAACCGTCGCGGAAGCGGCGGAGGAGGTGGCTTTCATGAACAAGACGGTTCCGGGCCTTGCCGAGGCGGTGGCCGGCATCGCGGACGGCGCGGTGGTGATGATCGGCGGCTTCGGCGGCTCCGGCGCGCCGATCGAGCTCATTCACGCGCTCATCGACCGCTACGTGCGCACCGGCTCTCCCGGCCGCCTGACGGTGGTCAACAACAACGCCGGCAACGGCCATGTCGGCCTTGCCGCCATGATTGAGGTTGGCATGGTGGCGAAGCTTATCTGCTCGTTCCCGCGCTCCGCCGACCCCACGGTGTTCACCGAAAAGTACCTTGCCGGCGACATCGAGCTGGAACTCGTGCCGCAGGGCACGCTGGCCGAGCGCATCCGCGCGGGCGGGGCGGGCATTCCCGCCTTCTACACCCCGACCTCCTACGGCACCGAGCTCGCCAACGGCAAGCCTGTGGCGGAATTCGAGGGCCGCCCCTACGTGCAGGAACGCTGGCTCAAGGCCGATGTCGCGCTGGTGAAGGCGCATATCGCCGACACACGCGGCAACCTCACCTACAACAAGGCGGCGCGCAACTTCAACCCGCTGATGTGCATGGCCGCGCGCGAGACCATCGTGCAGGTTTCGCGCATCGTGCCGCCGGGCGGCATCGATCCCGAGCATGTCGTCACGCCCGGCATCTTCGTCACCAGCGTCGTCGAGGTGGCAGCGCCCCAGCAGGAAGAAGTGCTCAACCGCGCCGGCGCGATCTATCCGGAGGCCGCCCTCTCATGACCGACATCAAGCTCTCCAACGCCCAGATCGCGTGGCGCGCGGCGCAGGACATCGCGGACGGCGCCTATGTCAACCTCGGCATCGGCTTTCCCGAAATGGTCGCCCGCTATCAGCCGCCCGGCCGGGAAGTCGTGTTCCACACCGAGAACGGCATCCTCGACTTCGGCGAAGCGCCAGCCCCCGGCGAAGAGGACTGGGACCTGATCAACGCGGGCAAGAAGGCCGTCACCCTGAAGCCGGGCGCGGCCTTCTTCCACCATGCCGACAGCTTCGCCATGGTGCGCGGCGGCCATCTCGACGTGGCGATCCTCGGCGCCTACCAGGTGGCGCAAAACGGCGACCTCGCCAACTGGAGCGTCGGCGCCGGCGGCGTCCCGGCGGTTGGCGGCGCGATGGACCTCGTGCATGGCGCGAAGCGCGTTGCCGTCATCACCGAGCACGTCACCCGCAAGGGGGAGCCCAAGCTCCTGGAGCGCTGCACCCTGCCGCTGACCGGCGTCGGCTGCGTGACGCGCGTCTACACGAGCCTCGCGGTGATCGACATCGCGGGCGGCCGTTTTGTGCTGCGGGAGAAACTTGCCGCGATCTCGCTGGACGAGCTGCAGTCGCTGACGGGCGCGCCGCTGGCAATCGAGGGGCCGGTTGCCGATCTGACCGTGCCGGAACTTTGAGGAAATGGCGATGACCGAAGCCTTTATCTGCGACTACATCCGCACGCCCATCGGCCGCTTCGGCGGCGCGCTTGCCTCCGTGCGGCCCGACGATCTGGGCGCGGTTCCGCTCAAGGCGCTGGTGGAGCGCAACCGCCAAGTCGACTGGGAAGCGGTCGATGATGTCATCTTCGGCTGCGCCAATCAGGCGGGCGAGGACAACCGCAACGTGGCCCGCATGTCGCTGCTGCTCGCCGGGCTGCCAGTGGGCGTGCCGGGCACCACGATCAACCGGCTGTGCGGCTCCGGCATGGATGCGGTCATCGCCGCCGCGCGGGCCATCCGGGCCGG
>CALMIK010000080.1 GCA_937863995.1 uncultured Chelatococcus sp.
AGGGAAACGATTGATTCCCCCAGCTATCCTAGGAGGATAGCCGGGTATTGTCACCCTCCGAGTCACTATGTCGCAGCCAGGCTCAGTAGCGGTAGTGATCCGCCTTGAACGGGCCGGTGGCGGAAACGCCGATGTAGGAGGCCTGTTCGTCGGTGAGCTTCGTCAGGGTCACGCCGATTTTGGCCAGATGCAGCGCCGCGACCTTCTCGTCGAGGTGCTTGGGCAGCGTGTAGACTTTCTTGTCGTATTGGCCTTGCTTGGTGTGCAGATCGATCTGCGCCAGCGTCTGGTTGGTGAACGACGCCGACATCACGAACGAGGGATGGCCGGTGGCGTTGCCGAGGTTCACGAGGCGCCCTTCCGACAGCAGAATCATGCGCTTGCCGTCCGGGAACGTGATCTCGTCGACCTGCGGCTTGATGTTGTCCCACTTGAAGTTGCGCAACGCGCCGACCTGGATTTCGTTGTCGAAGTGGCCGATGTTGCAGACAATGGCGCGGTCTTTCATCGCGCGCATATGCTCAAGCGTGATGATGTCCTTGTTGCCGGTCGCGGTCACGAAGATGTCGGCGCGCGGCACGGCCTGCTCCATGGTGACGACCTCGTAGCCTTCCATCGCCGCCTGCAGGGCGCAGATCGGGTCGATCTCGGACACGAGCACGCGGCAGCCGGCGTTGCGCAGCGAGGCGGCCGACCCCTTGCCCACGTCGCCGAAGCCCGCCACCATGGCGACCTTGCCGGCCATCATGACGTCGGTGCCGCGGCGGATGCCGTCCACGAGCGATTCACGGCAGCCGTAAAGGTTATCGAACTTCGACTTCGTCACCGAGTCGTTGACGTTGATCGCCGGGAACAGCAGGCTGCCCTCGCGCTCCATGATATAGAGGCGGTGCACGCCCGTGGTGGTTTCCTCCGACACGCCCTTGATGCTGGCGGCGAGATCCGCGAACCAGCCGGGCTTCTCGGTGAGCGTGCGCTTGATCAGCGCGAACAGAACCTCTTCCTCCTCGGAAGACGGCTCGTTGAGGAACGCCGTGTCGCCCTTCTCGGCGCGCAGTCCGAGGTGCACGAAGAGCGTCGCGTCGCCGCCGTCGTCGAGGATGAGGTTCGGCACGCCGCCGTCGCCCCACTCAAGGATCTTGCGGGTGTAGTTCCAGTATTCTTCGAGCGTCTCGCCCTTCACGGCGAACACGGGCACGCCGGTCGCGGCGATCGCGGCCGCGGCATGATCCTGGGTCGAGTAGATGTTGCACGACGCCCAGCGCACCTCGGCGCCCAGCGCCGTCAGCGTTTCGATGAGCACCGCCGTCTGGATGGTCATGTGCAGGGAGCCGGCGATGCGCGCGCCTTTCAGCGGCTGCGCCGGGCCATATTCCTCGCGCACGGAGACGAGCCCCGGCATTTCCGTTTCCGCGATCGAGATTTCCTTGCGGCCCCATTCGGCCAGCGAAAGATCCTTGACGACGTAATCCTGCGACATCTGTCCCATCCTGAAAATATGATCCGACGCTCGGGCCGAAACGGCGGCGCGCCGAAGCGCCACTACCCGCGCGCTCTATACCAGCGCGCGGCGCAATGGGCAAGAATGACATAAAGAAATCTTTATATAGCGCGCGCCAAATGCGCTGACTGCGGTCGAGCCCCCCCCCACGCGCCATGGACGAGTGGAGTGATTTTATTTTTATCGTTGTAAATCAACGCAAAAAATGAAAATGCCAATCCATTATCTGAATGGATTTTCGCTCTATTCGTCCTCGCCGAAACGGTTGGCGAGCAGCGCCTCGATTGCGTCGAGAACGTCGCCGGCCTGCGGGCCGGTGGCAGACACGCTGATGCTGGTTCCCTTGGCGGCCGCGAGCGTCAGCAGGCCCATGATGGAGCGTCCGCCCACCGTCTCGCCGGCGCGGCTTACCTTCACGTCTGCCTCGAAGCGGTCGACGGTCTGCACGAACTTGGCAGAAGCGCGCGCGTGCAATCCCTTGCGGTTGATGATCGGCAATTCGCGCGCGGCGGGCGCCGCCGCATCGGGCGCCACGGCGCCGGCTCCAGGGCTCACGCCATCCCCCGCACCGAACGCATCACCCGCGCGCGCCGCGCCATCATCCGCATCATCGATCACGTTCAATCACTTTCACGCAAATGCAAATCTGTCCAGTCCGCGTGACCACGCGCCCGGAAATCATGCCCGAACCCTGCCGGAAAGCCAGACGAGAGCAAGCCGCCTGGCACTCACCAGGCAGCCAAGCTACTACGCACGCGGAGTAATGCCAAACGGTAAAGCGGTTGCGCGCCGGACACCGGCCAAGCGGCCGTCAGCGGCCGGTCAGCACGTGGCTTGCGACGTTGATGTACTTGCGCCCGGCTTCCTGCGCCTCGATAACGGCTTCGTCCAGGGTGAGATCTTCCCTGACCGAGGCGAGCTTGATCAGCAGCGGCAGGTTCATGCCGGCGATCACCTCGACCTTGCTGCCGTTCATGCACGAGATCGCCAGGTTGGAGGGCGTGCCGCCGAACATGTCGGTAAGCACCACGACACCGTCGCCGGCATCGGCCCGGCATACAGCCTGCAGGATGTCCTGCCGACAGCCGTCCATGTCGTCTTCGGGACCGATTGTCACGGTCTCAAGCTGTGTCTGCGGGCCTACCACGTGTTCAAGCGCGGAGCGAAACTCCGTCGCGAGACAACCGTGAGTCACCAATACGAGACCGATCATTCAGAACCCTGTATCACCGTCACGACCCATGACAGGAGAGATCATTTTGTGCATTGCACGGAAAAGTGCAAGGGTTCTAAGTTCATTTTGTCATCGGATAGCCATAAATATCACACGCTTGTGCTTTGTCGTTGAGCAACAAGCGAAAAGACAATATCTGCGGCATCCGGCACGCCCGCGACGGCAAGTCTCGGCATGCGCGTGTCGAGTATATCGGTCACTTTGTCGCAGGGCTCCGGCAGCCTCTCGGGCGTCACATCCGAATCGACCACGAGCCCGACCACGGCAGATGGCAGAAACGGCACCGCGACTATTCCCACCCCCCGCACCTCGAGCAATCCGGCGATAGCCGGCACGGCATGGACGACGATACGTCCGTGAGCGCGAACCAGCGCCACCCGGTCATCCCCGACGAGGCGGGCGAACCGCCCTGCCCGCGCGGCGCGCTCCAGCAACTGGCGCGCGAGGGTCGACTTGCCGCTGCCCGATACGCCGCGAATGAGCACGCCGGTTTCACCGATCACGACCGCGGTGGCATGGACCGTCCCGATCGGCGCGGCCGGGACGGCGCTCATCGCCGCGTCTGCTGCTTTCGCCATGGCTATCCCCCCGGCTGCTCCGCAAACCGATCATGACGCACGGGCCATGACGGCCGGCAGGCGCACCTCGAAGCGCGCGCCCAGAACCTGCCCGTCCGCGCCGAAATGGTTGCCCGCCCTGATGCTGCCGCGATGCGCCTCGACGATCTGGCGCGAAATCGACAGGCCGAGGCCCGAATTCTGGCCGAACTTTTGCTCCGGCCTGTCGGTGTAGAAGCGCTCGAAAACACGCTCGAGCGCGTGTTCGGGAATGCCCGGCCCATCGTCCTCCACCGTGACGACCACATCGGCGCCGTCGCGCCGCAGGCCGATGCGGATCTCGCCGTCGGCGGGCGAAAACGACAGGGCGTTGTCGACGAGGTTGTTGAGAACCTGCCCGAGCCGCCCGTCGTGGCCCAACACGAGGAAGTCGCGGCCGGGATCGTCCGTCTTCGCTACCGCAATGGTGATCGGGTTGTCGTGCACTCCCCGCGCCACCGAGGCCACCGCTTCGAGCGCCAGCGTCATGTCGATCGGCTCCGCATCGAGGCGCGCGAGTTCGGCATCGAGGCGCGAGGCGTCCGAGATGTCGCTGATCAGCCTGTCGAGGCGCTTGACGTCCTGCTGGATCACGGCCATCAACCGGCCGCGCGCGTCGTCGTTGCGCGCGAGCGGCAAGGTTTCGACGGCGCTGCGCAGCGATGTGAGCGGGTTTTTCAGCTCGTGCGCCACATCGGCGGCGAAGCTCTCAATGGCGTCGATGCGCCGGTAGAGCGCCTGCGTCATGTCGCGCAACGCGCCCGAAAGATGGCCGATCTCGTCCGACCGGTCGGTGAAATCCGGAATTTCCTGGCGTGCCTTGATGCCGCGCCGCACCCGCTCCGCCGCCTCCGCCAGCCTGCGGACCGGCCCCGCGATCGTGCCCGCGAGCAGCACCGACAGCACCGTCATCACCGCAGCCGCCACCACGAACACCCGCAGCATCGCCCAACGTTCGCTGGCGATGATCGCGTCGATGTCGCCGCCCTGGGTGGACAGCAGCAGCGCCCCGCGCACCGTGCGCAGGCGCTGGATCGGCACCGCGACATAGACGATGGTCTCGCCCTCGGAGTTGACACGCGCCGCGCTGGCGGCTGTTCCGGACAAAGCCTGTCGAACCTCCGGCAGCGCGCGCCCTGCCGCCGTATTGATCTCTTCGGTGAGCGCCGATGTATAGGGGCGAAGCTGCCGGCGCACCCAATCGAGCCCGTTCTCCAGCACGCCCCGCTGCTGTCCGACCGGCGGCAGGTCGTAGCGCAGGATATCGCCGCGCGAGTAGAAGTGGCGCGAATCGAGCAGCAGCATGCCCTCGCGGTCGTAGATGCGGGCGCGCGTGCGCGTCGGCGTGACGAGCCGGCGCAGGACGGGCGCCACCTGCTCGGGATTGATGGAAAACTCGAGCGGCGACGGTTCCTCGCTCAGGCCGAGGCTCTCGCCAGCCTGCAACTGCAGCAGCCGGTCGGGATCGAGCGTGATCGCGTCGGTGTCGACCGTCGCCGAGGCGGCGATGGCGCCGGCGATGATCTCGCCCTGGATAAGAAGGCTGCGCGTGCGCGATTCGATCAGGCCGGCGCGAAACTGGTTGAGGTAGAGCAACCCCATCAACAGCGCCACGAGACCGACGAGGTTCAGCACCACGATGCGCCGGGTGAGGCTGGAGGACGCGCGCGAGAGAACGCTACGCAGCGCCCTGCCGATCCGCGCCGGAATCCAGCGCCACCGCAAGGCTTTGCTCCGGCCCTGGCGGGCGCCGTCGGGCTTTCCCGCCCGCGCGCCGGTTTCGTCCCCTGAAAGATCTGGATACTCGGCTGTCATCGTACACCAACTACAAACATGCTTCGCCGCGCCGCTCGGGATACTTCAGGTCGACCATGGCGCATTATAACATATAACTCTGAACTGCCTTCGCCGGGCAGCCAATGATACCAGCGGCCGAAACAGGCGCGCTCAAATATAGCGATACCGGAACGGCATCGCCTGAAAGCCTCGCAATTCCATATCGGACAGCAACAGCAGCGAATGCCTTCTTCCGCCGATAGAACCGCAGGCCACGATATGGAGCGGCATTCTTTATCAGGAACGACCGAATGTCGATCTGATTTTTCCTTGAAGGATCGTCGCGTCAGACGATGCAAACCCGACACGATACGGCAACACGAATACTGCTCTGCTATATTTTGCGGCAGGAAACTCCGGCTCGTCATCAAGGCCGGTCATAATATAAAAAACACGCTAAATTTTTGAATTTATTTCAGCATCAAAGACGATCTTCAATCAAAATTGAAAGCGGTTTGCGGCGCGGTCATCAACCGGAAAACAAAGCAACTTGCTTTAGATTACGAACGCTCGACAGGCATGCGATACGATCAGCAACAGAGTGGTTGGCTATGATCACGAAGAGGTAAAAAACAAAAGCGGCAGATGGAGCAAAAGCCATCCGCCGCCTCAAACAATTGAATCACCGCATCAATTTCATATCGACACGGTGACCGGATCATTCAGCCGCCGTCTTGCGGCGAGCGCGCTTGGCCGGGGCGGGCGCCGGAGCGGCGGCGGCGCTGGTCTCGCGCTTGCGCTGCTGGCCGAGGCCCATTTCCTTGGCGAGCTGCGAGCGCGCCAATGCATAGTTGGGCGCCACCATCGGATAGTCGGGCGCGAGACCCCACTTCTCGCGGTATTGCTCGGGCGTCATGTCGTACTGCGTGCGCAGGTGACGCTTGAGAGACTTGAACTTCTTACCATCCTCCAGGCAGATGATGTAGTCTGGGGTGATGGACTTCTTGATCGCTACTGCAGGCTTCGGCGGTTCTGCAGCAGATTCGCTGGCGCCAACGGAGACGCGCCGCAGAGCGGTATGAACTTCGTTGATGAGCGCCGGCAATTCTACGGCCGCAACAGAATTGTTTGCGACGTATGCAGAAACAATGTCAGCCGCGAGTTCGACGTAGTTGACCTTGTCTGCCTGCTGAGTGTCGTCAGTCACTGGAGATCCTCAATAAAAAGAGTAAAAAGTTTCGCTTGTAAGTTTTCTTAATTCATATCCATTAGTTATGCAACACTAAAATACCATCATTTGCGGCAAACTCAAGGCAGCGACGAACATTCCCGGCGATGCCCCCACTGTGGGCATGTCTTGAGGATGAAAGCGGGCTCACTGTACAGAACCATATACTTCCAACTCCGCCAAAAATGTCATGCCCCGCCCCCTGGAACACGCCTGCCTGATGGTCACGCATGCTCTGCGCCAGCCGGCATCACTGGTGGAATGTTGCGCGAAATGTTAACTTTATCGCGATGCAACGTATCCCTTTTTCGCGTCGCACAATACTGTGGAACGACACCCGTGTCATTTCTATGGAGCCGGCGAGCGGGGTTGTTTTCCTCTTGCAGGAATCTGTGAATAAGTATGCCGTCGATAGGTGCATCTTGTATAGAATGCATGCCGTCGCCATTCTTCATGCGTCCATCGGCGCGCGGCGTGCGGCGTCATCGAGGGTCAAGTTATCGCGAGGAACCCTAAATGTCTGAATCAGTCGTCAACAACACGATCGACCAGCGCTTCGAATTGAGCGTAGAAGATCACGTCGCCTTCATTGACTACCGAATCGAGCCTGCTGACGGAGATCGCGCAGCCGTCTATGTTTTCGAGCACACGGAAGTGCCGGAAGCACTCGGCGGCCGCGGAGTCGGCAGCCGTCTCGCGTCGGGCGCGCTCGACGCGGTGCGCCAGGCGGGCGGGCGCGTGCGGTCGGAGTGCTCCTTCATTTCCGCCATTCTCAAGAAACGGCATGACGAATACGCGGATATTCTGGCGTAGTTCCTGCCATCGTCTTGCGGGAGCGTGGGCAAGCGACCGCCTTCCGTGGGCGCCTGCACCCGCTTTCCCGCGAGCAAACCCCGCTTCGCGGAGTGGCGGGCACCTGGCAGCCCGTGTTCGCTGAATAGCGGGAGCGCGTCACTGCCACAGCTTGATCTTTCGTTCAAGCCCAGGCTTGAATCATTCTGCTCTGTCTGTACATGGCGCGGCGAATTGGTTATTGAGCGTGCTGATCGCCGATCCGTCCCGTCCCGACGCCAGAACCGTTCCTTGGACCATTTTCCTTGGGTCGTTTTTCCGGGCAGTCTATTCGGGCCGTGCAAGCGTCTTGGAGCCGTGCAAGCGTCTTGGCAGCCATCTTGGCGGCCGCGACCGTTGACCAGTGTGGGAGATACCGATGACGCATGCGTTTTCACCCCGAGCGTTTTCACCCTCGGCGAAACTCGTGACGGTCTTCGGCGGCTCGGGGTTCCTGGGCCGTCATGTCGTGCGCGCGCTGGCGCAGCGGGGCTACCGGGTGCTGGTGGCCGTGCGCCGCCCCGATCTCGCCGGCCATCTCCAGCCGCTCGGCGCCGTCGGGCAGATCATGGCCGTGCAGGCCAACGTCCGTTTCCGCGACTCGGTCGCCCGCGCCGTCGAGGGCGCGGACATCGTCATCAATCTCGTCGGCATCCTGCAGGAAACCGGGCGCCAGAGCTTCGGCACGGTGCAGCAGCATGGCGCACGCACCATTGCGGAGGCCGCAGCCGCCCGCGGCGCGCGCCTCATCCACGTCTCGGCGCTCGGCGCGGACAAAAACTCGGACGCCCTCTACGCCCGCAGCAAGGCGCTGGGCGAGGAAGCCGTCTTCGCGGCGGCTCCCGATGCCGTCGTCTTCCGTCCGTCCGTCCTGTTCGGGCATGGGGATGGCTTTTTTACCCGCTTCGCCGCCCTGGCGCGCACCCTGCCCGTCCTGCCCATCGTCGGCGCGCAAACGAAGTTCCAGCCCGTCCATGTCGGCGACGTGGCCGAGGCGATCGCTCGCGCGGTCGACGGCGACGTGGCCGGCGGACGGATCTACGAACTCGGCGGGCCGCAGGTGCAGACGCTGCGCCAGCTCGTGGACCACGTGCAGACCGTGACCTGCCGCAACCGCCCGGTGGTGTCCCTGCCATTCGGCCTGGGCCGCATCCAGGCCGGCATCATCGAGACCATCGACAAGCTGACGTTCGGGATCCTGCCGGACGCGTTCGTGATCACGCGCGATCAGGTCAAGATGCTGGCGCGCGACAACGTGGTGTCCGAGACAGCCGTCGCCGAAGGGCGCACGCTGGAAGGAATCGGCATCGCGCCGTGCGCCTACGAGGCGATCGTCGCAGACTATCTGTGGCGCTTCCGCAAGTCCGGCCAGTTCACCGAGGCGCGGGTGTAAGCACGCCCGCAGCCCCGTCGCGGCGCTGAACGGCCTTGTGCACGCGCACCATCAGCGCCGTGCCGAACAGCGGCGTGACGAGGTTGAGAATCGGCACCGTCACGAGCATCGCCGTCACCAGCCCGGCAAGAAACGTCAGGCCGCCGTTGTCGCGGCGAAGCTGCCGCGCGGCGTCCACGGAGCGATAGCGCCCGGCGGCAAGCTCGAAGTACTCGCGCCCGAACAGGTAGGCATTGGCGGCGAGGAACGCGATGACGTTGATGCCGGGAACCAGCAGCAACAACAGCGCCAGCATGTTGACGCCCAGCGAGAGGGCCGCGAACCGCAGCCCCGCGAGCAACGCCTCACCCACGGGCAGCGGTGTGCCTGGCGGGCCGCCCGGATCGGCACGCGCCTCGACCACTGCCGCGACATCGTCGAGATAGTAGCCCGCGACCAGCGCCGACACAGGCGGAATGAGGAAGATCAGGCCGACGAACACGCCAGCTGCCGCCAGCACGACAGCGACGGTGCCGATGTAGGGATAACCCGACAGCCACACGGACTGATCCGCCAGCCACTCGATAAGCGCCGAAAAACCCACGCCAAGAGCGAACAGCAGCAGCAGCGTGAGGCCGAGCGAGCGCCACAACAGCTTGCGCAGCGGCGGCGACAGCACATCGCCGGCCGCACCCGCCGCCGCCTGCAGGACGATGACGATGGCGGAAGTCTCGCCCCGGCGCGGCTCGTTCATGCGCCCTTGCCTCAGACCATGCTCGGCAGCACGCGGTTCGGCGGACGATGTCCGTCGAGGAAGGTCTTGATGTTGACGATGACCTTCTCGCCGCTTTCCGTGCGGCCCTCGATGGTGGCCGAGCCGACATGCGGCAGCAGCACGGCGGCGTTGGCGCGCGCGAGCTTCAGCAGGCGCGGATCGACAACGGGCTCGGAGGTGAACACATCAAGCCCGGCGCCGCCGAGTTCACCGGCTTCCAGCATCTCGATGAGCGCGGTCTCGTCGATGATCTCGCCGCGCGCGGTATTGATGAGGATCGCCTCGCGCTTGAGCAGACGCAGGCGGCGAGCCGACAGGAGGTGGTAGGTCGCGGGCGTGTGCGGGCAGTTCACCGACACGATGTCCATGCGCGCCAGCATCTGGTCGAGCGAATCCCAATAGGTCGCCTCCAGCGCGGACTCGATCTCCGGCGCGACATGGCGGCGGTTATGGTAGTGGATGGACAGGCCGAACGCCTTGGCGCGGCGCGCCAGCGCCTGGCCGATGCGGCCCATGCCGACGATCCCGAGCCGCTTGCCGGTGATGCGCCGGCCGAGCATGGCGGTGGGCGACCACCCGGCCCATGCATCGCCGGTCGGCAGCAGCTGCGCCGCCTCGGGCACGCGCCGCGCCACGGCGAGGATGAGCGCCATGGTCATGTCGGCGGTGTCCTCGGTGAGCACGCCCGGCGTGTTGGTGACGGTGATTCCCTGCGCCAGCGCCGCGCCGACATCGATGTTATCGACACCGTTGCCATAGTTGGCGATGAGCTTCAGCTGCGGCCCCGCCTGGGCGATGAGCTCCGCGTCGACGCGGTCAGTGATGGTGGGCACGAGGACATCGGCGACCTTCACGGCTTCGATGAGATCCTCGGTCGAAAGCGGCCTGTCATCGACATTCAGGCGGGCATCGAACAATTCGCGCATGCGCGTCTCGACGCTTTCCGGCAACCTGCGGGTGACGACGACAAGAGGCTTTTTCTTCATGGGCGAAAGTTCCGATCCCGGCGCTTCGTTTCACCCCGCGTTAAGAACCGCTGGGGCACAAGAGCTGTACAGGCTGTTGATGGTCACATGCAATGTATATGCAGCAACAGACCACATCTCCAGCTCGTATGATACCATTCCGGCCCGTTTCGCAAGTCCCAACTGCAGATGGCCGAGCTACAAAAATCCCGCGGGTCACGAGGTCGCGACCCGCGCAACCAGCCGCACGAAACCGCACCCCGCAGCCCTCGGGAAAATATCCATCGCAGGCAAGCCCGAAAGCCCGCCCGGAAAGTCCGATATGCTCAAGACCGCCGCAGCCCTCGCAGCCGCAATCGCGCTCCTGTCATCCGCCCCGGCTTCGGCCCAGGAGCCGGCTGCCGGCTCGCCCCAGCAGCCCGCCGCTGGCCAGACCGTCGGCTCCACCAGCGGCCTGCCGGTGCCGCGCTACGTCAGCCTCAAGTCGGACCGGGTGAACCTGCGCGCCGGCCCCGCCAAGGATCACCGCACGCTGTGGGTGTACCAGCGCGCCGGCCTGCCGGTGGAGGTGACGGCCGAATTCGCTACCTGGCGGCGCATCCGCGATTCGGAGGGGTCCGAGGGCTGGGTGCTGCACAGCCTGTTGTCGGGAAGGCGCACGGCGCTGGTGTCGCCGTGGGACCGCAACAAGGAAGCCACCCCCTACGCACTTTACGAAAGAGCGTCGGAGAACTCCAAAGTCGAGGCGCGCCTCCAGCCCGGCGTCATTATCAGCATCGACACCTGCGACGGCACGTGGTGCAAGGTGGCGGTGCGCAACCTGCGCGGCTTCATCCAGCAGGATCGCCTCTGGGGCGTTTATCCGAACGAAACCATCGAATAGCGACACATGACAGCCGTACCGCGCAAACGCCCTCAGGCGGGCGGGCGGGCCGGCTGCCGCGGTTCATCTACCTGCCGCTCCTTCGCGCGCTTCGCCCGCGGCGCATTCCCGGCGCCCAGCGCCTCGATCTCGTCGCGGTAGCGCAGCACGAGGCGCGTGGCCTCGGCGACAGCCTCGTCCCGCTCATTTCCCGCACCGTCCGCCTTCGTCCCGGCCAATGCGGCAAGCCGCCTGTCGAGCGCCTCGATACCGGCCTCGATGCGACTCAGCCGCGCGTCGGTTTCCTGCTGCAAGCGCCGCAATGCCTCGTCGGTGTGATCGAGCCGCTGGTCGATGGGCCGCACGCGCCCTTCGATGCGCGCCCATATCCGGTGCCACACGGGCCGCACGGTCCACGACACCGACCGGCGCAGCGAATCGCGCAGCGTCGGGGGGCGATGTTCCGGCTGCGGCAGGCCGGCATGGGCACCCGCAACCGGATGCCCCGCGTCAGAGCCGGAGGGCGCCGGCGGCACGCCGCCGCTGTTCAGAAGGCCGGTATAGTGGATGCCGGCGTTGTCGAGCATAATCTCGCGCACCTGCTCCGGCACATGGACGCCGTGCAGCTCCACGCCTTTCAGGAACTGGTCCCAGAAATGGGGGTTGTGCGTCCATTGCACCTCGCGCAGCAGCAGCTCGGCGTAGCGCTCGGGATGCTTGCGCAGCAGGATGGCGTCGTT
>CALMIK010000081.1 GCA_937863995.1 uncultured Chelatococcus sp.
GTGAGCAGCTTGGTCTCGACGATCTCGTTGTTGTCGTAGGTGTCGTAGACGACCTTGATGCCGGTTTCCTTGGTGAATTCATCGAGCGTGGTGGTGTCGATGTAATCGGACCAGTTGTAGACGTGCACCGTCTTCTGCTGGGCCCCGGCGGGGCCGGCGAAGAGCAACGCGGCGACCGAGGCGCTGGCGAGGCAGGCACCCACTCTTGAAGCAATGGCGCGGATCATGTCCCGCTTTCTCCCGTAACGCGATGAAGCCAATGATGTGACCGCGATCCGGTAGCCGGCCAAGGACATCCTTTCCGCGGGGAAACGCGGTTCGGACCGGATCGCCGCAGCACCATACGGAAATTTCTTCGCGAATGCATCCGTCCACTTGCATCCGTCTACTTGCCAGGAAAATCAGACCGGTCTGAGACGCGGGGCTCTTGCTGTCGTCATGCCAACGCTTACATGAGCCATACCGGCCGCTTGATGCGGATCAGTGTTTTTTTGCCGCCGTGTTGCCAGATGGGACATGGCGCGGAAAAATCGGGAATAGGACGTCCTGCCGGGCTTTCGGCGGCGGGCGTTGCTGAGAGGAGCGAGAGATGAACATCGATAAATACACCGACAGGGTGAAGGGGTTCCTGCAGTCGGCCCAGTCGCTTGCGCTGCGCGAAAACCAGCAGCAGTTCACGCCCGAGCATCTGCTGAAGGTGCTGCTCGACGACAGCGAGGGGCTCGCCGCGGGCCTCATCGAGCGCGCGGGCGGCCAGCCGCGGCTGGCGCTGCAACTCACGGAACAGGCGCTCGCCAAGCTGCCCAAGGTACAGGGCGGATCGGGCCAGATCTATCTGGCGCCGGGTCTCGCGCGCGTGTTCGACACCGCCGAGAAGGCAGCCGACAAGGTGGGCGATTCCTATGTGACCGTCGAACGGCTGCTGCTGGCGCTCGCCGTCGAGAAGGATACCGAGGCAGGCAAGGCGCTCGCCCAGGCAGGCGTGACCGCGCAGAGCCTCAACGCCGCCATCGAAGCGCTGCGCAAGGGCCGCACCGCCGATAACGCCTCGGCCGAGAACGCCTATGACGCGCTGAAGAAATACGCCCGCGACCTGACAGCTGCCGCTCGTGAGGGCAAGCTAGACCCCGTGATCGGCCGCGACGAGGAAATCCGCCGCGCTATCCAGGTGCTGTCGCGCCGGACGAAGAATAACCCCGTGCTGATCGGCGAGCCGGGCGTGGGCAAGACCGCCATCGTCGAGGGGCTGGCCCTGCGCATCGTCAACGGCGACGTGCCCGAGAGCCTCAAGAACAAGCAACTGCTCGCGCTCGACATGGGCGCGTTGATTGCCGGGGCTAAATATCGCGGCGAATTCGAGGAGCGCCTCAAGGGTGTGCTCTCCGAGGTGCAGGCGGCGGAAGGCAACATCATCCTGTTCATCGACGAGATGCACACCCTCGTCGGTGCCGGCAAGGCCGACGGCGCCATGGACGCGTCCAACCTGCTGAAGCCGGCGCTGGCGCGCGGCGAGCTGCATTGCGTCGGCGCGACGACCCTCGACGAGTACCGCAAGCACGTCGAGAAGGACCCCGCGCTGGCGCGCCGCTTCCAGCCGGTGTTCGTCTCCGAGCCCACCGTGGAGGACACGGTGTCGATCCTGCGCGGCCTCAAGGAGAAGTACGAGCAGCACCACGGCGTGCGCATTCAGGATTCGGCGCTGGTGGCGGCCGCCACCCTGTCGAACCGCTATATCACCGACCGCTTCCTGCCCGACAAGGCCATCGACCTCATCGACGAGGCGGCCGCGCGCCTCAGGATGCAGGTCGATTCGAAGCCCGAGGAACTCGATTCCATCGACCGCGAGATCGTGCGCCTGAAGATCGAGGGCGAGGCGCTCAAGAAGGAACAGGACGTTGCTTCCAGGGACAGGCTGGAGCGGCTGGAGAAGGAACTCGCCGACCTCGAGGAGCGCTCGGCGGCGCTCACCGCCAGGTGGCAGGCGGAGAAGGACAAGCTCGGCCGCGCGGCCGACCTCAAGAAGAAGCTCGACGAGGCGCGCAACGAACTCGCCATCGCCCAGCGGCAGGGTCAGTATCAGCGCGCGGGCGAACTCGCCTACGGCATCATTCCGGGCTTCGAGAAGGAGCTCGCCGTTATAGAGGCGAACGACGGCGCGGCCAGTACGGTGCGCGAGGCGGTGACGCCCGACAACGTGGCGCAGGTCGTGTCGCGCTGGACCGGCGTGCCCGTCGACCGCATGCTGGAGGGCGAGCGCGAGAAGCTGCTCAAGATGGAAGATCAGCTGGCAAAGCGTGTCGTCGGTCAGGCGGAGGCGGTCGTTGCGGTGTCCACCGCCGTGCGGCGCGCGCGCGCCGGGCTGCAGGACCCCAACCGGCCCATCGGCTCGTTCATGTTCCTGGGGCCGACGGGCGTCGGCAAGACCGAGCTGACCAAGGCGCTCGCCGCCTTCCTGTTCGACGACGAGACGGCGCTGGTGCGCATCGACATGTCGGAATACATGGAGAAGCACTCGGTCGCGCGGCTGATCGGCGCGCCTCCCGGCTATGTCGGCTACGAGGAGGGCGGCGCGCTCACCGAGGCCGTGCGGCGCAGGCCCTATCAGGTCGTGCTGTTCGACGAGGTCGAGAAGGCGCACCCGGACGTGTTCAACGTGCTGCTGCAGGTGCTCGACGACGGCCGCCTCACGGACGGGCAGGGCCGCACCGTCGATTTCCGCAACACGCTCATCATCATGACGTCGAACCTCGGCGCCGAGTTCCTCGTGCTGCAGAAGGAGGGCGAGGACACGGATGCCGTGCGCGACGAGGTGATGGCGGTGGTGCGCTCGCACTTCCGGCCGGAGTTCCTGAACCGCATCGACGAGATCATCCTGTTCCATCGCCTGCAGCGCAGTGAGATGGGGGCGATCGTCGACATTCAGCTCGGCCGCCTCGCGCGCCTGCTGGAGGAGCGCAAGATCTCCCTCGACCTCGACGCCAACGCTCGCGACTGGCTGGCCGAGCGCGGCTACGATCCGGCCTATGGCGCGCGTCCGCTGAAGCGCGTCATCCAGAAGAACGTGCAGGACCCGCTGGCGGAGTTGATCCTCGCCGGCAGGATCAAGGACGGCGAGACGGTGCATGTCACCGCCGGTCCGCTCGGGCTCGTCATCGGCGATGTCGCGGTGTCGGCGGATCGCCCGCCGAACGCCGCGCTCAACTAAGCCGGCTTATGGAAGGCCGGGGAGCGGCGTGTGTTCCCCGGTCTTGTGCCTCTAAGGGATGGCGGGAGCGGTGGAAGGCGCTGCGTCGGCGTCCTTCTCGCTGTCGGATCTCTCGTCTTTCGTCCACCAGACGAGGCGCTCGCCGGCGTAGCGCCCGCCCCTGGCGGCGTTGACGCTCGCGGTCGCCACGAACTCTTGTCCTGACGGCTGGGATCTGGACATCTGAATGGTGAGCGTCAGTCCGCCCGTGTTGATGCGCTCCGCTTCCTGCGGACCGGATGCGGGGGCGTCGTCCGGCTGACCCTGCGCCAGCCTGTTGCGCTCGACCTGGCGTGCGTCTCGTCCGTCATTGCCGATGGATGCGGCGGGCGACTGGGCCTTGAAGCGGACCAGGACCGCGCCGGACGGGTCGAGCAGCATCAGCGCGCTGCCCTTGCGCCGCCAGCCGGTCGTGTCCTCCAGCATCTTGAAGAAGCGCTGCTCCTGCGCCGCAAGCGCGGGCGAACACGTCATCAAGCCGCCGCCGATACGGTCGAAGCGCATGGTGTCGCGGGTGAACTTGTACCGCCCGCGAAAGCGGTTGCAGCCGCCGCTGCCGCTGCATACGCCGTCGGCGTGCAGCTCGAGCAGGATGAGGCTGCCGCTTGCCGGGCTTTCGCCGCCGATCTTGTCTGCGATCCAGACGCCCGAAGGCGCGTCCGCGGGGGCAAGGGCCTCCGCGAACTCGGGCAACTCCGGCGAGGCCGCATGCGCCATGATGGGCGCAATTGCGGATATAGGCGACACCATGGTGGTCCCCATTAAATGTGAAACATAATATGGATGTGAAAAATATCGTCCGAGGTCAATACTCGGCGTGTTTGGCTAAAATCATAGTATGGAATGGCTACAATGTGAATATATCGCGACGTATTATTCAGGAGATGTCGCGTTCTCCTTGCCCCCAGACGGGAAACGGGTCGGACAAACCACGATAGCGCGAGGGATCGAAGGCCGATGCATCGGCGGGTCCGGTGAGACAGTCGTCGAGCGCGGCGCGGATCGCGGCCTCGTCCAGCCCCATGCCGATGAAAACCAGCTCCTGCCGCCGGTCGCCCCACACGTCGTGCCAGTGGTGGTTGAAGTTCTCCTGCCATTCGGGGCTGTCCGGCCAGTGCTGCCGCGGGATTGCCGCCCACCAGTAGCCCATTGCGCTGACGCGGGCGATAGCCCCGGCGAGCGAGAACTCGCCCACCCAGCGCGGACGCGTGGCGAGCCAGAAATGTCCCTTGGCGCGGATCAGCCCCGGCCAGGTGCGGTTGATGAAGGCGTTGAACTTTTCGGGGTGGAACGGGCGGCGCGCGCGGTAGACGAAGCTCGCGATGCCGTATTCCTCGGTTTCGGGAACATGATCGGCGAAGCCGTAGAGCTCCTTGAACCACAGCGGATGGGTCTCGGCCTTTTCCTCGCTGTAGAGGCCGGTGTCGAGCACGTTCGCGAGCGGCACGCGGCCGAAATCCGTCTCGACGACGCGCGCATCGGCGTTGAGCGATTTCACGACGCCGCGCACCAGCTCGAGCTGCGGCGCCGGGATGTCGGAAACCTTGTTCAGCACAATGACGTCCGCGAACTCGATCTGCTCGACCAGCAGGTCGATGAGCGTGCGTTCGTCCGCCTCGCCATTGCTTTCGCCCCGGTCGCGCAGGAAGTCGTTGGAGCCGTAGTCGCGCAGGAGGCTCGCGGCGTCGACCACCGTCACCATCGTGTCGAGGCGGGCGACGTCGGACAGGCTGTCGCCGTTCTCGTCGCGGAAGGAGAACGTGCTGGCCACGGGCAGCGGCTCCGCTATCCCCGTTCCCTCGATGAGCAGGTAGTCGAAGCGTCCCTCCGCGCCGAGGCGGCGCACTTCCGCCAGCAGGTCGTCGCGCAGGGTGCAGCAGATGCAGCCGTTGGTCATCTCCACGAGCTTCTCGTCGGTGCGCGACAGGTTGGCCCCGCCCTCGCGCACGAGGTCGGCGTCGATATTGACCTCGCTCATGTCGTTGACGATCACCGCCACGCGCCTGCCCTCGCGGTTGTTGAGCACGTGGTTCAGGAGCGTCGTCTTGCCAGCCCCCAGAAAGCCCGACAGAACCGTGACCGGCAAACGGGTGTCGCCGCGAATGGTGTCCAGCATCATATCCTCATTTGAAATGTTATATCATTTCATTATTTAAATCCTCAAACCGGGTTTCGTCAATCGGCGCGTCGGGGGCGCCTGGGTGCGAGCGCTCGAACATGGGTGTTCGGGTTTTGGGTGTTCGGGTTTGGGCGTTTGGAATGGCCACAAGCCGGTTTGCGGAATTCCCCATAGGCGGGGGGGCCGATCCGTGGCATGTGCAATTGGTGACTAGAGCGCTTTCCGATTGAATGGAATCATTTAATCGATAAGAATTCGCTCAAAATCAATATGTTAGATCGTGTTCCCGTTTCAACGGAACCGGGATACGATCTAAAGTATATTTCCCGGTGCCACCGATCCCTGTGGCGGCGGGCCGAAAAGACAGTCAACGACAACCGATACGCCAGCAACGGATCCTGACATGGCTTTCATCGATAAGAACCAGGCCGACGCCCTCGTGCAGATCGGCCGCACGGGAACGCTCGGACGCATTCATCTCAACCGCCCCAAGGCGCTGAACAGCCTTACCCTCGACATGGTGCGCGCCATCGCCGGCGCGCTCGACCGCTTCGAGCAGGATGCCGGCGTGGCGGCGGTGCTGATCACGGGGGAGGGCGAGCGCGCCTTCTGCGCCGGCGGCGACATCCGCGCCCTTTACGACGGCGGGCCGCAGGACACCTCGGCCGGACGCGTTTTCTGGCGCGAGGAATATGTCGTCAACGCGCGCATGAGCCGTTACGCCAAGCCTTATGTGGCTTTCATGGACCTCATCACCATGGGCGGGGGCGTCGGCGTTTCGGCTCACGGCAGCCACCGCGTCGTCACCGAGCGCACGCGCCTCGCCATGCCGGAGACGGGCATCGGCTTCTTCCCGGATGTCGGCGGCACGTGGTTGCTGTCACGCGGGCGGGCGGGCGACGGCAAGAGCGAGATCGGCACCTATCTGGCGCTCACCGGCGAGCAGATCGGCGCGGCCGACGCTATCCATGCCGGACTGGCGGACAGCTTCGTGTCCGCCGCCGCGCTGCCGGAACTGGCCGAGCGCCTGTCGCAGCTTCCGGCGGACGCCGACGCCGCGCAGGTGAGCGCCGCCATCGCCGCGTTCGCTGAAACGGCGCAGCCCGGCCCGGTGCAGGGCAACGCGGCGGAAATCGACGCTGCCTTCGCCTATGACACGGTGGAGGAGATTTTTGCCGCGCTCGTCGACTCGGGCACTGAATTCGCCAACCGCACCCTTGCCACGCTGCGCACCCGCTCGCCCACCAGCCTCAAGCTCACGCTGGAGTTGCTGCGCCTCGCCCGCGAGGACGCCCGGCTGGAGGATACGCTGGAGCGCGAATACGCCGCCGGTGCGGCCGTGCTGGCCGGGCACGAGTTTTATGAGGGCGTGCGCGCGGCAGTCGTCGACAAGGACCGCAACCCGCAATGGCGGCCCGCGACCCTCGATGAGGTCACCGACGAAAGCCTCGCGCCCTACTTCGCCGCCGCGCCGGAAAGGGTCTTTTCCTGAACGGGAGCATCCGCGAGCGGCGGCTGTTGCGGGAAGAGCGAGGCTGACAGCTGGATCGCCTCGGCGAGTTCCTCGGAGATCGAGCTCGACTCCCACGACACGCCCCGAAGCGGATGACCAACGGCGAACACGTGCCGCGACGCATTGCCGTCGCGGCCGATGACGGCAAGCCGGTCGGGATCGGCATCGATGCCGTATCCGGTGACGTGCGGGCGCACGACGCCGCTCGCCAGCAGGTTCTTCACCAGCGGGTCGTCGATGCGCGTCCAGTCGAACGTATGGCCGGAACTGTTGATGACCGCGTCGAAGAGCACGGTTTCAGGGCCGCCGGCCCCGCGCCGACGCAGCCGCACCGCCACGCCCTCGCCGGGGAGGATGTCGAGGCCGATCACCTTCGCCGCCAGCCGCTCCACGCGTCCCTGCGCGCTCGCGCGGCTGAGAAAGGCGTGCGACGGCTGGGCGGCGCGGTGCAGCGCGATGTCCCAGTAGCTGCGCAGCCGGTTCACGAAGCGAAGCTTTTCGCGCGTGTCGAGCCCCTTCCAGAACGGCACGAGCTGGGCGCGCAGCGGCGGGACGATGGTCTGCCAGTCGGCGCCACGCGCGGCGGCGGCGCGCCGTTCGCGCTGGGCGATGCGCAGCGCCCCCAGGGCCGTGCGGGGCAGTGGCTCGCCGCGCAGCACATCGGTCAGCGGCTCCACCTCGCGCCGGGGCTGCACGATGAGCCCGCGCCGCGACACGATGGTGTAGCGGCCGTTGTAGCCGAGCTTTTCCAGCGTGATGAGCGAATCGAGCATGGTGAGGCTCGACCCCAGCAGCAGCACATGGCGCTTGCCGGCGATGGCGGGGTCGACGCCGTCTTTCCAGATGTCGTCCACATAATATGCACCGGCTTGCACACCGTCCGGCGCGCTCACGGGGCTGCGGCGCGGATGGAGGCCGGTGGCGAGCACGACCCGGTCGGCGGCCAGAACGTCACCGGACGCAAGCCGCACATAGGCTTGATTTCCTTCGACGAAGACGTCTTCCGCCCGCTCGCGCACTTGGGTGAATGCGACCCGTTCCCCGCTCCGGGAGACGGCGCGCGCCAGCGTGTCGATGACGTAATCCCCGAAGAGCTTGCGTGGCGGCGTGCTCACCGGCCATTCGCCGCCGTTGTACTGCGCGGGCGGCCGCCAGCCGCCGGCCTCCGCTCGCTCCTTCAGCCAGCGGATCAGATGCTCGGGATCTTCCGGAAACAGGCTGAACACCTTTGCCGTGCCGTTGACCAGGTGATCCGCATCCGTGGTGCCGTAGGCGATGCCGCGCCCGATCTCTTCGGCAGGCTCCACCACGGTCAGGCTGAGCGGGCCTGTGGAGGCGTCGATGAGCTTGAGCGCCGCAACGGCTCCCGCGAAGCCGCCGCCGATGACGATGATGCGAAGAAGATCGGGAGAAGCCGGCATGTCGTGCCCTTGAGATTACTTTTGATGCAATGCCGGGCACTTGGCCCGGTGTCGACAATATCGCGACGGCGCTTGCGAAAACGGCGCGGGAGACGTGAAGGCCTTCCCGCGCCGTCTCTTTCTACATGGTATTCAGCGCAGCGGAAAGCCGAGAGTGTGCGCGTGCTCGGTCAACCGGTCGCGGCCCTTCAGCGACTGAGCGCTCGCGAGCCGGCGCAGCACGTGCTGCGTCCACGCCGGATGCACCAGTGACTGCCCCTGCCAGAAGCGGTCGAGCACGGTGTCGTAGTCGGCGACGGCGCCGCTCACGCGGGAGGCGTCGTAGACGCCGCGATGCAGAACACCCGCCTGCGGCAGGCGCGGCTTGACCGAGGCTGGCCTTGCGGGATCGGGGCGGCCCACCGCGAGGCCGAACACCGGAAACACGTAAGGCGGCAGCTTGAGGTTCTGCGCCACCTCGACCACGTGATCGCGGATCGCGCCGACATAGACCGTGCCGAGCCCGAGCGATTCGAATGCGAGCACGGCGTTTTGCGCCGCGAGCGTGGCGTCGATCACGCCGAGCAGCAGGGATTCGAGGAAGTCCGTGCCCTCTATTGCCACATCGTTGGCCGCGCCGATGGCCCGCGTGCGCGCCAGGTCCGCCAGCCAGACGAGGAAAAGCGGCGCCTCGCGGATGAAAGCCTGATCGTTGGCGAGCGTCGCCAATTCCGACTTGTGGGCGGGATCGTCCACCGCCACGACGCTCCACAGCTGCAGGTTAGAGGACGACGACGCCGACTGCGCCGCCGCCACCGCCGTCTCCAGCGCGCCCTCGGGCAGCGGATCGGCGGTGAAGGCGCGCACCGAGCGGTGGGAAAGCGCCTGCTCGACAACCCCGCTCGCCAGTAGTGTTTCGGGCGCTTGCGGGCCGTACCGCTCGGAAAGCAGGGCGGCGATGCGGTCGTTGGCCGTTTCGATGCGGGCTGCGGTCATTGTTTCTCGTCTTCTCTCTTTGCGTTGCGTTGCCGCCGGCTGGATCAGGCGCTGGCGCGCGCCGGTTCGCTGAACTGGCTCTCGGGGCGCGGTAGGCCGTAGTGCTCGCGCAGCGTGGTGCCCTCGTAGGCCTCGCGGAACAGGCCGCGGCGGCGCAGGATCGGCACGACCTCGCGCGTGAAAATGTCGAAACCGCCGTTGAACCATGGCGGCATCACGTTGAAGCCGTCGGCGGCGCCGTTCTTGAACCACGTCTCGATGGAGTCGGCCACCTGCTCGGGCGTGCCCACCACCACCCAGTGGCCGCGCGCGCCAGCCAGCTTGTGGGTGAGCTGGCGGATGGTGGGATTTTCGCGGACGACGATGTCGCGCACCACCTGGAAGCGGCTCTCGATCGCCTTGGCGCTGTCGGCGCGCAGAAGTTCGCGCGGGAACGGCCCATCGAGATCGTGGCCGGTGAGATCGACGCCGGTGATTTGGCGCAGCAGGCCGAGCGAGTAGGCCGGCTGGGTGAGGGCGTTGAACGCGTCATGCAGCGCATGCGCCTCGCTCTCGGTTGCGCCGATGAACGGGCTGATGCCCGGCAGCACCTTGATGTGATCCGGGTTGCGCCCCAGCGCCGTGGCGCGGGCCTTGATGTCGGCGTAGAATTCCTGTGCGTTCTCGAGCGTCTGGTGGGCGGTGAAAATCGCCTCCGCATGACGGGCTGCGAAGGAGCGGCCGTCGAGCGAAGAGCCCGCCTGCACGTAGACCGGCCGCCCCTGCGGCGAGCGCAGCGTGTTGAACGGTCCGCGCACCCGGAAATGCGCCCCGACGTGGTCGATGGCGTGGATCTTGTCCGGGTCGGCGTAGATGCCGGACTCGCGGTCGGCGATGACGGCCCCGTCCTCCCAGCTGTCCCACAGCTTGCCGATCACGTCGACGAACTCATTGGCGCGGACGTAGCGATCGGCGTGGTCGGGGTGTTGGGCGAGGCCGAAGTTGGCCGCCGCCTGCCCGGCGCTCGTGGTGACGATGTTCCAGCCCGCCCGGCCCTTGCTGATGTGGTCGAGCGAGGCGAACAGCCGCGCCAGGTTGTAGGGCTCGTTGTAGGTCGTCGAGGCGGTGGCGATGAGGCCGATGCGGCTTGTGGCCGCGCCGATGGCCGACAGCCATGTCAGCGGCTCGACGCGAAACCGGCTGGCGTAGCGGATGTTGTCGGCAAGCGCCGGACCGTCGGCGAAGAAGATGCCGTCGAAGGCCGCGGCCTCAGCCCGGCGCGCGAGGTCGATGTAGAAATCGATGTCCAGCAGCCGGTCGATGTCTGATTCCGGATAGCGCCATGCCGCCTCGTGGTGGCCGCCGGGATAGATGAACAGGTTGAGGTTGAGCTGACGGCGGGGCTTGGAAGATTCTGGCATCGCTTGTCTCCGGAAACGCGCCGTGCCGCCGGGGAACGCGGCGCGCATGAGTCGGACGCCGCGCGCCGGGACAGCGCTTGCCGGACACTATGGGAGAGGTATCCTGGTGCGTCAATAATAATATATAAATTCACTAGATTTAGTTGTTTTTGTCTTTCAATCCTCGTCGCCAGCGATCTGGCTCAGTAGCCCGCCGCGCCCGCGCAGCCGCATCACCATGGGCGACAGCACCGCGATGAACGCCACGACATACAGCACGATGGCCACCGGAGACGACAGCAGGATGGCCGGATCGCCCTGGCTGATGGCAAGCGCGCGGCGCAGTTGCTGCTCCGCCATCGGCCCGAGGATGAGCCCCACCACCACCGGCGCGACGGGGTAGCCGAAGCGCCGCAGGCCATAGCCGAGCAGGCCGAAGGCAAGCAGCATGGCGAGCTCGAACACGGACGGGTTGGCGCCGATGGTGCCGAGCGTCGCGAACACCAGGATGCCGGCGTAGAGCCAGGGCTTGGGGATCGTCAGCAGCCGCACCCACAGGCCGATGAGCGGCAGGTTCAGCACCAGCAGCATCAAGTTGGCGACGAGCAGGCTCGCGATCAGGCCCCAGACGAGATCGGGATTATTGGCGAACAGCAGCGGTCCCGGCTGCAGGCCGAACTGCTGGAAGCCCGCCAGCATGATCGCGGCAGTGGCGGTGGTGGGCAGGCCGAGCGTCAGCAACGGCACCAGCGTGCCGGCGGCCGAGGCGTTGTTGGCCGCCTCCGGGCCGGCGACGCCCTCGATGGCCCCCTCGCCGAACTCCTCCGGCCGGCGGGCGAAGTGCTTTTCCGCGCTGTAGGAGAGGAAGCTCGCGACATCCGCCCCGCCCGCCGGCATGGCGCCGATGGGAAAGCCGATGGCCGTGCCGCGCAGCCACGGCAGCCACGAGCGCTTCCAGTCCTCGCGGCTCATCCACACGGAGCCTTGCACCGCTTCCACCTTTTCGTCGGCGGCCGGGGAGGCGGCCGTTTTGAAGGTCTCGCCGATGGCGAACAGGGCGACCGCGAGCGTCGTCACCTCCACGCCGTCGAGGAGGTCTGGCAGGCCGAAGGTCAGCCGCGCCTGTCCGGTTTGCAGATCGATGCCGACGATGCCGAGCGCGAGCCCGAGGAAAAGCGACGTGACGCCGCGCAGCGCCGAATCGCCAAATGCCGCCGACACGGTGACGAACGCCAGCACCATCAGCGCGAAATAATCCGCCGGCCCGAAGGACAGCGCGAATTCCACCACCCACGGCGCGATGAGCGCGAGCCCCAGCGTCGCCAGCAGCCCGGCCACGAACGACCCGATGGCGGACGTGGCGAGCGCCGGCCCGCCGCGCCCCTTGCGGGCCATCTTGTTGCCCTCGAGCGCGGTGATGATGGAGGCGCTCTCCCCCGGCGTGTTGAGCAGGATCGATGTCGTCGAGCCGCCGTACATGCCGCCGTAATAGATGCCGGCGAACATGATGAGCGATCCCGCCGGATCGAGCCGATAGGTGACGGGCAGCAGCAGCGCCACCGTGAGCGCCGGTCCGATGCCCGGCAGCACCCCGACGGCCGTGCCGATGGTCACGCCGATCAGCGCGTAGAACAGGTTGATCGGCTCGAACGCCACCAGCAGGCCGTTGGCGAGCAGGACGAATGTATCCATGGAAAGCCCCGGATCGCGAATGATGCAGATGCGCGCGGGCAGCCCGCGCGCGTTGTCAGGGCACGAGCCGTTCCAGCGGTCCTTCCGGGATGGTCAGGCTGAGCCCGCGCGAGAAGATGAACCAGATGACGAAGGCGAAGACGGTGCCGATGGGGATCGTCTGCCACAGCGGGCCGCGCCCGAACCCGCGCGCGGTCGCCGCGAACAGCACCCCCGTCGCCAGCGAGAAGCCGGCGACGTTGAGCAGCAACATCTGCGCGACGAGCCCGCCCGTGATCCACGCCACGGGCCCGTAGTTGTCGGGCTCGCGGGCGGGAAAGTCGCCGCGCCAGGCCGCGATCGCCGTGCCGATGGCGAGCAGTACCAGCCCGCCCGCGATGACATGGGGAAATACGGCCGGGCCGATGCGGGCGTATTGCGCCACGGCGCCCATCTGCGACGTCGACCAGAAGATCAGCCCCGCCGCCACCGCGAGCAGCGCCGCCACCGCCATCGCGGCGACATCCGGACGGCGGCGCGCGGGCGGGGAAGCGCCGCCCGGTTCCGTCGGCGTGCCGGTGCTCATTTCACCAGACCGATGTCTTTCAGGATGGCCTCGGTAGCGGCGATGTCCTGCGCCAGTTGCTTGTCGAAAGCCTCGCCCGACAGATAAGTGTCGGCCCAGCCGCGCTGCTTCAGCGCATCCTGCCATTGCTTCGAGGCGACGAGCTTGGCGATATCGGCGCTGATGGCTGCCTTCTGTTCGGCGGTGATGCCGGGCGCTGCCGCGATGATGCGCCAGTTCTCGAGCGCCAGGTCGACGCCTGCCTCCTGCAGCGTCGGCGCATTGATGCCCTCGATGCGCTTCTCGCCCGATACCGCGAGGAGGCGCAGCTTGCCGGCGTCGACCTGCGGCGCGAACTCGCTGATGCCCGAGATGCCGACCGTTACCTGCCCGCCGAGAATGGCGGCCAGCGCCTCGCCGCCGCCCGAGAACGCGATGTAGTTGACTTTCGTGGGATCGACCCCGACCGCCTTGGCGAAAAGGCCCGCCGCGATGTGGTCGGCCCCGCCGGCCGAGCCGCCGGCCCACGACACCGAGCCGGGATCGGCCTTCAGCTTCTGCACGAGGTCGTCGACGGACTTGATCGTCGAGTTCGCCGGCACCACGATCGCGAGCGCCTCGCCGGTGAGGCGGGCGATGGGCGTGACGTCGGCGAGCGTCACCGGCGACTTGTTGGTGAGGATGGCGCCCACCATCACGTAGCCGCCGACGAGCAGCGCGGCCGGGTTGCCCTTCGACTGATTGGCGAACTGCGCCAGCCCGATGGTGCCGCCGGCGCCGGGCACGTTCACCACCTGCACCTTCGGCGAAACGCCGGTTTCCTGCAGCGTGGCCTGGAGCGTGCGCGCCGTCTGGTCCCAGCCGCCGCCGGGGCTCGCGGGCGCGATGATGGTGTAATCGGTGGCTGATGCCGCGCCGCTCATGCCGGCAGCAGCCGCCAGAACGCCAGCGAAAAAGAGCTTCCTCATCGTTTCCTCCGGAACCGGTTGTTTTTGCCGGTTGTTATCGTTTTTATTGGTGGCTGCCTGTCTTTTTTTCGCAGCCTTGGAAGAATGATAGGGTGCTTTTTTGGCGTTGTCGATTGGGTCGCGGCCGGCTCATCGAGGCAGTTTTCATGTCGATCGGCGGCGGGAAGAAAAAAATTTGCTCTCCTGTCCGGGTGTGGTATAAGCAGCTATTGACGTAGTTTATCTATTGGTTTGTTTTTTATATTCTATTTTTTTGCATGAGGATATTGCGCTATGGCTATGCCGTCTGCAATGGACCGCTCTCCATCTTTTCGCTACCCTGCCTTAGACCTTTCGGGCGGGATCGATAGCGATGACGCCGTGTCTGAGGCCGGCTCTGACCCTGACATCGTTAATATCAATGCCTTGCAGAAACGCATCGGGGCTCTTCTAGAGCCTTTTCTCGCAGATGCCGACAATCCCTCGCCGGACGGCTCTGGCGTGCTGCCGATCCCTCGGGTCGTCGTGGTCGAGAAAGGGAGCTTTAGCGCATTCTATCTGCGTGTGCGCGACTGGCTCGTCGACCAGTTTCCATCCCTCGACAACTGGCTGTCCGAAGGGGAGCGCAACAGCGGCGAGAAGGCGCAGCTCTATGCCTTGAAGGTGAGGGACACCATTCGCGAACTGGCAATGGTATCGCGCGACAGCGATCAGTGGCAGGAACTGGCTCACAAGGTGAGAGCATTCGCGACGATCGCGGGCAATGCCTCGAAGGTGGAGGAAGATCTTTACCAGGAGTTCAGCTCGGCTCCGCCGTCGTTCCTGCTCGACGAAGATGTTGAGTATTTAAAGGGCGAATGCAAGGCGGAAGCGCAAGCTGCGAAGTTCTATGGCAGTTTCGCGGAAGACCTGGCGGCCGTTTTCGTCTCCGCCGGTTCCGAGAGCGGACAGGCTTTCGACCGTCTGCTGAACCTCTTTTGCCACAAAGGCGAAACTGAAACGGCGGATCGTCTGGTCGACTTTGTCGATCTGCCCTTTCTTGCCAAGGCGGCCAAGGACTGTGATTCTGATGACGATGTGACGCCGCGCTCGGATGCTCTGCGTCGTGTGCTGGATGGGGAGCGTCAGAAGGTCAGTCTGGAGATCCGCACGTTGCCCCGGAAGGTTGAGGGCTTGAGGGAGACGATGAAGCTGTTGCGTGACGAGGTTGTTCAGCGCCCCGGCGTCGGCGCCAGCCATGACATCGATGATCCCGGGCGGGAATTGAGCGTGGGGCAGGATTCGAGAGCGCCGGCGGCAGACGCCCGCACCCGCGCTATTTCAACTGCCGAGGATATGATCGTCCATATCCGGTCTCTGAAGGACAAGGCGGAACGGCTGCGTGAAGAGATGCGGTATCTCGATAATGCGCGGGCGGCTTTGAATTCTTCCGTCGAATTTAAAGGCGCGTCCGAAATCAGGTCCGAGGGTGACACGAAGCACGGTTCCCCCGGTACGCCGTCCGCATCGCCGAGGACGGATGCCTTACTCGCAGGCTGTTCCTCGCAGCCTTTTGATGTAACCGAGGCGTAGAGAAAAATATTTGCGGATTAGTTCGTGAATATCAGAAAATATGTTGCAGATTAATAGAATATATGTATGATAAAAACATAATATACATTTAAAAATTAATAGATTTCAATTTTATTTCAAAGAGGAATTTTAGCATGTTTGGTCTGACCGAAAGACGCGGAAGTTTTGACTCCACGAATTTGATCGATGACGGCGTGACACTGCAGCGCTCATATTCCGGTGACAGCTGTGCAGCCTCCGATGAAGGGCGTGACGGTGCCAGGCGGGTGACACGCTCGACGTCGCCCGATCCTCAGGCCTTTGAAGAGCTCCGCAGGAGAGCTCCTTCGGCCATGGGCGACAATGCCCGTGTCCAGCCCCGCAGTCTTCTGGACGGTGCCGGTTCCGACGATGAGGATAGCGTGAACGAGAGCAGGCGCTCGTTCTCGTCCGACGGCAGCAATGTTGCCGCTCAGGAGCATCCCGAGCAGGAGCGCTCGGTTGTCTGGGACGCGCTTGCCGATGTGGGCGGGCGTTTCAAGGACTGGATTGTGGGAGTGGCCAGCAAGTTTGCTGCCGTGGGCGAGATCGTGGGTGTTATCGTCGGCGGCGTTGCTGCGTTTGGCCTTGCCGCTGTATCCATAGGGATTATTCCGTGTGCCTGGAATGCGTTTTCTTCACCCGGCGACGACTATATCACGTCGTTCCTGCGCGGAGGTGCCACTGCCGGCAAATATATCGGCGGCGCTATCGGTGGCGTGGTGGGGGTTGCTACATCCGTGATCGGAGTGCCGGCGAAGGCGGCCTATGACGCATGCTCCTCAGCCGAGGGCGCTGGCTACGCGCGTGTCGGTCACCAGGTTGAGTTGGATGAGCTTGCTTAAAGCGTTTTCAAGCAAAGTGGATACCGCTTTGCGTGAAGAAAGCGCGTCTCATCAGAAAGTTAAAGCATTTCTGCGTTTCAACGAAACGTCGAAATGCTTTAATCCGCTGCAACAGACGGTATGAACGGAAACCCGTCAGGAAATTACCAATAAAGATGGCGCCGGAACTTCCGGCGCCATCTTTATTTCTCACCGATCAGCGGAAATTCAGCCTGCGGCAGCCTTGCCGCCTTAGATCGCATCCCGGTTTCGTTGAAACGGGGATACGATCTAAAATTTTGATTTTGAGCGAACTCTTATCGATTAAATGATTCCATTTAATCGGAAAGCGCTTTAGGCACCCGGGCCGGCCGCCGGACCTTCGTGGGTCAAGATGGCGTAGATCGCTGCCGCGTCGCGGGCCGAGCGCAGGCGGTCGAGGTTGCCGGGTTCGCGCAACAGGCGCGCCACGCGGGCAAGCGCTTTCAGGTGGTCCGCGCCAGCAGCTTCAGGCGCCAGCAGCAGGAAAATGATGTCGACCGGCTGGCCGTCGATGGCCTCGTAGTCGATCGGTTTCTCGAGGCGCGCGAACAGGCCGAACAGGCGATCGATGCGCGCCGGCTTGCCGTGGGGAATGGCGATACCGTCGCCGATGCCGGTCGAGCCGAGGCGCTCGCGCTGCAGCAGCGTCTCGTAGATCTCGCGCTCGTCGAGGCCGGTGAGCTGGGCGGCTCTGGCCGCGATCTCCTGCAACGCCTGCTTCTTGCCGCTCGCCTTCAGAGCCGGCACGATGGCGTCGGGTGTGAGAATATCGGTCAGGGGCATGTCTCGAACACGCGCAAGCGCGGGTCGCTCCTTGGGTGCGTGCCCGGGAACGCACGGTTTGGCGTATTTCCAGGGTCAGGCAATCTACCACAGACTTGAGCGCCGAGCACCCGTTCAGCGAACAGGCGTCCGACGCTCGCTCAGCACACTGGCCGTTGGGTGTCGCCCCGAGGGGCTATCCCGTCAACCCTGTGTGTCGGAACCGGTCGGCGGGTCTATCCAGCCGATGGTGCCATCGTGACGGCGGTATACGACATTTACCCGGCCACTGCCAGCATGTCTGAACACAACTACGGGAGCGCCCGTCAGGTCAAGCTCGACAACGGCCTGACTGACCGAAAAGCGGTGGAGAGCCGCGATATTCTCCGCCACGATCACCGGGTGGAAGGTTTCATCGACCTCGGTTTCCTCCTGCGGCGCCTCGATGACGTAGGCGCGCACCTCCTCGCCGTCGGGCGCGGGGTGGTGGGCGAGATCGGCGGCGCCCGGCTGGGCGCGCTCCTTCAGCCGGCGGCTGTGCCGGCGCAGGCGGCGCTCGAAGCGCTCGGCCGACTGGTCGAAGGCGGCGTAGGCGTCGGGGGCCGTTCCCGTTGCTTCCAGCGTGATGCCGGTGTTGAGATGCAGCACGCCCACCGTGCGAAAGCCGTTGCCTTCCTTCTCCACCACCACATGGCCGGAGTAGCCGGTGTCGAGATATTTTGCGATCGCCGCGGTAACCCGCGCCTCGATCTGTCCGCGCAGAGCGTCGCCGATATCGATGTTCTTTCCGGATATCCGTAAGGGCATTCGCTTCTCCTTCCCCTTG
>CALMIK010000082.1 GCA_937863995.1 uncultured Chelatococcus sp.
TCTATCCCCGCAGGCGGCGCTGCTGTTCGCCCGGCTGGCCTTCCACGTCGTCCTCCTCGCTTTCGATGCTCTCGAGTTCGGACAGCACCGTGTGCAGCGTGAACACGATCTGCGTGGCGAGGACCGCCAGTCCGAAGAGGATTTTCATACGCTGGTTGACCGGTTTCAGCATCGCGCGGAACCTGTCGAGCAGCGACCGCTTGACGCCCATGTTCGCCAGGTATGTCTGCACCGCTACCTCGTCGCGGTTGCCGCGCTTGAGCGTGTTTTCCGGCTCCTCCGCCTGCCCGGCGGCGAGGGCGCGCCGCTGCAACTGCTGGGCGACGCGCTGCGGCATTTCGAACGGGCGCGGAGCAGGCCAGCCGGGGATCATCGCGGCGTTGAGGATCACGGCCTCCATGGACGGGTTGGCGGCCTGCTGCTCACTGCCCATGGCCTCGGTGATGACGTTTTGCGGCAGTTCGAGCCGCATCGCGGTTGCCCGCTGATTGCGCTCCGGCGAGGTTGCGGCGGCCATTTCGGGCGCGGGGGCGAGCCGCTGGTCCGCAGGCTCCGTGACGCGCGCGCCGGCAACGGTTGCCGCATGGGGCTGCGCCGGTTGCGGGCGCTCGCCGTGGCCGGCTGTCCTGAGCTGCGGCGGCGCTTCGCTTGCTGACGGCGTTCGTGGAGGCGTCTGGGTTACGCTGCCGGATGGCGCTGCGGGTGCATCGCGGCGCGACAGGACTGCGGGCCGGGCTTCCATACCCGTATCGGCTGGGGCGGCTGCGGCTTCGGCGGCGGAGCGGACCTGCCCGGCCATGCGCGCGCCTATGCCGCTGTCCGCGCGGGGAGCGCTTGGGGGATTATCCTGCCGGGGTTCGTCAGCCGCCGTTGCGTCCGCGGGCTCATTCACTTCCACCGACGCATGCAACATGGCGGCCTGCAGCGCATCCGGTGTTGGCATTCCGGCAGTTGCGCCGGTGGCGCGCGCGGCGTTGGGGGGGGCGTCACTGCGCCGCCCTGGCGGCTGACTGTCTGCCGCAGGAGCGTCCGGCTCTGCTGGCTGCGCGTCGTCTGCGGGCGATGTGACGAGGCCGGTTGGCTGAGCCCCGCTGCGCGGAGGCATGACCGTGCCCCCACCCGTGCGCGTTGAATCGGCAGCGCCATCGCTGCCGCGCACGTCCGGCTGGCCGGTAGCGGGCTCTTCCGGGGCGATGTCAGGCCCGTCGCTGACGGGGAGGGCGCCGGGAGACGGTGCCGGCGAGGGGTTCCGCGACGGTACGCCCGCTTTGGCGGCCGTGGGCGTCCGCGCAGGGTGCGAGGCAGCGTCATTCGGAATGGCGTCGGGCTCGCCGTCATCGACGTCGCTTTGGCCGAGCCCCGCGAGGGCGGGGCGCGCCGTGGCTTTCTCGGCGGATGCCTCCCGTGGCGGAACGGTCGCGCCCGTCTGCGCCGGCTCATCCGGCTGCGGCGTGTTCTGTGGCGGGTTCAGGGGCAGGGCGGCGCTGCGTGTCACGGCCGCGAGCAACGCGGTGGCAAGCGGCTGCGTGGCAAGCGGCGGAACAGGCTGCCGCAGGCCGACGAGAGATCGGGAAGCGGTGTTGCTGCCATGGTCGGCGGCTCCCGATTGTCGGCGGATATCCGGTAGCGGCGTGTCGCTTTCCCCCGTGATGCCGGAACCCGCGACGGCTTGCCCGGCCACGAGCGACACGTCCTCGCCTTCCGCAAGCAGCGGCGTGGCGCCTGCGGCTCCCGGCTGTCCTGCCTGCTGAGCGGCGGATCGGGGCGCGGTATCCGGGGTGCCGGCAGGCGCGTCGGCGCGCGCGATAGCTATGCCGGCAAGGCTTTTCGCCAGTGAGACATAGGCGCTGACGATCCCGGTCAGATTCATGGCCCGGACCGTGGTTGACGCGGTGAAGCCGCCATGCCGCCGTATGCGTTGCCGCGTTCGCCGCTGAGGGCACGTTCGAGGACGACCCTTAGCCGGGCGCTCTCCGCGGCGATTTCCGGTGCGACGCCGCCCCCCGCACGCGCATCGTAGGCAGCGAGGGCGGCCTGCGCCTGCGGCCATTGACGGAGGTGCAGCGCGAGTTCCAGCAGATGGAAATGCGGCACGGCCCAGTCCGGCCGCAGGTTGACGCCGGACTCGAAAGCCTGCCGCGCTCGCGCGAGTTGATCCGTCAGGCGCAGGCAGACGCCGTAGCCCACCCAGAAGTCCGCGTCCTCCTCGCGCAGCAGGCACAGCGCCCTGAACAACGCCGTCGCGCGGTCAAGCTTGCCGAGGGTGAACAGGCGGTGCGCGCGGGCGTAGATGCGCTCGATCACGTCGTCGGGCAGGGCGAGCGCTTGGCCAATGCTTTGTCCTGCCGCCAGCCGGTCGAAAATCGGCCCCCCATCGATGCCGAGCGATGCCGCCAGTTCGCCGAAGAGCTTGCCGAACAGCGCGACCTCGTCGTTATCGAGCCCGAGCGATTTCCCGATCGGCGATCCGGCAAAACCCGCCGCCGTTCCCCGCGCCGTGCCGCGGGGGGCTGAACCAGGGGAGGGGGCGGGCGATCTGTTCATCGGTTGTGCCGGGCCGGTTCGCGCATGGAGATCGGTTTGCGCGGCAGTTCGCGCTTCGACGAGAGACAAAATCGATTCAGGCCGATGCGGCGACGGGCTTTCTGAGTGCTGCCGGGTTGTCCTTTTGCGGGCGATGCGCGTCTGCCGCGCCTTGTTTCATGACGGCGATGCGCGCCAGCATGCGCGTGCAGTCGTGGGCGATGGCGCGTTCGCCCGCCCGATCGGCGAGGCGGCGAGCCTCCGTGAAATCGTCGGCGGCCGAGCCGTAGTCCGCGAGCCCCACGTAGGCGTGGGCGGAAAGGTGATATCCGCGCGCGCCGGCGGGCTCGACGGCAATAAGGGCCGACGCGGCGCGCAAAGCCACTGCGTGGATGCCGAGTTCCAGCGCGCACGCGGCGAGGCCGGCCTGAAAGCGCGGCTCGCCGGGATCGCACAGCACGAGTGTGGCGTAGGTGCGCAACGCGCCCTGCGTATCGCCCTGGCGCAGCTTTCTTTCGGCTATGTCGAGGCCGGGCAGCAGATGCTCGACGTCGAGCGCGAGCAACGCGCGGAGCGGCAACGGGCTTGCCGATGTATCATTGACCGGCAAGGCAGTTTTGTCGGAGTCTGACACAGTCATGGTCAACGCCTCTCCTCAACATTCCCACAGTAACGCCGCAATAGCGCGTTACTGCCGGTCATCTTGAAGTATGTCTCATTATATCCTGAAAACAACTTCATTTTCCATCGATTCGTCAGCGGCGTATTTTTCGGATTGGCCTTGACCTCGCGCCTGCGTGTCGTCGTCTCCGACCGCTTTCAATGTCTGACATATCTTTATGATTTGCGATATTTTCTTTTCGATCGCATTTTTCATGTTGTTCGTGTATATTATTTTCTGCTCTACGAATAGTTTTTGCTGGTCTTGCTCATTCTTGACATGAACGAGCACCGGATGATGCCGCAGGTTGCCGAACGAGAGCTGGAGCGCGCCCCGAATCTGCATGCTCCGGTGCGGCTCACCGGCAGCGACGGGGCCGGCACCGGCGCGGGCGAGCATGAACCTGCCGTGATCGGTTAGCCGGATGTCGATGTCGTCCACCGTCAGCACGGCCGCGCGGCCGGAGGGCGGCGGTCCGTCCTGGCCGTATGCCTGCCAGAGGACAGGAACGATGTCGTCGAAGAATCCCATGCTCATTCAGAGAATCAACTGTTCCGGCGATGCCCGCGCGGCCAAAAATTTTATGAGAAAAGCACTCGTGAGCGAAAGGCGCGTCGATGGTTGCCCGCGCTGCGGATTCTGGCGCTGTTTCCTTGGCGTGGCGCGCCACGCTCCTCCTTCGCTCTGGACAGTAGCAGCGCCCACGGGTGTCGATTGTGCCGTAAATGACAGGGCTTATCTTTGGCGCAGTCCATGGGCGGCGGCGGTCACTCCGGCTCCTCGACGCCGGAAACGCCGTGGCGCAGATAGGCCTCGAGCGCGTCGCTGGCGTTTTCGCCCATGCCGAGCTCGTAAAGGCTGCGGGCCTTGAGATACCGGCGCATGCGCTGCTTGGGGGAAGGCTGGTAGGAGCCGAAGCGCTCGATCGGGTCGGCGCGGTCGAGTTCCTCGAGCACGGCCAGCGCCGCGGCCCAGTCGTTCGCCAGGAAGCGGGTCACGGCGCGCGCCAGCAGCACGTCGGCGGTGGTCTCGCCCATCAGGTAGAGCGCGTCGGCGAAGGCGCGGGCGTGGTCGATGTAGCCGTGCCGTGCGAACACGTAGATGTTGAGCAGCAGGAAATCGCGTTCCTTGCGGCTCACGGCGCTGGCGCGGGGGAGGCGGGTGACGGCGCCGCTCATCCGCGATAGAGCGCCGCAAGGGCCGCGCTCACCTCCTCGTCGAGAAGCTCGTTGCGTTCGATCAGCGCGATGGCGCGCTCCAGCACAGCCTTCTGCGCGCCGGAATAATGCGCCTCGAACTTGCGCATCAGCGTCAACACGTCGATGCGCGTTTCGGTGAAGAGAGCCGGCTGCAGCAGGTCGGGATCGAGGGTGCCCGGCTGCAGTAGCTCGGACAGGCGCTCGTCGAGCGTGGGACGGTGCAGGACCTCGTTGAGAGGCCGGTACAGCGGCAGGTAGGTGGGCGCATAGGGGCCGCTTTCGGGCAGATGCGCCTCGTCCTCGACGCGCCAGCGCGAAATCGATTCGACCCCGACGTCGAGATTCTTGATCTCCGAAACCATGGGCGCCTCCCACTGATGGATCGCGGCTGTGGGACCACAAGCCTGCGCCCCCTGGCTTGTACGGGGCTGTCCTGCGGCGGCCGACCCCGCCTGCGCCGCCCCGCGCGCGGCGGGACGAAATAGGCGGGGGATGGCGCAAGGGTTTCCCCCGACGACATAATTGACATACACCGCTTCATATATGACATTCAAGCCGTCTCGATGGCGGGTCGGTTGCGGAGACGGCGTTCGACATGACACGGTTTCTGCAAATGCTGGCGAAGCGCAACGATCTTGTGCTCGCCTTCATGCTGGTGGCGATCGTCTTCATGATGATCCTGCCGCTGCCGACGGACCTCATCGACATGCTCGTCGGTGTCAACCTGTCGCTGGCGGCGATCCTGCTGATGGCGTCCATGTATATCAAGGACGTGGTGCAGCTCTCATCCTTCCCCTCGATCCTGCTGCTCACCACGCTGTTCCGCCTCGCGCTGTCCATCAGCACCACGCGGCTTATCCTGCTGCAGGCGGATGCCGGCCACATCATCGAGGCGTTCGGCGAGTTCGTGGTCGGCGGCAATCTCGTCGTCGGCCTCGTCGTGTTCCTCATCCTCACCATCGTCAACTTCATGGTGATCACCAAGGGTTCGGAGCGCGTGGCGGAAGTGTCGGCGCGCTTCTCGCTCGATTCGATGCCCGGCAAGCAGATGTCGATCGACTCCGACATGCGCGCCGGCATGATCGAGCTCGACGAGGCCAAGCGCCGCCGCTCCAAGCTGGAAAAGGAAAGCCAGCTCTACGGCGCGATGGACGGCGCCATGAAGTTCGTCAAGGGCGATGCCGTCGCCGGCCTCATCATTACCGCCATCAACCTCATCGGCGGCATCAGCATCGGCGTCATGCAGAATGGCATGACCGCCGGCGAGGCGATGAACCTCTATTCGCTGCTGACGATCGGCGACGGCCTCGTCACCCAGATTCCGGCGTTGTTCGTGTCGATCACGGCGGGCTTCATCGTCACGCGCGTGTCGTCGGACGACAACGCGGACCTTGGCAGCGACATCGTCTCCCAGCTCGGCAGCGAGCCGCGCGCATTGCTGATCACGTCGGCGATCCTGTGCCTCTTCGCCATCGTGCCGGGCTTTCCGACCATCGTGTTTCTCGTCCTCGCCGCCCTCACCGGCGCGGCGGGCTTTCTGCTGCAGCGCAAGGCGAACCGCGCCGGTGCCAAGGCCGGATCCGCCCACGACATGCCCGCCCTCGCTCCCGCGCTGGCGCAGGCCGGGCAGATGCCCTCCTTCCCCGCCGAGGGCGAGAAGGAGGACAACACCCCCATCGAAGTCGTCAACTTCGCCCTCACCGTGCCGCTCATCGTCGACGTTGCCTCGAGCGTGCGCCATTCCATTCGCCCCGAGAAGCTCGACCGGGAGGTGGCGAAGGTTCGCCGCGCGCTCTATTTCGACCTCGGCGTGCCGTTTCCGGGCATCAACCTGCGCCTCAACGACAACCTGAGGGACGGCGAGTACCGCATTCTGGTGAACGAGGTGCTGGTGGCGACGGGCGTGGCGCGGCCGGGCTACGTGCTGGTGCGCGAGAGCGAGGAAAACCTCCGGATGTTCGACATACCGGTGGAGCGGGGCGAGGATTTCCTGCCGCGCACGCCGAGCCTGTGGGTGTCGAACAAGTACCTGCCGCTGCTCGAGCGCGCCGGCATCCAGGTGATGACGCTCTCCACGATGATGACGTACCATCTGGCGCATATCCTCAAGACGCACGCTTCCGAGTTCATCGGCATTCAGGAAACCATGTTCCTGATGAACCAGATGCAGAAGAACTTCGGCGAGCTGGTGCGCGAGGCGACGCGCCTGCTGCCGATCATCACCATCACCGACGTCATGCAGCGTCTCGTCGGCGAGGAGATCTCCATTCGCGACATGCGCACCATCCTGGAGGCGCTGGTGAACTGGGGCCAGCGAGAAAAGGACCCGATCGTGCTGACAGAGCACGTGCGCGGCGCGCTTGGCCGCTACATCACGCAAAAATTTTCTGCCGGACAGAACATCATCCCCGCCTATCTCATCTCCAAGGAGATCGAGGACGTGGTGCGCGGCGCAGTGCGCCAGACCAGCGGCGCTTCCTATCTGGCGCTGGCGCCCGACGTGCACCGCAAGCTCATCGCCACCATGAAGGGCGTCGTCGGCGACACCAGCCGCCATGCCACGCAACCGGTTTTGATGGCGCCGATGGACATCCGCCGCTTCCTGCGCAAGATCATCGAGCGCGAATTTCCCGAGATGCCGGTGCTGTCGTTCCAGGAGCTGTCGTCCAACGCCAATGTCCAGCCGCTTGACCGGATCAAGCTGCAAGGCCAGTTGGGGACCGCATGAGCGGGCTTGCGGGCGCAGCTCCGCCGAAGGCCGCCGGGGGCGGAAAGCCGGATGGCGAGGACAGCGTTCGGACCGGCCCCGACTGTCAGCGGCTGTCGATATACATGGTCTGCCTTGGCGTGTCGTTCGGCCTGATGCTCTTCGCAGGGGGGCGGCCCGGCGTGCCTGTGTCCGGCGGCGTTCCCGGCGGAGCGTCGCTTCAGGGCGGCGGTCTGGTTTTCTGGGTGCTGGCGGGTTTTGCCGCGTTCGGCATGGCGGTGGGCGCGCTGGCCCCGGCGATGGGCGGCGGCGATCTCGTCGGGCCGCGCCTTGCGCTCGGGCGATTGCCGCAAGGGGCCGCCGTGGTTGCGGCCGGGCTGGCGCTTGTCGGTGTGGCGGGCGGTGCGCCGGTATGGCCATCGGTGCTGGTACTGCTGTTCGCCGGCAGGGTGCTGATGGAAATCGCCGACCTGCGGTTGTGGCTCGCCTGGCAGGCGCCGTTGCGCCGCCATCCGCGCGCGTCGGTTCAGTCGGTGGCGGCGGCGCTGGCCTTCGGCGGCTTTCTCACCATCGTCTTCGAGCAGGCGGTCGCGCTCGCCATGCGCACGCCCGGTCTGCGCGCCGCATTCACGCCGGGGGCGGGCGAGAGCGGACCGACGACAGTCAGCATCGCGATCGATGCCTTGCTCGGCGACACGCCGGTGCACCGAGCGCTCATCTATCTGTTTTTCGTCGTCGCGGCGCTGATTGCCGATGCGTGGCGGCTGCACCTGCGCGACCGCGCCGCCCTTGCCGCTTTGGGGGCTCTGATGACGCAGCCGTCGCCTGCCGGCGCTCTGGCGCAGCGGGCGGCGCGTCTCGCCCCGGCCTATCCGGGCAGCCGCGCGCTGCTCGCCTGCCGCACCATCGCCGACGAGACGGATGCGGCCGGACACGCGGCGTTCCGCGCCGCGAGTGATTTTCACCTCGCTTCGCGCCGGCTCGTGCGCAGCATCGTGCCGTTGCTGCCGCTGCTTGGTTTCGTCGGCACAGTGATCGGCCTGTCGATCACGCTGGGCGAGTTGCCGCGCAGCACGGCGGATGGCGCGCGCGCCGCCGCCGACATCAGCGCCAGCCTGGGAGGTTTGGCGATCAAGTTTCAGACCACGTTGCTGGGGCTGGTGGGCGGCATGGTCGCATCGACCGCGCTCAACGCGCTGGAGAAGTCCGAAACCGAACTCGCCGCCGAATGCGCCCTTGTCGTCGCCGCGACGGTGTGCGCGCCGGACGCCTGAGCGGGAGCGGGGCGATGCGCGCGCGAGCCCACCCCGATGCCCATGCCGATGCCGATGATGATGGCAGCGGCGATGGCGCGGGATCGGTATCGTTCGATCCGTTCGCGGATCTGCTGCTGGGCCTTATCGCCATTCTCGTGCCGGTGATCAGCCTGTTGTTATCGAGCGGTGCGAGCGCACCGGCAGTGCAGGAGCGTGCCCCGTCGATGCGCGATGGCGGCACGGCCCTGCGGGTGACGGCCACCGCCGCGGGAATACGGATCGAGGCGGATGCGTTGGCGCAGGCCCATGCCGTGCCGCCGGCGCGCATTCTGGATGACGCGGAACTGGCCCGCCGCCTGCGCCGCAGCCGCGACGAGGGCCAGCCGTTGGCTCTCGATATCGCGGCGGACGGCCTCGAGGCCGCGTTTTTGTTCGAGGCCGTGGCGGCGCGCAATGGCCCGCCGGTCATCAATCAGCGGCGGCTTGAGGCGGGCGCCTCAGGGGGGGCGCCATGATCGGCTGGCGGTTCGAGTTCGGCACGCTTTCCGATCTGTCGGCGACGATATTTTCGGTTTTTCTGCTGCTGCTCGTGCTGCTGATCGACACCTCAATCGGCACACCCTCGCCGAACGACAATGCGGCTGCGGTCGAACGCGCGCCGCTCGACGCCGCCGCCATGGCGGACCTGCTTTACCAGCGCCGCGCGGAGGCGGCGGGGACGCGTATCGACGTTACGCGCGGGCGCGTGACGGTGGTCACGCCATCAGGGAGCGAGACATTGGCGCCGCAGGCGCTGAACGGCCCCTTGCGGGCGGGGCGAATTGCCGATCCCGTCAGTCTGTATGTTTTCGACCATGCGTCCTACGCCCCCGTTGCCGCAGCTCTCACCGGCTACGGGCGGGCGTGGCGCGAGATTTCCGTGCCCGCTGCGCTGCGGCAGGCGACGGGCGGGGAAGGGGGCTGGACGGCAGATTTCAGCGCCTTGCTCGCACGTCCGCAGTCGAGGGAGGTCTTCATGCGCGATCTCACCGCGATACTCGGCGGCGGTCCGCAGCAAGGCCATAATAACCTGCGCGGCGCGAGAGAGGATTCCGGGACCACACGCCGTGCCGGATATGGTTACGCGAGCGGGTATATTGCCTCTATGTGGACATCTATACCGGCAGATGCTATTTTAAGTATTCTATGGGCAGTGTCCGGCATCGGCGTTATTGCACTGGTGGAGCGCCGCTCGCGCGGACGCGCCTGAAAATCACCCTTTTCGCTGCCGTCGCGCGGCAGTGCTCTGCGGTGTAACCGGCAGCGACAGACAACCCGATGGAGGCGATCATGGCAGGCAACGAGATAGAGCGTTACGCGCCGCCGCGTGCGCTTCCTGTCGCGCCCGTGCAGCCGTCCCCGGCTCTCGAAACCCCGCCCGAAGGCCAGACGGGCGCGTCGCTCGGCCGTTTCGCGCCGCAGTCGCCGCAGGCGGGCACCGATGCCCTTGCAACGCAAACGGCGACGTCTCCGCTCGATGCGCTGAGCTTCGATCCCGGCCCCGCGCCGGCATTCGGGGTTCACTCTTCCGTCGAGAATTTCGAGGATTACCTCAGGAACCCGGCGGAACTGTTTCCCGAAACCACCCAGCTCGACAGCACCGCCGCGTTGTTCGCGGCTAAAAAGGCCGGAAACGACCTCGGCTCGATCTGATTTTCATCTCCTGACGCACTTTATCCGCCGCACCGGACGCCGTGACGCGGCCGCGTGACCGGTCCAATTGGCCGGCCGAACGGCGCGTCAGCGCGGATGGATCTGCGCGCGCAGCAGCTTGGTGATGTCCTCGAGCTGTCCGGAATTGCGCACCACCCGGGGCGTCAGCATGATCAGCAGTTCGACGCGGCGCACGCGGTCCGTGCGGGACTTGAACAGATCGCCGATAATGGGCGTCTTGCTCAGAACCGGCACGGCGCTTTCCGAATCCTCGAAGCGATCCTGAATGAGGCCGCCGAGCAGGATGGTGCGGCCCGACTGGCCGAGCACGTTCGACGTCACCTCGCGCGTGGCGATGACGGGGTTGCCGTTCTGTATCGTCGCCGACGGCGTGCTGACGGACTGGTTGATGCGCATCGCGACCGAGTTGCTGGCGTAGATGCGCGGCGTCACGTCGAGCACGATGCCGGTGTCCTTGACCTCGATCTGCTGCGTCACGGTGACGTTGCCGGAGCTTTGCGACGTCTGGCTGCTGGTGGCGTAGGAAATCTGATCGCCGACGACGAGGCGGGCGGTCTTGCCGTCGAGCACCGTCAGGTAGGGCGACGAGATGACCTTGACGTTGGTGACCGACTGCAGGGCGGACATGATGGCTTCGATGCGGTAGTTGCCGACCCGACCGCCGAGGGAGACGAACGCGCCGTTGCCTTCGGGAGCCTCCACCACGCCCGAACCGCCGATGGGCAGCGAGGACCCGACCGAGCGGGCCGCCACGTTCGGCCCTTGCAGATACATCTGCACCCCGTGCTCGAGATGGTCGTTGAGCTCGACTTCCACGATCATCGCCTCGATGGCGAGCTGGGACTGCGGCACGTCCATCGTCGAGAGCACATCGCGCACCCGCTTGAAGTCCGCGTAAGTTGAATACACCATCAGCGTATTCGTGCGCGGATCGGGAACGATGCGCACCGTCTGGGTGTTGCCCGCTTCGTTCAGCAGCCCGGAAGCGGCGCGCGCGTTGGCGCCCGTGCCGCTGGCGGGCGAGCGCCTGTTGCCCGCGCTCGCGTTGCCGGACTGGCCTGCGCCGCCACCTGTCAGTCCCGGCATGCTGAAGCGCGGCGCGGCCTCCGATCCGAGATCGGAATCGTGCAGCATGCCTTCCTGCGGGATCGTCGGCAGACGCCGGGGCGCTGCCTGCTGGTCCGCTCCCTGGCGTCCGCCGGAGCGCGCGCCGGCGCCGCGCGTGTCGCCCGCTTCCGCGGCGCGGCCTGTCGAGCTGGTGACGTCGGTACTCTTCGGCGTATTTGCGGAGCCGCCGAAGATTTCATTGAGAGGGCCGGCGATTTCCTCGGCCACGAGATGGCGCAGTTCGATGACGCGCAGCGTCGGCTCATCCGAGGTCTCGCGGTCCATCAGCTGGGCGAGTTGCCGGATGCCGTTCAGGATCTGGATGTCGCGCGCCGCGACGAGGATCGCGCGCTGGCGCTCTAGCGGCACGATCGTCGGCATGTCCGCGTTGTTGGGAATGCGCGCTTCGTAGAAGGCGTTCAATTGCGCGGCCAGGCGCTCCGGCGCGCTGTGCTGCACCGGCACCACGGCGACCTTGTCATCGCCCAACCCGTCGCGCGAGATCGATTGCAGCGTGCGCTCGATCTGCTGGATGTCCTGGCTGGGAGCGCGCAGGATGATCTTGTCCGAGACATTGCTCGGCATCAGCGTGACGTTTTCGGGCAGCAGGCGGGCGGCGATGTTGATGACGTTGGCCGCGTTGTGCTTGGAAAGCTGGACGATACGGGTCGTCACGTCGCCGCCGTCTTGCTGGGCTGTGGCCTGCAGGGCATCTACCACGTCGGGCGTGCCGATGTGGTAGATGCCGTTGAGGTAGCGCATGGCAAGCCCGTTGCGGGTCAGGATATCGCGCACGACATAGAGCAGCTGGCTTTTCGGCACGGGCTCCTCGGTGCGGAACGTCACCGAGCCGCCGAGATCGTCGGGCGCGATGTAGTTCACGCCGAGCGCGCCGCCAAGCAACTGCCGAAGCACGAAATTGATGCTGGCGCGGTTGAAGTCGATCGTCACCCGCTCATCGGGATTGAACGCGGGCGTGCCGGCGCTCTGGAGGTTCAGGAGATCCTGATAAACGGCGTCGGGACTGGGGGCGTAGTTGACGCGCACGCTATCCATGTAGCCGACAAACGGCACGATGTTGGGAGGCGGGCCGTTCAGCCGCGCGGTGTCGAGCACGCCGCCTGCCGGCGCGGCCTCGCCGGTGTACAGCCGGGAGCGATCGTCGCCCTGGTAAAGGACGGCGCGCTGGCGGGATGCGGAAAAGAAACCGCTCCGGCACTTGCTGCTGACTGTGCTTCCATCGGCACCTGAAATCGTGCACGAATCACCCTCGAGCCTGCCGCATGAGGCAAGGGCTACGACGGTGATACAGGCAACGATAAGCCGGAAAGCGCGACCAAGGATGAGCATTACTGCTTTAGCGCCAACTTTACCCGAATTTCTCTCGCTATGCATTCGGATCGTCGAGTAGCAACGCATAAATCATACCAGCTCGCCATGATCCGAACCACGGCGTGAATATAGCAGATGGCATTTTAAAATCACGAAACTATATATAGTATATTTTTTTATTAATACGTAATTAACCAATTTTTACATCTAGTTTATATTTTTTTATTTGGATTTTTTTTAAAAATTTATAGCGAAATCTATTTTTATACAAAATATGCGGCTAATTTATTCAAATAAATATCGAATCAAGCATGCCGATGATTGAGGGCAATTAACTGTTTATAAACTCCGTTTGGGCGGCGTGCCCGTGGCTGGCGCGACCAATCTTCCCGACTGGCGGCAACGATGTGCCGAACGGCACAGGTGCGGAGGGCTTTGAGGAGTACCCTTCGACAGATTGCGGAAGCCGTATCGACGTCGTGCGCAAACGATGCGGCAAGCGGATATCTCCGGTGCGGCGCGCTGCCTTTGTGTTGCGTATGAGGGGGCGGCGGTGCCGCGTCGCCGGTGCGCCGGCGTGATCGGGAGTACTTGATGTCGTCGCATTCTCCTGCGTTGGGCGAGACCCTGCTTGCCCTGCCGGAACCATGGGTCAAGGCATGGCGCGAGGCTGCTCCCAAGGCTCCTCCCAAGGCTCCTGCCGACATTCACCAGCGCCTGTCGCAGGCTCACTCCAACGCGCGCGAGCAGGCGCTGGCGGGTGAGGAAATCTTTCGCGTGGTCGTTGCCCTGCAGGACAGCGTGGTGCACGAACTGCTGCCTTCCGCCCTGTCCTCGTTCACGAGCGCGCTGCATTCGCCGCCGCCCGATGCAGCCGCCGCCTCTGACGACAGTGCGTTTGAGGGTGGTGGCTCAGCTTCGACGCAGACGCATGCCGGTGCGGGCGCCGAGCGCACGATTGCCGACAGCGACGATCTCGAATGCGTGGCCGCCTTGCGCGCCCAGGCGGTGTCGCTGGTTGCGGCAGGGGACATCGGCGGCGCGATTACGGTGCTCTGCGCGCTGCTGGATTGGCCCTCGGTGCGCGACGACGCGCTTTTGGGGCTGGCGATCTGCGCCGTTCGGCTCGACCGCCACGACGACGCACTGGCGTTGGCCCTCGATTATCTCAAGCGCGGCGGCACGCATCCGCGCGCGCACTGCATCGTCGGCGTCTGCCACCTACGCAAGGGCGACAAACGCGCGGCGCAGAATCATCTTGCAAGAGCTGCCCGCGCGGCCCGCACCGACCCTGCCTTCCGCGACGAATTACGCGCCGCCCAGCGGTTGCTGATCGTGCTGAACTTCGGACACTGAAGAGAAAAAGGCAGGAAGCTTCGAGAGAAAAAGCCCATATGCGGGTTGCGAGCCTCTAACAAAACCTCAGGTTTGAGGATGATCTGGGGATTTTGGCCATGCTGCAAGGCGCCGAACGCAGTCGATGCTGATTGCATTGGCGGAGATCGGCAACGCAGTAGGGGCCAAAAGACCCGGCCAGCCGCCCTTGCGAGGTTTTGTTAGGAATTCTGAATGGTACAGCTGGCCCGGTTCGAACGGGCGACCTCTTGATCCACAATGGGTAAGTCCGCTGTTTCCGGCGTTTTCCTCTGTTTTCCGATGCTCTCGTTTATCCATTTTTATCAGCACCTTATGGCATCCTGCCGTTTCCAGCTGCATCGTCCCGCTTGACCCGACTTCCGTTCTGACGGGTACTATCCGGGTACTGGCGGACTTTCTGACTCGGAAATTGAGGTCATGGTGAAGCTGACAAAGCGCGTCGTGGACGCGGCCGAAATCCCCGACAGCGGACAGGTGTTCATCTGGGATGACACGGTGAAGGGGTTCGGCCTCCGGGTCAGTGCCGGAGGGGCGAAATCCTACATCCTGTCGTACTGGACTCAGGAGGGCCGTAAGAGGCGCTTCACCATCGGCAGGCATGGTTCACCGTGGACATGTGACGATGCCCGCCAGCGGGCTTTGGAGCTCAAGCGCGGGCTATCTGAGGGAGTGGATCCGCAGGACGCGAAGATCGAGGCCCGTGACGCGATGACAGTGGCGCAACTTTGGGAGTTCTACTCGACCGAAGGACGAATTGCCCGGCCCAACAAAAAGGCGTCGAGCTGGGATAACGACCGGACCATGTTCGAGCGGCATATAATCCCGCTGATCGGCAAGCGGACGGTGCGGTCGCTGACGAAGACGGATATCGCCCGAATGCAGGCGGACATTTCAGCCGGCAAGACCGCGAAGGACGAAAAGACCGGCATTCGCGGCCGTGCCATCGTCAGGGGAGGGCGATCTGTAGCATCCCACGCCGTGGTCGCGCTGCGATCAGCGATCAATTTGGCGATGGACGTGGTGGGCATCTCCGACAATCCGGCCAGCCAGGTGGAGCGCCACAAGGCGAAAAAGCGCGAGCGATTCCTTTCGGAGGTCGAGGTGGCGCTGATTGGCGAGGCGATCGCCCGCATGGAGGATGAAGTCGCGATCAGCAGTGAATTTGCCGCCGCGATTCGCCTGCTGATGCTCACGGGTTGCCGCAAGAACGAGATCCTCAACCTGCAATGGTCATGGATCGACATGCAGCGGGGGTTCATCGAGTTTCCCGACAGCAAGACCGGCGCGAAGGTCACGCCGCTGCCGCCAGCCGCGATGGAGATCATCCAAGAGCGGTGGGAATACCGAACCGGCAACCCCTACGTGTTGCCTTCGAAAGTCAGTGCGCGCAAGTCGATCGCGGGACAGCAGAGGCAGAAAATTGAGCACAAACCGATCGTCGGGCTGCAGAAGGTTTGGGAGGAAGTCCGGGCTCTCGCAACGCGCATAGGCCAGGAGCGCGCCACGGATGCCGGCAAAGATCCGGCGTCCGCCCCGGATCTCTCCGACGTGAGGATCCATGACCTCCGGCACAGCTTCGCGTCGTTTGCGGTTGCCAGCGGGAACAGCCTGCCTGTCATCGGAAAGATCCTTGGCCACCGGCAGGTCGCGACCACAGCGATCTACGCGCACCTGCATGACGATCCGGTCAAGCAGGCTTCGGAGCATACCGCGCACAGAATATCTGAGGCTTTGAAGGTCGGCGCAACAAGAGATCGCCCGGTGGAAAACGTCATTCCGATCAGAAAGCGGAAACGATCGGCAACATAAAGAAGAAACTGGAAAGTAAATTTTGACGGAAATGTAAATGAACTATTGACCATGAAATTGTTTTATCCGCTTCTGTGCGTATCGCAACAGGATTTTGGCGGGTTCGTTCGTGTTCAACTGGTTCCGAAAGAAGCCGCCTGCTGCGGGCGAGGCCGAAACGAAGGCGCTCGATTGGGAGACGTGGTCCGGGATCCTGACGGAAGGCGTTTCCGTGACCGGGCTGCCGGCGGTCACGGCCGGCACGATCGAACGCAGCGCCACGGCACGGGCCTGCATTGCCGCCATCTCCGAGACGGTGGCGAGCCTGCAGGTTCGACTCTATCGCAGCCGCGGCACGTCGCAGGAACGCGAGGTCGCGCACCCGGTGGCGAAGCTGCTGGAAGGGGATTTCTGCCCTTGGACGTCGAGCTTCGAGAGCCGGGCGGCAATCACGCGCGATGCCTTGTTGTCCGGCGCCGGCTACGGCCTTGTCATCCGCACCCGGAAGGGCTCGCCGCGGGAAATCCACCGGATCGCGCCCGGCATGGTGAGCGAGACGATACTGCCGACTGGCGAGCCTGAGTTTCGCGTGTCGCTGGCTGACGGGACGTTCCGGACTGTGTCGTGGCGCGATCTGCTGGTGATCCGCGCACCCGGCGCAACCTATGATCGTCCGCTGGCCATCGGCAAAATGGCCCAGAACGCCATCGCGCTCGACATCGTCATGAGCGAGCATCAGGCGCGGACCTTCGGCCAGGGTGCGCGGCCGAGCGGCCTCCTGACGTTGCCAAAGGGGCTGTCCCCTGAGGCCATCGTCCGAGCGGCTGCTGCCTGGACGAAGGCAAACAGCGGCCAGAATTCCGGACGCACGGCCATCCTCGACGGTGAGGTCAAGTGGCAGCAGGTATCGCTCAATTTGGTCGATGCCGAGTTCCTGGGCCTTCGCCGGCTGGTGATCGAGGAAATCGCCCGCGCCTTCCGGGTGCCACCCTCGATCGTCGGCGATCTGACGCACGGCACTTTCAGCAACACCGAACAGCAAGGCAAGCAGTGGCTGCTCGCCGTCGAGCCCTGGCTGTGGGTGTGGGAATCGGCCCTGACGCGGGTGCTGCTGACCCCGGCGGAGCGCGACGGTGGTTTGTTCGTCGATCATGTCGTCGAGCCGCTCACCCGCGCCGACTTCGAGAAGCAGTTCGACGGTTACCGCAAGGCAACCGGGGGCGCGTGGCTCACCCCCAACGAAGTTCGGGCCATTCAGAACCGGCCGCCTGTCGCCGGCGGCGACGAGCTTGTCCGGCAGGCCGGCCAGACCGGCGCGACCGATCCCCAGAACGGAGATGCTCCCCGTGGACGAGACGTTGTTTGAGGACGATGGCGCATGATCATTGAGCACAAAGCGCTCTCCGCCGTGATCGAGGCCGACGAGGCGTTGGGCATCATCACCGGCATCGCCAGTGCGCCGGCGGTCGACAGGGAGGGCGACAGCTTCGCCCCGGACGCCTTCGACTTCGAACTGCCTGTGCCGATGCTCTTCGGCCACGACCAGCGCGAGGTCATCGGGAAATGGACGGACGTGGAGGTCACGCCGACCGGGCTGATGGTCGAGGGAAGATTGAACCTCGAAACCGCCAGGGGCCGAGAGGTTTATGCGCTCCTCAAAAGCGGCGATCTGCGCGGCCTGTCCGTGGGCTTCATCCCGAAAGCCGCCAGCGAAACCAGAACCGGCCGGCGGATCACTTCGGCCGACCTTCTCGAAATCAGCATCGTCGCCGTGCCGGCCAATCCGGCGGCGCGAATCCTGTCCGTAAAGGGAGCCAATACCCTGTCAGAAAACGATACTCATGAAGCGCGCATCGAGGCGCTGGAGCTTGCCGCCGCGCGCCCAGCAGTGGCGCAGCCGGCCGCAACCGGTGAGGACGACGGCATCGTCCGCAAGGCGTTTTTCAGCTACATCCGCCATGGCGAACAGCGCATGCAGCCCGACGAGGTGAAGTCGCTTACCTCCGGCACGTCGGCGGGCCACACGGGCGGCTACCTCGCCGATCATCAGTTCGAAGCCGAGTTGGTTAAGAATCTGGTCGAGCATTCCCCGATCCGGCAGATTGCCCGCGTCTCCAGTGCGTCGGCTGCCGAGATCATCCTGCCTGTCCGCACCGCCGGCACGACGGCGACATGGACCGCCGAATGGGACACTGTCTCCAACCCGGCCGGCCCCCAGGCGCGCACGCCGTCCGATCCAACCTACAGCCAGAAGAAGTTGACCGTTTTCGAGCTGGCGACGTACACGGAAATTTCCAACGCCCTGCTTGAAGACTCCGTGTTCAAGCTCGAGTCGGAACTGGCGCAGGACTTCGCCGAGGCGTTCGGCAAGGCCGAGGGCACGGCGTTTGTGAAGGGCACTGGCTCGGGCCAGCCCGGCGGCTTCCTAACCGACGCAACGCTTACCTCCGGCGCCCTGACCACGGCAGGCTCCGGCGCCATCGCCGCAGACGATATCATCTCCCTCACGTACAGCATCCCGTCCGCCTACCGGGCAAAGGGCACGTTCGTTGCGAACCGCAGCACCATCGCGGCAATCCGCAAGCTGAAGGATACGACTGGTCAGTATCTCTGGCAGCCGGGCTTGCAGGCCGGTGAACCCGAGCGCCTGCTTGGCTATCCGCTGGCCGAGGCGCCCGACGTCGACGACGTTGCCGCCGGCAAGTTCCCGCTGGCATTCGGCGATTGGACGCAGGGATTTCGTGTCTTCGACAGGCTCAGCCTGTCGGTCCTGCGCGACCCCTACAGCGCCGCCACCAACGGCTTGACCCGCTTCCACGCGCGCCGCCGCGTCGCGGCCGGTGTGGTCAAGGCGGAGGCGTTGAAACTGTTGAAGGTTAAGGCCTGACGGACTCCCGGGGGCGAAAAATGACGGCGCGAGGCTCGCCGGAGAATGGGAAGTGACCTGCCGGCCCCCGGCGCCTCTCTGCCGGCGTCTATGAACGGTTCAAGGTCACGTAGCCGAGGGGGCGGGTAGCATGCCTTGGGTTGGGCGTGTCCGCCCCCGATCCCTATTCAGCGAGGAAACCCATGACGATGTATCCGTTCGTTCGCCGCCTATCCGATTTGGACGCACCTGTTCTGCCGGTGACTGTCAAGGACGCGAAGTCGTTCATGCGCCTGACCCATGATCGTCTGGATATCGAAATCTATCATTCGATCAGGACGGCGGTCCAAAGCCTGACAATGGCCATCGGCCGCGATCTGCTGTCGACTGGCTGGCGCCTCATGCTCGACCACTTCCCGTGCGGCGCGGCTCCGATCAAGATCAATCGCGGGCCGATCCTGACGGTCGAGCAGGTAACCTATATCGATCCTGACGGCGAGCATAAAACGTTGCTGCCGGACGTCGACTTCACAGTCATCGGATTGAACGATCTGGACGGCACCATGTTATTCCCGAAATTGGGAAAGGCGTGGCCGGTGTTCATCCAGCACTACACCACGATAGGCGTCGATTTCTACAGCGGATTCGGCACCATTCCTGCTGAGGTTCCCGATCCGCTCCGGGCAGCCATTCTGTATCACGTCGCTCATCAATATATGAACATGGGCGATGCTGCCTTCTCGAATGAAGAGTACAACGCCACCGTCCGCAACTATAAGGTATGGGCCGCCTGATGCCATGGAAGCCGCCCAGGCACTGCCCCCGCGGCCATCCGCCCTATACCGGCCCGCGCTGCCCGATCTGCACAGCTGCGAGCCGCCCGGCAAGCCGCCTCACCAGCGAAGCCGTCAGACCTTCAGCCCGAGAGCGAGGCTATGACAGCAAGTGGGACAAGGCACGCAAGGATTACCTCGCCGCCCACCCGTCCTGCATCTCATGTGGCGTGCCGGCGACCGTTGTCGACCACAAGGTTCCGCACAAGGGCGACCGGAAACTCTTCTGGTCGCGATCGAACTGGCAGCCGCTCTGCCGAGCCTGCCATGGCCGCAAGACGGTTCGCGAGGATGGCGGTTTCGGCAACAAGGTGACGCGCAACGATGCCCCGTAGATGGCTACAGGAGCCCGTGCAGCGGCATTGGAGCGCGGAGGGTGCTCCCCCCCCATGACACGAACCGGAAGGAAGGCAGGGGGAGGGGTCAATCTCTGCCACGGCGCTCGGGGGACCGGCGGGGGGAGTGTTGCGCGCAATACCTTGGAATTGAGGATTTTTCGGTTTTGACGGTGATGGGAGGCTGACATGCGTGGTCGGAAAAAGAGCCTCGCGCTTGTCGTGAGTAACACGGGTGCAGCTGGCACGCAACGCAAATGCCCGTCGGCGCCGTCGTGGCTGTCGACTGCGGCGAAGGCTGAATGGAGGCGCGCCGCTCCCGATCTGCTCGAGCGGGGCCTGTTGGAGAATGCGACCGTGGCGATGTTGGAGGCGTATTGTATCGCCGCCGGCACCGTGCGCGAGCTGGAAGCGGTCATGGCGGAGGAAGGCCGCACGATCCTCGTCGACGGCAAGGTCAAGACGCACCCTGCGTTCCGGATGCAGGGCGCGGCCATGCGCGAGGCGCGGCTGCTGGCGGCCGAGCTGGGGCTGACACCGCATCGCCGGGACGCGGCGCCGCCCGCTGCCAGCGCTCCGGACGAGGGGTGGGATGACGATCTTCTCGCCTGATCCCGCGCTATATCCCGATCCCGCCGGCCGAGCCGATCGCATTTGCCGCTTCGTGCGCAAGCTGCGGCTCTGGGAAGGCGACTTCGCCGGCAGACGGTTCCACCTTCATCGGTTTCAGGAATCGATCATCCGGCGCATCTACGGTCCCGTGGATGACGCTGGCAACCAGCTCGTGCGCATTGCCTGCATCTGGATCCCCCGCGGCAACGCGAAGACGACGCTGGCGTCCGCGCTGGCGCTGGCCCACTTCATGGGGCCGGAGGCCGAGGCCGGCGGACAGGTGGTCATGGCCGCCGCGGATGCCGAGAATGCCGGCATTGCCTTCAATAGCTCATGGCAGATGGTTTTGCAGGATCGTGCCCTGGCGCGCAGCGTGCGTGCCGTCGAGAGCCGCAAGCGGATGTACCATCCTGGCACGAAAGGCACCCTGAAGGCGATCTCGTCGGAGGCCTATTCGAAGCACGGGTTGAACGTGTCGTTCTTCCTCGCAGACGAGGTCCACAGCTGGCACCCGGCCGAGGGCCGCAAGCTGTTCAAAACCGTTACAGATTCGATGGTGAAGCGCTCCCATCCGCTCACCGTCATCATCTCGACTGCCGGCGCTGGCCAGGGTGGACTTGCCTGGGACTTGTGGCAGTACAGCCATAAGGTGGCGTCCGGCGAGGTCGATGATCCCTCTTTCGCCCCGGTGATCTTCGCGGCCGATCCTGAATGCGACTGGCGCGACGAGGATCAGTGGCACAAGGCGTCTCCGGCAATCGAAGCCGGATTTTGCTCGATCGAGGAAATGCGGACGAAGGCGCGGCGCATCCAGCACTTCCCTGCCGAGATTGCCGACTTCCGGCGCTTCCATTTGAACCAGTGGCAGGAAGCGACGGCCAATCCATGGTTGCCGCTGGAGGTGTACGACAAGGCCGAGCCGATGACGCCGGTTGACGAGCTGCTGGGTCGGGACTGCTTCGTCGGTGTTGACCTGTCGAGCGTCGAGGATCTGACGGCCGTGGTGGCGGTGTTCGCTGTCGAGGACGATGGCACCGGCCGACGGTATGACGTGCTGCCGATGTTCTTCCTTCCGGAAGCGAACCTTGCGGCAAAATCGGACAAGGATCAGGCGGATTATCTGCGGTGGAGCGAGGCCGGTCTGTTGCGGCTCACCGAAGGAAACTCGATCTCGCATGCCGACGTCATCGCCTACATCCACGAGCTGGCCGAGACGTACGCCGTGCGGGAAGTGGCGATCGACCGCTGGAACTCGACCGCGGTGACGACGGCGCTGCAAGAGAGCGATATCACCGTCAACCAGTTCGGCCAGGGCTTCGCCTCGATGAGTGCGCCGGTGAAGGAGCTGAAACGGGCGATCCTGTCCGGCCACTTTCGCCACGGTGGCAGTCCGGTGCTTCGGTACTGCTTCGGAAACGTGGTCACGGAAAAAGACGCGGCCGAGAACGAGAAATTCACGAAGGCCAAGGCGCTGGGGCGGATTGATGGCGCAGTCGCGGCCGTCATGGCGATCGGGCGGATCATCGCCGGCGAGGCCGAGCCTCGGTAAATGTTCGAGCGCGACGACATTGACCTTGCGGCGCTGGTGATCTGATGGTCGTGATCGGTCCCCGTCGGAACACGCTCGCCCGCCTCGATGACCTGAAGGCTACCCGCGCCGCCCTGCTGCTTGCCACCATGGACGGCCAGTCGCGCATCTTCATTCCCTACCGCGGCAGGGTGCGAGCGATCGACGTGCCGGTTGGTGATGAGCTGGCTGCGACCATCGAGGCGCTTGACCGGGAAATCGCGCTGGCCGAGCGGCGACCGAAGGCGAAGTGCCAAAGGCATTGGTAATACCCCAACTCCCGCACCCCCTTAAGGTAAGGGCATATCTACCATAGCGTCGCAGTGAAGCAATGGTCTCTCGCTGTGGCGCACAACGGCACCTGCACCAGATTGAAGAAGCTCAACCTGACCTACGAGAACCGGACGTTCTCCGGCCCGGTGGATGCTGCAATCGTGGTCGACCTGAAGTCGAAGGTGATCGCCGCCGATGGAGCGTTCATCACGGAGTGATGCGCGAATGAGGTTCCGACAAAATTCCTCGCAAGCCGTTTAGGCATTGTCTTGTCTGTAGTTCATAGTCCGCAGTCGTTGCGATATGTGTCTCGTGGTCAGTGACGCAGGCATGCAAATTTCTTGACATTTTAACGCATATGCAATATGCAGATATTAATAATACCCGCCACGCCTCTCCACGATGCGCACCTTGGCGGGTTGCTTTTATCGAGCGATAATCAGGCTATGCGACGCTCATGACCTATGAACCAAAAAAAGCAGCGCAACTGATCGCTTATCTGATCCTTAAGGCCGGCGGGCAATCGCTCAACGTCCTGAAGGCGGTCAAACTTGTCTATTTGGTGGATCGGGAAAGCATCAAGAAATTTGGCTTTCCGGTTCTCGACGAGAAGCGTTGCTCCCTTCCGCATGGGCCGGTCAACTCACTGACCTACAGCTATATTGCCGGAGATTATAATCCGGATGAATGCGGCTGGTCTGATTTTCTCCGTGACCGCGAGAACCACAACATCGCTCTCGCCGATCCTCGCTTGACCTCCGACGACTTGGACGAGTTGAGCGAGGCAGATGTCGCCTGCGCTGACGCCGTTTGGGAGCGTTTCGGCCATATGAACCAATGGCAGCTACGCGATTGGACCCATGATCCACGTAATGTGCCCGAATGGGAGGACCCCAAGGGCGGATCAACGGAGATTCCGTTGCAAAGGATTCTCCACGCGGTCGGCGTCGAGAACGCGGAAGACTTCCTCGACGTGAGCAGAAGCCTTCAAGCGATTGATCGCGCATTCGAGAAGGCGCGGGTTCATTAAGTGGTTGCCAAGGCCGGGACACTGCTTATTCCGTCCGGGCCGGCGAACGACCCCGCTAGGCGCCACCTCCACGTTGTGTGCACAGACCCGTGCAAGAATGGCAACCAAGTCATCGTTTCAATCACGACATGGACGAACGACCTTTGTGACGGCACCTGCATCATGCAGGCTCACGAACATGAGTGGCTTACGCATCAGTCATACATTCTCTACCGGAAAGCACGCATCGAAGCTGCAGCAACGCTTGAGAACGGTGTCCGGCTGGGAATTTTTGAGCAACAAGCCCCGATGAACGGCCAAACGTTCCTCCGCATAAAAAACGGCATATGTCGAAGCATTCAGACGCCGCGCAAGGTGAAGCTTTATTGCGGTTGCAACTAACCCTGTCATTCCTGCGACAACCGCCAAGCGACGAATAGCGCCGCGCCGGCAAGGAAGGCGATGACCGTTTCATTCGTGATCGGCATCCTGCTCACTCATCCATGCCAAAAATTGCGCCTTCTCCTCAATCGTGGCTCTCTTCCAACTTCGTTTCAAAAATTTCAGCTGGGATATTTTCTTCTCCCCGTCTATCACGGTGTACTGCACTCCCGCCCGTTGCAACGCCATTTTCTCTCCCAGAAAATCGATGAATTCCCGAACATTGTCAGTTGTATGCTGATGAATGCTCTCATTCAGAGAGGTCAGGGTTTCTATAGCCTGTGATGGGAGCGGAAGATTGAGATGATAATTGGTGGGGTATCGAAAATCATCATCACTATTCATATTGGCGATCCAGCCAATTATATATCCAAGTCCGTCGGTGGAATTCAAGCCGTGCGCCATGCACTCGTCGTATAGTTTTATTATATCATGGCTGAATTTATCTCTAAGGACGATCCCAGTGTATCCATTGAAGGCAAGATATGATTTTAAATTCAATTCTATAGAATGGAACATCAAATAGTATCCCGGGTAGGCGTTCTTTGTATCATTATCCTTCAATAGGAGGACTGCTGCATTAAAATATTTTAATGCTCTAGCCCGCAACTCTCCTGAGAGGACTTTCGGAGGACGCTGCACTCCCTGTAGAGGTTCACTGGTCGGGAAGTCATCCTGGTTAGTCATCCCTGCCGCTCCCTGAGCCTCACCCCCGGCCCGCTGCCGTTCTGGTCGATGAATGGTTACCTCGGTCCCGCGGACGGGCGATAAACACCAGAGCATCGGCGGGGAAGGCAGCGATATCTTCGAAGGTAGCGAGCGCGGGACTTACGCCCCGGGTGGATGAACGAAAAATCGTCGTCATATTCGGCGTGAGCGAAGTAGTCCAGAAGACGCTCTCCTTCCGGTGAATCGAAATCGAGATTCTTGCAACCTGGCTCCGCGAGCAGCGCGCCGATGACCTGATAGGCTTGGCCGATCTTATATTCCAGTTCTTCTATCCGCTTCTTGTCGTCGCTCATTTCGCCTGTTCCTTCCGTAGCCGTACCTCAGGCGTCAAGCTCTGCATCCACTGAATCAGGTCGCTCCGCCGCCAGCGCGACATCCCGCCGGAGAGTCTAACTGGCGCCGGAAACTCGCCATCCGCAACCTTACGATAGATCGTGGACGTGCCCATGCCGACGATCTCCTTGACCTCGGTTATCTTAAGCAGCCGGTCCATTTCATCGATCCGCTGTTTATCCGTCATTCCGGCCGATCCTTCCGCAATCGCACGCCGGGGCCTTCGCCATTTTCCTCGACGAAGATCACGCCGGCCGCTTCGAGGGCGGCGCGGATGGCGGCGAGGTTATTGATAGATGGCACCCTACGACCCTTCTCAAAATCGCGGATCGTGCTTTCGCTCAAATTGGAGCGACCGGCAAGCTCGATCTGCGACCAGTCGAGCAACCCCCTTGCGGCTCGCGATTGCGCGGGCGTCAAACTCATATAACCCTCCATTTCAATGAATATCATTTATCACAAACGATAACCGTTGACACGCGTTTGTTTTTGCGGTTTACGTTGATTGTTGACGTTTTTCGTTGAAACAGGAGCAATCAACAATGCGAAACCCCGTTTCCGCAATCGCGGCCATGCGGCTTCTCGCCGGCTGCATCGCCTTCACCGCGTACATCGGCGGCATCGCCGGCACCATCTACGTTCTGGGAGCGTAAACATGACACACGACGAAACCACCCATCACCTGCCCGAAACGACATCGTGGAACCTGAAGGCCGCCCGAGACGATCTGGGCAGCGCGCGATCCTACGTCACCGGCGCGCTGCTGATGCTCAAAGGATTGCCGATTGGCGATGCTCATCGCGAGGCGATAGAACTCGTCGTCTCCGATGCGCTCGACCGGATGGGCGATGTTGCTGAGGGCTTGGACATCGTGCTCAAGCCGGCGGGCGCAGCATGAAAATCTCTGAAATGGCCGCGCGCCTGAAACTCGCCGACGAAATTCTGGTCACTGTCAGTGACCACTACCGCGTTTTTGCGGTGGCCGTTGCAGGCTGTAAGGACGGAGGGACGGAAGCTTGCAACCTGTTGCATGAGACGCATAGCCGTCTTGTCGAGGCTCTGGTGAGCATTTCCCAAGTTCAAGAGGCGCTTGCTAACAGGGAGATCACGGAATGACGATGCCTGAATACTCGCTCGAAGACATCACCGACGACGCGGCGCGTCTGAACATCTTGCTCGACATGACCTTCGACCTGGCTGTCGAGACCGGACCGTCACGCTTCGCGTCGCAAGAACTATACGTGAAATGGATCGCTAGAAACCTGGGGGCGCTCATGTACGTCACACGCGACCTTTCGGAGAAAATCGTGAACGGCCTCGACGCCCTGCCACCGATGGAGCCCAAGGCGTCCCGCAGTGATGCGATTTAGGAATGCCCGCGCGGTGTAGATTGACACCTATGGGAATCATTTGTATCTTCGTGGGCACAATCACGGAGGTTTAAATGAACTATCTTGATCATCCCGACGCACCGCAGTTTTTGTCGGCGGACGTTCTCAAAGCTGCCGACATCGATATGCCGACGTTCAAAAACTGGGTGTCGCGCAAGCCGTCACCCATCCTGTTGAGCGATAGCGATAGGAGTTCCATCACGGGCATTGAAGGCCCGTCCTATGAGCGTGTCGCCGGCGAGGAAAGTCGCGTGCACCTGTTCACCTATCGCAGGCTGATGCAGTTCGCGCTGACGGCAGTCCTGACGCGCTTGGCCATCCCTGTCCGGAAGGCGGGGATGGCTGCCGCAGCGTTTACGGACAAGGGCCAGACGGTTTCAGGTTGGGGAGATGGCGGTTTCCCGATCGACCGGCTCGCATGTCAGTTCTATCGCGAAGGTAAGACCCTGCTTGTGATCAGCACTGATCATGAGTTCGGCAAGGTGATCAATCTCAAGCCGAATGATCCTGCTGACTCGATCTTCGAGCGGCGCGGCCTTGGCGTTGTGGCAATCAATGTGAATGAGGTGGATCGGCGGGTCAAGGCAGCTCTTGGGCTTCCTCCCGATTGGGGAAGGGCGTGGCAGTACCTCCCCGCTGGGGCGACGATCAAGATCCCCGAATAATACTCCACCGGGAAACCCCGGCGGAGGTCTTCCTATTCCTTACTCTAATCATGAGATGTTCCGGCCGTTCTGCGAGTATGCGTTAAGCACTTTAAGGATCGGAATTCTAAATGTCCGAAATCGTTAAGCTTGAATACCCAGATGGAATCCCCCGTCGCCTGTTGAAGCGCCGCTTGACCACGCAGGAGGCAAGCGAATACCTGGCTGAAGCGCATAACCTCAAGCTGTCCGCCTCCACGCTGGAGAAGCTGCGCTCCCGCGGCGGCGGACCGTCGTTCCTGAAGTTTCGCGGCGTGGCCGTGGTGTACCAGCGCGAGGCGCTCGACGAGTGGGTGGCGCTGCAGCTCGGTGAGCCGGTGGCGAGCACGTCGGAACTGACGAATTAAGGGCCGCCAACGGCGACCCTCAACCCCTGATCTTTCGAACCTTTGAACCGGGCCGCCGCAATCGGCTCGGAAAAGGAGGACGCATGTCTGTTAAGCATTCCGATGGTGATCGGGCGCCGGCCCTGAGCGATAGCGCGTACGAAGATTTCTACGCTTCCGCCGCGATGGCGCGGCACTACCTCGATCTGGCGATGGGGTTTGCTGAGGCGCATGACGTGATCGGCATCAAGTATGCCATGCACCATGTTGGACCAAACATCAGGTTCATCGCCGGCAGTTTGAAGGAGATCGAGGCGCAGTTCGCGAAGGCGAGGGAGGCGGCATAGGTGTCGACCTACCGTGACGAGTCATGGCCGGACGACATCCCCCGGCTCTGGCAATCGCCCGCAGTTGATCCGCGTCCCAAGTTTGAACGCCGGCTGGAGTGGTTCGAAGACATCGCGCCAGTGACGACCTCGCCCTATGTCGTGAAAGGGTTGTTGGATCGCGGAGCGATGGCAGTCCTGTACGGCGACTCGAATTCGGGCAAGACCTTCCTCGCGCTCGACCTTGCCTTTCACGTCGCCTGTCGATCCGAATGGCGAGGCCGGCGCGTCAATGGCGGGGCGGTGCTGTATCTGGCGGCAGAGGGCGGGAACGGTATCGCGAATCGGCTTGTCGCGCTCAAGAAAGAAACGGGTGTCCAGAACGCCCCTATCGCCCTGCGGCGCGCCGGCATTGATCTGCTCGACGCGAGCGCGGACACACGTCCTATCATCGACATGGTTGCCGACATTCGCGAAGAACGGGAGGCGGTTGCCCTGATTGTCATCGACACCTTGTCGCGGGCGCTTGCCGGCGGCGACGAAAATGCCTCGACCGACATGACCGCGTTCGTGCGTAACGTCGACCGTATCCGGGAGGAGACGGGCGCAACGGTACTCGTCGTCCATCACTCCGGCAAGGATGCGGCAAAAGGCGCCCGCGGCCACTCCAGCTTGCGCGCCGCTACCGATACCGAGATCGAGGTGGCGGTGGATGAGGAGGGGAACCGGAGGGCCACGGCTAAAAAACAGCGTGACCATGAAGGAGGGGCGGTCTTCCCGTTCACCCTGAAGCCGGTGACGATCGGAACGGACCAGGATGGCGATCCGGTCACGACGTGCGTGGTCGAGCACGAACCAGTGTCAGAGGCAAAGAGCAGCTTGCCCCCGAGGGATATTTGTCGCGCGATCCTTGCCGACATCCGGTCCGCCTGGGACGTTGGCAACCCCATGTCGAACGCTCCGCAGACGAAGAAAACGGAGAGGTACGCGCCCCGAGCCATCGCCAGGGGTTACAACATCAATGCGGACACGGCGGAGAAGCTCGTTTTGAGCTGGATCGATGAAGGCATCATCAAGATGGATATCGTGGATCAGCACACGAAGGTGAAGGGACTGCGCGTCATCGGCTCACTCGGTTGAGGCCGTTTGCGGAAGTTCTGCGGAAGTCGTAATTATCTGATATTAAACGATAAAGTATCAAAACTGACCTTCAAAACGCGGAAGTTTGCGGAAGTCTGCGGAAGTTGCGGGAGTGCACCCGCTAAGTCATTGAAATCATTATGCGGAAGTCTTTGCGGAAGTTGCGGAAGTTGGGGGTCTAAGCCATTGAAATTGCTTGCGGAGGTTTGCGGAAGTCTCCCCCTATATATATAACTTCGTTATATATATTTACCCCCGCCGGTGCCCGCCTAAGGACGGTCACCCGGCAAGAGAGGAAGGGAAAGATAGAAACGCGGGTGCCAAGCCTGACCGGCATTAATCGGGCATCCGACCGAATGAGCCACGCTCTGGTCGCCGAGCCCAAACACCCTATGCCGCAGCACTGCGGCTACCGATTCGCCCCGACGTAAAGGCTCTCTGGCGGTTACTATACGGGTACGTGGCTCATTCTCTAACTTGGCGTTAAACCCGTAAGTCGTTGATTTTAATGGTACAGCTGGCCCGGTTCGAACGGGCGACCTCTTGATCCACAATCAAGCGCTCTAACCAACTGAGCTACAGCTGCATACCATGCCAAAGCGAGGACAATGCCTCTCGCTTCGGGCCTGCCGACCGCCTCGCTTGCCGTGTTCGGCGGCGAGGAAAGAATCGGATGCAGTCCAATAGCAATTACCCGGGCATGACGCAAGAGCGACGTAGTCGCTGCGTCACGAAGCCCGTATCTCGATGCAACCACATCCGCCTGCGCCGTGAACAGACGACGCCACAACGCAAGGCGTCGTCTGGCATCCGCGGTGCCGAGCCGGATTGTCAACGGGCGGGCCGGAGCGTCGTGCGCCGGCCCTGACCCATAATCAGTCGCGCTTCGATGAGCGCTCGCCTGGGCGGGAAGGCACCAGCGCCTCGGTGAGGAGGCGGTTGGAGGTCTGGGCGATGTCCTTCAACTGGCTCGACGTCGATTCGAACTGACGGCGCAATTCCCGCGTCTGCAATTCCACCGCTTCCGCCAGCGAACCCGCGCTCAGCAGGCGGCGCCACAGGTCGATGGTGCCGTCCGTCTGGCTGCGCACGAGGTCGAACAGCTTGGAGTTCAACTCGGTGACGCCACGGGTGGCGAGCGATACGTTGCGCGTCCAAAGCTCGCTCTGTCCGTGCAGGGCGGTGTAGCCGGCGCGCGCCGGGGAGGCGGCTTCCGCCGCAGCGCGCAGGGCAGCCTCCGCCGGGCCGGGCGCCGGCTTCGCGGTGGTAGCCGCTCCGCGACCGTTGGCGGGAGCGCCGGCGCTTGCGGCAGCCGGAGCCGGAGCGGAAGAGACAGCCGCAGGCCGCTTCGCGGCCTCGATCGGCGTGGACGTCTCGTGGTCGGTGCCGGTCACTGGCGTCTTCTTGTCGAACAGTCCGCCGACAGGCGCAATAACGGGCGCTGCGACAGGCGGCTTGATGACATCGGGGGGGACAGCCACGGGCACCGGAGATTTTGCGACTTCAGACTTGACGACTTCCGGCTTGGCAACTGCCGCAGGCGCTTCCGTCCTGGAAGGTGCGGCTGGCGCGGATGGCGTGGCCGCCGCCTTGGGAAGCTCGGCAGCGACGGGCTTCGCGGGCTCTGCTTTGACAGGCTCGAGCTTGAGGGTCTCGGGTTTGGCAGCCTCGGATTTCACAGCTTCCGGCTTTGCAGTTTCAGGTTTGGCAACTTCAGGCTTGGCAGCCTCAATCTTGGTGACTTCCGGCTTGGTCGGCTCCAGTTTGGCTGGCTCCAGCCTGGTTGCTTCGGGCTTTGCCGTTTCGGGATTTGCGGCCAGGGGCTTGACCGCCGCCGGGGTTGCGACGGCGACGGTGGGGGCGATCGCGGCAGGGGCAGGGGCCGCCTGCTTGGTCTCAACCGGCTTGACGGCTTCGACGGGCTTGGCTTCCACCGGCTTCGGCGGCTCGACGGGCTTCACGGGCGCCGGAGCCGTTACCGAAGGGCTTGTCGTGACAGCAGGCTTCGCGGCGACAGGGGCAGTGGTCTGGCCGGGCTTCGCGCTGGCGGCGGGGGCCGGAGCGGCAGTGCCGGTTGCCGCAACCGGCACCGTGCTATCGACAGAGGAGGCGCTCTTGCCCGAAGCCGTGGACGACGCTCTCGTCGTGCTCGTCGTTTTTCTTCCGCCCGTCGGGGTGCTGCCGCCTGTCTTGCGCGTCGTCATGGAAATCCTGCTCCGTAAAATAAATGCCAACCCTGCATTGCCATCAGTTCCGGGGCGATGCCGAGCGGGCTCTCGCGCCGGTCTCGTATCCGTCGGTCCCGTCGGGGCAGCGTGGCTGCAGCGGGGTTCGAGGATCCGGAATTCGTCCGATACTCACCGGCCAACCTTCGCGATCGAAGGATGAAACAGCGCGCTTGCACACAACCGCAACGGATTTGCGCGTTGGAATCGATCGCCGCATGCATGCCGGCAACATGCGGCCCCCGGCGGAAATGGTCCCATTCGAGATCCGCGACCCGCCTTCGCGTCGGGCCGGATCCGCGGAACGCTTCGCCGGAAGAACGGTTGCGCCCGTGCCCGCGAGCCCGGGCGCAACCGCGGTATTACTTACGCGCCGGTCTTGGTCGCGTTGCTGACGGCCTGGGTGGCCTCTTTCGCAGCGTCGGTCGCGTTCTGGGTCGCTTCCTTCACGGCAGCCTGAACCTGCTGCGTGGCTTCGGTGGCGGACTTCTGAACCACGGAACCGAAATCGCGAGCCTGCTCCTGCAGAGCGGCGAACTGGTTCTTCAGGTACTCGTTCTGGTACTGCGAGACTTCGCGCAGATCCTTGGCGCGCACCAGCTTTTCAGCCAGGTCGAAGGCAGCGGCGACGTTCGTCTCGGCATAAGACAGCGTGCGGCGGGCAACTTCATGCGAACCGAACGGCACGGGGGTCGACTGGTTCTCGAACGCAGACACGGCCTTGTGCGCGGCGCTGAGGAAGCCGTCGAAAGCCTTGCGCGCCTGATCGACGCTCTTCTCGGCGAACTCGCGCAGCTCGGCGGGGATCTCGTAGGTGGGGGGGGTGTTGCTCATCGTACGGCTCCTTGGGAAATGCTGGACAAACTCGACACACAAAAGTTGTGCACCGCAATGTTTATATGTTGCACCGCAGCATTGCAAGAGCGCTTTCTCGCAAGATGCGGTGTCACGACGATTTTTCCGCCTTGCCGACACCCGGAGGCCGGGGCCTCCCGCCGTTGTGGCGAAACGGCCGGGACAGCCGCGCCCGACCCGGCCAGCCAGTCGAAACCAGCTTGCCCGATCGGCTTGGTGCCCCGAAATACCCGCCGACCCCATGCCCAACCGCCAGCGATGCCCGAAGGCGCCAATGGCCACGTTAACGCTGATGCCAGCTTGCATCCGCCAGGATAGTCATCTTTCGTGACGCTCTGAGCACAACGGTATATTAACATTCCGTTAGTCATATGTCGCGGTTCTTATGCGACGATCGAACGGATGATTCGCATGTCCCGAGGTTCGGACACCACCGGTCAGCGGCTTTGGAGCGACCCCGCGCTCGCGGAACTCGTCGAGCAGGAAACCGCCGCCGTGCTCTGGTCGCTCGACGGAGAGCGGGTGATCGGCGCATCCGTCGGCACCGCCGGCCTCGCCCCCGCGCTGCGCGCCGCTGGGGGCGAAAACTTGCGCGGGCGTCTGCGCCGCGTCGCGGCGGCGCTGTCGTCGGGCAGCGGCGTCCGGCTGGAGCGCGTCACTTTGCCGCAGGGGTATGGCATCACCCGCCTGCTGCTCGAATGTCACCGTGTCGCGACCCAGAACGGCGAATTTTTGCTCACCATCCTGCGCGGTCCCCTGCCGCGTCTGCCGCGCCTCATCGAGACGTCTGCCGCGCCCCAGCCGCCGGCGTCCGCCGCAGACACCGGTCGCGTTGCGGCGCGCAAGGGCGGCGGAACCGGCATACAGCCCAATCCGCTGAGGCGTTTGCTGGAGGTTGCCGACGGGCGGGCGACGGTGCGCTTCATATGGGAGAGCGATGCGCAGGGGCGGCTCACGCGTGTGTCCGGGGAACTGGCGGCGCTCGTTGGCGACGACGCTGGCCGCGTCGAGGGCCGCGCGTGGCAGGCGCTGATCGAGGCCGGGATCGTGGAGGACTACGGCGGCACCGTCGTTTCGGCCCTTGCCAGGCAGGCGACGTGGAGCGGCAAGGAAGTGCTGTGGCGCATCGGCGGCGAGGCGTTGGCGCGGCTGCCGGTCGAGCTGGCGGGCATTCCCGTTCATGACGGCGAGCGCCGCTTTCGGGGCTATCGCGGATTTGGCCTCGCCCGCGTCTCGCGGCTTGCCGAGGCGGCGCGGGAAAGCGGGGCGGCCGCGCCAGAGCCGTCGCTGCAAGAAGGGCCGTCGCTGCCGGTGCATGGCGCGGCGCGCGAGGCGCATCATCATCATGGCGATATGTCGCGTCCCGGCCTTTCGGAAAACGAGCGGCAGGCTTTTCGCGATATCGCCAAGGCGCTGGGGGGCAACCGGCTCGCCGCCGTGGAGGCGGAAGGCCGGGACGCGGCGCCTGCTCGCCCCGCCCCGCCCGAGAACAGCCCTGTCCCGGGCGGCGCCCGTCGCTTGCGGCTGGTCACCGGCAGTGCCGAAAGTGCGGAAACGGACCAACCGCCGCGCGGCAACGCGCCGCCGGAAAACGTGCACGCGCCGTTGCTTGACGACGTTCCCGCCGTCGCTCCCGCGCCCATGCATCCGTTCGCCACGCTGCGGGAGGAAGCCAGCCGCGCCGATGCGCGGCCAGCGGGGGAGGATGCCTCGCCGATAGAGGCGCAGGACGATCTTGCCGAGTGGCCGCCACGCTTGGACGATCTCGCGCTCGACGATTTGGCTCGCGACGATTCAGCCCTCGACGACTTTCCGCCTGAAGACGCGACACCTGAAAAGAGTGAGCCGGCAGGCGATGAACATGTGACTCCGGCCCTGCCGGCGGCGTCCGCGTTTCATGGCGTGGGCGCTGATGTCACGGACTCGGTCGCGCTCATCGCCAACCGGCTGCCGGTCGGCATGCTGGTGAGCCGTGACGGCGAGGTGTTGTTCGTCAACCGCGCGCTGCTCGACCTTCTGGGTTACGAAGACGTTGCGGCGTTCCGGCGCGCGGGCGGGTTGCGATCGCTGTTCATGAGCGCGCCCGGCGGCGGCGAGGCTCCGCTGGCGCTGCGCACGGCCCATGGCGCGCCGCTGTCGGTGGATGCGCGCATGGCGACCATCCCCTGGCGCGGCGATCTCGCGGGGCACGACAGGCCCGCGACGCTGATGTCGTTCCGCCGCGCCATCGAGCCGCGCACGGAAGCGCATTTGCGGGCGCTGGAGCGCGAGTTGCGCCATCAGGAGGCGCGCGTGCGCGCGCTCGACACTATTCTCGACACCGCCACCGACGGTGTGGTCACGCTCGACGGCCTCGGCCGGCTGCTGTCGATGAACCGCTCCGCCGAGGCGCTGTTCGGCTGTGAGGAAACGGATGTCGTCGGCGGCTCGTTCTGGCATATGCTGTCGCCGGGCAGCCGTTCCGTCGCCACCGCCTATTTCGAGGGCATGCGCGCGGGCGGGCTCGCCAGTGTGCTCAACGACGGTGTGGCGGTGCGGGCGCGCGCGCCGGCTGGCGAGCCGGGCGCGCCGGGCGAGATTCCGCTGACGATGATCATGGGCCGCCTCGCGCCCGATCCCGGCGACGACACGCCCGGCATCGGTCGTTTGCCTGCCGGGCGGGCGCAGCGGTTCTTCGCCATTCTGCGCGATGTCAGCAACGCGTCGGCCGGCGCGCCGGCGCAGGCTGGCGGCACGCTCCAGGCCCGGCGCGAACCGGGCGATCAGGCGCAGTTCCTGGCGCGCGTCAGCCACGAGATCCGCACGCCGCTCAACGCCATCATCGGCTTCACCGAGATCATGCTGGAGGAGCGCCTCGGCCCTATAGGCACGGAACGCTACCGCGAGTACCTGCGCGATATCCATGCCTCGGGCGGGCAGATCATCAGCCTCGTCAACGATCTGCTCGACCTCGCCCGCATCGAGGAAGGCAGGCTGGAACTGGCGCCCGCCGACGTGTCGCTGAACGATGTGGTATCTGGCTGCGTCGGGTTGATGACGCCCCAGGCCGAGCGCCAGCGTGTGGTGCTGCGCACCAGCCTGCCGCCGGGCCTCGCCAGCGTCAGCGTCGACGAGCGGGCGTTGCAGCAGATCGTACTCAATCTTCTGTCGAACGCCGTGAAGTTCACGGATGCCGGCGGACAGGTGATCGTGTCCACGGCGCAGGGTGAGGGCGGCGGCGCGACGTTGCGCATCCGCGATACCGGCATCGGCATGACGCGTGCGCAGGTGACAGCCGCTCTGACGCCGTTCGCGCAGCTCACCACGACGCATCTCGGCCGCCCGGACGGCGCGGGCCTCGGTCTGCCGCTGACGCGCGCGCTGGTGGAGGCGAGCGGCGGGCGTTTCGCCATCACGAGCGCGCCCATGGAAGGCACGCTGGTGGAAATCGCCCTGCCGCCTGCGGCTGCGTCCGGCCGGGTTCAGGAGAAGGTCAGGCCCTCGTCCCAGTAGGGCACGGGGCCGAAAATGGCGGCGATGTGGTCGACGAAGGCGCGCACCTTCTGCTCCATCTGCCGCCGGCTGGGATAGACCGCATAGACCGCCACGCGGCGCGAGGCGCCGAGGCCCGGCAGCACCGCCCGCAACTGGCCCGAGCGCAACTCCGGCCCCACATCCCATGTGGAGCGCAGGGCGATGCCCATGCCCGCGATGACGGCCTCGCGCACGACCTCGCTCGAATTGGTGCGCAGCGCCGCGTTGATGCGCACGATGTGCTGCTGCCCTTCCGGCCCCTCCAGCCGCCAGTGATCCGTGTTGTGGGCGATCAGCACATGCTGCGGCAGGTCGTCGACATGAGCCGGCGTTCCCGCCCGCTCCAGATAGGCGGGCGAGGCGACGAGCAGCCGGTGGTTGGGCGCGAGCCGGCGGGCCACGAGGCTCGAATCCGCCAGATCCGCGATCCGCACCGCGACGTCGAAGCCTTGGCCCACGACATCGATGAACTCGTCGGACAGGTTGAGATCGACGGTGAGATCGGGGTAGCGCTCCAGAAACGGCAGCAGGCGCGGCGCGATGTGCATCCGCCCGAAGGAAGTCGGCGCCGAGACCTTGAGCACGCCCCGCACCACGGCGCTGCCGCGCGCCACCCACTCTTCCGCTTCCTCGACGCTGGCGAGGATGGCGATCGCGCGCTCATAGAGGCCCTGACCGGCTTCGGTCAGGGTTATCTGGCGTGTGGTGCGCTGCAGCAGGCGCACGCCGAGCCGCTCCTCCAGCCGCCGGATGCGCCGGGATATGACGGCGGCCGACAGCCCCATCTCCCGCCCGGCCGCCGACATGCTGCGGGCGCTCACCACCTGCGCGAAAATATCGAGATCGCCCATCCTGTCCATGGGCGGCACTATGGTGGATTGCCGGCGTGCCGGCAACGGCGCGTTGTGTGGCGCGATGCTGCGGGAGAGCACAGTCGAGCGAGAGCGCCGCAACCCTAAACCTGCCATATTCTCGCGCAATGTATCCGGCAGCGTCGGCGACGGGGCGCTTTTACTTTATGTCATTAATAAAAAACGCGATGCGGCATGTTTTCATACTTTGATCGATTGGGGGAAAAATGAGCATTTCCGGTGACGGCTTCCATGAGCGGATGCAGGCTTTGTCCGATATTGTCGGCGGCATGGCGACGGTTTCCCGCGAATATGATGCAGACATCCGACGCTACTGCACCGGCGGCTCCGCGACCTGGCAACACGTATCCCTGTTCATGATGGCTTCCGGCCATGCCGAGGCCATACGCCTTGCCGCGCAGACGATTGACGGAATAGCGGCACACGAGCGCGCGGTATCGTTGCTGGAGGTTGAGAGCGATCCCGCCTCGGCGTATGCCAGCGTGCTGCGGATGGCGCAGCAAGCAGGCAAGATGAACCTTGCGCTCGCGCAGTTCCGGAATACGGTCATCGGCGGCGAACAGACATCCGAATCCGTGCGGCTGGCCGAGGCCGCCAACGGTATTTTCGAGCAGGCCTATAACGATCACGTCGCGCGCCAATGCGAGGAAGAGCCATCTTCCGACGGCGGCGATCAGGGAAGTCCTGCCTGAACCCGCACCCGTTTCAACGCCGGTTCTGAAAGAACGTCCGTAGCATCGCCGCCGCTTCGTCCGCCCGCAGGCCGCCGTACACTTCCGGCGCATGATGGCAGGTCGGCGAGGCGAACAGGCGCACGCCGTTGTCGACCGCGCCGCCCTTCGGGTCTTCCGCGCCGTAATAGAGCCGGCGGATGCGTGAGAAGGAAATCGCCGCCGCGCACAGCGGGCAGGGCTCCAGCGTCACGTAGAGATCGCAGCCGGGCAGGCGCTCGCTTTCCAGTTGCCGGCAGGCGGCGCGGATGGCGAGTACTTCGGCGTGGGCCGTCGGATCGTTGTCGCGGCGCGTGCGGTTATGCGCGCGGGCGATGACGACGCCGTCGCGCACCACGACCGCTCCCACCGGCACTTCGCCGGCGATTGCGGCCAGCCGCGCCTCATCGAAGGCGGCCGACATGGGGTCGAGGCGCGAGGGGGGCGATTGCGGTGACATTGTGATGCAACAGGTCTCGAGCATGAAATAAAAGCGCGCGTGCGTGCGGATATTATGCTTGGATGCCCTCGCGTCAATGCGTCCACTCTGGTATGAGCAGCCAATGACCGACAAATCGAAGAACGAGCGACGCCCCGCTCGGCGGCCCGGCGGCGATGCTGCGCGGACGTCCAAAGGCGCTACGAAATTCGCCGGACCCGGCAAGTTCTCCGGTCGCTCGTTCGCGGGCGGCGGCGATTCCGCGGACAAGGGCTCCGGCGGCAAGGCCTTGGGCAGCAAGGGTTTGGGTAGCAAGAATTTTGGCGGCAAGGGCGGCGGCCGCAGGTTCGGCGACGAAAGCCCGGAAGGCGGCAAATCTTATGCCGGCAAGTCTTTTTCCGGCAAGTCTTTCTCTGGCAAGCCTTATGCCGATAAGCCTTATGCGGGCAAGTCCTATGGGGGCAAGTCATCCTCGGGCGGCAAATCCGCCGGCGACAGGCCTTCCTATGGCAAGCCGCGTCCGGGGCGTTTCGCCGATGAGCGCGCCACCAGCACCGGCGCCCGCTTCGGCGGTCCGCGTCCCGGTCCGCGCCCCGACCGGGCGGAGCGCCCTGCTCGCCAGGAGACGCGCCAAGAGATAAGTCATGAGACGCGCCGCGACGAGGCTGCGGTCGAGGCCGTTCGCCCCGACGCGCCCGAGCGCATCGCCAAGGCGATGTCGCGTGCCGGCGTCGCCTCGCGCCGCGATGCCGAGCTCATGATCGGCGAGGGTCGCGTGGCCGTGAACGGCACGGTGATCGACACCCCAGTCACCCTCGTGACATCGAAGGACCGCGTTGAGATCGACGGCGCGCCGATGCCGTCGCGCGACCGCACGCGGTTGTGGCTCTATCACAAGCCGCGCGGCCTCGTGACCACCGCCCGCGATCCCGAAGGCCGGCCGACCGTGTTCGAGGCCCTGCCGGAGGAACTGCCGCGCGTGGTGGCCGTCGGGCGGCTGGACATCAACACCGAAGGCCTGCTGCTGCTGACCAACGACGGCGGCCTGTCGCGCGTGCTGGCGCATCCCGAAACGGGCTGGCTGCGGCGCTACCGCGTGCGCGCCTATGGCGACATCGATCAGGCGCAGCTCGACGCGCTGTCCAAGGGCATCACCATCGACGAGATGCACTACGGCCCCGTGGAAGCCGCGATCCAGCGCCGCCAGGGCGACAACGTCTGGCTGACGCTCGGTCTGCGCGAGGGCAAGAACCGCGAGGTGAAGCGCATTCTCGAGCACCTCGGCCTGCAGGTTAACCGGCTCATTCGCGTGTCGTTCGGCCCGTTCCAGCTTGGCGATCTGCCGGAGGGCGAGGTGGACGAGGTGCGCACGCGCATCCTCAAGGACCAGCTCGGCGAAAAGCTCGCGGCCGAGGCCGGGGCCGATTTCGATTCCGGCTCGTTCGAGCCCAGCGTGCAGCAGGCGCCCAAGGCGGATCGCCCGGCGGCGGTGGCGCGCGAGGGCCGCTATCGCAGCAAGGAAGACTTCCTCGCCCGTGCGCCGCGCGCCCAGCATACGGCTTCCGCGCCCTACAAGCGCGGCGCTTTCGAGGAGCGCTCCCGTGCGCGCGCCGTGTGGCGCGACGACGACACCGAGGGCGGCCGCGCCAAGGGCACCCGCATTCCCCGTCGTGGCGCCGATCCGCACGCGGCGCGCGAACTTAGCGCCGAGCGCGTGCACGAGCGCGCCGGAGCCATCACCGACCCCGATGGCCGCAAGGTGAAGGTGGAGCGCATCGTCGCGCCCGAGCGTCCCGTCGAGCGTAAGTACCGCGACCGCCCCGACGCGCCGCGCCCCTCCCGTGGCGAGCGGGGTGACCGGTTCGAACAGCGCGGCGAGCGTCCCGCGCGCCGTTTTGACGATCGCTCGGATCGTCCTGCGCGTCCCGAGGGCCGCGAGCGCTTCGGGGATCGCCCGAACCGTTTCTCCGACCGTGGCGATGGTGCTTCGCAGCCGCGCGGCGATCGTCCCGCGCGCCGTTTTGACGAGCGTTCGGATCGTCCCGCGCGTCCCGAGGGCCGGGAGCGCTTCGGGGATCGCCCGAACCGTTTCTCCGACCGTGGCGATGGTGCTTCGCAGCCGCGCGGCAATCGTCCCGCGCGCCGTTTTGACGAGCGTTCGGATCGCCCCGCGCGTCCCGAAGGCCGCGAGCGCTTCGGGGATCGCCCGAACCGTTTTGCCGACCGTGGCGATGGTGCCTCGCAGCCGCGTGGCGATCGTCCCGCGCGCCGTTTTGACGAGCGTTCGGATCGCCCCGCGCGTCCCGAGGGCCGCGAGCGCTTCGGGGATCGCCCGAACCGTTTTGCCGACCGTGGCGATGGTGCCTCGCAGCCGCGTGGCGATCGTCCCGCGCGCCGTTTTGACGAGCGTTCGGATCGTCCCGCACGTCCCGAAGGCCGGGAGCGCTTCGGGGATCGCCCGAACCGTTTTGCCGACCGTGGCGATGGTGCCTCGCAGCCGCGTGGCGACCGTCCCGCGCGCCGTTTTGACGAGCGTTCGGATCGCCCCGCACTTCCTGAGGGCCGCGAGCGCTTCGGGGATCGCCCCAACCGCTTCGGCGAGGGCGCGGGCGGGCGCAAGCCTGCGGGAGACCGTTCTTTCGACAAGCGCGGGTTCGGCAAGCCCTCCGGCGATCGTCCTGCGGGCAAGCGTTTCGACGGCGGCCGGCCTTCGGCGGATCGCCCCTCCGGCAACAGGCCCGCAGGCGGCAGACCCTCCGGTAGCGGCAGACCCTCCGGTAGCGGCAGACCCTCCGGTGGTGGCAGACCTGGCGGCAAGCCCTTTGGCGACAGGCCGTCCGGCGGGCCGCGCCCCGGCGGTTCCGGCGGCCGTCCGTCGCGGCCGCCGCGCAAGTTCTGATCGGGTCCGCGCGTGCGTATCGTCGCCGGTCGATTTAAAGGCCACGCGCTGGCCGCGCCGAAATCGGACGCCATCCGTCCGACGTCGGATCGCCTGCGCGAGACCATCTTCAACGTCCTCGCGCATGCCTATGACGATCCGGTCGGTGGCGCACGGGTGCTCGATCTTTTCGCGGGCACCGGCGCGCTGGCGCTGGAGGCGCTGTCGCGCGGCGCGGCCTTCGCGCTGCTTGTCGACGAGGGCGCCGAAGCGCGCGGCGTCATCCGAACCAACACCGATGCGCTGGGCGTCGGCGGCCTCACCCGCATCTACCGGCGCGACGCCACGCGGCTCGGCCCGGCCAAGCCGCTGGAGCCGTTCTCGCTGGTGTTCTGCGACCCGCCCTATGGCCGGGGATTGGCGGAAAAGGCGCTGGTGAGCGCGCTCGAAGGCGGCTGGCTTACGCCCGACGTGTTGGTGCTCGTCGAGGAGGCGGCGGACGCGGGCTTCGACTTCCCGGCGGGCTTCGCCGAGATCGAGCGGCGCGACTACGGCGACACGCGGCTGTTCATCGGGCGGGCGGAATCCGCCCGCTGACAGGCGCTTCTGCCCGGACGCGTCAGCTGCGCCCGAAGAGGCGCTCGATGTCGGAAAGCTTCAGCTCCACATAGGTCGGGCGGCCATGGTTGCACTGGCCGGAGAAGGGCGTCGCCTCCATCTCGCGCAGCAGCGCGTTCATCTCGTCCGGGCGCAGCCGGCGGCCCGAGCGCACCGACCCGTGGCAGGCCATGGTGGCGAGGACATGGTCGAGGCGTTCGGTGAGGGCGCGGGTGTCGCCCCATTCGGTCAGCGTGTCGGCCACGTCCCGAACCAGTCCACGGATGTCGCCGCCGACGAGCGCCGCCGGTACTTCCTGTACCGCGACCGCGCCCGCGCCGAAGCTCTCGATGACGAGGCCGAGCGAGGCGAGCGTGTCAGCATGCGCCAGCAGCCGGTCGGCCTCGGAGGGGTCGAGCTCCACCACTTCCGGGATAAGCATGAGCTGGCGGGCGATGCCGGCGGCCATGCGCTCGCGCTTCAGCCGCTCGTAGACGAGCCGCTCGTGCGCGGCGTGCTGGTCGACGATGACGATGCCGTCTTCGGTCTGGCTGATGATGTAATTTTCATGCACCTGCGCCCGCGCCGCGCCGAGTGGCTGGGCTGTATCGGCGGCGGGCGCCGCATCCGCCCGCGCGTCGGCGGCCGGGGGAGCGAAGGGACCCTGAGAGCCGATCGCAGCTTCGGGCGCGAAACCCGGCGCAGGCGGAAACCGCGCGTCGTCCGCTTCCGCGAAGCCGTTGGCAGGGGGTGCGAAAGCGCCGTGCGGCGTTTGCCAGCCGTCAAACGCGCGGGATGGCGCTACCTGGGCGGCCGGCGCATGCGCCGAAATGCCTGAATGAAGCCGCAGCTGCGTGCCCGCGTCCGTGTGCGACCGCAATGCGGCGAGGGTGCGCGCGCCGCCGGTCGAGGACGCGAGATGCCCCGCGCCGGCGATCGCCTGCTTGAGCGCGCCGACGATCAGCCCGCGCACCAGCCCCGGATCGCGAAAGCGTACCTCGGACTTGGCCGGGTGTACGTTGACGTCGACGAGGCGCGGATCGCACGCGATGGCGAGCAGCAGGGCAGGGTGGCGGTCCGAAGGTAGGAAATCCATGTAGGCGGCGCGCACCGCGCCCGAGATCAGCTTGTCGCGCACGGGCCGGCCGTTGACCGTGGCGTGGACGTGCGCCGCCGTGCCGCGATGGTAAGTGGGCAGGGCGGCGAAGCCCCGCAGGATCACGCCCTCGCGCTCGGCGTCGATGGCGAGGGCGTTGGGGGCAAAATCCTCGCCCAGCAGCCGCGTGAGCCGGCGCAGCGGGCCGTCGTCGCCGCTCTCAGTGGGCAGGTCGAAGGCGGTGAGGTGATCGCCCGCCACGCTGAAGCGCACGTAGGGGTGCGCCAGCGCCAGCCGCTTGACCGTTTCGGCGACGGCCTGCGCCTCGGCGCGGTCGGTCTTGAGGAACTTCAGCCGCGCGGGCGTGGCCGAAAACAAGTCCGTGACCTCGATGCGCGTGCCGCGCGCGGCAGGGGCCGGGCGCACGGCCTCTCTCCTGCCGCCGTCGACCACGATCGACCACCCGTTGGCGTCGTCGCCATTGCGCGTGACGATGGACAGGCGCGCCACAGCGCCTATCGACGGCAGCGCCTCGCCGCGGAAGCCGAGGGTGCGGATGTCGAAAAGATCGCCCTCCGGCAGTTTCGATGTCGCGTGCCGCTCGACGGCGAGTTCGAGATCCTGCGCCGACATGCCGTGGCCGTCGTCTGTGACGCGGATGAGCCGCTTGCCGCCTGCCTCCACCACCACGTCGATGGTCCGCGCGCCGGCGTCAAGCGCGTTCTCGACCAGCTCCTTGATGGCGGCTGCCGGGCGCTCGATCACCTCGCCGGCGGCGATGCGGTCGATCAGCACCGGCTCCAGCCGGCGGACGGCTGCGGGGCCGGCCATGGTCAGCCCTTGCCTTCCGCCAGGTACTGCTTGGCGAGGACCTTGGCCTGCTCGACGGCGGGCTGGTCGAACGGGTCGATGCCCAGCGCATAGCCCGCGAGCACCGTCTCGATGAGGAAGTGCGCCAGCAGCGCGCCGAGGCTGCGCTCGTCAAGGCGCGGCACGCGGATCTGGCGCACGGGGCGGCTGTTGCCGGCGAACGTGTCGGCCATCGCAAGTCCCTGAGCAGCCACGAGATCACCGATGTGCCGGCCGCCGAAGCCCGTGAGCCCGGCGCGTGCCGCGAGTTCCGGATCGATCAGCGGGCCCGCGCCCTTCACGTCGAGGGTGAGGACGGTGAAGATCTTGTCGGCCGGGCCGTCGAGATAGAGCTGCTGCTGGCTGTGCTGGTCCACGGGGCCGAGGGCGTCGACGGGTTGCGAGCCCTTGCCGTTCTTGCCGAGACTTTCGGCCCAGAGCTGGATCCACCATTTGGCGAAACGCTCCAGCCGGTCGGAATAGGCCATCAGAACCGTGATGTTCTTGCCTTCGAGCAGGGCGGCCACGTTGAAGGCCGCGCCGGCGGCGGCGGGAATGGCGCGCACGTCCGGCCCGGTCAGCGTGGCGATGACGCTTTTCGCGCCCTCGCGGACGGCAGCGATGTCGAGGCCGGCGAGCGCGGCCGGCAGCAGGCCGACGTTGCTCAGCACGGAATAGCGCCCGCCTATGCCGGGGTGATGGTCGAGAAAGGCGACGCCTTCGGGTTCCAGCAGGTCGCGCAGCGCGTTGCCGGCACCCTTGCGGCGCGGTTCGGAAAGCGCCAGCACCTGCCGGCCGAGGCCGGCCGAAAGACCCGCGCGGTCGAAGGCGGTCAATAGCGCGATCGTCTGCACCAGCGTCTCGCCGGTGCCGCCGGACTTGGACACGACGAGCGCGCGCGTCGTCGCCAGCGGCAGGCGCGCCAGCGTGGCCTCGAAGGTGAACGGATCGAGGTTGTCGAGGAAGTGCAGACGCGGCCCTTCCGGCGCGCCGAGCCCGGGGGTGTGGTGGAAGCCGAGCTGCGCCAGCGCCTGCGCTCCAAGGCTCGATCCCCCCGTGCCGAGCACCACGATGTCGCTGACGTCGCCGCTGCCGAGAAGCTGCGTCGCCGCCTCGTTGATTTCCGCGAGGTCGTCGCCGCCTGCGGCGTTGGCGATGAACGCCAGCCCGCCCGCCGCCACTTCCTCGTTGAAGCGGCTCAATGCGGTGCCGACGGCGGCGAAGGCGGCGTCGATGGCCGTTTCCGGCAGCCCGCCGCCGCCGATGCGGCCCGCGAGCGACAGCTCGATGGATTGGTCGTATGCCTGTTGATCGCGTTGCGAAGGGTCGAGCACCATGGGACTTCTCCGACGATTAAGACTTTTCCGACGATTGAGGACGGTCAGGCCAGTCCTTCGGGCCTTCCCGCTGCGATGACCAGCAGTTTGCTCGTGCCGAAGAGGCGTTCGCCCACCCGTTGCACGTCCGCCAGCGTCACTGCCTCGATGAGGCCGTTGCGGCGGTCGATGTAATCGAGGCCCAGATCGTCGAGGGCGATCTGCAGCAGCTGCCGGGCGATTTTCGACGAGCTGTCGAACTGCAGCGGATAGGAGCCGACGAGGTATTGCTGCGCCTTCGCCAGTTCGTCCGCGCTCGGTCCGTCGTTGGTGAGGCGGGCGATCTCCTCGCGGATGACGGTCAGCGACTCGGCGGCGCGCTCGTTCTTTGTCGCGGTGCCGCCGACGACCAGACCGGCCGCGCGGAAAGTGGCGAGCGACGTCGACACGCCATAGGCGAGGCCGCGCTTCTCGCGCACTTCCTGGAACAGGCGCGAGGTGAACGCGCCGCCGCCCAGGATGTGGTTGAACACCACGGCGGCCATGAAGTCGGGATCGTTGCGCAGCAGGCCGGGAACGGCGAAGCGCAGCGAGGTCTGCGGCACGTCGACGTCGATAATCTCGAGCCCGCCGGTCGCAAGCGGCGAAGCCGGTCCGATCGCCTCGAGGCGCGAGGAAGCCGGCAGCGCGCCGAACACCGCGTCGAGCTGGCCTGCGAGCGTTGCCGCGTCGATGGCGCCGACCACGCTGACGACGAGCCCGGCGCGCGTCAAGGCATCGGGCTTGATGGCGGCGATGAGGTCGCGGGTGAGGCCGGGCACGGTATCGACCGTTCCCTTGATCGGGCGCCCGTAGGGGTGGTCGCCGAAGGTGCGGGCGAAAAGAGCCTTGGCGGCGAGCGAGTCGGGGTCGTTGGCTTCGTGGCGCAGGCCGGCGAGCACCTGCTCGCGCACGCGCTCCACGGCGCTGTCGTCGAAGCGCGGCTCGGTGATCGCCAGCCGCAGCAGCTCGAACGCCCGGTCCTTGTTGCGGGCCAGCGTCTTCAGGGAGCCGCGCCAGGCGTCGCGATCGGCGCCGAAGCTCAGCTCGATGGCGCGCTCGGCGAGCTGTTCCTGAAACGCCTCGGAACCGTAGGGCCCCGCGCCTTCATCGAGCAGGCTCGCGAAGATGCGCGCCGCGCCCGCGTGTTCGGCGCTGTCGTGGGCCGCGCCGCCGCGGAAGGCGAACTCGACCGCGATCAGCGGCACGGCGTATTCCTCTACCAGCCACGCCTCGATGCCGAGCGGCGAGACGACGCGCTGCACCTTCCTGGGAGCGTTTTGGCGCGGCGCGCCCGGCTGCAGGGAGATAGTCTGGGATTCCGGTTCAACAGGCGACATGCGATGACCTCGAAAACAGGGAGCGGACGGCGTTCAGGCGCCCGGATCAGGCGGGCAGCAGGTAACCCGCCGTGTGGGGCCGGGTCAGGAAACGGCGCGCCGCCTCCCGCACCGCCGCCGCGTCGATGGCCTCGATGCGCCGCGTCCACTGCTGAACGTCCTGCACGGTCTCGCCGATGGCGAGCGCCGAGCCGTAGATGTGGGCCATGTGCACCTGGCTGTCCTGCGCGTAAATCATCTCGGAAATGAAACGCGTGCGGGCGCGTTCGAGTTCCGCCGCCGCCACGCCGTCGTCGATCAGCCGCTGGATGACAGCGCCCACCGCCTCGTCGAGCGCTTCGAGCGTCACGCCCTGCGCCGGCACGGCGTAGACGTCGAAACGCGAATCGTCGAGCATCGTGGCGTGATAGCTTGCGCCCGCGCCCACGGCCACGCGCTGGTCCATCACCAGGTGGCGGTAGAGCAGCGACGTCTGGCCGCCGCCGAGGATCTCGGCCAGCAACTCCAGCGCATAGGCTTCCGCGTCCGTCTGCGTGCGCACCGAGGGCACCACCCAGCTTCGTTGCAGGTAGGGCTGCTCCACGCGCGCGTCCGCCACGCTCACCCGCTTCGAGGCGACAGCCGGCGGCTCCTGCGGGCGTTGGCGCTGGATGCGTCCGCCTTCCCGGGCGCCGTCATCCGCGCCGATGCCCGCGCGCGGCGCGATCTTGCCGTAGGTGTCTTCCGCCAGCTCGATGACGTCTTGCGCTTCGACATCGCCCGCGACGACGAGAATGGCGTTCTCGGGGGTGTAGAAGCGCTCGTAATAGGCAATCGCATCGTGGCGGTCGAGCGTCTCGATCTCGTGCTGCCAGCCGATGATCGGCGTGCCGTAGGGATTGTGGGTATAGAGCGTGGCCGCGAGTGCCTCCGCCAGCTGCGCCGAGGGGTCGGAATCGGTGCGCAGGCGCCGCTCTTCCAGCACCACGAGCCGTTCGGGGTCGACCACCTCGTCGGTGAGCACGAGCCCGGTCATGCGGTCGGCCTCGAAGCTCATCATCGTCGCCAGGTGTTCCTTGGCGATGCGCTGGTAATAGGCCGTGTAGTCGTAGGACGTGAAGGCGTTCTCCTGCCCGCCGAGGCTCGCGACGAGATGCGAGAACTCACCGATGGGGTGCGTCTTCGTGCCCTTGAACATCAGGTGTTCGAGAAAATGCGCGATGCCGGACTTGCGCGCCGGGTCGTCGCCGGAGCCGTTGCGGTACCACACCATGTGCGTCACCACCGGCACGCGCCTGTCCGGGATCACCACGATGTCGAGACCGTTGGCGAGGGTGTGGGTAACGACTTCCGGCCCGGCTTTTGCTTCGATCCCGGTGTCTGCCCCGGCCCCTGTGCCGCCCGCGTGAAGCAGGAGAGGGGAGGAAACGCCCGTCGTTCCCTCGTCGGCGAATGCCTTGACGGATCCCCGGACGATGCCGCGGGGGACGAATGCCTTGCCGACGAATGCCTTGCCGGTGAATGGATTGGTCATGCACAACTCACTGGGTTGAAGGTGCCGGCTCGCGACTGGACGATGGACAGTCGGACGAGCCGTCGCGATCCGGTCATGTGAAGCCGGGTCAAAGCCGGGCCCGGCGCATTGTAGGCAATATCCCCGAACCGCCGCGCCCGACTACCGGCCCGGCGAGCACGCGGGGTGCCGGGTGGAATCGCACGCTGTCGATGCGGAGCAGCAATTATAGGCACGAAAAGGCGGGATGTCGTGTAAGCACTTGGAATAGCAGGGTCACGCAATAGCAGAGACACGGAATGGCACAGGCATCGCGCGCCAGGGCGTTCGCCACCGGCTGCGCGCCAAGTCCGCGCCCCACGTCCGCGCCCCATGCCCGCGCGCCAAATCCGCGCGGGTACCCCGCATCACTTGTTGCGGTTGAGGAAGAAGTAGGGGCTGCCGGGATCGAGGCGTTCCAGCGGCTGCACGTCCGGCTTGGGGATCGGCGCATTGTCGACCGGCCGGCGATAACCCGTCGGCGGCTGGGTGAGGTTGCCGCGCTCCGGCTCCTGACCGTGGGCGATGACCGGCTGCTGGCTGCGCTGCGGCGAGGTGTTGCGCAGCTCGCGCGGGTTGAGGGGGCGGGCGCTGCAGGCGTCGCCGTGGCAGGTGTCGAAGGAGGGCTCGGGCACGCCGCCGCCGCCCACGCGACGCCCGGCGCGGATTTCGTCCGGCGTCAGCAGGCGCGCCGCTTCCTTGTCGCGGTTCACGGGCACGGGCCTGTTGGCCTCCTCGATGGCGCGCTGGCGCGCGGCGAGGTCGGGATCGTTGGGCCAGTTGGGGTGTCCGGTCGCGGCAGCGCCGGAGCGCGGCGGCGGCAGGGAGCCGCCTCCGGGCGGCAGCACCAGCGCCGGGCGCTCGCGGTAGTCGATCGGCGGGGCGTTGCCCTCGATGATGCCGAGCGAGCCGAGCACGTCCTTCATGAACACGCCGGAGTTATCCGCCGGCTGCTGCGCCAGCGCGCCCGACGCTCCGGCGAAAACCGCCGCCACGAAGCCGGCGGCGATGCCGGCTGTCCTCAGATCAATGCGTGCCATGCTTCATCCCGTCCTGTTGGCTGGCCTGAACCATCCTGCCCGAACCTTATCACCCCGGTATGCGGCAATTTGCGGGCGGGTTCGCCGTGGGGCGTTCTGCCCCGCCGGTCAACCGCCTTCGCCCGAATCCGGGCCGGGCGCGTTCCGCCGCCGTTCGACGACGAGCGAATCATATATAAGTCCGGCCACACCGGCAACAATGGCGGCGTCCGCGATGTTGAACACGTACCAGTTGAAGCCCGCGACGTGGAAGTGCAGAAAGTCCAGCACCGCGCCATAAACGCTGCGGTCGATGGCGTTGCCGGCCGCGCCGCCGACGATGAGCCCGAGCGACACGCCCACGAGCGCGGTGCGTGCCCGCATCGCCCAGAACGCGAGCGCCACCGCCGCGATCACCGACAGGCCCACCAGCAGCCACCGTCCCCACTCCGTGTCCTGCTGGAACAGGCCGTAGGACACGCCCCGGTTCCACACCAGCACGATGTTGAAGAACGGCGTCACCTCCACGACGCCGCGCGCGGCGATGTCGAAGACATGGTAGACCCATACCTTGCTGGCCTGATCGAGCACCAGCGTCGCCAGCGCCGCGAGGATGCCGGCGCGCTGCGGCGACAGCCATCCGCGTTCCGGCTCCGGCAGGATCTCCCGCGGGGGAGGGGTGTGCTGGTTCATATGCCGCCGCCCTCGGTCGCGCCCGGTTGGGTCGCGCCCGGGTGGGCGGCGTCCCATTCCCTCAGGGCTTCCGCGTCGCGCGGCGTCACGTCGGGGTAGTCGACGTCCGAGCCCACCTCCGGCAGGATCTTCCACGAGCGGGCGCACTTGCGTCCCTGCGCATGGGCGACGACGACGGCCACGCCCGGCACGTCCGGCAGCCGGAACGCGTCCTGCGGCCCCTCGCCGCGCTCGATGGCGATCGCGGAGGTGATGCAGATGTCGGCGAAGTTCAGCCCGTCGAGCGCGTTCGCCAGCGCATCGTCGGTGATGAACACCTGGGGCGCGGCTTCGAGGCTGGAGCCGATGACCTTGGCGGCGCGCTTCACCTCGATCGCTCCGGTGACGACGCGGCGCACGTCGCGCACCTTTTCCCATTTCGCCTTCAGCTTTTCATCGCGCCATGTCGGCGGAATGATCGGGAATGCCTCGAGATGCACCGACCCGTCCTCGGAGGGGAAGCGCGACAGCCACGTCTCCTCGGCGGTGAAGGCGAGGATGGGCGCGAGCCATACCGTGACCGTGCGGAACACCTGATCGATGACGGTCAGCGCCGCGTGGCGCGTCTTGCTCGACTTGGGATCGCAGTAGAGCGTGTCCTTGCGGACGTCGAAGTAGAATGCCGACAGGTCCGTGTTGAGGAAGGCCGACAGCAAGGCCACCACGCGCTTGTAGTCATAGGCGGCGTAGGACTTGCGCACGTCCTCGTCGAGCTCGGCGAGGCGATGCAGGATGAGCTTCTCCAGCTCCGGCAGCGCCTCGTAGACGACCGTGCGGCTGCCGTCGAAATGGTGCAGCGAGCCCAGCATCCAGCGCAGTGTGTTGCGCAGCTTGCGGTAGGTCTCGGCGAAGGTCTTCACGATTTCCGGGCCGATGCGCAGGTCGTCCGAATAGTCGGACGCGGCGATCCACAGCCGCAGGATATCGGCGCCGGAGGTCTTGATGATGTCCTGCGGCGCGGTGACGTTGCCCTTCGACTTCGACATCTTCTCGCCGCGCTCGTCGAGCACGAAGCCGTGGGTCAGCACCACGTCGTAGGGCGCGCGCCCGCGCGTGCCGCAGCTCTCGAGCAGCGATGAGTGGAACCAGCCGCGATGCTGGTCCGACCCTTCCAGGTACATCACCCGGTCCGGCCCGCCGTCGACGACGCGCTTCGTTGCCAGATCGGGGCGCGCCTCCAGCGTGAAGGCATGCGTCGAACCCGAATCGAACCACACGTCGAGGATGTCGATGACCGGCGTCCAAGCCTGCGGATCGTCGACCAAGCCGTCGAGAAAGCGGCGCGGGTCGGCGCTGAACCACGCGTCGGCGCCCTCGGCCTCGAAGGCGTCGGCGATGCGCCGCGACAGCTCGCCGCTTTGGGCGAAATCGGGGCCGGGCGCGAGTTCGGCGACGTTGCCGGCCGCGTCCTCGCGCACGAAGACGGTGATCGGCACGCCCCAGGCGCGCTGGCGCGACACCACCCAGTCCGGCCGGTTGGCGATCATGCCGGTGATGCGGTTCTCGCCCGAGGCCGGCACCCATTGCGTCGCGCGGATCGCCTCCAGCGCCAGCTCGCGCAGCGTGGCGTGGTTCTCGCCACCGACAGGGCCGTGAAGCGGCTTGTCCATCGCGATGAACCACTGCGGCGTGTTGCGGTAGATGACCGGCGCCTTCGAGCGCCACGAATGCGGGTACTGATGCTTGAGGCGCGCGCGGGCGATGAGCGCGTCCGCCTGCCTGAGTGCGGCGATGACGCGCTCGTTGGCGTCGCCTTCCTTGCCCTTGTCGTCGAGCACGCGCGCGCCGGCGAACAGCGGCACGTGCGGATAGTAGGCGCCATCAGGCCCCACGGTGTGCGGCAGCTCGTCGGTGCCGTTCTCGGCGAACAGCGCCCGGTTGGCGAGATAGGCGATGTAGTCGTCCGCGCCGTGGCCCGGGGCGGTGTGGACGAAGCCCGTGCCCGCGTCGTCGGTGACGTAATCGGTGGCGACGAGCGGCACGCCGAAGTCGTAACCCTGTCCGCGCAGGGGATGCGCGGCTGTGCGCACCCGCGCGGGATCGACCGCGCGCAGCTTGTGATAGCCCGCGACGCGCGCGGCGGCGAACAGGTTCTCGGCCAGCTTGTCGGCGACGAGGAGCTTCGCGCCCGTGCGCACCCAGTTGTCCTCGGGTGCGTCGGTAACCTCGTAGAGGCCGTAGGCGATGTCCTTCGAGTAGGCGATGGCGCGGTTGGCGGGGATCGTCCACGGCGTCGTCGTCCAGATGACGACGCGCGCGCCGTCGAGATCGGCGTCATCCGTCGCGACGACGGGGAAGGCGACGAAGATGCTCGGCGACGTGTGCTCGTGATACTCGACCTCGGCCTCGGCGAGCGCCGTGCGCTCGACCACCGACCACATCACCGGCTTGGAGCCGCGGTAGAGCTGCCCGGAGGCGGCGAACTTCATGATCTCGCGCGCGATCTGCGCCTCGGCCGGCAAAGCCATGGTGAGATAGGGGTTCTGCCAGTCGCCGATGACGCCGAGGCGCTTGAATTCCTGGCGCTGCACGTCGATCCACTGCTCGGCGAAGGTGCGGCACTCGCGGCGGAACTCGCTCACCGGCACGGCGTCCTTGTCGAGGCCCTTGGCGCGGTATTGCTCCTCGATCTTCCATTCGATGGGCAGGCCGTGGCAGTCCCAGCCGGGGACGTAGTTGGCGTCGAAGCCGAGCATGGACTGGGCGCGCACGATCATGTCCTTCAACACCTTGTTGAGGGCATGGCCGATGTGGATGTTGCCGTTGGCGTAGGGCGGGCCGTCGTGCAGCACGAACTTCTTGCGGCCCTCGCCCGCCTTGCGCATCTGCCGGTAGAGGTCGTTCCGGTACCAGCGCTCGAGGATTTCCGGCTCGCGCTGCGGCAGGCCGGCGCGCATGGGGAAATCGGTCTTCGGCAGGAACAGCGTCTCGGTGTAATCGCGGCCGGCGGGGGCTTGCGTCTCGTTTTCGTTCGTCATGGATGAGGCAACGTCTTTGTATGTCGCCGTCTGGCGGAGCGGCGTGTCATCGGGCAAGAGTGAAGAAACCGCGCGGGGCCTTTCGCCGCCTCGCGGTAACCGGTTCCCGGACCCGGCTCATGTCGCGGCGCGCGACATGACAACCGGGGCCGGGCCGTTAATTCGCCCGCGACCCCCGTGGCCGGTGACCCATCTCGCAGCGGTCGGCTCTGGTCCATGGTGCATCATGGCGATGACTTCTATCAGGGGGGAGGCGGCGGCGTAAAGGACGAATGCGCGCCCGGCCGCTCAGCCGAGCAGCGACACCACGCCCGCCTGCCGCGCGGCCGCGGCCGCGCGGGCCTCGCGGCTGTCGTCGTCCATGCGGGCGACGAGTGCCTCGACGCTGTCGAATTTCAGCTCCGGCCTGATCCAGGCGAGGAACTCGACCTCCGGCCGCTTGCCGTAGAGATCGCCGGAAAAGTCGAACAGGTGCACCTCCAGCAGGGGCGCGCCGTCGTCGAAGGTCGGCCGGCGGCCGAAGCTCGCCACGCCGTCGCGCACGATGCCGTCGACGCGCGCGCGCACGGCGTAGATGCCGTGGCGCAGGCCGGTGTCCGCCGGCAGCCGCATGTTGGCCGTGGGGTAGCCGAGCAGGCGCCCGCGTGCGTCGCCGTGGACGATCTCCGACTGCGCGATCCAGCGATAGCCCAGCAGGTGGTTGGCCTGCGCGATGTCGCCCGCCGCCAGCGCCGCGCGGATGGCTGAGGAGGACACGGGCGTGTCGGCGTCCGCGACCGGGCGGACGATCTCGACCGGCAGGTCGAGCCCTTCCGTGTAGCTTTTCAGGAACGCGGGCGAGCCCTCGCGCCGCTTGCCGAAGTGGAAGTCGTGCCCGACGACGACCCCCGCCGCGCCGTAGCGGCCGATGAGGATGTCGTCGACGAACTGCGCCGCCGTGCGCGCGGCGAAGCCGGCGTCGAAATCGAACACGATGACCGTGTCGATGCCGAAGGCCTGCGCGATCGCGGCCTTGAGATCGGGCGGCGTGATGCGCGCCATCGGCTTGCCGGGCGCGAAGAAGGCGCGCGGATGCGGCTCGAAGGTCAGCACGGCGGTGGGGCGCGACAGCCGGCGGGCGAGGGCGCGCGCGCTGGCGATCACCGCCTGGTGGCCGCGATGCACGCCATCGAAGTTGCCGATGGCGATCACCGGCCGCGCGAGCGGTTCGGGCAGCTCATCGAAGCCGCGCACCACGGACGCGGGATGCAGCGGCAGATGCGGGCCGGGGAAGGGACCGGACGATACGTCGTGTGGCGGATTGCGCGCGACCATGATTCTCAGATGCAGATGAGGGAATGCGCCCGCCCGGCGAGCTTGCGGAAGCTCTCTACCACGCCAGCCGACCTATCGCCATCGTCGGCGCGTGCGCCTGTTCCGCCAGCCAGCCGGAAAGCCGGTCGCGGTCGATACGGCCCTCGATGTCGAGCGTTTCGGCGGCGTGGATGCCCCGCGCCACGAACAGCGTGTCGAGACCCGCCAGCGCCGCGCCTGCGATGTCGGTGCGGATGGCGTCGCCGATGGCGAGAATGCGCCGGCGTGGCGCGGCCTCGCCCCGGATCGCCTCGGCGCTCGCGATGGCGCGGTCGTAGATGGGAGCGTGCGGCTTGCCGGCATAGATGGTGGCGCCGCCGAGCTGTTCGTAAGCCTGGGCCACGGCCCCGGCGCAGTAGAGCAGGTCGCTGCCGCGCTCCACCACGAGGTCGGGGTTGGCGCATACCATGGTCAGCTCGCGCGTACGGAACCCGCGCAGCATGGCGGCGTAGTCGTCCGGCGTGTCGTTGTCGTCGTCGAAAAGGCCGGTGCACACGACATAGTCCGCGTCCTCCTCCGGCGTCAGCGTGACGTCGAGGCCCTCGAACACCGGCAGGTCGCGCGCCGGGCCGAGGTGGAAGGCGCGCTCTCCGGCGCGGGCTGCGATCTCGCCGCGCGTGACGTCGCCGGACGTGACGATGGCGTCCCAGGCGTCGGGGCGCGCGTTCAGCCGCTCCAGCATCCCCCTGACGATGGTGTGCGGACGCGGTGCGTTGGTGATGAGCACCACGGTGCCGCCGGCCTGGCGGAAGCGGGCCAGAGCGTCGCCCGCCTCGGGAAACGCCTTGATGCCGTCGTGCAGGACGCCCCAGACGTCGCACAGGATGACGTCGTAGCTGCCGGCGAGCGGCGCGAGACCGTCGATGATCCCGGTTGCAGTTGCTGTAGACATGCCGGACGTTTCCCTCGTGACGGGTGTTCCTTAGCGCGAATGCCTTCAGGCGCTACAGGCCGACCTCCGGCCTGTCAAGGCCGCAGGCGCAGCGCGTCCCGCGAGTCCCCTCGCCGCAGTTCACGGATATGTTATTGGCCGCGCGCCGCCGGCCATTGGCGAAGCGGCCTGTCGTTCCCACTTTCCGGGTGGCTGCCGGCGTATCGCCGCGCCATATCGCTTTGAGGAGGATAGCGACGTGAACCCGCAGGAACGTGATGTCATCAACGGAATTTTCGACCGTCTGAGGCAGGCCGACGGCCAGCCGCGCGACCCGGAGGCCGAAGCCCTCATCCGTGAGCGCCTCGCTTCCCAGCCGGGCTCAGCCTACCTGCTGGCGCAGATCGTCCACGTGCAGGAGCAGGCGCTGACGAACCTCAACGACCGCGTCAACGCGCTGGAAGCCGAGGCCGAGCAGGCAAAGGCAGCGCCCGCTTCCGGCGGCGGATTTCTGTCGAGCCTCTTCGGCGCTTCCACGCCGCCCGCATCCCAGGCTCGTCCGCAGCCGCGGCCCGCTGGCGCGCGTCCCGGCGCTCCCGGCGCCCGTCCGGACGGTCAGCCCGGCGCAGGCCCTTGGGGCGGCCAGGCAGCCGGCGCCCAACCCGGCCCATGGGGCAATCGCGGCGGCGGCGGTGGCGGCGGCTTTCTCGCTTCCGCCATGACCACTGCGGCCGGCGTTGCCGGCGGCCTGGTGCTCGGCAACGTGCTCACCAATGCCTTCGGCCTCAACGGCGGCAGTGAGGCTGCGGCCCCCGCGGCCGATCAGGCGGCCGCGCAGGATGCAGGCGCTCAGGATGCTGCGCAGGACACGGCCGCGAACGACGCCGGCTACGACGACGCCAGCTATCAGGAGGCGAGCTACGACGACGGCGGCTTCGACGATTTCGGCGGTGGCGGCGACGACTGGGTGTAATACCCACGCGTCGCTGCGAGTGATTGCGATCATGAAAATGAAAACGCCCCGGCTTGCCGGGGCGTTTTTTGTCTGGAGCGCGTTCCGATTAAATGGAATCATTTAATCGATAAAAATTCACTCAAAATCAATATGTTAGATCGTATTCCTGTTTCAACGAAACGTCGATATGCTTAATTCAGGTCGCGGGCACCAGCGCGGTGTCGCTGGCGACGCCCTCCGCCGATAGCCCGATGCGCCGCTCGTGAAACGCATCCAGCGTCGAACGGTGGCCGATGGACACCACGGTCGTGTTCGGCAAGGCGGTCTGCAGCAGCGTGTAGATGGCGCGCTCGGTGGGTTCGTCGAGGGCGGCGGTCGCCTCGTCGAGCAGCAACCAGTCCGGGCGGGCCAGCAGGGCGCGGGCGATGGCGAGCCGCTGCTGCTCGCCCAGCGACAGGGTCTGGCTCCACGGCGCCTCGTCGTCGAGTTTCGGCACGAGCTGCGGCAGCCGCACGGCCTCGAGCGCGCGCGCGACATCCTCGCGGCTGTAGGTGCCGGCAGAGGAGGGATATGTCACCGCCCCCACGAGCGGCCCCATGGGAATGTAGGGCCGCTGCGGCAGCAGCATGACGCGCTGGCCCTCGGGCAGGCCGATGTGTCCGGCCCCGAAGGGCCAGATGCCGGCGATTGCCCGGAACAGCGTCGATTTGCCGATGCCCGACGGTCCCGTCACCAGCGTGCGCTCGCCGGCCCGGAAGGTGAGGGCGGGCAGCGTCAGCACCGTGCGGCCGGAGGGAACGCGCAGGTCGAGGCCGCTGATGGTGATGGCCGGCACGCCGCCTTCCGTCTGCGGCTTGAGCGGTTGCGCGCCGGCGCCGTTTTCATCGAGCCGGTGCGAGGCGGTGATGGCGTCCTCGAAACTGGACAACCGGTCGACCACGGCCTTGTAGTCCGCGAACGAGGTATAGGCAGAGATGAAGAAGGTCAGCGCGCCCTGCACGGTCGAGAAGGCGCTCACGGTCTGCATCATCTGGCCGAGCGTGATCTGGCGGGTGAACAGGTAGGGCGCGGTGAAGAGGTAGGGCACGACCACGTTCGCCTGGAAGAAGGACGCGGTAAAGGCCGTGAGCTTCTTCTGCCGGCTGAGGATGGCCATGTAGTTGTCCACCACATGCCGGAAGCGCTCGCGCAGGCGCTCCTTTTCCGTGGCCTCGCCCGACAGCAGCGCTACCTGCTCGCCGTACTCGCGCAGCCGCGCCAGCGAGAAGCGGAAGTCAGCCTCATACCGCTGCTGGGCGAAGCTCAACCCGATCAACGGCTTGCCGATGAGATGGGTGATCCAGGTGCCGATCACCGCGTAGATCAGCGCCACCCACAGCAAAAGCCCCGGCACGGGGATGTCGGTGCCCGGCAGGGTGAAGTTCGCGGACAGCGACCACAGCACGGCCGCGAAGGACACCAGTGTCGCCACCTGCGACAGCAGGCCGAGGCTCAGCACGCGCGTGTTGGCGATGAAGAGGTTGATGTCCTCGGCGATACGCTGGTCGGGGTTGTCGGCGTCCGAGCCCGCCAGCAGCATCTTGTAATGGGCGCTGCCCGCGAGCCAGTTGTCGATATAGCGGCGGGTCAGCCATTGCCGCCAGCGGATGTGGAACAGGTACTGGACCACGACCTCGAAGATCGCCACCGAGATCCACACTGCCGCGAGCGGCGTGAAGATCGTCAGCAGTTGATGCCAGAAGGCTTCCGCGTTCATCTCCTGCAGCGCGTTATACATGTCGCGCGAGAAATAGCTCAGGCGCACGCTGAGCCCGACCTGGAACAGGTTGATGGCCACGAGCAGCACGAAGAAGCCGATGCCGATGAAGCGCTCCTGAAGCCGCACCGTGCCGATGAACGGGAGCTTGAGTTCGCCGATGTCACGCGTGGTGGCATAGGGCAGGATGAGCCGCCAGATGGTCAGGAGCGACTGCTTCAGTGCGTGCATCGGGGGGATTGCTTTCCGGCTTTCGCGTGCGTCAGAACGCCTTGAACGCGATAATGGTGCGGGTGTCGGCGATGCCGGCGATCGTCTGGACCTTCTCGCCGACGAAATGGCCGATATCGACATGCGATTCGACGTGGAATTTGGCCAGAATATCGTAGTTGCCCGCTATCGAGTAGATCTCGGAGGCGATCTCACGGTCGGCGAGGGCGCTGGCGACGGCGTATGTCTGGCCGAGCTGGCATTTTATCTCAACGAAGAAGGTCTGCATGATATCTCCATCTCTGATTCTTGTACGCAATTCGCCAGTCTTTTGACAGGATTGATAGTTTACATTAAAGTGAAATATATTACAGCTTCCCAACTGCGTTATCCGCATCGATCTGCGCGTGTGCGGATGCCATTCGGCGCGGGTCGCCGCACGGCGGCGGACGCTTCCTCCCAGCTTATCGCATCTGCAGCCAGTGTGCGAACGGACTTGGCCCGGCTTGTTTTCGGCGTTTCTGAACTGCGAATAAAATAATGTCGCAAGTTCTGCGGGGCTATCGTCAGCCTGTTCACCACTGGTTACTGTCGTCGTTATTGCGGTTAACGCTGTCTTGCAAAGGCTCCCTGATGACCCTAACCCCGTTTCCCCGCCAACTCGCCGGGCGCCTGGCCGCGCGGCGGGACATCGTCGAAAGACAGAAGGATGCTGCGGGCATTTTGTCCGCTTGGCGAGAAACTTACATCATGTCGCGGAAACAGGCGCGCTCGAAGGCGCGTGAGTGGATGGAGCGCCCCGGGCGCTCGGCCTACGTCACCGAGGTGGAAAGCTGGCGCGATCTTGGTGACGGACGCATCGAATGCACGGTGCGCCGCATGCCCGCCGATTGACCCGCGCGCCGCTCGGAATCGTCCTTGCCGCCTTGAAGTTCGCGCCCGCTTGATCCGGCATCGGCCTGATCCGCCTTGGATCTGCCCGCGCAAACGCATCGCCGCGTTACGAAAGCGACGACTTGTTACCTCATTCTTGTATGTCGAGCGATTTCCAATTGCCCGGACATGGCAACGACCGTTGGCGCCGCACCCGGAAGGGGCGGCGCCAACGGCATATTCACGCATAGAGAAGGCGGCGCGGAAAAACGGTTCGCGCCGCTCGGGCCGAAGCGGCCCGCCCTTTTAGAGGAGCGCCGCGTCAGGCGGTCTCGTCTTCCTCGTCGCCGTCATCTTCCTCGTCTTCGTCGTCGAGGTCGAGGTCGTCCTCGTCATCGAACAGGATGAGGGTTTCGGGCGGCAGCACCGTGGTGCGGAAGTTATCCTCGCTATCGGCGTACCAAACAACGGTGACACCTTCGCTTTCCACGGCGGTAACCGTGAGGGCGGGACCGCCCGATTTCAGCATGACCACATCGCCGACAGTGAAGCTCATGTTTATTCTCCTCGCATGAGAGTCGATCGCAAACCGGTAGCAGGTGGATATGACAGCTTTACGGCCCGGATCGCAACTGATGGCGCGCGGGGCGCACAGGCTGTGCAGAACGTGGACGCGCCCCTGCCAGGCTTCGGGTAACACGCGAGAATCTGTTGCTTCTTAAGACGGTTGCAGTGTAGCTATGGACATAATTCTGGAACCGTGCCAAAGAGCCTTTGGACACGGGGCCGCCGGGGAGGCGTTCGCGCGTCGACCGGTATGATGAATATGAGGCGCCTGCGGCCCGGCCGGGCCCGCGCCGGAAGAACGATTGGGGAGCCAACGTGGCAGAGATTGCGGGCGCCGAGCCGACACGGCGGGATTTTCTCTACATCGCAACGGGCGCGGTGGGCGCCGTCGGCGCGGCTGCGCTGGCATGGCCCTTCATCAACCAGATGAACCCCGATGCCTCGACACTCGCCCTGAGCTCGGTCGAGGTCGACCTGAGCCAGGTGGCCGAGGGCCAGAGCATCACGATCAAGTGGCGCGGCAAGCCGGTCTTCATCCGTCACCGCACGGGCAAGGAGATCGACGAAGCGAAGGCCGTCGAGATCAGCCAGCTCGTCGACCCGCTGGCGCGCAACGGCAACCTGCCGGCCGACGCGCCCGCCACCGACGCCAACCGCGCCGCCGAAGGCAAGGAAGCGTGGCTCGTGATGATCGGCATCTGCACGCACCTGGGTTGCGTGCCGCTCGGCGGCTCCGGCGACTACGACGGCTGGTTCTGCCCCTGCCACGGCTCTCACTACGATTCCGCCGGCCGCATCCGCCGCGGCCCGGCGCCCGAGAACATGCACATTCCCACCTACCAGTTCCTTTCCGACACGAGCATTCGCATCGGCTGACCCGACCCGGCCCTGCGCCGCCAGGCTGCCGCCGCGCGGCGCAGGGCAAGGAAGAGCCGGATTTCGACAAGAGCCCGAGACAGACCAGCCCGAGAAAAGCCCATGCACGGACATTCGACCTACGTTCCACAAAGCGGCGTGACGAA
>CALMIK010000083.1 GCA_937863995.1 uncultured Chelatococcus sp.
CCGAAACGCGCGAGCGATAGCCGGTGCCGACGCTGAAGCTGTCATCCCCGCCGGTGTGCAGCACGGCGTTGACGGTGACCTGGGGGCGGGCGGGATCGCTGCGGCCGTCCTTCATGAAGGTCAGCCGCACCTGCTCCCCGAACATGCGCCCGACGGCCCCGTCCGCGCGCCGCTCCAGATCGCGCCAGCCCGGCATGGTCAGATGCTCAGCCGCACGACGCCGGACGCGGAGGGGTTGGCTGCGGGTTCGATCGCGTGGCCGATGAAGGTATGAGCAACGGGGTCCTGTCCGCCGGACGTGGTGGCCGTGGTCGCCTCGCCGTTGGCAGCGTCCCAATGGATCTTCGCACCGACCGTCCACGCCTGCGCGCCGGTCTTGGGCAGGGTGTAGACGCCGCGCGTGAGAATGGTCACTGCCGCTGCGCTGTCGGCGTCGTGGGCGGCGATGCCGAACAGGTCGCCGGTCAGGACGCCGTCGCCGGACTTGATCGGCAGCGCGGCCGTGACGATGACGGTATCGCCGCCATGGATGAAGTTTTTCATGGTCAGAGTCCCTTGTTGAAGTACGGGCGGAAAGTGTGGAGCTTGCGGCCCTCGGTTGCGGCAATCTCGCGGTCGAGGCGGTCGAGGGCGTTCTGGATGTCGGCGAGGTCGGGATATTCCACCTCGCGCCGCGTGCCGCCGGAGTGGAACGCGACGCGCTTGGTGCCTGTCGCCAGCGCCTCGACCAGCGCCGCCCGCGATGCCTGCAACTGGGCGAGAAGGCCGCTCATGGTCAGGCTCCGGCGTTCTTCTGCAGGCCCCGGAAGTCGATGGCCCCGGTGGCGAAGTCGAGGCCGGCGGCAACCTTCACCGCGCGGGTGTCGAAGTCGATCTCGGTGCGGATCTGCGGCCCCTCGGCGCCGGCGACGTAGCCGTAGACGATCGAGGGCGCGGTCTCGGGGGCAACGGCGATGTACCAGGTGTTGCCGGCAATCTCACCATCGACGATCAGCTCCAGCGATCCCGCCCACGGGTTCACGTCGGCGGCCTTCGTCGCCGTGATCGCGGCGATGATCTTGCGCGCTTCCAGCTCCTTGTCGGGGCCGACGATCAGGAAGCGGGGCTGGAGGTTGAGCACGATGCCGTCAAGCCCGGTCTGCTTGCGCAGCGCCGCCACGGCGAGGCCGATGCTCTCGACGCTGATGGCCGCCGCCGCGCTGGCAAGGTTCTAGTGGTCCGCATGGAACAGCGCCTTGCCGTCCGAAAGCTGGCCGTTCGCCGCCAGCAGGGCGTAGACCTTGCGGTTCTCGTCGCTCGCCGCGCGGATGGCGATCAGGCTGGAGAAGTCCGACAGCGCGGACAGGTCGTCATTGATAAGCGCGCGGCGGCCAATGGCGATGCCGGTGCCGAATTCCTTCGCCCGCACCTTCTCGGCGTTCTCGCTGATGGTGCCGTATCTGGTTTCGCCGTTCTCAAGGATTTCCTTGAATTCGGGGAAATCGCCGATGCGCAGGAAGGAATGCTCGCGGAAATCGCGGAACTGCCGGCGCGCCGCCCACTGGCGATACGTCGGCGCGGCGGCCTGATAGTTCGCCAGCAGGCTCTTGTTCGCGGCGTCGGCCAGCAGCAGCGGGAAATCGCTGGTGGAATGCGCGCCCACGGCGCGCTCCAGCAGGCCGTCACGGTCGCGCAGGTTGATGCGCTCGCCGCGCGCCACGGCGAGGTCGCCGACAAGGTCGAGCACGCTGTGGGCGCGATACTCGACGGCGCGGCCTTCCAGCTTCACCGAACCGGGCGCGAGGCGGTGCGCCAGCGCGTCGGCCATGGCGGAACGGATCTCCAGCGGGTCGTTATGGTCGCGCTGGATGGTGATCGTGCTGCGGATCGAGCCGGCCGCCTGCGAGCGCTGGGCGAGCTGCGCGAGCGCGTCGGCGCGCACAGCGCTGATATCGACCGTGTCGGCGTCCAGATGACCGTCGATCCACGCCTGGTCGAGGCCGGTGGTCGCGGCGATGGAACGGATTTCGGCGTTAATCTCGGCGCGCGTCTGGCTCGCCGGGGTATTGTCAGGCATGTTTTCGCTCCTGATGGTGGCGGCCGGGTCGGCCGGGACAGCGACGAGGGATGCTTCCAGCAACGTGAAGGCCGTCGCCGCCTTCTCGCGCCGTCTGGTGGCGGGGTTGGTGCGCTCGGTCCAGCGGTCGACTCGGTAGCCGATCGAGATGCCGAACCGCGCGCCGTCACCGATCTCGGCGGCGAGGCGCTGGGAGGCCGGGTTGTGGCGGGACAGCCGCGCCGTGCCGACGAGCTGGCCGCCATCAGCGCGGATGCCTGTTACCTCGCCCAGCCGCCGGTCGATGCTGTCGCGCTGGTGCGAATCGAGCAGCGGGATCGAGGCGGGAAACGCGGCCCCGGAAAGCTCCAGCACCTCGATGAACACGCCGCGCGCGTCCTGCCGCTCGACGCCCGCGCCGGTGGAGAGAATCACGTCGAACGTCAGCTCGTCGGCGTTCCAGGAGCTCACCGCCGCTGGAGCGGCGCGGGTCAGGGTGCCGTCATTGGTCGGCATTGGTGTTCACCTCTTTCGGATTGGCGGCAGTGCCGGCGGTAAAGGTCAGGCCAAGACCGCCGGTGCGCGCGTTGTCGGCGGCGATATCCGCGTCAAGCGCCTCGATGTCGACGCCGCGCGCCGTGACCGCCTCGCGCCGCGACATGAGGCCGCCGGCGATGGCTTCAATCTCGGCGCGCACGTCCTTCGCCGGATCAACCCATGCCTGCCGGGGCACGATCCAGCGCGCGGGCGCGGCCGCCGCGACCGTGGTCACGATCCGGCCGGACAGCACCTCGGTTGTCGCCCAGCGGCTCCAGATCGGCCGCAATGCCTGAAACGCGACGACATGGTGCTGGATCGCCTCGATGCGCCGCCGCCATTCGACGAGGCCGGCGCGGATGGAGGAATAGTTCACCTGCGACAGATCGCCGGTCAGGATCGAGGCCGGCAGGCCAAGCCCGGCGGCGATCTCGCGTTCCGTGATCTTCGCGAAGTCGATCACCTCGGCGCCGATGCTGGCCGGCGCGGAAAAGCGGATGTCCTGGCCGGGATCGAGGAACTTCAGCGTTCCCGGCTCCAGCCCGCCGACGAGGTTGCCGGCGCCGTCCGCCTCGCCATCCATGGGCGCGCCGGAAGCGGGATCGGCGGAGGTGATGAAGCCGGCGAGCATCGCCGCCACCTTCTGCCGGACGAGCTGCGCGTCGCGCCACTGATCGAGGTCGGCGAGGCGCAGCATGACGGGCGCGAACCATGAGACGCCACGCACCTGGCCGGGCGTCTCGGGGCGGAACAGCTGAACCACGTCCTCGGCCGGCACGCGGCGGGGCGTCAGCGCCACCTCGGCGAGTAGCAGACCGGGACGTTGTGGCAGGATGTGATAGGCGAGCCGCCGGCCGGAGGCGTCAAGCTCGACGCCCTGCACGATCATGCCGCCGTCCGGCAGCGGTCGCGTCAGGCTGGCGTCGACCTGCTCGGCGTCGATCAGGCGGATCCGGAACCCGTGCGCGTCGTTGACCAGCACGGCAAACGCCTCGCCGTCCACGACCATGCGCCGCACCATCAGCGCCTGAAGTCCGTAGAAGTCGGTCAGGCCGTCCGCGTCGGCATGGTCCGTCCAGGCCTCGAAGGCAAGGTTGAGCGCCCCCCGCGTATCGGGATCGCCATGCGCGGACTGCCCCTTGATACCGGTGCCGACCAGCGCCGACACCCACGCCTCGACGCCGGAAGCGGCCAGCGGGTTGTTCGCGACCAGATACCGCGCCCGCCGGGCCAACGGCCCGCGCGCCGCATTCATCGCCGTAACCGTCACCGGCGTTTCGGGGTGCCCACGCCAACGACGGCCCCCTCCCGCGCCGTCATAGGAGCGAGTCGAAAAACCGAACATTTTCTTGAGAAGATCAAGCACGGTGAAGCAATCCTCAATATTTTCCGATCAATTGGAAATCAAAAAACGGAATGGTGCAACGAATAATCCGCTGGTAAGGGTAAGTTGACTTTACCCGACATTACTTTTGTTTACGCTTGTTTACCTTACGTATTCTTTGAACTGGCAACAGGCCGATTTGGAAGGCCGGTTCAAGTTAGGACTGGTTCGGAAGGCCATCAAAACCCGCCCTTGTCTCCCAGCCTCCCTGGCCCGGCACCCTCGATTTTTAAAATTTGTAGCGACCAAAATCCCGGGCCGTCCTAACCCCGCAAGCCTTGCCGTCCGGAAGGACCCACGGGGCGCCGGGTGACGATCGAGCCGCTCGGCGCTCACAGCGGGGGTGGTCGTGACACCCTACGCCCCCCTAAGGGGGGCTAGGGGTGTCACGCCCCCCGCACCGCCGTGACATTTGGGCATGTCACGCCGTGACATGGGTGTCACAACAACCATGCCCTACTCTCGTGAATGCCGATCACAGCAAGACGCAACAGCTTGGTTTTCAAGCGTTCCCAGGCTTTTCGAAACGCTTCGTCACTGTCCATCGCCAGCTTGTCACGGACAGCATTGCGCCATGCATCGACCGTGACAGTTCGTGTGACATTCGGTGCTGTCACGCCTGTCACGGATGTCACGCCATCGTCCGCCAGCAGATCCGCGAGGCATCGGCGGGCGATTTCTTCCCGATCCGAAAGGCGTGGCATTTTTCCCGATTCATTGCCCGCGCTCGCGCCGAGGGGATTTACGACGCAGGAGGTGATATCGTCACCATCCTCGTCCTTCCCGACAGTCGATTGCAGCAGGGTGAAGCGGTACTCCTGACCGTCCTCGCCGTCCTTTTGCTTGCTGATGATCGCGCGCAAGGGGCCGTCCGTGTCGCCTCCCCTGATCTCGATCACGGTGTCCGCGTAGTCGCGCAGCATCGACGAGCCGCGCATCCCTCTGTCCGTCTCCTTCCCGCTGTGATGGATGATCATGACGTGCGCGCCGATTTCGGTACGCAGCCGCTCAGTGTTTTCAAGGAAGGCCTTCACGTCGCGCGGTTCGCTGTCGACGCCGCCGGGCATCATGCGTGAAAGCGTGTCGAGCACGACCATGCCTACGGCCTGCCCAGTTGCGTCCCTTATCTCGTCGATGGCTTCGCGGATCGTATCGATAGCATCGCTTTTCGGAGCCAGGAGATCGACGGAACGCGCCATCATGACGAAGGGCGCACCTTCCGCCTCGGGGTGCTGTTGCCGCCATGCCTTCATGCGCAGGCGAAAGCCGGAAGCGCCCTCGGCCGCGATATAGAGCACGGGGCACTCGACGACGGGCTTGCCAAACCATTCCATGCCGGCGGCGACGCGTGCTGCCATATCAAGCGCGAAGAAGCTCTTGCCGCCGCGACGGGGCGTGAACGATCGACAGATCGTTGCGGCCGATCGTGCCCTTGACCAGCCACTTCTTCGGCGGAACGTTGTCTTCCTCGCCGAGCCAGGTCAGCGGCAACCGGCTCGCCGGTCGCCAGTCAGGGGCGGTCTCGGCAAGTTCATGAAGCTGCTCGATACGGTTGCCGGCGTCGAGCCAATCAGACACATCTCCCTTCCGATCGAGGCCTATCAGCCGAAGGATGCGAACGCGGGCGGCAACATCCTTAAGGCTCCGCGCGACCTTCTCGGAGTGATCTTCCCCGGCTTTGTCGTTGTCCGGGATGATGACCACGTCCGCACTATGCAGGAATGCGGCATGTTCATCCGTCCACTTGCCTGCCCCGCCGGCGTTGCAGGTGGCTTGAATGCCCAGGGAATGAAGTCGGTCAGCATCCTTCTCGCCTTCCACGATGAAGACCGCCCGCTCCATCGCTATCGCTTCGATGACTTCCGGCAGGCGGTAGGGTACGACGCGCACGCCCTTGACCGACCAATCCGTTTCAGAGCGGCGTTGCAGAAACGTCTTCGGCTCTTTTCGCACCACTTCGAACAGCACCTGGCCATTCTCGTCATGGTAAGGGTAGATGGCAACAATCTTGCCGGCGGACCTGCGAACGGGTTCGTGTGCGCCATAGTGCTTGCGCAACCACTCAGTCGCACTCTTACGGTCGCCACCGACCTCACGGCCAATAAGATCCAGCAAGCCGCCGCCGGTGCCGTTTTCGAAGTCGGTAAACGTGCCGGCAGCTTTCCCGCTAATCGCGACCTTCAGACTGCCGTTGCTACCGAATCGTAGTTCATCCTTGCAGGAGAGCCGCGCATTGGGCGCGCCCAGCAGTTCGCGCGCGACCGGCTCGGCAAGGGCGGCGAAGTTGAATTCGGCCGTGTCCATCATCAACACGGCTCACCTAGATACTTCCCGACAGCGCACAAGCATCTGCGCTCGGGACAGCCATCTTGTCAGCGAAGTCTACATAAAAAGGTTTGGAGGCGGCGCGAGGAAAGCCAATCAAATCAATGGCGCGCTGTTTCCCCAAACTATCTTGCAACGCTTTGATTTCAAGGGGTTTATCCGCTTCCCTTGGGAGCGCCAGCTGGCTGATCGATTATCGATGAGCCGTCATTCGGTATTTTCCCAACTATCTTTGCGCTGATTTGGGAATACTTGGCTTTCGAGGCTTCTCTTCCGGTTAACGGCCTCCGACCGGCAGAGCCTGCGCAACATGCCGATTCGGCGGGCATCCCCCCCACTACGTGACTTGTAAACTGTTTGGCTGACCCAGCTTGGGCAGGTCAGCGATCCATGTAAACCTCTTCCAGAAAAGCCAGCGCGCCCTGCTTGTGCACGCGGTCGCCCACGGCCAGATTGTGATCGCGGCCGGGAATATTGAGAAAGCGGCCGTTGGGAAAAAGCGCCGCCAATTCCTCACCCGACCCGGCGATCGGATCGTTGGAGCCGACTGCGACCAGCACGGGAATCGTGATCGCCCGCACCTGTTCCGGCGTGAGCGCCCCCCGCGACCCGCGAATGCAGGCTGCGAGTGCGCGCAAGTCACTGCGCGTCTGTTCGGCGAACGCGCGGAACATGCGTTCGTTGGCGTCTGTCAAACCGTCGAGAGAGGGCGCTTCCAGTGCCTCCGCAATGCGCTGCGGCAAGCCGGCGCCCTTGACGAGGTGAATGCCGAGCCCGCCGAGAACCGCTGCCGCGACACGGTCGGGATGCTGAAAGGCGAGTTGCGCCGTATTGCGCGCGCCCATCGAATAGCCGATCACCGCCGCACGCGGGATGTCGAGATGATCGAGCAAGCGGCATGCGTCATCGGCCATGCGGGCGGTCGTATAGTCTTCGGGATTATAGAGCTTCTCGCTCTGACCGTGCCCCCGATTATCCAGCGCTATAACGCGATAGCCGGCACGCCCCAGTGTCTTCGTCCACAAGGTGTCGACCCAGTTGACGACATGATTGGACGCGAAGCCGTGAATCAACAGCACCGGCCGCCCGGCGGCAGGTGTCTCCGCCAACGGCGGAAGATCCACATAATTGATGCGCACACCAGCGGATACAAAGGAATTCATCGATCAATGCCCCGGAACGCATTCCCGGTCGCTGGCAGTGTTCCCACCAACTTTGCCGAGATTGATAACCTCATGCTATCCAAAACTATCTCTATATGTCAACGGGTTAGTCGACAGCGTGCGTCACGGCCCCTCCCCACCGAATATGCGGATGTTTAACACGACAGAACGGGGTTCAGGGGGCCCCAATCACCCGATGCCGCGCAGCTTTGATACGGGCTCCGCGAGATTTTCCCGATCCAATCAGATCGCGAAACGCGCGTGGGCGGCCAAAAATCACAGCGAAATTTTCGGTTGACGTATGCGTGAGGCACGGTATCATTGTTGCCGTTGAAAGTTTATTTTTAATAAAAAAAGCATAATGAGGGATAAAAATATGAATAATATGATTTTTATGTAGCCTAATTATTTTGAATTTGGATAATTAAACGCCGATAAGAACCTAAATTTCTTTATATAACTGCTTATTATCTCAAAATAATATAGCCAATCGCCTCCCCATTTGTAGCTAACTCATATCGGAGCAGATCTCTGCCTGGCAGTGCGTCAGGTTTTTATGCCCCCCGTCATCGGAAAGCGCATATTCGGCTGCGACGCAAAAAATCTTTCCGCTAACAAACAGTCCTTAATTATCAAATATATATGGCGGCTGAATTATTTATTTTGCCAAAGATAAACACAATGGAGAACGTATTTCTATACAAAACTATTCCTATAAAACATTAATAAGCCTAACAAATTCTTCTTGTTGCATCAGTTTTATCCAGAAATCATAGCTGCATTTAAATTCCGCGTAATCATGGAGTCCGGCCATAGCCGGCTGCCTTCCGCCCGCCCCCCGACAGGAGTTGTCTATGTCCAGCGTGGAACTGTCCCGATCGTCTGCATTCCGTCATTCGGATATCGCGTCGTCCGAGCCTGCGGGGGAGGCCGTGACGACAACGGCGGCGGGAAGCTCTTCCTGCCGCCCGTGCGAGAGCCGCGCAAATTACCGCAAGGAAATGGCGCTGTTCGAGGACGGCATGATGCAGGTTCTCGATGAGCGCACGAACGATATGCCGGCGGAAAGCGCCGCGCTCGTTCGCGCCAGTGCGCAGCACCAGTTGCGCCAGGTTATGCGCGAGGTGTTCGGCGCGCCGCTGAGCCAAGGGCAGGAGTGCCTCACCAGCGGGGAGATGATCGAGCGCATCCAGAAGGCGGGGAACAAGGCCGTCGCAACGCTCGACAAGGCGGTGGCGGAGGCGATGGACCGGCTGATGGCCGTCGCGGCGCAGCGGGCGGGCGGGCCGGTAACGCCGCAGATCGTGCGCAAGGCGGATGGCGGCTTCAACCTGATCCGGCGCGTGCCGCCCATCGAAAATCTCGTGCTGAGCGGTGGCGGCGCCAAGGGAGTCGGCATGGGCGGCGCGCTGCTGGCGCTCGCGGATGCCGGTCTGCTCGACGAACTGCACTCCGTCGCCGGCAGCTCCGCCGGTGCGCTGGTGGCCACGTGGATTTCGGTGGGGCGCGATCTCGGCGAACTGAACGGCATTCTCACCGGGCAGTTGCGTCAGTTGCTCGCCACGGACGGCACGCTGAACGCGATTTACCCCGACATCAGCTTCAAGGACACGGCGCGGATCACCGCCCGGCTGCTATCGCCCTTCGGCGCGACCCACGATACCGCCACTGGCATCATCCGGAAGCTCGATGAAATCACCGCGCAGGAAGTGAGGGATTTCCTGCGCACCCGGGACGCCGAAGGGCTGCGCCGCGATGTCACGGTCGTGGTCGCGCAGCGGCGCAAGGATGCGGGCGGCACTGGCGCGCTCAGCGACGGCGCCGTGCAGCAGGAAGTGGACCGGACCATGGCGCGCCTCGCCGAGTTGGCGCAGACGCCCGATTTCACCCGCAGCCGCGCCGGCCGCATGGTGACCTTCTCCGACATCGCCCTGCTGCACGCGCTCGCGCCGGAGAAATTCCGCGAGGTCGCGCTGTCGGTGCACGATACGACGACCGGCAAGAACATCGCCTTCGACAAGCAGACCGCACCGTTCATGCCCATCGCCTACGGCGCGCGCGCTTCCATGGCGCACCCGCTGATCGCCACCGGCGTTTCCTTTCCGCAGTTCAGCGGCCCTTCCGCCAGGCATGTGTTTTCCGACGGCGGCATATCATCCAACATCCCGATCGAGACGCTGGTGCCGCTGTCGCGCGGACGCTCGAACTCCGACCCCACCGATTTGCGGTCGCCGGCCCAGCAACGCCAGTGGGCGGCATCGACCGTGATGGTGTTCGACAATGCGGGCGAAACCAACAAGATCATGCACGCGCCGCCGGAGGACAAATCCAGCAGCGGCATGTTCCAGCGCATCTTCGGCTCGATCTCGTCGGCGGTCATGGGATGGGTCGCCTCCAACCCGAACCTGGCGGCGGATACCGAGGCGGACAAGAAGAAGGTGCATGACTTCGGCCCCAACGTGGTCAACGTGAAACACGGCGACCTGTCCACCATGGACCTCGACGCCACCGGCGCGCGCCGGCAAGATGCGCTCACGCAGGCTCACGCCGACGCCACACAGCAGATGAAGATCGTGCGCGGCGATCTCTATGCCGTCGATGTCGGCTCGGTCGAGGAGGCATTCGGGCTGCTCGACGAAGAGGAAAAGGCACTGCTGCGGCGAGGCAACGCCGCGCCGGCGGCTCAGGCCCCCCATGCCGACGCGCAGCACCAACTGGCACGGATGGCGTTCCGGGAACAGACCGGACGCGAACACGTCGCGGCATCGACACAGTCTGCCGAGCTCGACGACGCCGTTTCGCGTTTATTCATAAAAGGCTGAGCGGCACAGAGGGCATGTCGATCGGATGGAACCGTTCGATCGACATGTGTTCGCTTAAAATAAAAACCGCAGACCCCTTTCCGATACATCTGGGTCGGAGATGGGGTCTATTGCATCGTGCAGAAAAGTGGATACCACTTTTCGTCGACAAAGATGCATGAAATCAAAAAGTTAGAGCGTCAGTTCTGATTCCATCAGAACGTCCGACGCTCTAAAACATGCGGATTTGCGCTATCGGCGCGGATGCTTCTGTGGAACAATCCGGGCGTTCCAGTTTCACGCGGCGCGGCTCCCGGCCGGGTCGTTCTCCTGTCCGCAGCCGAGAACAGATGCACGACGCCCTGTCGCGGCGATGTCGCGCGGGCGTCTTGCGCTTTCAATCCCGTTGTCGCGCCATGAGCCAGATCCTCAGCATCGTTCTTCCCGTCTTCGGCCTGATCGGCCTGGGCTGGGCCGTGTCGAGGCTCGGCGTTCTCTCCGACAGCACCTGCGTGGGCGTGTCCGATTTCGTCGCGACCCTGGCGATACCGGCCTTGATCTTCCGCACCCTGTCGGAGGGCAATGCGCCGGTGATGCTGCCGTGGGCATACTGGTCGGCTTATTTCCTGGGCGTCGCGGCGGTGTGGGGGATTGCGATGGTGGCCGCGCGCCGACTGTTTGCAGCGAGCGGTACGGACACCGTCATCTGCGGATTTTCCGCCGCCCAGGCCAACACGGTGATGCTGGGCGTGCCGCTGATCGTGATGGTGTTCGGCGAAGCCGGCGCGTTGCCCATGTTCCTGCTGATCGCCGTACATCTGCCGGTCGTCATGATCGTCGCGGCGCTGCTGCTGTCGCGCACGGGCACCGGCGGCGGGCAGGTGCTGGTCATGGTGCGGGCGCTGCTGACCAACCCCATCATAATCGCCATCCTGCTCGGCGGCATGGTCCGCATCACGCATCTGCCGCTGCCCGACCTGCTCAATCAGGTGATCGGGCAGCTTGCCACGGCGGCGGCGCCGGTCACGCTGGTGGCGCTGGGGATGGCGGTGGCGCGTTACGGCCTGCGGGGCAACCTCGGCCCCACCGCGATCATGGTGCTGCTCAAGATGGTCGTTCACCCGCTGATCGTCTGGCTGCTGGCATTCCACGTGTTCACGATGCCGGCGACATTCGCGGCCGTGGCGGTAACGTTCGCGGCGCTGCCCACCGGCATCAATGCGTATCTCGTGGCCGTGCGCTACCGGTCGGGCGAGGCGCTGGCGTCGAACGCGATTTCGCTGACGACGCTCGCGTCCGTCATCACCATACCATTCTGGCTCTGGGTCATTGGCGCGGCAGCGCCGTGAGGCTTTGCGAGGGGGCTAAGAACCCCTGACAAAACCTCCGGGTTGAGGATGGCCTGAGGGTTTTGCTCATCCTGCAAGACGCCAAACGCAGTCGATGCTGGTTGCATCGGCGAGGATTGGCAGCGTAGCAGGGGACCAAAAGACCGGGCCAGCCGACCGCGCGAGGTTCTGTTAGAGCGCTTTCCGATTAAATGGAATCATTTAATCGATAAGAATTCGCTCAAAATCAAGATGTTAGAGCGTATCCCCGTTTCAACGAAACCGGGATACGCTCTAGGTGCTCTTAATGGATGGCCTTGAAGATGCGGTCCCATCGCACCGCCCCGGGCCATTTCCACACCTGCCAGGCGGGCGTGTTTTCATCCAGCGAGAAGAAGGTCACCTCTGCCCGGCCGATGATGTTCTCGAACGGCACGTAGCCGACGGAAGCGAGATCGCGTGAGTCGACCGAATTGTCGCGGTTGTCGCCCATCATGAAATAATGGCCTTCGGGAACTTTGTACACGAACGTATTCGCCCAGTAGCTCCCCGGTCCCTCCCTCTCCATGATGACATGGCTTTCTCCGCCGGGCAGGGTTTCGCGGATCAGCGGCGCGTTGATTGGCTTGCCCCATTGATCTGTATCGGGATAGGTGCCCACGGGCTCGCGCCCGACCCGCTGGCCGTTGATGACCAGCGCGTTATCGACCATCTGGATGGTGTCTCCGGGCAAGCCGATGACGCGTTTGATGTAATCCGAGCCGTCGTTCTTCGGCGAGTAGAACACGACGATGTCGCCGCGCTTCGGTTCGGCACCCCATATCCGGCCCTCGAAGGGGATCAGGCCGAAAGGAATGGAATAGCGCGAGTAGCCGTAGGCATACTTCGACACGAACAGGTAGTCGCCGACAAGCAGCGTCGGAATCAGCGAGCCCGAGGGAATCATGAACGGCTGGAAAAGCAGCGTGCGGATGACGAAGGCGACCAGCAGCGCCTGAACGATAACCTTCACGGCATCGCGGATGCCACTGCCTGCGCCCCCCTGCGGAGGTGTCTCGGGCTGCGGCGCGGTGGCGCCGCTGTCGTCGGGGAGGCTCATGGCAAGTGTCTCGTGGCAAGTATGTTGCAGCAAGCGTGTCGCGGGCGCGTTCTCTGCCTCTTGGCGGCTGAGAGACTGTTCGATCAAATGGAATCACTTGATCGATAAAATATAACACCCTGCCAGCAAACATGCCGCATAGACGCATCACGAGTGCGTTCGCCGAAAAGCGTGCAGTATTCCTATTAATTTCAAAGGGATACAGGCAGTGGTGGGCGGTGAGGGACTCGAACCCCCGACATCCACGGTGTAAACGTGGCGCTCTACCAACTGAGCTAACCGCCCCAAGCGCTGAAAGCGAGCGCTGCCCGGAAACAGGGGAACCCCAATAGCGGCGTTCCCGAAATCATATGCATGCCGCCATCCCGGGAAAACCGCAACACGCATTCACTCAGTCAAGCTGAGCGAAGCGGCGCCAACCGGATGCTCTCATGCAATCGCCAACTTCTCCGTGCGCGCCCGATAGCTTGCGCCTGGGCTGCACGAAAAACGACGCCGCTGACTGCATGCGAGCGGCGCCCTGAAAGCTGCTTACTGCAAGCCGCCCTGCTTTTCAAGGCAGCAGCATGCTTGCGCATAATCTACCCGCGCTTGAAGCAGTCCTGACAGAAGCGGAGCAGCGCGCATCCGCAACCGGGACGGTCTCTCGCGAAAACCGCTCCCGGTCGGAATCCGTCGCGATGAATGCCATCGCCGAAAGTGCCTTCAGCCCGCTGGCCCGCTCTCGCAATCACACGGAAATGCTATCCGTGGACCGCTCGCGGCGAGCCGCCTGCCAGGTCACTTGCTGTTGACGGCATCCTTGAGGCCAGCGCCGGCCTTGAACTTGGGGGTGCGCGATGCGGCAACGGCGATGGTCTCGCCCGTGCGGGGGTTGCGCGCCGTGCCGGCAGGACGATCTGCGACAGCGAAGGTACCAAAGCCGATGAGCTTGACTTCGTCGCCCTTGCTGAGCGCCGTGGTGATCGCCTCCAGGGCGGCATCCAGCGCATCGCCTGCCTGCGCTTTGGTCAGGCCGGCCTTGTCGGCGACAGCTGAAACGAGATCACCTTTGTTCATTTGGTCCTCCTAAACCCGCCTTTGCGAGTCATGGTCAAATTTTGATACCTGAGTAGTAAGGCTTTACCGAAGCATGGCAAGCGTCACCGGATGACGTAAATTATCAACGAAGGCAATGCCTTCCCACCGTAATTCCGAAAAAAAACCCTCCGGGACCAGCCCGGAGGGTCGTTTTCAACAATTTATGCGGCTGCCGCAAGTCCGGCCCGAACGCGTCCGGCACACCCGAAGCCAACGCCGGCCCCAAGCCTGCCATGATGCTCCCGGGAACCATCGCATCACTGTTTCAACGAAACGGGATACGATCTAGTGAGCGAACAGCGCCGTGCTGTCACCATCCTCTGCCGGAAGCTGCACTTCTCCAGCCGGAGCGGGAGTTGCGGCATCGGAGGCCACCAGCGCTTCAGGCTGGCGCACCAGCGCATGCGCCAACACCTGTTCCATCCGCGAGACGGGAACGATTTCGAGGCCGTTCTTCACGCTGTCCGGAATTTCGGCGAGATCCTTGGCGTTTTCCTCGGGGATGAGCACCTTCGTGATCCCACCGCGCAACGCGGCGAGCAGCTTCTCCTTCAGGCCACCGATGGGCAGCACGCGGCCACGCAACGTCACCTCGCCGGTCATGGCGATGTCGCGGCGCACCGCGATCTTCGTGACCGTGGACACGATCGCGGTCGCCATGCCGATGCCGGCCGACGGGCCGTCCTTCGGCGTGGCCCCTTCCGGCACGTGCACGTGGATGTCGTGCGTGTCGAAGAAGGCCGGATCGATGCCGAAATCGCGCGCGCGCGAGCGAACGTAGGACGCCGCCGCCGAGATCGATTCCTTCATCACGTCCTTCAGGTTGCCGGTGACCGTCATCTTGCCCTTGCCGGGCATGGTGATGCCTTCGATCGTCAGCAACTCGCCGCCGACCTCGGTCCACGCCAGCCCGGTAACAGCGCCGACCTGGTCCTCGGTATCGATCTCGCCGAAACGGTACTTCGGCGGGCCGAGGTAATCGGCGAGGTTCTCCGACGTTACGCTCACCGCGTCGGTCTTCTTGAGCACGATTTCCTTCACCGCCTTGCGGATGAGGTTGGACAGCTCGCGCTCCAGATTACGCACGCCCGCTTCCCGCGTGTAACGGCGGATGAGCAGCAGCAGCCCCGAGTCGTCGATCGCCCACTCGCCCTGCTTGAGACCGTGCTTGCGCGTGACCTCGGGAATGAGGTGCTGGCGGGAGATCTCCAGCTTCTCTTCCTCGGTGTAGCCGGCGATGCGGATCACCTCCATGCGGTCCAGCAGCGGTCCCGGAATGTTGAGCGTGTTGGCCGTGGTCACGAACATCACGTTCGACAGGTCGTAGTCGACCTCGAGGTAATGGTCGTTGAACGTGCCGTTCTGCTCCGGGTCCAGCACCTCGAGCAACGCCGCGGACGGATCGCCGCGGAAGTCCATGCCCATCTTGTCGATCTCGTCGAGCAGGATGAGCGGGTTGGACGTCTTGGCCTTGCGCATCGACTGGATGATCTTGCCGGGCATCGAGCCGATGTAGGTGCGCCGATGGCCGCGGATCTCCGCCTCGTCCCGCACGCCGCCAAGCGACAGGCGCACGAACTCGCGCCCCGTGGCCTTGGCCAGCGACTTGCCGAGCGAGGTCTTGCCGACGCCCGGAGGGCCGACGAGGCACAGGATCGGACCGGTCAGCTTGTTGGCGCGCTGCTGCACCGCGAGATACTCGAGAATGCGCTCCTTGACCTTGTCGAGGCCGAAGTGATCGGTGTCGAGGGTCTTCTGCGCCAGATCGAGATCCTTCTTGACCTTGGAGCGCTTCGACCACGGAATACCGAGAATCCAGTCGAGATAGTTGCGCACCACCGTCGCCTCGGCCGACATCGGCGACATCTGGCGCAGCTTCTTCAGCTCACCCAGCGCCTTGTCGCGGGCCTCCTTGGTGAGGCGCGTCTTCTCGATGCGCTCCTCGATCTCCGAGAGCTCGTCGCGGCCATCCTCGTCGCCGAGCTCCTTCTGGATCGCCTTCATCTGCTCGTTGAGGTAGTACTCGCGCTGGGTCTTCTCCATCTGGCGCTTGACGCGCGTGCGGATGCGCTTTTCCACCTGCAGGACGGAAATTTCGCTTTCCATCAGGCCAAGCGCCTTCTCGAGCCGCTCGGAGATCGAGTCGGCCTCGAGGATCGCCTGCTTGTCGGCGATCTTGACCGCCAGATGCGAGGCGACCGTGTCGGCGAGCTTCGACGGCTCGTCGATCTGCGTCACGGCGGAGACGACCTCGGGGGAGATCTTCTTGTTGAGCTTGACGTAATTTTCGAATTCGGCCACCACCGAGCGGGCGAGCGCCTCCACCTCGACGTCGCCGCCCGTGGTTTCGGGCAGGGCCTCGGCCTCGGCCTCATAGAAGCCGTCGCTGCGCGTGTAGCCCTTGACGCGGGCGCGCGACGCGCCCTCGACCAGCACCTTCACGGTGCCATCGGGAAGCTTCAGCAGCTGCAGCACGTTGGCGAGCGTGCCCACCTCGTAGATCGCGTCCGTCGCCGGGTCGTCGTCGGAGGCGTTGATCTGGGTGGCGAGCAGGATGTGGCGGTCGCTCTTGACCACTTCCTCAAGCGCGCGGATGGACTTGTCGCGGCCGACGAACAGCGGCACGACCATATGGGGAAAAACAACAATGTCGCGAAGCGGCAGAACAGGGTACGTCCCGATCGTTCCGGCGGGAACCGCCTGGCGGGGCTTCGTTGTCGTCATGACCCGTATCCTTTCTTTTACATCCGTGCCCCCGTTCCGGCAGGTCGCGGATGAATGGCCGGAGGCGCTCATCACGCGGGTGACTGCCTCCGGAGCGCCGCTCCCCTCACCCCTGCGGGCGTGAGGGGCTCACGGCAACGAAGATTAAGTTGGAGAGCCTTTCGCCGGCTTTCAAGCTCCCCGGGTTCAAGAAGTGTGCACAAGGACAAACCGGCGATGCCCGTGCGCGAAACGCCACAAAAAAGGCGCCGTTCCGAGGAGCGGCGCCTTCTCAACCCTTCATGAAGCGGCCCGATCGACCATCATCGGCCGGCCGTCATGCACTGGCCGAGGCGCCGGCGTCGGAGCGATCCGTGTAGATGTAGAGCGGCGTCGCCTTGCCCTCGACCACCTCGGGACCGACGACGATCTGCTCGACGCCCTCAAGCCCCGGCAGGTCGTACATCGTGTCGAGCAGGATGCCCTCCATGATGGACCGCAGGCCGCGCGCGCCGGTCTTGCGCTCGATGGCCTTTCGGGCGATCAGCGACATCGCCTCCTCGTTGAAGGTCAGCTCGACGTCTTCCATGTCGAACAGGCGCTGATACTGCTTCACGAGCGCGTTCTTGGGCTCCTGCAGGATGCGCTTCAGCGCCGCCTCGTCGAGATCCTCGAGCGTCGCGATGACCGGCAGGCGGCCGACGAACTCGGGAATGAGGCCGAACTTCAGCAGATCCTCGGGCTCGACCTCGCGGAACACCTCGCCGGTGCGCCGGTCGTCCGGGGCCTGCACGTTGGCGCCGAAGCCGATCGACGTGCCCTTGCCGCGCCCCATGATGATGCGCTCGAGCCCGGCGAAGGCGCCGCCGCAGATGAACAGGATGTTCGTCGTGTCCACCTGCAGGAATTCCTGCTGCGGATGCTTGCGCCCGCCCTGGGGCGGCACGCTTGCGACCGTGCCTTCCATGATCTTCAGCAGCGCCTGCTGCACGCCCTCGCCCGACACGTCGCGCGTGATCGACGGATTGTCGGACTTGCGCGAGATCTTGTCGATCTCGTCGATATAGACGATGCCGCGCTGGGCGCGCTCGACGTTGTAGTCGGACGCCTGCAAGAGCTTCAGGATGATGTTTTCGACATCCTCGCCGACGTAGCCGGCTTCCGTCAGCGTCGTGGCGTCCGCCATGGTGAAGGGCACGTCGAGAATGCGCGCCAGCGTCTGCGCCAGCAGCGTCTTGCCCGAGCCGGTGGGACCGACGAGCAGGATGTTCGACTTCGCAAGCTCGACGTCGTTGTGCTTCGACGCATGCGAAAGGCGCTTGTAGTGGTTGTGAACCGCAACCGACAGCACCTTCTTGGCGTGCGCCTGGCCGATGACGTAGTCATCGAGCACCTTGCTGATTTCCTTGGGCGTCGGAACGCCGTCGCGCGACTTCACCAGCGAGGACTTCGATTCCTCGCGGATGATATCCATGCACAGTTCCACGCACTCATCGCAGATGAACACCGTCGGCCCGGCGATGAGTTTACGGACCTCATGCTGGCTCTTGCCGCAGAATGAGCAGTAGAGCGTGCTCTTCGAGTCGCTGCCACCTGCCTTGCTCATGGTCCGTCTCCACTCGGTACTGCCCCGACTTCGATCTTCGGGGCGTCATCATGTGTTCATATAGACCCGGGGTATGCAAAAAGTAAGCAGCGTCACCGCGCTATTTTGCCAACCCCGAACCGCCCTTTCAAACCGCCGCCCTGTACCGGTACGACGGCGGTTCGCCCCGCAACGCACCCCGTGCGCCGCCCGCTGTCTGCGGGCTCCGCACGCGTCTAGCAAACTACATTGCCGGCCAACTTGTCAATCGATTGAAATTTCTTAACCTTTTCCGAACCGGGTGCTGGCGCCGGCAGGCCAGCCCCGAAATCGGTCAGGCTTCTACTTCGGCCCGCCTGGAGTGAACCTGGTCGATCAGGCCGAATTCCCGTGCCGCATCAGCGGTCATGAAGTTGTCGCGCTCGAGCGCCGCTTCGATGTCGGCGATCTCGCGGCCCGTGTGCTTGACGTAGATCTCGTTGAGGCGGCGCTTCAGCGCCTCGATCTCGCGGGCGTGGATGAGGATGTCGGTGGCCTGCCCCTGGAAGCCGCCGGAGGGCTGATGCACCATGATTCGCGCATTGGGGAGCGCGAATCGCTGCCCCGGCTCGCCGGCCGCGAGCAGCAGCGAACCCATGGACGCCGCCTGGCCGATGCACAGCGTCGTCACCGGGCTGCGGATGAACTGCATCGTATCGTAGATCGACAGGCCGGACGTCACGACGCCGCCGGGCGAGTTGATGTAGAAGCTGATTTCCTTCTTGGGGTTTTCCGCCTCAAGAAACAGCAGCTGCGCCACGACGAGCGAGGCCGAATGGTCCTCCACCGGGCCGGTGAGGAAGATGATCCGCTCGCGCAGCAGGCGCGAGAAAATGTCGAAAGCGCGCTCGCCGCGGTTGGATTGCTCCACCACCATCGGAACCAGCGTGCTGTTGTAAACCTCGAATGGATCTCTCATCACTGATCAAGCCTTGACTGGAGTACGCGCCAACTGGCGCTGCGATGCGTTGCGGGCCGTTCCCGACCTATAATCGCGGCGGCAAATCTTCAAGACCTTGCGGGCAGGAAAACGCCCGGTCCGCAAACCGCCCCACGCGTTCGATGGCCGGATCACCACCATGTAAATCAGCCTGCGTTCGATTCGCGCATCAAACTGAAGGCAAATTGCGCCAAACCGTAACAACTCAAACGGTTTGCGCAAGTGCCTCGGATTCGAGGGCCATGTACCCCGTTTTAAACGGAAAAAGCGCGATTCGCTCCATCGATCAGCGAATCACGCCTTTTCCTAACATTTAAAGCTGTCGCGAGAGCAGCCTGCCGCCAGCGTCAAACCGGCGGCACGCGCGCTCAGGATGCCGATGCATCCTCGTCAGCCGCCTTATCGTCAGCCACCTTGTCGTCAGACTTGGCCTTCTTGGCGCGAGTCTTCGCCTTCGGCTTGTCGGCGGGCTTGTCGGCCTCGGCCGATGCCTCGTCGTCCTCGTCGGCGAACAGCTCTTCGCGGGTCACCGTCTTGTCGGTCACCGTCGTCTGGCCGAGCAGGTGGTCGACGACCTTCTCCTCGAAGATCGGCGCACGGATCTCGGCCAGCGCCTGCGGGTTCTTGCTGTAGAAATCCCACACGGCCTTTTCCTGGCCCGGGAACTGGCGCGCGCGCTCGACGACGCCGCGGCTCACCTCGTCATCGGACACGGTGACGCCGGCGCGGTCGCCGACTTCCGCCAGCACGAGGCCGAGGCGAACGCGCCGCTCGGCGATCTTGCGGTAGTCGTCCTTCGACGCTTCTTCCGTCGTGCCTTCATCCTCGAAGGTGCGGCCGGACTGCTTCAGATCAGCGAGGACCTGCTGCCACACACCGGCGAATTCCTGGTCGACGAGGCTCGGCGGCAGCGCGAAATCGTACTGCGTGTCGAGAGCGTCGAGCAGCTTCTTCTTGATCTTGCGGCGCGTGTGCGCGTTGAAGTCGCGCTCCAGCGAGCCGCGAATGACGTTCTTCAGCGCATCGAGCGAATCAAAGCCGATGGTCTTGGCCAGTTCGTCGTCGATCTTCGCCTCGCCCGCCGCCTCGACGCCCTTCACCGTGACGGCGAAGCTGGCTTCCTTGCCGGCAAGGTGATCGGCCTGGTAATCGGTGGGGAAGGTGACGACGACGGTGCGCTCCTCATCCTTCTTCGCGCCGATGAGCTGTTCCTCGAAGCCGGGAATGAAGCTGCCCGAGCCGATCTCGACGCGGATGTCCTGGCTGGAGCCGCCCTCGAAAGGCGTGCCGTCGATAGTGCCGACGAAATCGATCACCACGCGGTCGCCGGTAGCTGCCTCGCCGTCCTTCTCGGAGAAGGGGCGTGCCTCGCCGGCGAGGCGCTCGATGGCCTCGTCGACCTCGGACTCCGGCACTTCGGCGACTTCGCGCTCGAGCGTCACGCCATCGAGAGGCTTCAGCTCGAAGGTCGGAAGCACTTCCAGCGCCACGCTGAAGGCGAGGTCGCGCTTGGCGGCGATAACGGCCTCGATCTCGTCCTTGTCCTCCGGCAGCGTCACCTTCGGCTCACCGGCAAGGCGCAGGGAGTTGTCGTCGATGATCTTGCGGTTGGCCTCGTTGATGGCGTTCTGGACGACATCAGCCATCACCGACGGGCCATAGAGGCGACGCAGGTGCGCGACCGGCACCTTGCCGGGGCGGAAGCCGTTGATGCGCACGCGGCCATTGAGGCCCGCGAGCTCGCTCGACAGCTTCGACTCCAGATCGGCGGCCGGAACCACCACCTTGAACTCGCGTTTCAAACCCTCTGACAGAGTCTCGGTCGCCTGCATGGTAAAGCTTCTCAATCCATTTCGCGTTCAGATGAGCCCGGTCGAGCCGGCTTTGCCCGGCAGGGCCGAAAATTCCACCGGCGGAGCATGGTGCGGGCGGAGGGGCTCGAACCCCCACGACTTGCGTCACAGGAACCTAAATCCTGCGCGTCTACCAATTCCGCCACGCCCGCAACGAAGGTCCGCCTGCGCGGCGCACCCCTCTCCGGGTCGCGGCTCTATATCACGGCCTGCGGCTATTGCAGCAAAAAAATGACAGTCCGCCGAGATCTTCGCCCCTCGCCTGCCGCGCGCATCCCTTGTATGTATCGAAGCATCGATGCCGCAGCGTGCGAGCGCCACCCGGAATCGCCCTGGCGCGGTTCCGGCAACCGACTGCAAAGAAAGAACTTTCGATGACGCTGACACGCCGCCGGCTGCTTGCGACCTTCACGGCCACGGCGGCGGCCTCGCTGGCGCCCATGCGCGTGTCGCGCGCGCAGTCGCCGTCTTCGCCGCCCGGCCTGCCGCCGGAGCTGCGGGCGGGCGATTCGACCCACACCCTCGCCCCGGACAAGCCGGCGCTGCGCCTGTGGACCTATAACGACACCTTCCCCGGCCCCCTGCTGCGCCTGAAGCGCGACGACGTACTGAGCCTCAAGCTGCGCAACGCCCTTCCCCAGCCGACCTCCCTGCACTGGGCGGGCCTGCGGATCGCCAACGCCATGGACGGCGTCGCCGGCCTCACGCGCGACGCGCTCGCGCCCGGCGAGACGCAAGACATCGCCTTCACCGCCCGCGAGGCGGGCACCTTCGTCTATCGCCCGCTCGTGCCGGCGCATGCGGCGGAGCAGACGGAACGCGGCCTGTCCGGCATCCTCGTCGTCGACGAGGAGACACCGCCCTACGCCGACGACTTCGTGCTGGTGCTCGACGACATCGCCCTCGGCGAGGGCGGACAGGTGCGTGACGGCTTCGGCGCGCCCGCCGACATCGGCCTCGCGGGGCGGCTCGGCAATCGCCTGCTGATCAATGGCGGCACCGCGCCGGCGGCCCTGAAGCGCCCGCCGGGCCAGCAATTGCGGGTGCGCATCGCCAACGTCTCCAACGCGCGCCCGCTCACGCTCGGCTTCGAGGACATCGCCGTCCATATCGTCGCTGCCGACAGCCAGCCGGTCGACGATCCGTTCCCGCCATCGCAGAACCGGCTGACGCTGGCGCCCGGAAGCCGCGCCGACATCGTGCTCACCGCACCGGCGGATGGCGCGACCGGCACCGTCGCGGCGCAGATCGGCAGCGGGCTGGCGCTGCTGCGGCTGACAGGCGAAGGCCGTCCGGCGGCGAATGTTCCCGCCGCCGTCACGGCGCTGGCTCCCAATCCGCTGCTGCCTGCCGACATCGATCTCGCCGCCGCGCGCCGGTTCGACATCGCCATCGGCGGCGGCCTCGATCCGCAGAAGCTTGAAGATCGCGCCACCGATTCCGCGCGGGTCTGGCGGCTCGGCGGCATGTCATGGACGGATGCGCGCGAGCGACCATTGTTCAGCGTGCGGCGTGGCACGCCGGTGGTGCTGTCGCTGGAGAACCCGACGCCGTTCCTGCAGGTGCTGCACCTGCACGGCCACCACGCCCGCCAGCTCCACCGGCTCGACGACGGCTGGGAACCCTACTGGCTCGACACCATCGCCATCCCCCCGGCCCAGACGGTGCGCATCGCCTTCGTCGCCGACAATCCGGGGCGCTGGATGATCGGCTCCGCCATCCTCGACCGCCTTGGCGCGGGCCTCGCCGGCTGGTTCGAGGTGACCTGAAGCGGGGAAGCGCGATGCGATCTAACCATATGATTTGACGCGTTTTTCAAACAATGCAACGTCCGCCGTGCTTGAAAGCGCCTAAAGCATTTCGACGTTTCGTTGAAACGCAGAAATGCTTTAACTTTCTGATGAGACGCGTTTTCTTCGCGCAAAGCGGTATCCACTTTGCGTGAAAACGCTTTAGGCCAGCAGGGTCGCGAGCACTTGCGGCAGCGCCTCCGGCAAGTCCTCGGCGATGAGGCCCGGCCCCAGCCGCCGCGCGGCGGCGCCGTGCAGCCACACTGCCGCGCAGGCGGCGTCATAGGCCGGCAGGCCCTGCGCCAGCAGCCCGGCGACGAGGCCTGTCAGCACATCGCCGGAGCCGGCCGTCGCCAGCCAGGGCGTGCCATTGTCGTTGATGGAGGCGCGTCCGTCCGGGGCGGCGATGACCGTGTCCGCGCCCTTGAGCACCACGATCGCGCCGGTGAGCACCGCCGCGCGCCGCGCTCGCGCCACTTTCGACGGATCGGCGGTGATTTCGGGCGCATTCGCGAACAGACGAGCGAACTCGCCCTCATGCGGCGTGAGCACCACTTTTCCCGCGCCCGCCGGCGCGATCGCCGCCGCGAGCGCCGATGGATCGCCGGCGAAGCTCGTCAGCGCATCGGCATCCAGCACCAGCGCGCGCCCTGCCCCCGCCGCCGCCCGCACGAAAGCGGCGGTCCGCTCGCCCACGCCGGCGGCGGGGCCGATGGCAAGCGCATTGAAGCGCGCGTCCGCCAATAATTGCGTGAGCGCCTGCGGCGTCTCCGCCTCGCGCAGCATGATAGCCGTGAGATGCGCGGCGTTTTCGGCCAGCGCGTCGCGGGGCGAGGCCACCGTCACGAGCCCGGCGCCCGCCCGCAGCGCCGCCCGCGCCGCGAGCCGCGCCGCGCCGGTGTGCGTCGCGCCGCCCGACACGACGAGCGCATGGCCGCGTCCATATTTATGCCCCGTGGCGGACGGCGACAGCGACCGGCGGATCAGCGCCTCCGGCCGGTTGATGGCAAGCCCGGCCGACAGTTCCTCGGCGTGCGTATCGCTGATGCCGATGTCGTCCACATGCACTGCGCCACATCGCGCGCGCCCCGGATAGAGATAGTGCCCAGGCTTGGCGCGGGCGAAGGTGACGGTGACATCGGCCCGCACGGCGGCGGCGCGGATCGCGCCGGTATCGCCGTCGACGCCTGTGGGCGTGTCGACGGCGAGAACGGGCGCGGCGGCATCGTTGATACGCTCGACCAGCCGCACCAGCTCGGGCGGCAGGTCGCGGTCGAGGCCCGCGCCGAGCAGCGCGTCGATGATGACATGAACATCCGCAAGGTCGACATCCGAGGCCGCGAGCACATCGCCAGACCAGTCCGCCGCCGCCTCCGCGGCATCGCCCTTCAACGCCTCGATGGCGCCGAAAAGCCCCAGGCGCACGGAAAAGCCGCGCGCCGCCAGCACCCGGGCGGCCACGAAGCCGTCGCCACCGTTGTTGCCCGGCCCGCACAGCACGGCGGCGATGCGCCCGCCGCGCTCGCCCGTCCCGAAACGCGACGGCTGCACACGCGCGGCCAGAAGCTGCAACGCCCGCTCCGCCACCGCGTGCCCGGCGCGCTGCATCAGCGTGTAGCCGGGCGTGCCGGCCTCGATCGTGCGCCTGTCCGCTTCCCGCATGGCCGCGGTGGTCAGCAGCGATACCGCCATTTCAAGCCCCCGTTCCCCTCTCCGACAAACGAGAGGATGACCAGTTGCGCGCGCCGGCGCAAGAAAATGCGGCAGGAAAAGACAGGGGGAACGCCGGGAGAATCCCACAGGAATGCCCGGCGAAAAGGCCCCGGCGGCATCGAAGCCGGCAGCGTAGCATCGGGCGTAGCAATTGCACAAAATATGGGCAAATATTGCCCACACGTTGGGCATTGGCGGGGGAAGGGGGCCATTTTGGCCGTGTCCGGCCCCGGCCTTTGGTGCTAATCATCTTATCGGTTCAAGGCGAGCACGCCGAATAAGCCACGGGAGGCTTCAGGTATGAAGAAAATCGAGGCGATCATCAAACCCTTCAAGCTCGACGAGGTGAAGGAGGCGTTGCAGGAAATCGGCCTGCAAGGCATCACGGTGATCGAGGCGAAAGGTTTCGGACGCCAGAAAGGGCACACCGAACTTTATCGCGGCGCGGAATACGTCGTCGATTTCCTGCCGAAGGTGAAGATCGAGATCGTGCTGGGCGACGAACTCGTCGACCGCGCCATCGAGGCCATCCGCAAGGCCGCAGCCACGGGGCGCATCGGCGACGGCAAGATCTTCGTCTCGCCCGTCGAGGAAGTCATCCGCATCCGCACCGGTGAAACGGGCCCCGACGCGGTCTGATTCCGGCGCCGCCGGCACTTCGATTTTTCCCGCGGCCCAGCGCCGCGTCGGGTTGTGGCCGCGTGCGCGGCCGCGGCCATCACCCCCTCCCGCCGGCAAGCGGCGCCAAATGATCCATGTCGCGCTTCCTCCGGCAGATTGCACAGAGAAACAAGGACCTTTACCCATGACGACCGCCAAGGATGTCCTCAAGCAGATCAAGGACAACGACATCCGCTACGTGGACCTGCGTTTCACCGATCCGCGCGGCAAGTGGCAGCACGTCACTTTCGACGTGACGTTCACCGACGAGGAGTTCTTCACCGAAGGCACGATGTTCGACGGTTCGTCGATCGCGGGCTGGAAGGCCATCAACGAATCGGACATGCTGCTGCTGCCCGACCTGTCGACCGCGCGTCTCGACCCCTTCTTCTCCGCCCCGACGCTGTCCATCGTCGCGGACGTGCTGGAGCCCACGACCGGCGAGCCCTATGAGCGCGACCCGCGCGGCATCGCCAAGAAGACGGAAGCCTATCTCAAGTCCACCGGCATCGGCGACACGCTCTATGTCGGCCCCGAGGCGGAATTCTTCCTGTTCGACGACGTGCGCTTCACGGCGACCCCGTACAACTCCGGCTTCAAGCTGGATGCGGCCGAGCTGCCGACCAACGGCGACACCGAGTACGAAGGCGGCAACCTCGGCCACCGCATCCCGACCAAGGGCGGCTACTTCCCCGTGCCGCCGCTCGACGCCGGCCAGGACATCCGCGGCGAGATGCTCGCCGCCATCGCGGCCTTCGGCGTGACCGTCGAGAAGCACCACCACGAAGTGGCCTCGGCCCAGCACGAGCTCGGCATCAAGTTCGACACGCTGGTCAAGACCGCCGACGCCATGCAGATCTACAAGTACGCGATCCACAACGTGGCCGCGAGCTACGGCAAGACCGCGACCTTCATGCCCAAGCCCGTCTACGGCGACAACGGCTCCGGCATGCACGTGCACCAGTCGATCTGGAAGGAAGGCAAGCCGCTGTTCGCCGGCAACAAATATGCCGACCTCAGCCAGGAATGCCTGTGGTACATCGGCGGCATCATCAAGCACGCCAAGGCGCTGAACGCCTTCACCAACCCGTCGACGAACTCCTACAAGCGCCTCGTGCCGGGGTTCGAGGCGCCGGTGCTGCTCGCCTACTCGTCGCGCAACCGCTCTGCCTCGTGCCGTATTCCGTGGACGACGAACCCCAAGGCCAAGCGCCTCGAGGTGCGTTTCCCCGATCCGACCGCGAACCCCTACCTCGCGTTCTCGGCCCTGACGCTTGCCGGCATCGACGGCATCCTCAACAAGATCGATCCCGGCGAGGCGATGGACAAGGATCTCTACGACCTGCCGCCGCGCGAGCTAAAGCAGATCCCGACCGTCTCGGCCAGCCTGCGCGAGGCCCTGCAGGAGCTCGACAAGGACCGCGCCTTCCTCAAGGCCGGCGGCGTGTTCTCGGACGGGTTCATCGACAGCTTCATCGAGCTGAAAATGCAGGAAGTGATCCGCTTCGAACACGCGCCGCACCCGGTGGAGTTCGAGATGTACTATTCCGTCTGACGACGGCAAACCCATAACAGAGGGGAGAGCACCGGCGGTCGAAAGGCCGCCGGTGTTTTTTTGCCGCATTTTCAACCGGCTATTGACAAATTTGGCCAAACAGGGCCTTATGGATCACAGTAATCGTGTATTTTTATTATTTTAAGCAACTGCGCCACGCGCTCAAAATGACATTGACGCAGTCTTTCGTATTTTTTCTATTGTTGCTTGATCGGAGATTATATTATGTCCGTCGGTCCTTACGCGCGCACATCCGCGACCAGTATCGCGGCGCATTCCGCTGAAGCACCTCAATCTCGTATCCCGGCGAAAAGGCCTTTGTTTGACGAGTTACGGGATCGCGCCAGCAGCTTGCTGCATAGCAAGTTGGGTATCGCGGAACAGAAGAGCGCCGCCATCGTGTCCTTGATACCGAACTCGTCCCTCGAAGGCGTGGAGCGCTATCTGCAGCGAGGAGTGAAAGAAGCCGATCCCCGTGCGAGCCAGCTCCGCAGCCAGCTTCACTTCGGCGGACTGTTCCCGAAAGGATCGAAGAGCGACCGGCTGTACATCCGCGCGCAAGTGCTCATGGCCGCCGCCGACAACTATGGTCAGCACGGATCGTCCGCCAGAGCGGTCAATGCGGCCGCCGATCGCCGGAGAACCGAAGACGTCGTTCGGGGATATATCTCGACGGAATCCGCCTGTTATCTCGGACAGGGCACCGGCCTGACGGCGGCGCATACATTGCTCGGATAAGCGCGCTCATCCGGTCGAATGCGTACCCCAATAAACAAGGGCGGCCCGGGATAATCCCATGGCCGCCCTTTTGCTTGTCCGGACGAGGCTCCCGGCTTTGCAGCCGACAAGCCCCCAATCCAAAAATTAACGCTTCGAGAACTGGAAGGAACGGCGAGCCTTGGCGCGGCCGTACTTCTTACGCTCGACGGTACGGCTGTCGCGGGTGAGGAAGCCTTCCTTCTTCAGCGGACCGCGCAGTTCCGGCTCGTAGTGCGTCAGGGCCTTGGAGATGCCGTGGCGCACCGCGCCGGCCTGGCCGGAAAGACCGCCGCCGGTAACCGTGACGTTGACGTCGTACTGGGTCTCGCGGTCCACCAGCGCCAGCGGCTGACGCAGGATCATGCGCAGCACCGGGCGGGCGAAGTAGGTCTCGACCGGACGGCCGTTGATGACGATGTTGCCTGCGCCGGGCTTGATCCACACGCGGGCGATGGCGTCCTTACGCTTGCCGGTGGCATAGGCGCGGCCGTGTGCGTCGAGCTTCTGCTCGTAGCGCGGGGCGTCGGACGTCTCGACGGCGGCGCCGGCGATCTGGCCGAGGTCGGCCAGGCTCTGGATGGTGTCGGACATGATCAGACGCTCCTCACGTTCTTGCGGTTGAGGGCGGCAACGTCCAGCGCCTCGGGCTGCTGAGCCTCATGCGGGTGCTCGGCGCCCCCGTAAACACGCAGGTTGCCGAGCTGGCGGCGGCCGAGCGGGCCGCGCGGCAGCATGCGCTCAACCGCCTTCTCGACGACGCGCTCCGGGAAGCGGCCCTCGAGGATCGTCTTGGCCGTGCGCTCCTTGATGCCACCCGGGTAGCCGGTGTGGTGGTAGTAGCGCTTGTCCTCATACTTGTTGCCGGTGAAGACAACTTTCTGGGCGTTGATGACGATCACGTTGTCGCCGTCATCGACGTGGGGGGTAAAGGAGGGCTTGTGCTTGCCGCGCAGGCGAAGAGCGATGAGCGAGGCAAGACGGCCGACCACAAGGCCGGTCGCGTCGATGATCACCCACTTCTTTTCGACTTCGGCGGGCTTGGACGCGTGGGTCCTGGCCGTCAGGGTCGTCATGCTAAATCTTCTTCACGTTCTGAGCTCCCGGTGCGGCATGCCAAAGGTGGCCCGAACGAGAGCAGGAAATGAAACGCGCCGCCAGCGGTTAAGGCAGGCGGCACGTGATGGAGCGACCACTAAGCCACCACCCCGCCGCTGTCAAGAGATCGTTATAATCAGATGCGGTAAAAAATCATTATATTACAATGAATTATCGATTGAGGTACTAAAATACCGCATCTTTTTCAGCGTTCGCCGCTCAATTCCCGCCGGCGCTTGTCGAGTTCGAGCGCATACCGGCGCAGCGCATAGGCCTCGGTCACATAGCCCAGCACCGCCCGGCATTGCGGATCGTCGACCACGGCGAGCGCCTCGGTTTCCGCCCGCTCGAAGGCTTCGAGGATCTGGTTGATGTTCTGGCGCGGCGTCAGGAACACCTCCGGTGCGTGGCGCAGCTCCCGCACCGCGCTCGTCTCCGCCGTCTCGTCATTGCCCACGGAATGGACCTCGGCCACGATCACGAAGCCGACATACCCGCCCTCCTCGTCGAGCAGGAACACGCGTTCGGTCGAGCCGATGGGGAAGCGCTTGCGGAAGGCCGCCACCGTCATGTGCTCTCCGGCCGTGCGCGCCTCGCGGCGCATCAGCTTGACCACGGTGAGATCCTTCACCCAGCTGATGTCGAAGGCGCTGCGGATGGCTTCGCCGCGCACGTGAAAGCGCCAGGTGGCGAACGAATAGCCGAATACGCGGCGCACGATCAGCGAGGCGATCACCGCCCCGATCATCACGCCGCTGGCGATCGCGATGTTGCCCGTCTGCTCGAACACGAGGAAGATCATGGTGATCGGCGCGCCGATCACCGCAGCCGCAACCGAGGCCATGCCGACGAGCGCGTAGACGATGCGGTCGACGGGAAGCTGCGGAAACAACGCCATGATGCCGAGCCCGACGAGATCGCCCAGCAGGATGCCGACGAACAGCGACGTGTGGAAAAGGCCGCCGCGAAATCCCGCCGCCACCGACAGCGACGCCGCCAGCACCTTGGCGGCGAAAAGGCCCAACAGCACCATGAAGCCGTGTGCATGGACGAGATAGTACTGCATCGCCCCATGGCCCGCCCCGAGCACCGCCGGCGAATAGAGCGCCAGCACCGCGACGCCGAAGCCGCCCAGCGCCGGGCGCAGGAAATCCGGCAGTCCTGTGCGGCGCAGCGCGGCCTCGCCGGTGGTCGCCATCTTCATCATGCCGATGCCGACATAGCCCGCCACCACGCCGATGCCGACGAAGACGCCGATGTCATAGGGCGAGAAATACAGGTCGATGTTCAGAAGCGGGCTCGACAGGTGCGGCGTGATCAGGTTCGCGATCGCGGGCGCGGTGAGCGCCGCGAGCATCACGGGCGCGAGCGTCACCACGGCATAGGCGCCCAGCACAAGCTCGAACGCGTAGAACGCCCCCGCCATCGGCGCATCGAAGGCCGCCGCGATCCCCGCCGCCGCGCCGCAGGCGACGAGCGTGCGCAGGTCGGCACGGCGCAAGTTGAAGCGCTGCCCCAGCCACGACGCGATGCCCGCGCCCAGCTGCGTGTAGCCGGCCTCCATGCCGACCGCCGCTCCGCAACCGCTGGAAAGCACCGTGCCGCCGGTCAGCAGCACGCTGTCGGTGAGCGAGAGACGCCCGCCATAGAGTGCGTTGGCCTCGATGGGATCGACCACCTCGCGCTTGCGCCAGCGCCGCACGCCCCAGGTATAAAGGCCGACGACGAGGCCGCCGAAGATCAGCGCCGCGAAGACGCGCAGCGGGTCGAGCACCGTCGATGCGCTGAGGTAGGCGTCCTTCGGCAGCCCGAAAAGCACTTCGTGCAGCCACTGGACCGCGTTGTGCGCCAGCGCCACGCCGACACCGGCAACGACGCCGATGACGACGCCGAAAACCGACAGCGACAGCTCCTCCGCCCGCGCGAACGCCCTGATGCGCCACCACAGACCCTCAAGCATGGCAGGCTGTCCCAAACATCTCGGGGATAACTCCGGCGGCAAGGACTTCGGCTTCAAAGGACTTCGGCTTCAACGGTGCAGCACGGTCGTATCCCGTGGTCCTCCGCCGGTCAATCGCATGCCGGTGCAGGGCGGAACGGCGTCGGGCGGGAAGCGGACTATTGACCAAACGATGCGTTCGTTATATCGAATTATGACGATGCCGATTGACGATCCCGCAGCCGCTGGAGACTATCGGCGAGCGGTAGTCGACGGCAAGGGGGAACCGGCCGGAGGCGCACCGCAAGATATTCATCCTTACAGGTTTTTGCCTGCCACGTTATTGCCCCAACCTGTCCCCGCGCTGTCGCTGTCTGGTGGAGAAAAGCGATCATGTCATCCGACTGTAGAAACCGTTTCGCGACCCTTGCCGTGCACGCCGGCGCCGCTCCCGATCCCGCCACCGGCGCGCGGGTCACGCCGCTTTATCTCTCCAACGGCTTCGCCTTCGAGACGCCCGAGGCGGCTTCCGACATCTTTGCGCTGCGCAAGAGCGGCTATTCCTACGGGCGCGGCGGCAACCCCACCGGCGCGGTGCTGGAAAAGCGCATCGCCACGCTGGAGGGCGGCACCAACGCCGTCACCATCGCTTCCGGCCAGTCGGCGCTGCTCGTCATCCTGCTCACGCTGCTGCAATCGGGCGACGAATACGTCTCCGCCAACCGGCTTTTCGGCGGCTCGCTCGGGCTGATGCGCCGCCTCGAGGAGCGCCACCAGCTCAAGGTCACCTTCGCCAACCCGCTGGACCTCGCCAGCTTCGAAAAGGCCGTGACCGAAAAAACCAAGGCCATCGTGATCGAATCGATCGTCAACCCGTCAGGCGACGTGGTCGATCTCGCCGCGATCTCGGACATCGCCAAGCGGCACAACATCCCGCTCGTCGTCGACAACACGCTGGCGACGCCCTACCTGCTGCGCCCCATCGAATACGGCGCGGACATCGTCTTTCACTCGCTGTCGAAGTTCATCGGCGGCCATGGACAGGTAATCGGCGGCATCATCGTCGACGGCGGCTCGTTCAACTGGGCCGGCGACAAGCGCTATCCGCTGCTGTCCGAGCCGTGGGAGGATTATGGCGGCGTGGTGTTGGCGGAAAAATTCCCGCAGACCGCCTTCGGCGTCGCCTCGCGCGTTTACGGCATGCGCGACCTCGGGCCGGGCCTGTCGCCGTTCAACGCCTTTCTGGCGCTCACCGGCACGGAAACGCTGCACCTGCGCATGCCCCGCCACGTCTCCAACGCGCAGGCGGTGGCGCGCCATCTCGCCCGCCACAAGGCGGTCGCGGATGTCAGCTACCCGGGCCTTGAGAACCACCCCAATCACCCGCTGGTCAAGCGCTACACGCCCGAGGGGCCGGGCGCCGTGTTCACGGTGCGGCTGAAGGGCGGCGAGGCGGCGGTTAAGCGCCTCATCAGCGGTTTGAAGGTGATTTCGCATCTGGCGAACATCGGCGAGACGCGCTCGCTCATCATCCATCCCGCCAGCACCACCCACCGCAACATGGTGCCGGAGGAGCGCCTCGCGGCCGGACTGGGGCCGGACGTGGTGCGCCTGTCCATCGGCCTCGAGGACGCCCAGGACCTGATCGACGACCTCGATCAGGCGCTCAGGGACTGACGACGCTTAAAGCATTTTTGCTTGAAAACGCTTTAGGAAGCGCGTTCTTTCTCCGGCGGCGTCAAAAGCGCCGCCGGCGTCGTTTCGAGATGGTCCGCAAGCGCGGCAATCAGCGTCAGCGAGGGATTGCGCCGGGCGCGCTCGATGCCGCTGATGTATGTGCGGTCGATACCGGCGTCGAGGGCGAGCGCCTCCTGCGACAGCCCGAGCGCCTTGCGCGCATCTTTCACGTTCTCCGCAAGGACTTTTTTATAGTCGGGCATGCGCTCATAGCGCCGAAATGTAGACCAACCGTCTACAGACTCATCGTCACATCGGGAGTGCGCTTTCTTGCGATGTCGATTATAGTCGACATTATGAGCAATATGGAAACGGTGATCCTATGGGCTTGCGTTGCGAACGCCATATGGGGTGGAGTGGCAGTTGTGGGGCTGCTGTTCCTAAGCGAAAGGCGCGACCGAGGGAGAGAGCCAACCGAGGACGATGTAAGGCATGCCCTTCAGCTATATCGCGCGTTCTATGGCGAAGGGGCCTACAGGATAATTGGCGACCATATGCTTGCCGCCTCCTTTGCGCCGGATGGCAGGCATCGCCGCTTCCTAAGACGCGTTGCGGCAGAACTTCTCGGGCCACAGACTGACCACGTCATCCCCGCAGCGTCATCCGCGCCGGCGACATCATGCGCCGATGCGCCACCGCGTGGCCCAGTATGAGCACCGCCATCGCCTGATGCAGCAGCGCGGCCCACAGCGGCGCGACCAGCAGCAGCGTCATGATGCCAATGCCCGCCTGCCCGACGACGATCAGCGCCAGCACCCGCGCCATGCGCGCCGTCTTGGTTCCGGGCGCGGCGCGGCGCGCATCCCATGCGTGCCAGACCGCCAGCGCCAGCAGCAGGTAGGCGCCGACGCGGTGGTTGAACTGCACCAGCGCGATGGATTCGACGAGGTTGCGCCACCATGGCGACTGCGGCAGCAGCGTGAAGGTTTCGGGCACGAGGCGGCCGTCCATCAGCGGCCACGTGTTGAACGACAGCCCGGCGCCAAGCCCGGCGACCAGCGCGCCGAGCGCGATCTGGGCGAGCAGGGCCGCGATCAGCACCGTCGCCGTCGTCCGCAGGCGCGGCGCGGGAACCGGCGCGGCATCGCGCCGGGGCTGGCGCAGGCCGACCATGATCCACGCCACCGCCACGAACAGCCCGCAAGCGGCGACGAGATGCAGCATCAGCTTGATTGGCGCGACCGCCGTCATGCCCGGCGTGAGGCCGGAAGCGACCATGATCCAGCCGATGCCGCCCTGTGCGCCGCCAAGCAGCCCGATAAACAGGAGGCTCGCCAGAAACCGCCCCCGCACCACGCCGCGCGCCGCGAACCACAGCAGCGGCAGCATGTAGACCAGCCCGATGAGCCGCCCGAGCTGCCGGTGCCCCCACTCCCACAGGTAGATGAACTGGAACTCGCCCAGCGACATACCGTGGTTGAGAAGCTGGTATTGCGGCGTGGCGCGGTACTTGTCGAACTCGACGAGCCAAGCGGCTTCGCTGAATGGCAGCAGCGCGCCGGTCACCGGCCGCCATTCGGTGATGGACAGGCCGGAGCCCGTGAGCCGCGTGGCGCCGCCCACGATGACCATCAGCACGATCAGCGCTGCGACGGCCGAAAGCCAGATCCGCACCAGGCGGCGATCGGCCTCGGACGAGGCGGGAGCGGCGGGAGAGGCAAGGACGTGTGCGGTCATCGGTGCGGACGGTTTCCGGTAGCGGCCTTGACGGCGGCGCGATTACGGGTATCGATCGGGCCATTCATAATGCGCCGCGCCTGCCGGTGCAAACCTGCCGGGGCGCGACGGGACGCCGCGCCGGCGCAGCGAAGGGAGCGGACGGAGACTCATGAAGCGGCGCACACGCAAGTTCATCGGCACGATCGTCATCATGACGTTCTGCATTTTCTACGCGCTGCTCATCATGGCGTTCGCCCATTCGCGTGTGCCGGATCTGCCGCGCCTGGTGCAGCTGCTGTTCTATGTCGTGTTCGGTCTGGGATGGATCGTGCCGCTGATCCCGCTCATCCGCTGGATGGAAAAGACCGCGCCGGACGAACGGGCGTGAGAATCAGCCTCCCAATCCCACGACGATGTTGACGACGCCCTTTTCGCGCAGCGCCTCGTAAGCCGAAAAGGTCGGGAAATCGACGCCGTCCCCCGCTGCCGCCAGCACCACCCCCTGGGCGCGCGCCAGCAGCTTCTCTCCAAGCGGCCCGCCCGCTACGGGCACGTTCTCGATGATCCAGTCATAGGTCTGATCGAGCGCCGCCAGCGCCAGCAGCATCGTGTCGCCGGGCGTCTCGGCCGAGAGCGCCGCGCGCCCGTGCGCGATATGATGCAGCCGCGATCCCGGCTCGCGGGTGATGATCTCCGAAAACGACGCCGTGCCCGCGACCAGATCGGCAAATCCCGACGTTTCACCCGGCGTCACCAGATCGAGCAGCACGACGCGCTCGCTCCGGGCAAGATGGCGCGCCAGCGCCCGCGCGACGGCGGCGGACACGCTGTCGTCTCCCGCCCCGATCACCGCCAGATGCCGACCGCCCTCCGCGCGCGGGGCGATGGCAAGCCGTGTCAGCAGTGACTCCAGCGCATTGCCGCCCGTTTCCGCCACCCGCACCGAAACGAGCGGCGATCCCGCTGCCGGCAATGGCGCGGGCGCAACCGCAATCGCAGCCGGAGAGGACACGGGCGAAGACGTTTCCACGTCCCCGCTTCGGGCAGGAATGCCCGGATCGGCAATGGACGTGGCGGAAGCCGCGCGGCCGATGTCGACCCCGCCGCGCCCCTGCCGCCTGCGCCCGACGATCCCCCATGCGGCAGCGCCGGCGAGCAGCGCCGCCACGACACCCGCAACAGCCGGATACACCGGATCGCGCTGCTGCGGCGCTTCGGCGATCGTCAGCACGCGCGCGGCAGACGCCCCGAAACGGACCCGCTCCGCTTCGTCGTGCAGCCGCTCGCGCGCCAGTCCCAACCTGTCGCGCGCCTCGGAGACCGCATGGTCGAGGCCACTCTGGCGGCGGTCGTTGTCGGCGGCGGCGGCGGCGATGGCCTGCCGCAAATGGATCGCACCCTCGAGTTCGGCGATGCGGCGGTCGAGATGTCCGCGCTCCCTCTCCAGCCAGTCGCGGGCGGAACCGCTCGCAGCCTCGATCTGGCTGTCGAGGTCGTCCGCGCGCGCGGCGAGCGCCCGCACGCGCCAGTCGCGCGCCTCGCGGATGCGCCGCTCGGCGGCGAGGTCGGCGCGCAACGTCAGGCGCTGCTCTACCAGATGGCGCAGCAGATGCGCGCCTTCAGAGGGAACATCGAACAGATCGCCCGATCCACGCAGGTTCTCAACCGACAGGAGACGGCGCGCGATGGCGTCCCGTTCGATGGCGAGCGCGGCGCGTTCCGCCACAAGCAGCGCGAGATCGCCTACCGCCGCCTGCGCCCGGCGGGCGGTATCGGACGCAGCCGGATCGGCGCGGAACGCCGCCGAGCGGTCGAGGGCCTGGCTCAACGCCTCCTGCGCCCGCGCCACACCCTCCACCGCGCCGGCAAGCGCCTGGTCGCGCTCGGTCACGGCGGCGGCGCGCCGCTCCAGATATACTTTTGCCGTCTCGTTGGCGGCCATCGCCGCGACGTCCGCCGAACCGGCCGCAACCCCGATGACCAGCACGCCCGCGCCGTCGCGCGGTTCCAGATCGAGGGCGTTGCGATACGCTTCCAGGGCCCGCTCGTCGGCGCTGGCCAAGGGGCGGGCCGATGGCAGCGGCGCCGATTCCAGCCAGCGGGCCACGCCGGACGAAACGGCGAGCGCGTGGAAAGGCGACGCGCCGACTTTCGCGGCAGCATCGGGGCCAAGGCGGCCAACGACCTCACGCGCCAGATCGGGAGAGGCGATGATCGCCGCCGCGGCGGAAGGGCTATCGCCCACCGGCGCGAGCCCCCGCCCCTCACTGAGCGCCAGCGTCGCGCGGGCGGTATAGATGTCGGGCATGAGGGAAGCCGCGAGCCCCCCCGCGAGTACGGCGGCGCTCGCCACCGCGAGCCATCGGACAACGCAGCCGGCCACGCGCGCGCCGCCCGGACCACGGACGGCCGGGGCGGCGTGAAGAGCTCCCGACGACTGCTGCATGACTCAACTCACCCGTGACATCCGACGGCGGGGCCGGCATTCGCGTTCCCTGCCCCGGCGGGGCTTCGCGGCGCGCGAGAGCGCGGCCACGAGGGTCATGTCACGAGAAAACAGCGTTAAGGTTGAGGTCCGGTTAACGGTGCGAATAAGTGCGCAACATACTGTAGCTCATAAAAAAAGCCCCGGCGCTGATGCGCCGGGGCTCCTCGGGAGACGATGGTCGAGGATCAGAAGTCGCGCTGCACGCGCAGACGGGTCTGGATCTGGTCTTCCGAACGCTTCACGTAGTAGGCCTGGTTGAAGTCAACCGGGTTGAAGCGGCTGCGCTCCAGACGGCCGTACAGCACTTCCACACCGATGTCGAAGTTGCGGACCGGCGACCAGATCAGAGCCGTACCGGCCTTCCACACCTGGAAGTCGCGGTAGTTGGCGTTGGCGAACTTGACCGACGAGTTGTAGTTGGCGTCGGTGTAAGAACCCCACAGGGTCGAACGCAGGCCGGGGGTCCAGTAGTGGACGCCAGCAGCCGTCAGGTTCCAGCCCGTGGTCTTCTTGAGGCTGCCGTTGACGATGTACGCGTCGGTGATCGAGTTGGTGACGCGGCCGACCGTCGTGCTGCTGTTCAGGCCGAGGTAGTTCAGAGCGCCGTCTGCGTAAGCAGCCTGCAGCCACAGAACGTCACCCGCGCCGAGCGCCGGGATCTTCACCTTCACGCCACCCTGCACGGCCCAGCCGTACTCGGTGTCGACGCGCTGGCCCCACTGGCCGTACAGCTGGTAGGAATTGAGCTGGTGCAGGGCACCCGAGAGCTGGGCGGAGCCCCAGTCCTGGTCGACCTTCAGGTTGGCGACGATGTCCGGAACGCGCTGGCCGCCCGAGTAGTACACGGTCGGAGCGAGCTGACGGGTGTTGCGATCTTCAACCGAGAGCGAGGCCGAGAAGCCGCCACCAAAAGTCGCCGTGTAGGCGAACAGGTTGATGTTGGTATCCGAACCGGGCGAACCGGCGAAGTCACCCCAGTTGATGTCGGAGGCGTAGAAGTCGAAGAACGACTGCGTGCGACCGGCGGTGAAGCCCGCGAACTGGATGAACGCGCGGTCGAGCAGGGCGCCCGTGCTGGAACCGACCGGACCGCCGGTGTTGCGGTCGATCTGGTAGCGGATGAAGGCGCGGACCGTGCCGTAATCGGTGGGCGTGCGGACGTCGACGTCCAGACGGCCACGAGCGCGGAAGCCGATAGCGTCCTGCTGGCGGCCGTTGCCGACGCCGGTCAGGTTGGTGTTCTTCGGCTCGCCGTAAACGGCTTCAGCGCGAACGCGGCCACCGATGCGGATGCAGGTATCCGTGCCGGGAACGTAGAAAAATCCGGTGCCGTGCGTGCCGCAAACGCGGACGTATTCGACAGGTTCTGCCTTCGTGATGGGAAGATCCGCAGCCTGAGCGCCAGTAACGGCGGCAAAGCCAGCTGCGGTTCCAAGGAGAAGGCTCTTCGCGAGCTTCATTGTGTGACCTCCAGAGAGATTCGAGACCCTAAACGAGAGCAGGCCGTCCCCCGATGCCGCCTTCACAGAGACCGGCCGATGAAGCGCCTTGCCATACGAAAACCAATCTTGCCGCACGATCTACAGTTACTACGCGATGACAATGCGACTCGACTGACTGTCCGGTTGCCCCCGACATCGCGAACATGACCTAGACGAACGGCTCATTCAATAATTATGGAACGATTATGGTGCGTTTTGATACCAGTGTTGCGAAAACGCCACGCGTATTACGGTTCATATATTGACATCGCTCGGATTATTGCGGATGAAATCATATATAAAATTTATATTGGCACAATATTTTATGAAATACTTGTATAAAATCGAGACTATTTTTCATTAAATTTATATTAATCATATATAATAGCGAATTGTAATAACTTTAATTTTCTTTCAAAATCGAAATAAGGCACGTAATGTGGCGTAAATTAATATAAAATTAGACTTATCTCAATGTTTGAACAGGCAGCGACACCGCTGTCGATAGCAGGCGACGCGTGCGCTTCGCATGAGCGGCACGAACGCCGGAAAACGGGCCGTATTTCTTACATTGACGCCGCCGACAGCCATCCGGACCCTTGGCAGGGGGCGAATCACAATGCAGATGTGTCAACTTCCCGACATGCTCGCCGGCTAAAATGGCATGTATTGAGTAGAGCCTCGGACCGGACAGCCGCCAGCTCGGCTTCGGGTGTCGAGCGGTCGAGGAATTGTGGCCATCCTGCCATGCACCGGACACAATCGATGCGGGTCAAGTCAATGCGCTTCGGCGACGCTGTCGGGAACAGAGTCACCGGCCAGCCGACCACGCAAGGTTTCGGCGGAAATTGCGACCGCTTCGTTTCCGAAAAAATTCAGATCGTGTCACGCCGGCAATGGACGATCCGCCAGCTATCATGCAGGGAACACGTCCGCGCGGGACAGGCAAACCGGCGCAACGGCGCACCCGAGAACCCGGAGCAAGGCTTCCGGGTTGCGAGCCCCCCACAGTATATGGCGCCCGTTGGATTTTGGCCCTCCTACCAATCCCGCATCCTTTGGATGCCGGGTGCAGTCGGCACGGGTTCTGATCGCATCGGCGAGAATGAACGGCGCGGCAGGTGGCCAAAAGCCCCGATCAGCCGGCCCTGCGAGGTTTTGTCACGAGCTCCGACAGAACCGGACGCCAAAAAAAGAACGCCGGCGCCACGAACCCGGATTCGCGCGCCGGCACAGACAAACAGAAATACCCACCAGCCGGACGGGCAATGGCGGGATGCTTCATTATGTTTCGTTTGCGGAACTGCGGCCGATCAGGTCAGGCGACCGGATATAATTGCGCCGACATGCGCCGCGCGCACCCGATTTGGTGGCCGCGCGGCATCATCGGCGAAAAGCCGCACCCGCCGGGCCCATGCTTCACCCCGGAAACACCGAGGCTTCATCACGAGCGGCGGATGCGCTTTCAGATCAGTCGATAGCGATGTTGGACGCTTCCCGACCCTTGGCGCCGGCGACGACACCCATCTGCACCCGCTGGCCCTCGGCCAGATCGGTGAGGCCGGCGCGCTGCAGCGTCGAGGCATGGACGAACACGTCACGCCCGCCATCGTCCGGCTGCACGAAGCCGAAACCCTTGTCGCGGTTGTACCACTTCACGGTGCCGTTGATGTCCTCGGCCGGACCGTCGACGCGGGGCGGATATCCGCCGCCGCCGCCACCGAAGCCACCGCCACCACCGAAACCGCCCGCACGCGGCGCGCGAGCGGGACGATCCTGCGGAGGCAGGTCCTCGAGCTCCACGACCTCGGCGACCTGCGGACCCTTCGGCCCGTCGCGCAGGCGCACGACAGCGCGGGCGCCCGCTTCGGCGCCGCCGTGACCGGCAGCCTCCAGCGTGCGCAGCGACAGGAACGCGTCGCCGGAGCCATCGGAAGCCGCGACGAAGCCGAAGCCCTTGCTCGGGTTGAACCACTTCACCGTGGCTTCGATAGCCGGGCCGGCGGGCGTATTGTTCACCGGCGAGTAATAGCTGTCGCGGGAGTCGCTCTCGTGGCGGGAAGAATGGCCATACCCGCCATCGCGCGGCTCAAAACCGTCTCTACGGGCGCCCCGCCGGCGCGCGTCACGGGAATCGTCATATCGGTTCATACAGAAAGATCCAACTACAGGTAGTCCAAGGTTATTCAATCAGGCCACTTCCGCGCGAAACTCTCGCGCGGCCAGCCCCGCTCATCGCAGTCAACCGGCGACGAGACATCATAACCTCGTTTTCGCCGGTGCGCGAGAACGATAATGCGAGAAATTCAGTAAACCGGATAATTAATCTCTATTCGAGCGTAATGAGCAGGTCTTTCGCATCCACGGGGCTTCCGGCACTGACCAATAGCTCGCTCACCGTCCCGTCCCGCGCCGCCCTGAGGGCCGTTTCCATCTTCATCGCCTCGATGGTCACGAGCACGTCGCCGGCCTTCACCGCCTGCCCCTTCTGCACCGCGAGCGTCGCGATGATGCCGGGCATCGGCGCCGCGACATGGGCGTCGTTGCCGTCCTCCGCCTTGCGGCGCACAGGCAGATCCGCGACGGCGGCGCGATTCGGCACCTTGATGATCCGCGGCTGGCCGTTCAGCTCGAAGAACACCCGCACGAGGCCGTTCTCGTCGGTCTCGCCGATGGCCTGCAGCTGGATCACGAGCGACTTGCCGCGTTCGATCTCGACCGGAATCTCGTCTCCGACCTGCATGCCGTAGAAGAAGTTGGGTGTCGGCAGCGCCGAAACCGGTCCGTACTTCCAGCTTGTCAGCGAGAATTCGGTGAAGACCTTCGGATACATCAGATAGGAGGCGAGTTCCTCGTCGCTGATGTCGCGGTCGAGCTTTTCCGCAACGGCGCGCCGCTCGGCATCGAGGTCGGCCGGCGCGATGAGCGAGCCCGGACGGGCGGTCGACGGCTTTTCGTCCTTCAGCACCTTCTTCTGCAGCGCCTCGGGCCAACCGCCGGGCGGCTGGCCGAGATCGCCGCGCAGCATCTCGACGACCGACGCCGGGAAAGCGATCTCGCGGGCGGGGTCGAGCACGTCGGCGGGGGTCAGTTCCTGCGCCACCATCATCAGCGCCATGTCGCCCACCACCTTGGAGGACGGCGTGACCTTGACGATGTCGCCGAAAAGATCGTTGGCGTCACGGTAAGCGCGCGCCACCTCGTGCCAGCGGGTATCGAGGCCGAGCGCGCGCGCCTGCTCCTTGAGGTTGGTGAACTGGCCGCCCGGCATCTCGTGCAGGTAGACCTCGGAGGCGCCGGCCTTGAGATCGCTCTCGAAGGCCGCATACTGCGCCCGCACCGCCTCCCAATAGAAGCTGATGCGGCGGATGGCGTCGGCGTCGAGCCCGGTGGCGCGCTCGCCATGATCGAGCGCGGCCACGATAGACCCGAGGCACGGCTGCGAGGTGAGGCCGGACATGGCGTCCATGGCCGCGTCGACCGCGTCCACTCCCGCCTCCACCGCCGCCAGCACGCTCGCCGCCGCGATGCCCGAGGTATCGTGGGTGTGCAGGTGGATCGGCAGCCCGACCTCCTGCTTCAGCGCCGCGACGAGCTTGCGCGCGGCGGCCGGGCGCAGCAGCCCCGCCATGTCCTTGATGCCGAGAATGTGGCAGCCCGCCGCCTCCAGCTCCTTCGCCAGCTCGACGTAGTACTTCAGCGCATATTTCGGCCGGGCGGGATCGTCGAGATCGCCGGTGTAGCAGATCGCGCCCTCGACGATCTTGCCGGCCTCGCCCACCGCGTCGATGGCGACGCGCATGTTCTCCACCCAGTTGAGGCAGTCGAACACCCGGAACAGGTCCATGCCGGCGTCAGCCGCCTGGCGGACGAAGTAGCGCACCACGTTGTCGGGGTAGTTGGTGTAGCCGACGCCGTTGGCGCCGCGCAGCAGCATCTGCAGCAGCGTGTTGGGCGCGCGCTCGCGCAAGGCCGCAAGGCGCTCCCACGGGTCCTCGGACAGGAAGCGCATGGCGACGTCGAAAGTCGCGCCGCCCCAGCATTCGAGCGAGAACAGCTCCGGCAGCCCTTGCGTGTAAGCGTCGGCGACCGAGACGATGTCGAAGGTGCGCATGCGCGTCGCCAGCAGCGACTGGTGCGCGTCGCGCATGGTGGTGTCGGTGACGAGCACGCGCTGCTGCTGCTTCATCCACTCGGCAAGCCCCTTGGCGCCGAGGCGCTCGAACACCTGGCGCGAGCCTTCGGGCAGCGTGTCGCGCCGGAACAGCGGCGGCTCGGGGAAGCGCGCCTCCTTGGGCGGCAGCGCCCGTCCGCGCGTTTCCGGATGGCCGTTGACGGTGACGTCGGCCAGGTAGCCGAGCAGCTTCGTGGCCCGGTCGCGCTTGCGGGCGAAGGTGAACAGCTCAGGCGTCTCGTCGATGAAGCGCGTGGTGTACTGGCCGTCGAGGAAGCGCTCGTGGCTCAGCAGCGCCTCGAGGAAGGTGAGGTTGGTGGCGACGCCGCGGATGCGGTACTCGCGCACCGCCCGCAGCATGCGCGCCACCGCCTCTTCCGGCGAGGGGGCCCAGGCGGTGAGCTTTTCCAGCATCGGATCGTAGAACCGCGTCACCACCGCGCCCGAATAGGCCGTGCCGCCGTCGACGCGGATGCCGAAGCCGAACGCGCCGCGATAGGCGGTGATGCGCCCGTAATCCGGGATGAAGTTGTTTTCCGGGTTTTCCGTGGTGATGCGGCATTGCAGGGCGTGGCCGTTGAGCCGGATCTGCGCCTGATCGGGAATGCCGGTTTCAGCGACATCGCCGATATGGCCGCCCTCGCTGATGCGGATCTGCGCCTTGACGATGTCGAGACCGGTGACGGTCTCCGTCACCGTGTGCTCCACCTGGATGCGCGGGTTGACCTCGATGAAATAGAAGGAGCCCGTGTCCGAATCCATCAGGAACTCGACGGTGCCGGCGCCGACATAGCCCGTCGCCTTGCCGATCCTGAGCGCGGCCTCGCACAACTCGTTGCGGGTCTTGTCGTCGAGATAGGGCGCGGGCGCGCGCTCGATCACCTTCTGGTGGCGGCGCTGGATGGTGCAGTCGCGCTCGAACAGGTGCACCAGCCCGCCGTGGGTGTCGCCCAGCAGCTGCACCTCGACATGGCGCGCCCGGCGCACGAGCTTCTCGAAGTAGACCTCGTCCTTGCCGAAGGCGGCCTTCGCCTCGCGCCGCGCCGTGGTGACGGTGCTGATGAGATCGTCGCCGTTCTCGATGGGGCGCATGCCGCGTCCGCCGCCGCCCCAGCTCGCCTTCAGCATGACCGGGTAGCCGATCTTCTCGGCGATCGCCTTCACCTGCTCCGGGTCGTCGGGCAGAGGGTCGGAGGCCGGCATCACCGGCACGTTGACGGACACCGCGAGGTTGCGCGCCGACACCTTGTTGCCGAGCGTGCGCATGGTCTGCGGCTTGGGGCCGATAAAGATGATGCCGTTCGCGGCGCAGGCGTCGGCGAACTCGGGGCTTTCCGACAGGAAGCCGTAGCCGGGGTGGATCGCGTCGGCCCGCGCCTCGCGCGCCACGCGGATGACCTCGTCGATGGAGAGATAGGCCTCCAGCGGGCCGAGCTGGGGCTGGCCCTCACGCGCCCGCCCCACCTGATACGCCTCGTCCGCCTTGAAGCGATGGAGCGACAGCTTGTCCTCCTCCGCGTAAATGGCGATGGTCTCGATGCCGAGTTCCGCCGCCGCGCGAAACACGCGGATGGCGATTTCAGACCGGTTGGCAACGAGCAGACGGCGTATAGTCATTCAATCCCCCCAACGTCCCGGCACCTCTTGGCTCACGATGCATGGCGCACGGTCCAAGGTTTTCCGGCAAACGGCTATAAAGGAAAAAGCGTCGATGTACAGACTTTCCGGGAACCCGGACGGCGTTCACGCCGATGCATCGACCTCCCAGCCGACGCTCTCGCCGCCACGATAGACATGCACCGCGCCGCCGTCGGCGACCGGCTGGTCCTCGGCCACGAAGCGCTCGGCCCGGCGCAGGACGATGCGGCGTTCATTCACCGGCAAACCGTAGTGGCGCGGCCCGTTCAGGCTGGCGAACGCCTCCAGCCTGTCGAGCGCGCCCTCCTCCGCGAACACCTGCGCGTAGGTGGCGAGCGCCACCGGGGCGACATAGAGCCCGGCGCAACCGCAGGCGGCCTCCTTGGCGCCGCGCAGGTGCGGGGCGGTATCGGTGCCAAGGAAAAAGCGCGCGCTGCCGGACGTCACCGCCTTGCGCAAGGCCAGCCGGTGATGCTCGCGCTTGGCGATCGGCAGGCAGTAATAATGCGGCCGGATGCCGCCCTGGAAAATGGCGTTGCGGTTGAACATCAGGTGATGCGGCGTCACCGTCGCGCCCACGCCCTCGCGCGCGGCGAGGATGAAATCGACGCCCTCCCTGGTCGTCACATGCTCCAGCGTGACCTTGAGGCCGGGAAAGCGGCCGAGCAGCGGCGCGAGCACGCGCTCCAGAAACACCGCCTCGCGGTCGAAGATGTCGACGGCCGGATCGGTAACCTCGCCGTGGATCAGCAGCGGCACGCCGGCTTTTTCCAGCCGCTCCAGCACCGGATGGATGCCCGCGATGTCGCTGACGCCGAAATGCGCATTCGTGGTGGCGTGCTGGGGATAGAGCTTGACCGCCGTCACCACGCCCGCCCGATGGCCGGCGACGACATCATCGGCATCGGTGTCGTCGGTGAGATAGAGGGTCATGAGCGGCTCGAAACCGGCGCCCGGAAATCCGTCCTCGCGCGGCAGCGCCGCGAGGATGCGCTCGCGGTAGGCCTGCGCCTGCGCCGTGGTGACGACCGGCGGCACCAGGTTCGGCATGATGATGGCGCGGCCGAAATGGGCGGCGGTGGCGGGTAGCACCGCGCGCAGGGTCTCGCCGTCGCGCAGGTGGACGTGCCAGTCGTCGGGCTGGCGGATGGTCAGGACATCAGTCATTCTTCAACGGGTTCCGCTCTTTACAACCAGCCGCGCTCGTCGAGACGCGCTCCGGGGGAACCAAGTTGTAGCAGGTGGGACCGGCCGCGCCTATAGCGCCATGCCCACGATCGAACACCTGCCGCGCGATGGAGCCCGGGTGCGCAAGTCAAGCTCCGGCGCGGCCACTAACGGCCGCGCCATGTCTTTCTTCCGCATCGTCTTTGTTCCGCACCGGGGGCCGGCGCGTCAGATGACGGGCGGCAACCCGCCCTGGTCGCCAACGCCCGCAGGCTGCGTCTGCGCGAGCTTGATGAGGGACTCGCCGCACTGCGCCAGCGTGTGGTCGTCGAGCTGCAGCGTGAGGCCGACCCCGCCGGGAAGCACCACCGCGATCAGCGGCAGGCCGTTGCGGTTCGAGCGCGCCGCCGTCCAGCGCAGCACCGGGAACTGGCAGTCGTCGACCGGCGTGCCCGCGGGCGGACGCGAGGCCCCGGCGCGCAGCGCCACCGACGCCGTGAGCAGCGCGCGACCAAGAGCAGCCGCCTGATCGCCGGTAAGAGGCAAGGCCGATTCACCATGCGGAGAGCGCGCCTTCAGCAGCACCTCATCGTTTTCGCCCACCACGGCGGAAAACGTCAACGACAGTGCGTTTCCGGCCTCTCCGTTGCCGTGCTCGTTGTGATTACCTGAATTTGCATCTGTCATGTCAACCATCCCTGCTTGATTCGAGCCGCACCATACACGAACATCAATAACCCATGAACCATTTGGCAGAATATACACGACGAATGCGGCGGACAGTAAACCGGACCGTTTCATGGCCAATGGGCGGAACTGGCGACGCCGGGACGGAGACCTCAAGCAAGCCGGCACGCTCACGTAAAGCATCCACTTGAAAAGCAAGACGAATATCGGCATCAATGTATTGATAAATCAACAGATGGAATGCAATAATTAGTATCCAATCGATCTATATTTGCATTAAAATACAGTGTTTACCATTCTGTTTTTCAGCCTCCCGATGGCGGGGCCGGCAGGCGCTTTTCTGCGGCGGGCGAGTTTCAATGAACATATGTGCGTGATATGTTCCGGCTTCATGTTCTGTAAATCATAGGCGGAAACCGATCCATGCCGTTTATTCCGAACGTTCGCCCCCTGCTGGCCGGCGCCCTCATGCTGTCGGCCGCCCCCCTTTTCGCAGGCTTTGAGCCGGGCGGAGCCGACATGGGCCGCGCCGGCCTTCTCGCATGGCTCGCGCCGGCGCAGGCGCATGCGGCGGAGGCGCTGCGCCTCACCGACATCACCATCGGCGACGACGACGCCTCCGTCGAGATTCCGGCGGCGACCGTCGAGGGATCGAACCTGCCGCTGGCGGCGCTGCAATCGCTGTTCGACACGAACGCCAAGGGGCCGCTCGCCGGACGTTCCGTCAGTGAGCGCCTCGAAGGCTTCTCGGCGACGCGCGTCACCATTCCGGAACTCACGGTCACTCTCTCCGCTGAGGGCACGACGACGGTCACGCAGTATTTCGACCTCGAGCTGCGCGACATCATCAACGGCGTGATCGGCCGGGCAACCGCCCGCCGCACCGCGAGCACCGAAACGGTCTCGTGGGAGGACGATGAAGGCAACACCACCGAGGAGACGACGCTCTCGGGCACCTCGGGCGAGAACACTGTCGAGGCCGTCGACACCGCCTTCGCGGCGCGTGTGCTGGGCGGCGGCGCGGTCTCCACCGCCGAGCGGGAGACACGCCGGCTCTACGGTCCGTACAAGATCAGCGACTACCGCTTCACCCAGACGGTGGACGAGAACGCGGAAGACGAGGAAGATCCGATGTCGGTGGAGGTGGCGATCAAGAGCGTCGCCGGCGCCGGCGCCCTCGCCCGCCAGCCGCGCGCATCGCTGCCGGGCCTGTTCGGCGCCCTCACGTCCGCGCAGGATGGCTTCGACGACCTGCCGGGCGACAAGAAGCGCACGCTGATGGCGGGCGTTTCCGACCTCCTGTCTTCCTTCGACCTCGAGGAAGCGACCATCTCCGGGATCAGCGCCCGCACCAAGGGCAGGAGCGACGGCGGCGAGTTCTCGACCGACATCGAGTCGATCGTCCTGAGCTACATCGATCAGAAGCTCGACATTGCCGTGAACGGCGTATCCGTCAGCAACCGCGCGGCGGGCGAGAAGGCGCAGCCCGACAAGGTCGCGCTCAAGCGTCTGGCGCTGGGGAACCTGTCGTTCAAGCCCACCGTCGCCGCGCTCGACGAGGTCGCCCGGACCGGGTGGCAGGACGAAAAGGACGAAAAGTCGCCGCTCGACGGCGCAAGGCTCGCCCCCACCGGCGGCCGTCTCACGATCTCGGGCGTCGACTTCGACGTCAGCGTGGGTGATACCGAGACCAAGCAGGAGGAGCGCGTCACCTTCTCCATCAAGTCGTTCGAGACCACCACCGGCGGCAACGTCGCCGACAACCTGGCGCGGTTCGATACCGTACTGACGGACCTGCACGTGAAACTGCCGGAATCGGACACGGACGGCGTGCGTGAGCTGCGCGCGCTCGGCTACAAGGATCTGACCCTGTCGTCCGTGCTGCGCGGCAGCTGGGACGAGGCCCGCAGCGAACTCGCCATCGACAGCCTGTCGCTCTCGGGCGTGGACATCGGCAGCATTGCCCTGGGCGCGCGGTTCGGCAACATCGGACGAGAAGCATACTCGGGCGACCTCGGCGTCACGCTGGAGGCGCTGGAGAAATCGTTGCTGCACGAAGTGACCGCGACCCTGCAGGACGACGGTCTGTTCGGCCGGTTCATCAAGCAGCAGGCGGACGCGGGCGCCGGCACCGAAGCCGAGATCAAGCAGCAGTACGGAGCGCTCGCCACCATCGGCATCCCGGCGCTGCTCGGGGACACCCCCGCCGCCCGCGCGCTCGCCACCGCCATCTCGCGCTTCGCGACCTCTCCCGGCAAGCTCTCGATCACGGCGAAGGCACGCGACCCGAAGGGCATTCCCGTCAAGTCGCTCGATCTCGAAGGTGAGCCGGCCAAGCTGCTGGAGCGTTTCGACGTCACCACGTCGAACTGATGACACCATCCGGGCCCGGCTCTCCGCCGCGCCCGGATGCGCTTTCCGATCAATAGGATAGATCGTTTCTCAGCTTCAACAAGGCGGAGAAACGATCCTAGCCGGCAGCGGAGTTTTCCGCCCCGGCCTGCGCTTCCACAACGGCGACAGCCGTCATGTTGACGATGCCGCGGGCGGTGACGGTTTCCGTCAGGATATGCGCCGGCTTCGCCTGTCCCAGCAGGATCGGCCCCACGGGCAGCGCGTCCGCGAGCACGCGGGCGAACTGGTAGGCGATGTTGGCGGCATCGAGCGTGGGCAGGACGAGCACGTTCGCCGCGCCCTTGAGGTGGGAGGACGGCAGCGACCGGTCACGCACCAGCTGCGACAGCGCCGCGTCCGCCTGCATCTCGCCATCGACCTCGAGATCCGGCGCACGCTCGCGCAGCAGCGCCAGCGTCTGGCGCATCTTGCGGGCGGAAGCTGAATCGCCCGATCCGAAGTTGGAGTGCGACAGCAGCGCGACCTTGGGCTCGATGCCGAAGCGGCGCACGTGCGCGGCGCATGAAACGGCGGTATCGGCCAGTTCCTGCGCCGTGGGGTCGACGCGGATGTGCGTGTCGGCGAGGAAGTAATGCCCCTTGGAGGTAATGACGAGGCTCATGGCGGCGAAGTCGTCGACGCCGGGCGCGGTGCCGATGATGTTGCGGATGTGGCGCAGGTGCGAGTCGAACCGCCCTTCCACGCCGCAGATGAGCGCGTCCGCGTCGCCCCGCAGCAGCGCCACCGCGGCGATGACCGTCTGGTTGGTGCGCATCAGCGTGCGCGCGAGGTCGGGCGTGATGCCGCGCCGTCCCGCGATGTCGAGATAGGTCGCGACATACTCGCGGTAGCGCGGATCGTCCTCGGGGTTGATCAGGTCGAAGTGGCTCCCCGGCTCCAGCGACAGGCCGAAGCGCTTCAGCCGCGCCTCGACGACCGCCGGGCGGCCGATGAGGATGGGGCGGGCGATGCCGTCTTCCACCACGGCCTGGGCGGCGCGCAGCACGCGCTCGTCCTCGCCCTCGGCGTAGATGACCCGCTTGGGTTCGGCGCGCGCCTGGCTGAACACCGGTTTCATGATGAAGCCGGAGCGGAACACGAAGCCGTTGAGCGAATCGGTATAGGCGTCGAAATCGTCGATCGGCTTGCGCGCCACGCCCGATTCGATGGCCGCGCGGGCAACCGCCGGGGCGATGCGCAGGATGAGGCGCGGATCGAACGGATTGGGGATGAGCGAATCGGGACCGAAGTTACGCGTCTCCCCGCCATAGGCCCGCGCGACGACGTCGGACGGGGTCTCGCGCGCCAGTTCGGCGATGGCCTTGACGGCGGCGGCCTTCATCGCCTCGTTGATGGTGGAGGCGCCGACATCGAGCGCGCCGCGAAAAATATAGGGGAAACACAGGACGTTGTTGACCTGGTTCGGATAATCCGACCGTCCGGTGCAGATGATCGCGTCCGGGCGCGCCTCGCGCGCCTCCTCGGGCAGGATTTCGGGATAGGGATTGGCGAGCGCGAGGATGAGCGGCTTGACGCCCATCTTCTTGAGGTGCTCCGGCTTCAGCACGTTGCCCGCCGAAAGGCCGAGGAAAATGTCCGCCCCCTCGATGACGTCGCTGAGCGTGCGCTTGGGCGTATCCTGGGCGTAGATCGCCTTCCAGCGATCCATCAGCGCCTCGCGGCCCTTGTAGGCGACGCCCTCGATGTCGGTCACCCAGATGTTCTCGCGCTTGGCGCCCAGCGACACCAGCAGGTTGAGACAGGCGAGCGCCGCAGCGCCCGCGCCCGACGTGACGATCTTGACCTTGTCGATGCGCTTGCCGCCGAGCAGCAGGGCGTTGGTGACGGCAGCCGCCACGATGATCGCCGTGCCGTGCTGGTCGTCATGAAACACCGGAATGTTCATGCGCAGCTTCAGCCGCTCCTCGACCTCGAAGCACTCGGGCGCCTTGATGTCCTCGAGGTTGATGCCGCCGAAGGTCGGCTCCAGCGCCGCCACGACGTTGACGAGGCGGTCGACGTCGTTCTCGGCCACCTCGATGTCGAACACGTCGATGCCGGCGAATTTCTTGAACAGGACGGCCTTGCCCTCCATCACCGGCTTCGACGCCAGCGGCCCGATATTGCCGAGGCCGAGCACGGCCGTGCCGTTCGACACCACCGCGACGAGGTTCTGGCGCACGGTCAGGTTGTCGGCCTCGTTCGGATCGGCCACGATGGCCTCGCACGCGGCGGCGACGCCCGGCGAGTAGGCGAGCGCGAGGTCGCGCTGGTTGCCGAGCGGCTTCGTCGGCTTGATCTCGAGCTTTCCGGGCCGGGGATGACGGTGATAAAAGAGGGCTCCCGCCTTGAGGTCCTGTGAGATTTCGCCGGTCATCGATGCGTCGCCCCTTATTGGCAGTCTGCGCTCGGCCCGGCCACCGAACCGAACGCGCGTTGCGGAAAACTCTGAAAACGAGAGCGGGTTGCGCTGTAGCCTCCGATGTCGCGACGATGCAGCCCGCTCTGATACTTTTTGCTGAGAACACCCGAGTTTCGGTGCTATCCGTTTTGGCTTCCGGGCACCGGTTCGTCAATGGCGCGATCGGCGCCAGACCTGCATTTCAGGAATAGCTGATGGTTTCTTTCGGCCTGATGAAGCGCTGGCGCAATCCGCGCAACGAAACGCGGATTTTTTTGGCGCGCCAGATCCGCCGCCATGGCTTTTCCGTGGGCGCGCACAGCTACGGCCACCCCAAGGTGCGTTTCGCCGATCAGGGACACCGGCTGGCGATCGGCCGCTTCTGCTCCATCGCCGACAAGGTCGAGATCCTGCTCGGCGGCGGACATCACCTGCACTGGACGTCGACCTTCCCCTTCTCCGCCTTTCCGGACGCGTGGCCCTCCGCCGTGCCGCTGCCCGATTACCGCGCCGGCGGCGGCGACGTGATCATCGGCTCGGATGTCTGGATCGGTTCGGGCGCCATGATCATGCCCGGCGTCACCATCGGCCACGGCGCGGTCATCGCCGCGCGCGCGGTGATAACGCGGGACGTCGCGCCCTACACGCTGGCGGCGGGCGTGCCGGCGCGCCCCGTGCGCACGCGCTTCCCCGACGATGTCATTGCCGATCTGCTGGAAACCGCCTGGTGGGATCTGCCCGACAGCGCGCTCGTGCCGCTGCTGCCGCTGCTGCAGGGCGAGGCGGTGGGCGAACTCGTCGCCGCCGTCAGGCGCTTGCGTGCCGGCGGCGGGCCGCCATCAGCCGCCCCTTGAGACCCAGCGCCGGCTGCTCGACCAAATACCACGACAGCGCGGCGATAAGGGCCGAGATCGCAATCGCGGGCGCGATCATCACAGCGGCCCCCACGGCAGGAAACAAGGCGAACAGCACCTGCTGCACCGGCCAGCCATAGAGATAGAGGCCATACGACAGATCGGCGCGCGGCGACGGCGCCAGCACGGGCGCGGCGAGCGCCAGCCACAGCGCTCCGTAGGCGGAGGCGACGAAGAGCAGCGTGTGATAGAGCGGCGTGCCCGCGTTCAGCCAGGTGGCGAGCGCCAGCCCCGCCACGATCACCGGGCTGAACGGCAGCCGCTCGCGGTACAAGTAGAGCAGGCTGCCGGTGAGGAAAATGAGCGGCAGGCGGATCGACGTCTGCGCGCCCTTGCCAGCCTCGGGATAGAGAAAATCGAGCCCGAGGCTCAGCGCGACAAGAACGCCGACGAGCGCCAGCACCACAACCCGGCGGCGCAGCGCGCCAACCACGCCCAGCCCGAACACGACCGCGTAGCAGATGATCTCGTACTTCAGGGTCCATACCGTGCCGAGCGGAAAACGGAACGGATTGTCGGTAAAGAGCCCCGGCAACGGCGCGGTGCTTTTCAGCGTCGTCAGCGTCGCCTCGACGAAGCGCCACAATTGCGGATCGCGAAAATACTCCGCCAGCGGCAACACCGTGAGCGCGGGACCGAGGAGAAAAGCGCTCGCCAAAACCGCCACGACGAGGGCGGGCGCTATGCGCAGCGCGCGCGCCACCGCGTAATCCAGCGGGCCACGGCGCACGAAGCTCATGGTGACGAGAAAGCCCGACACGGCAAAGAAACCGTTCACCGCATGCTCGCCGAGCGAGAAGCCGGTCGAGGTATGCAGCGGCTCATCGCCAGCCGCCCCCGTTCCCACGCTGAAGGCATGCGAGACGATGACGGCGAGCGCCAGCAGGTGGCGCAACAGGCTGAAATTGTCACCGCCACGCCCGAGGGACGCTTCCACCGTCACCGGTTGCAGGAACGCCTTCATTCACCCCCCAAACCGTTACGGGACAAGGCTTCGTCGCTGCTCAGCCCCTGCCGCGCCAGCGCGCCGCGCCCGCGCAGCCACGCCAGCGCGCCCAGCGCCGAGCCGCCGTAGCGGGCAGCAAGCCTGCGGTTGAGGATGAGGCAGGCGCCCGCGGCTTTCAACCCGTTGACCAGCGCCATGCCGAGCGCCGGGCTTTTCAGCCCGTATTTATGGCTGACATAGGCGCGCGACCACGCGAGATGCCAGCGGGCGGTCACGACGCGCGCGAGCGAGGGCGCGCTCGACGCTCCACGCTGGTGGCGCGCGACCGCGCCATGAACATGGACCAGCGCATGCCCGGCGTCGGCAACCCGCCGGCACAGGTCGTCATCCTCGAAAAACAGGAAGATGCTGTCGTCGAAGCCGCCGAGCCGCAGGAAGACGTCGCGGCGCGCCAGCAGCACCGCCCCGGACAGGAACGGCGTGCAGCAGTCGCCCTCGGGAAAGCGGCGCGCGCCGGAAGGGTTTTGCAGGCAGGGCGCCAGCAGCGAGCGGAACTGGTAGAAGAACCGCCCGTCCGGCTCCACGATGCGCGGCGCGAGCAGCGCGGCGTCGGGATAGGCCTCGGCCGCCGCGAGCAGGGCGGCGAGCGCGCCGTCCTCCAGCACCGCGTCGGGGTTGCAGATCAGCACGAAGGGGCTTTCCGCCGCGCGGATGCCGATGTTGTTGGCGCGCCCGTAGCCCTCGTTGCGGGGGTTGCGGATGACGCGCGCGCCGTGCGCCTCGGCCACGGCGGCTGATTGATCCAGGCTGGCGTTGTCGACGACCGTGACCGCCGCGCCCTCGCGCGTCAGAGCCGCGAGACAGGCGGGCAGCACGCCCGCGCTGTCGAAGCTGACGACGATCGCCTCCACGGCGGCGCGCCGTGGCGATGCCGGCGCGCCGGACATGCCCGCCGGCATGCGATCACGCGGGCTTTTCGGGCAGGTTGAGCCGGATGTGCAGCTCGCGCAGCTGCTTGGCCGTCACCTCCGAGGGGGCGCCCATCAGGATGTCCTCGGCGCGCTGGTTCATGGGGAACAGCACGACCTCGCGGATGTTGGGCTCGTCGCACAGCAGCATGACGATGCGGTCGACGCCGGGCGCGATGCCACCGTGCGGCGGGGCGCCGAAGCTGAGCGCGCGCAGCATGCCGCCGAACTTCTCCTCGAGCACGTCCTCGCCGTAGCCGGCGATGGCGAACGCCTTGCGCATGATGTCCGGGCGGTGGTTACGGATGGCGCCCGACGACAGCTCGATGCCGTTGCAGACGATGTCGTACTGGAAGGCGGTGATGCCGAGGATCGTCTTCTCGTCCGACGGGTCGAGCGCCAGGAAGGCGTCGGCGTCGAAGTTGGGCATGGAGAACGGGTTGTGCGAGAAGTCGACCCGCTTCTCGTCCTCGTTCCACTCATACATCGGGAAGTCGGTGATCCAGCACAGGTCGAAGCGATCCTTGGCGGAAAGGCCCAGTTCGTCGCCGATGCGGATGCGCGCCGCGCCCGCGAGCTTGGCCGCCTTCAGCTCGTCGCCGGCCGAGAAGAACACCGCGTCGCCCGCGCCGATGCCGGCTTTGGCCGCGATGGCGGCCTGCACGTCGGCGGGGATGAACTTGGCGATCGGCCCCTTGGCCGTGAGCTGCCCGCCCTCTTCCTCGAACACGATGTAGCCCAGCCCCGGCGCGCCTTCGCCGCGCGCCCAGTCGTTGAGCTTGTCGAAGAACGAGCGCGGCTGCGCCGCCGCGCCGGGAGCGGGAATGGCGCGCACGACGCCGCCCGATTCCACCACGCCGCGGAATGCCTTGAACGTGACGCCCTCGGCCACGAATTCCTGCGATACGTCGGCGATGACGAGCGGGTTGCGCAGGTCTGGCTTGTCGGAGCCGTACTTCAGCAGCGACTCGGCATAGGGAATGCGCGGGAACACTTTCGTGACCGGCTTTCCGTCCGCGAATTCCTCGAACACACCGCGCAGCACCGGCTCCACCGCCTGGAAGACGTCTTCCTGGGTGACGAAGCTCATCTCGATATCGAGCTGGTAGAACTCGCCGGGCGAGCGGTCGGCGCGGGCGTCCTCATCGCGGAAACACGGCGCGATCTGGAAGTAGCGGTCGAAGCCCGCGATCATCGTGAGCTGCTTGAACTGCTGCGGCGCCTGCGGCAGCGCATAGAACTTGCCCGGATGCAGGCGGCTGGGCACGAGGAAGTCGCGCGCGCCCTCGGGAGAGGAAGCCGTCAGGATCGGGGTCTGAAACTCGAAAAAGTCCTGCTCGCGCATGCGCCGGCGCAGCGAATCGATCACCTGCCCACGGCGCACGATGTTGCGGTGCAGCTTCTCGCGGCGCAGGTCGAGGAAGCGGTACTTGAGCCGCGTCTCTTCCGGGTATGTCTGGTCGCCGAAAACCTGCAGCGGCAGCTCGGCCGCCGGTCCCAGCACCTCGAGATCGGTCACGTAGATCTCGACCTGGCCGGTGGCGAGCTCGTTGTTCTCGGTGCCGGCGGGGCGGCGGCGCACCTTGCCGTCGATCCTCACCACCCACTCCGAGCGCGCCTGCGACATCGCCGCGAAGGCGGGCGAATCGGAATCGGCCACCACCTGCGTCAGGCCGTAATGGTCGCGCAGATCGATGAACAGCACGCCGCCGTGGTCGCGGATGCGATGGCACCAGCCGGACAGGCGCACGTCGGCGCCGATGTCGGATTCGCGCAGAGCGCCGCAGGTATGGGAACGGTAGCGATGCATGACGGAAAAGCCAGTCTGTTGTGACGGAGATAGCGGAGCGCACCATCCTCGGGAGACGGCAGCAGGCCGGGAGAAGTCCACGACAGGCTCCGCTTGTCAAGCATCCGAAGGAAAAAGTGCGCCGTAGACGGCGTAAATCGCCCCCCGCCCCCGCGACAAGCGGCGCGCGCTCGGCTATAGAGCGATGGACATTCCCGCCGCGCGGCTCCAGCGCTCCATACATTTCATTCCGCATCGACCCCGGCCGAAAAGCGCACGCACTTTCCGGTTTGATGCCATAGCGCCAATGATGAACCTGATCGCAACCACCGACGCCCTCTCCGCCGCCTGCGCGCGCCTCGCCCGGCATCCGTTCGTGACCGTGGACACCGAGTTCCTGCGCGAGACGACGTTCTACGCCAAGCTCTGCCTCATCCAGATGGCCGGGCCGGAGGAGGCCGTGCTCGTCGATCCGCTCTCGCCCGACATCGATCTCGCGCCCTTCTTCGCGCTGATGACGGACCCGAATGTCGTCAAGGTATTCCACTCCGCCCGCCAGGACATCGAGATCATCTGGCAGCGCGGGCAGGTCATCCCGGCACCGCTCTTCGACAGCCAGGTGGCGGCCATGGTGTGCGGCTACGGCGACTCGGTGTCCTACGAGCAGCTCGCCAACGACCTCGCCCACGAGCGCATCGACAAGTCGTCGCGCTTCACCGACTGGTCGCGCCGGCCGCTCGACAACCAGCAGCTCGCCTACGCCCTGTCCGACGTCACCCATCTGCGCACCATCTACGGCGCGCTCTCCGCAAGCCTCGAAACCTCCGGCCGCTCCGGATGGCTCGGGGAGGAGATGGCGATCCTCTCCAGCCCCTCCACCTATGAGCTTCACCCCGAGGACGCGTGGCAGAAGCTGCGCGGGCGGGTGCGCAAGCCGAAGGAACTTGCGGTGCTGATCGAAATCGCCGCATGGCGCGAACGCGAAGCCCGCGCGCGCGACGTGCCGCGCTCGCGGGTGATGAAGGACGACGGCATCGTCGACATCGCCATCAACGCGCCGCGCTCTGTCGAGGCGCTGGGGCGGCTGCGGTCCATCCCCAACGGTTTCGAGCGCTCGCGCACCGGTTCCGATATCCTGGAAGTGGTTGAGCGCGCGCTGGAGCGCGACCCGGCAACCCTGCCGGCGCTGGAGCGCCCGCGCGGCCGCGCCAACACCGGCGCGATGCTCGAACTGCTCAAGGTGCTGCTGAAGAGCGTCGCCGAAACGGCGCACGTGGCGCCGAAAATCCTCGCCACCGTGGACGACCTCGAAGCCATCGCGACGGACGACAACGCGGACGTTCCGGCGCTCGCCGGCTGGCGGCGCGAGATTTTCGGCGAGCCGGCGCTCAAGCTCAAGCACGGCAAGCTCGCCATCGCCATCGACGGCAACCGGGTGGCCCTGATCGAGCGCTAAAATGCATGCCGCCCGGATGTTTCCATCCGGGCGGCGTAAAATCATTCCAGACCGAAAAGATAAAGCCGGCCCCGCGCATGTGAGCGCTCAGGCCGTCTCTTTCTGGTCAGCTGGCCGCCCCGTTGGCGGCCTGGCCCTTGGCTGCGGCCGGAACCGTCACCACGGCCGGATCGCGGCCGACGATGCGCGCGAGCTGACGCAGACGGCCCATCAGGCGGTCATTGGCGAGCGCATCGAGATCGTCGGGCAGCGACAGCACCAGACGGTCGCCGCTGCCGACAACCGGCGTGCGCGCCAGCGTGCCGGGCATCGCCGCCGACAGCAGGTAGGCCACACGCAGCATGCCGCCGAGAATGCGGGCGCGGTTCAGCATGCGTGGCGTCACCAGTTCACGCATGCGCGAGCTGGCGTCATCGAGCGACAAGCCCTCGTGCCGGAAGAATACCGCCAGCGCGATGAACGCGCGCCCCGGATGATCGACGCCGGTCAACGACGCATGCGCGATCAGGCCGAGGCTCTGCTCGCCGCGATAATCGGGATGCGTGCGCCATGCGAGATCGGACAGCAGGCAGGCCGCCGCGCGCTGGCGGCGCTCGTCTTCGGTCTCGTCGAGGTGCAGGGACGCCGCGAGCCGGCTCGTCCATGCGATGAGATCGGTCGCGTGGTCGGGATGACGCGACATCAGCCGGTTGAGCTCGCTGGCGCCCGCCAGCAGCGGATCGATGCGCCGCTCCTGCTCGCCGAGCAGTTCGTACAGCAGGCCCTCGCGCACGCCCTGCGCCGAGAGCACGATGGAGTTCGGCCGCCCGCGCCGGATGATCTCGTCGAGCAGCAGCGCGCCATAGCCGAGCAATGGCCGACGCGCCTCGGACACGGAATCGATCGATTCGAGCATGTCGGGATCGGCGCGCTCGACGATCTTGCTGAATTCGGCGGCGTCACGCGCCGGGATGGTGTAGCCGTGCATGACGTGCAGCGGATAGGCCTTCTGGGCCATGTGCAGCGACGCCAGCGCGCGCCAGGTGCCGCCGACGGCGTAGAACGTGCGTCCGCGCAACGCATCGAGCGGCGCGGCGTCGGCCAGCGCGTCACGGATGACCCGCACCGCCTTCTTGAGCGATCCGCCGGTGATGTCCTGCAGCGCCAGGCCGCCGAGCTTGGTGGTGATGCCCTGCGCGACCGTGTTGCCGATGACGTCGACCAGTTCGAGGCTGCCGCCACCGAGATCGCCGACGACGCCGTCGGCATGGTGGAAGCCCGAAAGGATGCCGTAGGCGGAAAGCTGCGCCTCACGCCGGCCGGACAGGAGCTCGATCTTGCGGCCGAGAATGCGCTCGGCCTCGGCGATGAAATCGGGGCCGTTGGCGGCGTCGCGCGCCGCGGCCGTCGCTAGTACGTGGATGGTCTCGACCCGTGAGGCTTCGCACAGCCGGCGGAAACGCCCCAGCGCCTTCAGCGCCTTGTCGACCGCGTCCTCGGCAAGCCGCCCGGTGGTGACGACCGCGCGCCCGAGGCCGCAAAGCACCTTTTCGTTGAAAAGCTGCGCCGGCGCCCGGGAGAGCGATTCGTAGATCACGAGGCGGATCGAGTTCGAGCCGATGTCGATGATGGCGAGCGGCGCCGTAACGTCTGCCCGCCTCACCGGTTGCAGCCTTTCGGCCCCGGCGTCGTTCCGCCGGGGCGTTGCCCGTTCACTCTGTTCGATCGGTATTGTCCGATCAACTGTTGTGCCATCAACTGTTGTGCCCCTTGGCGAGGCTGCGAGGGCGAGAGTTCCTGAGAGACTTTCCACGGCCGGACAAACTCGGGTTGGTCATGAAGTAAGCATGGGCGTTGAACGGCTCCTCGCCTTCGGCAGGCGTGACGCGCGTGCTTCTCCCATCCGGAAGGATGGTCCAGCTCTGCTCGTTATCGAGCAGGTTGGCAAGCAAAATCTGGTCGAGCACCTGCTGATGGACGGTGGGGTTGGAAATAGGACACATCGCTTCCACCCGGCGGTCGAGGTTGCGCTGCATCAGGTCAGCAGACGAAATATACAGATGTGCCTGCGGGTTGGGCAGTTCCTGACCGTTGCCGAAGGCGTAGATACGGCTGTGCTCGAGGAAGCGGCCGACGATCGACTTGACGCGGATGTTTTCCGACAGGCCGGGAATGCCCGGGCGCAGGCAGCAGATGCCGCGCACCACGAGATCGATCTGCACGCCGGCGTTGCTGGCGTCATAGAGCGCGTCGATGATGTCGGTATCGACGAGCGAATTGCACTTCAGCCACACCGAACCGGGACGGCCGGCCTTCACGTGCTCGATCTCCTCGCGGATGTGCTGCAGGAGACGCGGCTTGATGGTGAGCGGCGACACCGCCATGCGCTCCAGCTCGGCAGGCTCGGCGTAGCCGGTGACGAAGTTGAAGATGCGGCTGACGTCGCGCGCGATCGCCGGATCGGCCGTGAAGAACGACAGGTCGGTGTAGATGCGCGCCGTGATCGGATGGTAGTTGCCGGTGCCGACATGGCAGTAGGTGACGAGCTGGCCGTTCTCGCGCCGCACCACCGACGACAGCTTGG
>CALMIK010000084.1 GCA_937863995.1 uncultured Chelatococcus sp.
CGGGTCTGCAACTGGAACTGGCCCTCGAACTTGAGCGCCGAGCCGAGCAGCGCCGTCAGCGCCGCCGCCTCGCCCACCACCCGCGCAACGGCGGGCGGATAATTATGCCGCGAGAGGATGAGGTCGATCGCCGGCCCCAGCCGCACGGCGCGCCCGCGCACGTCGAGTTCCTCAACGGCGAAAGGCAGCACGCTGTCGTCGGCGCCGCCCTGCGCCGTGTCGTCCGTCGTTGCGTCGCTCATGCGCCCACGCCCCCGGCGGTCTTCGCATCGGGCCCAGGCGTCACATCATCGAGGCCGACGCCCAGGCACCAGGCAAGAACGCCCTTCTGCGCATGCAGGCGGTTTTCCGCCTCGTCGAACACCACGGACTGCGAGCCGTCCATCACCTCGTCCGTGACTTCCTCGCCGCGATGGGCGGGCAGGCAATGCATGAACACGGCGCCCGCGTTGGCCTGCGCCAGCAGCTTGCCATTGACCTGATAGGGCCGCAGCAGGTTATGACGATAGCGCTCGTCATCGTCGCCCATGGACACCCAGCAATCGGTGATGATGGCGTCGGCGCCCTGCACCGCCTCGGCGGGATCGCTCGTCACCAGCACATTGGCGCCCTCGCGCCGCGCCCACTCGACGAGATCCTGCCGCGGGGCGAGTTGCGCCGGCGTGGCGATGGCAATGTTGAAACCAAGCTTCGCCGCCGCGTGCACCCACGAGGTGAGCACGTTGTTGGCGTCGCCCGTCCAAGCGACGGTGCGCCCGCCGATCGGCCCGACATGCTCCTCGAAAGTGAGCAGATCGGCCATGATCTGGCAGGGATGCGACTGCTTCGTGAGGCCGTTGATGACCGGCACCGTGGCAAACTCAGCCAGTTCGCGCATGGCGGCGTGATCGAGAATACGGATCATGATCGCATCGACGAAGCGCGACAGCACGCGCGCCGTGTCGGGAATGGATTCCCCGCGCCCCAGCTGCATTTCCGCGCCCGTTAGCATCAGCGGTTCGCCGCCGAGCTCGCGGATGCCGACATCGAAGGACACGCGTGTGCGGGTCGAGGGCTTGTCGAAAATCATCGCCAGCACGCGGCCATCGAGCGGCCGGTATGTCTGCGCTCCGCCACGCACGCGCCGCGCCTTCAGCGCCTTGCCGATCTCCAGCACCTCGCGCAACTGCTCGCCGGTGAAGTCCGTCAGGTCGAGGAAGTGGCGCACGCCGGGCGCGGAGGCGTCGTTGGAAGTGGTGGCCAATGCTGCGCTACCCTGCGTCATCATGCTTTACTTTCTGCGTGTTCCGTTCCGAGCGATGCGGCAACCGCATCCAGCCCCTCGACCGCCGTGACGATCTCGCTCTCGCTTATGATCAGCGGCGGCAGCAGGCGCACGACATTGTCGCCCGCGGCGATCACCACGAGCCGGTGCTCCAGCGCCCGCTTAACGAAATCGCCGTTGGGAACCTTGAGTTTCAGCCCGAGCATCAGACCTTCGCCACGAATTTCCTCGATCACATCGGGATGGGCGTCTTTCAACTGAGCCAGCCGCTGGCGCAAAAAGCCGGCGCGCTGCTGCACGTCCTCAAGGAAGCCGGACGCGAGAACGACGTCGAGCACGGCATTGCCGACCGCTGTGGCCAGCGGATTGCCGCCAAAAGTCGTGCCGTGGGTGCCAAGCGTCATGCCCTTGGCCGCTTCAGCCGTCGCGAGCATGGCGCCCAGCGGGAAGCCGCCGCCGATGCCCTTGGCGATGGCCACGATGTCGGGCCGAATGCCCGACCACTGATGCGCGAAAAGCTTGCCGGTCCGGCCGACGCCGCACTGCACTTCGTCGAGCAGCAGCAGCAGGCCGTTGTCGTCGGCGATCTGGCGCAGACGGCGCAGATCGGCCGGGGGCACGGGACGAATGCCGCCCTCCCCCTGCACCGGCTCGATCAGGATGGCGCCCGTCTCGGGCGTGATGGCCGCGAGAAGCGCGTCCCAGTCGCCGAACGGCACCTGGTCGAAGCCGTCCACCTTCGGTCCGAAGCCGTCGAGGTATTTCTGCTGGCCGCCGGCGGCGATGGTCGCCAGCGTGCGGCCATGGAACGCGCCCTGGAACGTGATGATGCGGAAACGCTCCGGATGGCCGTTCACGGCGTGGTATTTGCGCGCCGTCTTGATCGTCGCTTCCAGCGCCTCCGCGCCCGAGTTGGTGAAGAACACCAAGTCGGCGAAGCTCGCGTCGACGAGGCGCTGCGCCAAGGTCTCCGCTGCAGGAACGCGGAAAAGGTTGGAGACGTGCCACACTTTATGCGCCTGCGCCTCGAGCGCCGCCACGAGGTGCGGGTGCGAATGGCCGAGTGCGTTCACGCCGATGCCGGAGCCGAGATCGAGATAGCGTTCGCCGCCTCGCGCCTCGAGCCATACGCCCTCACCCTTCTCGAATACAACATCGGCCCGCGCATAGGTCGGCAAGATTGGCGACGTCACAGCTCGTTACTCCAGAATGTGAGAGCGGCATGCACACGGCATGCCCTCGCATGGCACTCATCCATCGCAAATGATCTGCAGCCGGGGAGCGAAGAGCCGGAACGGGGCTGAGAAACAACGCCCGAACGACACCGGCGATTGCGAGCAGCGCAATGGAAAAAGCCGCCCCACGGGGCGGCATATATCGCAATCTAGCGGCGCAGACGGCCACATTCAAGTTGAATCTGAAAACAAGCCATGAACCGGGAAACAGGCCATGGACCAAGACAAGCCAGTGCCGAAGACAAGCCATGCGCCATGCGGCATCGGCCGCGGGAGTGGCGCGCTGACGGCAATTGGCGCGATCGGGCGGATTTTTCCTGCTAATTTGCGCCTTCTGCCTTGAAATAGCCCGCATTCACAGCATTTTCTCTGGCGTCAAAGATTTGTTTACGACTTCTCCTGTGGGAAAATGCGCGCAGGGGCATGCGTGACTCTTGCGGGAGAGTCGCGCCATATTGTAGTTTCCCGGTTGTTGGCCACGAGATGTCGTCTGGCTGCCTCCTATTCAGCGTTTCCACTGCGGTGAACGTTGCGCCTGGCGATATGTCGTTCGGGGCAGGATGGAGGATTCAGCCCGACGCAGGTGGAATGGAGCATGAAGATGAGCGATCCCGGTAATACCTGGACTGATGAACGCGTCGAGCAACTGCGTAAACTCTGGAGCGATGGCCTGAGCGCGAGCCAGATCGCGACCGAGATCGGCGGCGTCAGCCGCAATGCGGTTATCGGCAAGGTTCATCGTCTGGGCCTGTCGGGACGCACGAAGGCTCCGGCGGCAGCCCCTGCTCGCCCGGTGCGCAAGGCGCCGGTGGCGGCGGCTCCCGCGCCCCGGCCCGTTGCTCCCGCGCCGCAGACGGAACCCCGGCCCCAGGCGTTCGGCAACACGGCGCTTGCCACTGCTCGCGTGCTGGCGGAGCCGGTCGAGGACATCGTCGCCAAGCCCGTTCCGCAGCCCATCTCGGAGATCGTTCCCGTCTCCGCGCCCGCGCGCGAGAACGTGGTGGTGCCGCTGTCCGACCGCGTCACCATCATGGACCTGCGGGAATACATGTGCCGCTGGCCCGTGGGAGATCCCACGTCGCCAAGCTTCCGCTTCTGCGGCGCGCGTTCGGTGACGGGCATGCCCTATTGCGCCCATCACGCAGGCATCGCCTATCAGCCGGTTCTGGATCGCCGTCGGGATCGCAAGCGCGCCTGAGCGAACTTGCGATTAGCTGGCGTCCCAGCGCCTGACATTATTGAATGTAAAAAAGCCTCCCGGATTAGCCGGGAGGCTTTTTGTTTGGCCATCGGCGTCGTCAAACGGCTCGCCGTGGATCACTGATTTTGTACAAATGCTGATCGTTTACTCGGAGCGCGCGAAGGTCTCGTCGAATGCGTAGCCCGCACCGCGAACCGTGCGGATCGGATCGGGACTGCGCGGGCGGTTGATCGCCTTGCGCAGGCGTCCGACGTGCACATCGACGGTACGCTCGTCGATGTAGACATCGTGTCCCCAGACACCGTCAAGAAGCTGTTCACGGGTGAAAACGCGGCCGGGGCTCTGCATCAGGAATTCGAGCAGCTTGAACTCGGTGGGGCCAAGGTGCAGTTCACGGCCGCTGCGGCGCACCCGGCGCGTCTCGCGGTCGAGCTCGATATCACCGGCGAGCAGCAGCGTCGCGACATGACCGGGCTTGGTGCGGCGCAGCAACGCCCGCACGCGCGCCAGCAGTTCCGGTACCGAGAACGGCTTGACGACATAATCGTCGGCGCCGGTTGCCAGTCCGCGCACGCGTTCGCCTTCGTCACCGCGGGCGGTGAGCATGATGATCGGCAGGCGTTCCGTATCGCCGCGCGCGCGCACCCGCCGGCACAGCTCGATGCCGGACAGTCCAGGCAACATCCAGTCGAGCAGGACGAGATCCGGCACCTGCTCCCGCAGGCGGATTTCCGCCTCGTCACCGCGCGCCACGCTGTCGACCGAGTAGCCCTCGGCCTCCAGGTTATAGCGCAGCAGCAACGCCAGCGGCTCCTCGTCCTCGACGATCAATATGCGCGGTCCCACCATAAGATCCTCGTAAAACCGCTCGCGCACGCGCGAGTCATCACGTGTTCACAGGTCTGCATACGTTCCGGGCATCGGAACGGGGAACATGGCTCGCTCACGGGAGCACGCAGGCGGACCGACAGACGTCGGATCGCCGCAGGACAGGCGCACGTCGGCGCCCCCCTCGCCAGAAGGACGCTTAGGGCCTCTACGCGGTGGCGAAGCTCGTCGTGTCGCCCTTGGGACGCTCGCCGGCGAGCGTTTCGCCAGTGGTGAGGTAGTAGATTGTTTCGGCGATGTTGGTGGTGTGATCGCCGATGCGCTCGATGTTCTTGGCGAGGAACAGCAGGTGCGTACAGAAAGTGATGTTGCGCGTGTCTTCCATCATGTAGGTCAGGAGCTCGCGGAACACCGAGTTGTACAGCGCGTCAATGCGGTCGTCCTTGCCCCACACATCGAGCGCCTTGCGCTCGTCGCGCTGGGCATAGGCATCGAGCACATCCTTGAGCTGCGCCTGCACGAGGTCGCTCATATGCTGGACACCGCCGACGATCTTGGCCGGATGCGCCTCATTGCTGATGGCGAGAACGCGCTTCGACGTGTTCTTCGCCAAGTCGCCGATGCGCTCCACGTCGCCGGCGACGCGGATGGCAGAGACGATTTCGCGCAAGTCGATGGCGACAGGCTGACGGCGAGCGATCGTCCCTACCGCATGTTCCTCGATCTCGCGCTGCAGACCGTCCAGCCGCGTATCGGCGTCGATGACTTGGCGCGCCAGTGCGACGTCACGGCGCACGAGCGCGCGAGTCGAGTCGTCCAACATCTTCTCGGCGATGCCCCCCATCTCGGCGATCTTGCTACGCAAGAACTCGAGTTCGGCATCGAAGGAAGTCACGATATGCTCGGACATCACCACACCCCCCGTTCAAGAAACAGGAAAGGGCCGCGCTGTGGCGCCCGATCCCAGTAATCAGCCGAAACGGCCGGTGATATAATCCTGCGTCCGCTTGTCGCTGGGCGCAGTGAAGATCTTGGTCGTCTCCGCGAACTCCACCAACTCACCAAGATACATGAACGCGGTGAACTGCGATACGCGGGCCGCCTGCTGCATGTTATGCGTCACGATGGCGATCGTGTATTCCTCGCGCAGCTCGTCGATCAACTCTTCCACCTTGGACGTGGAGATCGGGTCGAGGGCAGAGCAAGGCTCGTCGAACAGAATGACTTCCGGCTTGACCGCCACCGTGCGGGCGATGCAAAGACGCTGCTGCTGACCACCCGACAGGCTCTGGCCCGAGGCGGCGAGCTTGTCTTTCACCTCGTCCCAAAGTGCCGCGCGGCGGAGCGACGACTCGACGCGCTCGTCCATTTCCGCCTTGTTCAGGCTTTCATAGAGGCGCACACCGAACGCGATGTTGTCGTAGATCGACATCGGGAACGGCGTCGGCTTCTGGAACACCATGCCGACTTTCGACCGCAGCGCGTTCACGTCCTGATTGGGGTTCAGGACGTTGTGGCCGTCCACGATCACCTCACCCTCGGCACGCTGGCCAGGATAGAGATCGTACATGCGGTTGAGCACGCGCAGAAGCGTGGACTTGCCGCAACCCGACGGGCCGATGAACGCCGTGACGATCCTGTCGTAGAGCGGCAGGTTGATGCTCTTCAGCGCCAGGTTGTTGCCGTAGTAGAACTTGAGATTACGGACCGAGACCTTTTCGGAGAGCGGACCCGCAGGAATGGCCGGGGGCACCGGTTGCTTGGCGGTCTGGGTGATCATTTCTTCATCCTTGTGGAAAGGGTACGCGCCGCAATGCTCATCGCCAGAACGGTGAAGGTGATCAGGAGCGCACCCGTCCACGCGAGCTGCTGCATGTTCTCGTCCGGCGTCTTGGTGAAGTTGTAGATCACCACCGGAAGGCTTGCGATAGGTTGAGACATCGATGTCGAAAAGAAGTTGTTGCTGAGCGCCGTGAACAGAAGCGGCGCGGTTTCGCCGCTGATGCGCGCAACCGCCAGCAGGACGCCCGTGACGATGCCCGTGAGAGCGGCCTTGTAGGCCACCTGCCTGATGATGATGGACCGGGGCAGGCCAAGCGCGGCCGCCGCTTCACGCAACTGTCCGGGCACGAGCAGCAGCATGTCCTCGGTGGTGCGCACCACGACCGGGATGACGATGACTGCAAGCGCCGCCGAACCCGCCCAGCCTGAAAAGCCGCCGAAAGGCGCAACCAGAAACTCGTAGATGAACAGGCCGATGACGATGGACGGCGCCGACAGCAGGATGTCGTTGATGAAGCGCACCACATGCGTCAGCCGCTCGTAGCGGCCGTATTCGGCCATGTAGGTGCCGGCCAGCAGCCCGAGCGGCGTGCCGATCAGCACGGCGAAGAACACCATCATCAACGAGCCGACGATAGCGTTCAGCAGGCCGCCGCCGGTGCTGCCGATGCTCGGCGTGATCTCGGTGAACACGCTGAGCGACAGGCCCGAAAACCCCTCCCAGACGAGGACGGCGAGGATGAGAACCAGCCAGAGAAGGCCAAAGAGGGCAGCGGCGGTGCAAAGGCCCATCGCGATGCGGTTGGAGCGCGCGCGCGCGGCATAGAGAGCGGCCATGATCAGCCCCCGAGCTTGTTAAGGCGTGCCAGCATCAGCCGCGCCGCAGCGAGAACGATGAAGCTGATGATGAAGAGGATCAGACCGAGCCCCACCAGCGACGAGCGGTAGAGTCCCTCGGACGCCTCGGCGTATTCGAGCGCGATCGTCGCGGATATGGTCGTGCCCGGCTGCAGGATGGACGCTGAAATCTGCTTGGCGTTACCGATGACGAACGTCACCGCCATCGTCTCGCCGAGCGCGCGCCCGAGGGCCAACATCACGCCGCCGACAAGACCCGCACGCGTGTGCGGGATGACGACGCCGCGCACCACTTCCCACGTCGTGCAGCCGAGACCGTAGGCCGCTTCCTTCATCACCGGCGGCACCGTCTCGAACACGTCGCGCGACACGGACGCAACGAACGGCAGTACCATGATCGCCAGGATGAGGCCGGCGGTGAGCGTGCCCAGACCGTAGGGCGGCCCGGCGAAAACGGCGTTCAGAACTGGCACGGGACCGAACAGCGAGATCAGGAACGGCTGCAAAGTCTGCTGCAGGAACGGCGCGAAGACGAAAAAGCCCCAGATACCGTAGATGATCGACGGGATGCCCGCGAGCAGCTCGACGGCGGTGCCGATGGGCCGGCGCAGGAACTGCGGGCACAACTCGGTGAGGAAGATGGCGATGCCCAACCCGACGGGGACAGCGATCAGCATGGCGATCAGCGATGTCACCAGGGTGCCGTAGATCGTCGCCAGCGCGCCGAATTCCTCGGCATTGGCGTCCCACGACTGGGAAATGAAGAAGTTCAGCCCAAAATGGCTGAGCGCCGGCCACGCGCCGTAGGCGAGCGAAGCCACGATGGCGAAGAGAAGCGCCAGCACCAAAAGTGCCGCAGTCCGTGTAAGATAGAAAAAGAACCTGTCACCGCGCCTGAACCTGTCCAGGACACGTGACCTGTTCGCCACCCCATCACGATCATGGGGGATGCTTTTGATTGCAACGTCGGCCATCACTCTCTGCCTGTGCGCGTTCAAACACTCTCGTCGGCCCGTCGCCACGTGACCACGCTCCCGAAAGGCCAACTCCGCGGCCGTCGCACGGCAGAGCCGGTCAACGCTACGCTTTGCGCAGCCAACGCTGCAAGCCCGGGAGATATTGGGGGCGCCCCGGAGGCGCCCCCGCCGTATCATCGGCGCGTCAATACCACGCGCCAGTTACCCATGCGAGAGGCAACTCAGTTGGACTTCACCTCAGCCGCCCACACCGCGCGGATCTGATCCGTCAGGCTGTCGGGAAGCGGGATGTAAGCGAGATCGTCCGCATAGGACGCGCCCTTCGAGTACGCCCAGTCGAAGAACTTCAGGGCGGCAGCGGTCTGCGCCTTGTCCTTCGGCTCCTTGTGCACGAGCACGAAGGTCGCCGCCGTGATCGGCCACGACTTGTCGCCAGCCTCGTCGACGAGGATCACGCCGAAGCCCGGAACCGACTTCCAGTCGGCATTGGACGCGGCAGCCTGGAACGCGGCGGTCTCGGGCGTGACGACCTGACCGGCCTTGTTCTTCAGCTTGGCGTAGGAAAGGTTGTTCTTCTTGGCGTAGATGTACTCGACATAGCCGATCGAGCCGCCGATCTTGGCGACGTTGTTGGCGACGCCGTCGTTGCCGGGGGCGCCGAGACCAACCGGCCACTGCACCGTGGTGCCGCTGCCGAGCTTGTCTTTCCAGCCGGCCGAGACCTTCGACAGATAGCTGGTGAAGGCGAAGGTGGTACCGGAGGAATCAGCGCGACGCACCACGGCGATGGCCGTGGAAGGCAGCTTGACGTCGGGATTCAGCGCCTTGATGGCCGCGTCGTCCCACTGCTTGATCTCGCCGAGGAAGATCTTGGCCAGCGTCTCGCCGTCGAGCGCCAGCTCGCCGGGCTTGATGCCGTCCAGGTTCACGATCGGAACCACGCCGCCGATGACGGTCGGGAACTGCACGAGACCGGATTCCTCGAGGTCCTTGCCGGAAAGCGGGGCGTCGGTGGCGCCGAACACGACGGTGTTACCCTTGATCGCCTTGATGCCGTTGCCCGAACCGCTGGACTGGTAGTTGATCTGGACGCCGGTTTCCTTGTTGTAAGCCTCTGCCCACTTCACGTACAGCGGAGCAGGGAAGCTCGCGCCAGCGCCGGTCACGGTCTGCGCGGAAGCAGGAGCGGCGAATGCAGCGGCGGCGAGGCCTGCGGCGGCATAGAGATGGGTAAACTTCACGGAACGCCTCCAGTAATGAAGTAGGACACAACCACCTGCCGCCGGATTGCAGCCGGAACAGTTTGTGCCCGCATGAACAGACGCAAAGCCTAAACGGTCGAACACTCCCTCTTTATGACGCACGGATGACGCTTCGATGACATTGAGCGCGCAGAATGGAATTCCTTGACCATCGATCAAGGCGTCGACGACGTTTTGGATACTCGATAATCTTTTAAACTTCAATGGCTTCCGGCCGAAAACGGCGTGCGGGGAATGCCATGATCACAGGCGTTTTGTGCAGGTCCTGGCTTTGGCGGCGTGTGACAGGCGCCATGTCGCGGCTGACAAAAATTGCGCCGCCGTCAGCGTCGGCCACCCGCTCCGGGATCGGCCGCCGCGAGCAGGTAGACCGTGAACGAGGCTCCCTCACCCAGGCGGCTGTCGATTTCGAGCCGGCCGCGATGGCGGTTGACGATGTGCTTCACGATGGCGAGCCCGAGGCCGGTGCCGCCCTTCTCGCGGCTGTGGGCGACGTCTGCCCGGTAGAAGCGTTCGGTCAGGCGCGGCAGGTGCTCTGGCGCCACGCCGGGACCGTAGTCGCGCACCTCGACGATCACTTCGCGGCCACCCCGTCGCGGACCGTCGGCGATTTGCATCGTCACATCGACCCGGCGGCCATTCTGACCATATTTAATGGCGTTCTCGACCAGGTTCTCGATCACCCGCAGCAGATCGTCCCTGTCGCCGACGACGAACAGCGGCCCCGGCGGCTGCTCCAGCGCGAGGGTTACGCCGCGCTCCTGCGCCAGCGGCGCGAGCGTCTCGATCATGTGACGCACCAGCAGTCCCATCTCCACCACGTCGCTGGGCGGCACGTGCAGGTTCATCTCGATGCGCGAGAGCGACAGCAGGTCGTCGATGAGCCGCGACATGCGCTGCGCCTGATCGCGCATGATGCCGAGAAAGCGCTCGCGTGCCGGCTCGTCGTTGCGCGCGGGACCTTGCAGCGTCTCGATGAAGCCGATGAGGGACGCGAGCGGCGTGCGCAATTCGTGACTGGCGTTGGCGACAAAATCGACGCGCATGTGCTCGAGGCGCCGCGCGCTGGTCAGATCGCGAATCAGCAGCACCGCACCCTGCGGCTGCATGCGGGCGTGTGCCGGCATCGACGCATCCGCGGGGGCGAGAATAGGCGCGATATGCGCCTCCAGCGTGCGCTCCACCGCTCCGTGCTCGCGGAACTCCGCACTCACCGGCCCGCCGCCGTGCAGCACCGTCTCGATGCCTTCCAGAACGTCGGGCGCGCGCACGATGAACGCGAGCGGCCGCGCCTCGACCAGCAGCGGGAACAGCTCCCGCGCCGCCGGATTGACGTTCAGCACGATGCCGCGCCGGTCGATGAGCACGATGGGATCGGGAAGCGCGGCGAGAAGCGCCGGCGGCGCGAAGGAGCCGGCCGTGACCGGTTTCACCGGGTCCGGCGGCAGGCGCACGCGCAACGGACGCCTGTCGCGGAACAGCCCGGCGGCCGCCAGCACGGCTAGCCCGGCGGCGATCGGCGTCCACCACGCGAACGTGCCCTGGAACAGGCTGATGAGGGTGAAGACGATGCACACCGCCAGTGCGGATCGCACGGCGATCGCGCGCGCGCTCAACTCCATGCCCTTGCCCTGTCCCGCCAAACGCCCATTCCGGCCGCACCCAACTATTCGGTTATCCCTTAACTGGCTATAATGCCACGTCATTGATGACAGGGAGACGGCAAAATGGCGAACCAAAAACAACAACCGCCGGATCGTAATTCGTCGCGTGTCGACGCCCCGGACACCACCGGCGCCCGCGAGGCGATGCCTCATTTCGATATCTGCGCGCCCGAATTGCCTGGCCCCATCGCCGACGCCGCGCTGCGCTCTGGCGGTTTCCCCTACGACGACAAGCTGGCCGGCAAAATTTACAAGCGCGAACTGCGCAAGCTGCAAATCGAACTGCTGAAGCTCGCCGCATGGGTGCGGGAATCGGGCGAGCGCCTGGTAATCGTGTTCGAGGGGCGCGACGGCGCCGGCAAGGGCGGCGCCATCACACGCTTCACGCAGCATCTCAATCCGCGTTCGGTGCGCACGGTCGCCCTGCCGCGTCCGTCAAACGTCGAGGCGCAGCAATGGTACTTCCAACGCTACGTCTGCGAATTGCCGACGGCGGGAGAAATCGTGCTCTTCGACCGCTCCTGGTACAACCGCGCCGGCGTCGAGCCGGTGATGGGCTTCTGCTCTCCCGCCCAGACCGAACGCTTCCTGCACGAGGCGCCAACTGTCGAGAAGCTCTGGAGCGACGATGGCATCAGGATCGTCAAGATCCTGCTCACCATCGGCCTGGAGATGCAGATGGCGCGCCTGCACGCCCGCCAGCACGATCCGCTCAAGCGCTGGAAGCTGTCGCCCATCGATTATGAGGCGATCCCGCGCTTCGATGCTTATTCCCGCGCCTTCGATCGCATGATCGAACTCACCAGCTCGCCTTGCGCCCCGTGGACGGTCATTCGCGGCAATGACAAGCTGCGCGCCCGGCTGGCGGTCATCCAGCATGTGCTCGACGTCATCCCCTACGCCGACAAGGACGCTGCCGCGATCGGCAAGCGCGACAAGGGCGTGGTGCTGTCGGCCAAGCGATTTTTGAGCAAGGGAGGCGAGCCGGTAGCCAACGGCGACACATGGTGAGGCGACATATGGTTACGGCTGATGACGCGCGCATCAACCGCTGGCATCGACGACATACTGGAACCACTCGCACACATGCGCCGTCGCCCTCGTCAAGAGAGGCTCGGCGTCATCTTTCCCCCGCGTCGGGATGCCGCCGAAATCGGCGAGACTAGCCATAGGCGCCGGCGGCGGGGAGAGCGACGAGGAGCGGGAAGGAGCGATCACATGAGGTGTGGGCGGCGGCGTGTCGTCGAAGTAGATGTCGACGCCGTGGCTTTCCGTCAGTCGCTCCAACTCCCCCATGTTCCACATGGCGGTGATGGTGGAACAGAGGGCGCGGATATCACAGTCGGCGATGCCTGCGGCGCTGAGGTACAAGCCACCTCTTTCGCCGTAGGTTTCCACATTATCGCAAAGCCGCCTGGCGTTGCCGGGGAACGGCTCGCAGAACAAATCGTTTGCATGAGCGCCAAGCATCACGTCAAAACGCGCGCCGAGAGCGGCTTTCCCGTTTTTCAGACCCAGATGCAGTTGTTCGAACAGCGGCAGCTGGTCGGGCGTAGGCGGTTGCTGCGGATGAAAGCTGGTCCGGCGGGCAAATGTCGCTGCGATTTCCCTCACCATCAGCAAGTCGTCAGCCGTCACGGGCCCCTCCCCGTCGGCGGCATGCGCGTCCTCGTTCGGTTGCCCCAGTATCGCGCGGGCGCTTTGCTGCGAAACTCCCATGAACGCGGCCGCGTCTTTCGCGTCGACGAAGAAGCGCGCGATGATCCAGGCGATCAGGTTCGGCCGCTCGTTGTCAGCGTGGCTGACGACCACTTTCCTCACGGCCCAGTCGGACCAGGACCCCGGCTGGATTGGCATATCGTCCGGGTCGGCCCAGCTGCTGGCGGGGGAAGTCGATAAATCCCTGAGTGAAACGTCTAGTCGGACCATCGCCAAATACTGCCTGATGAATAAATAAAATATGGTCGACCGGATTAATTCGGCCGCGATACGAAACGTAAAAACCAAATCCGACGAATTTTAGGCCATCCCATTGCATGAGCACCAACCATTTCGCCGAAGATTGACACGCCATTATCCGTGCGTTATTTTCAAATGAAATCATGGTTGCGATACGAGACAATTATATTATCAATTCATTATTTTAAGTTTTGAATAAATCTGCAAATGATAAAACAGATGAAAACAAATGTCATACATCAACAGCCAATTCAAAGACCCCTGGCCGACTCCAGCCATAAATATTTCCATGTCCGACGGTTCCGATCTCGCCGGTTCGTGGTCCGAGTGGGCCATCAAGAAAGTCGTCGTCAGTCGCGCCAATAATGAATGGCCGAATCCCCTTGCCTGGATCATCGCCCGCTTCTTCGTCAGCGCCGGCGACACGACCCGCTTCTTCAGCGAGATGGCTAACGATCAACATGTCTCCGACGAGGCGGCGATGGCGCTGTTGGGCCAGCCGGTATCGAATGACGTTGCCATGCGGGCCGAAGCGGCAAGACACATTCGCGGCCTCCAAGCCGTGGTTGATGGATTGGGAAAAGCCCTCGAAAATCGAGAAATCGCTTGTACCGACATGCTCGCGTGCGACCCGCCGCCGCTCGATCCGGAACAGGACATCGCGAACATCCGCGACCACCTCGCACTCTCGAAGGAGATCGAGCAGCGTGTGAGCATTGTCGAGCGCTATCTTGCCCGGGCTCGCCAAAGCCTGAATGAACGGCAACTTGCCGACGCATTTTGCAGCGTGTGGTTATGCGGAATGAACGCGCTACAGCTTGAAGACGTGCTGGAGAGCGCGAACATTCCTGTCGAAGTGTCGAGCGACGACGGGGACGATTTCGCCCACCGCATGCACGACTTCGACAGCGATGCGTGGGACGCCGGCAGCGCCTCGGAGAGCGACGATGACGGCGTGGAACCATCGTCCCCGATCACCGCCGATGAAGTGGCCGCGTTCGCCGCCGAATGTGCTGCCGAACCTCCCGCACCACTCCCGAGCCTGAGAATGTTCCCCAAAGGACAAGCCAGCGCTTTCCGGTAACGCACCGGGCATGGTAGTCTCCCACAATCTTGAGGGAGACGAGAGGATGTTCCGGCGAACTGGCTCCGCGCTTGCCTGCGGAGTGTTTCTGGCCTGCGCGGCGTTTCTGCTGGTATCCGGCGCGACGGCTCAAACGGCCGCGCCTGTCATCGACACGCCAGGCGGCATCGGGCCGGCGCTGGTGGCCTGCTGGAAGCCTCCGGGCGGCACGGAGGGGCTGACCGCCACCGCGCGTTTCAGCTTTCGACGCGACGGCAGCCTGATGGGGCCGCCGCGCATCACCTTCTCGCGGCTCGGCGAAAACGACTCCCGCGCGAGGGCGTTCATGGCCTCCATCGCCGATGCCTTTGTCGATTGCACGCCGCTGAACTTCAGCCCGTCCTTCGGCCGCTCCGTGGCCGGGCGCATCTTTACCCTGCGCTTCATCCCTTCCGCACGCAGCATCTGAGAACCCGCGCAGGGTATTTTGGACGATTCAGAGAGCTCTTACTGCTTCGGCGCTTCCGTGGGCGCGTGCTCCTTGGGCGCATGCTCCTTGGAGGCATCGCCGTGGCCGGCGTCGCGGGCGCCGATTCCACGCACGGCGAACGTCACCGGCACCGTGCCGGCCTTCTTGAACACCAGATCGGCGGTGAAGGTCTCGCCTTCCTTCAGCGGCCGCTTGAGGCCGATGAACATGGCATGATAGCCGCCGGGCTTCAGTTCGACGCTCTCGCCGGCCTTCACAGGCAGGCCGTCATCGAGCTTGCGCATGCGCATCACGCCGTCGGTGACGGCCATCTCATGCACCTCGAACTTTTCGGAAATGTCGGTCGATCCCGACAGCAGCACGTCGTCCTCGCCGCCCTTGTTGACGAGCACGAGGTAGCCGCCGGCGACGCGCGCGCCTGCGGCGGTGGCGCGCGACCACGGAGCCTCGATGGTCAGGCCCGTCGCGGTGACGACGGCCTGCCCGGCTGCCGCGGCCTTCTCGTCTCCCTTGGCCTTCTTCAGCGCCGCGCCCTGGGCCTTGCCGCCCTGGCCTTCAGCGTGCTCGCCCGCCTTGTCGTGCTCGGGGCAGGCGATGGCGCCGGTGGCGTAGGCGAAAGGCGCGGCCAGCATCAGCGCGAAGATCGAGGTGCGCAGCATCGGCGCAGCGGAAACGCGGATCGAAGGAATCGTGTTGCGGGTCATTTTATCAACTCCGGTAGGCGTCCTTCCTGTCTGCGGAAGAGATTGCGCCATCAAATCGGTAAACTGTCATGAAGTCGGATGACTTCTCGTGAAGTGAGATCGCACACGGGCGGCCTGGCGGCGCGCGCGCGGGCGGAGACAGTCTCCGTGGAGCGAGATGCGGTTCCTCACCGACCGCCACCGGCGTACCGGCCGCGCGCCATTCCGGCATCAGGAGGCCGTAAGTGTCCGCAGGCCCCGGCAGGCCCGCCCCCTGCAGCGCGCAAATGCCGCAGCACTGGCGCTGGTGCATCTCGCCGGGAGCGGTGGACTCATCAGCGTCGAACGCGTCTGACCACGCCGCGCCGGGGCGGCAAAGCACCATCGCGAGCCTTACCGCCGGCCGCCCCTCGCCTTGGGCCACGACGACCGTGCCGCCCATCGAGGCATTGGCGGACATCACCGTGGTAGCGAAAGCGAGCAGGATGAGGTTCGCCGCCAGCGCATAGGCGGCCACGCACGGCACCACGGCGCGCACGCAGCGTTTCAGCCAGTGCGTGCAATGCCTTGTGTGCGGCTTGCCAGTGGTGTGACGCCTGCGTGGGAACATCGGATACGGGGCTTCATCCTGGTCCGGATCGGCTTCCGGCGATGCATTTTTTACGAAAGGTGCGCGTCAGCATTTGACTTGTGCCACCATTTGCCCCCACTTATCGCGCCCATTGCACAAAACTCAAGTGCAATCGTCGCGTCAGCATCGGGGATTGAATCATGAAAGTCGTTGTCGTCGAGTCGCCAGCCAAAGCGAAGACGATCAACAAATACCTGGGCTCGGACTACGAGGTGCTGGCCTCCTTCGGCCATATCCGCGACTTGCCGCCCAAGGATGGTTCGGTAGACCCCGAGGCCGACTTCGCCATGATCTGGCAGGTCGAGGACCGCGGCGCCAAACGCGTGGCCGATATCGCCCGCGCGGTAAAGGGCGCTGAAAAGCTCATCCTCGCAACCGACCCCGATCGCGAGGGCGAGGCGATTTCCTGGCACGTCGTCGAGGCGCTGGCGCAGAAGAAACTGCTCAAGGACCTGCCGATCGAGCGCGTGACGTTCAACGCCATCACCCGCGATTCCATCGCCGAGGCCATGGCGCACCCGCGCCAGATCGACCAGGCGCTGGTGGACGCCTATCTGGCGCGCCGCGCCCTCGACTACCTCGTCGGCTTCAACCTCTCGCCGGTGCTGTGGCGCAAGCTGCCGGGCGCGCGTTCGGCCGGCCGCGTGCAGTCGGTCGCGCTCCGCCTCGTGTGCGACCGCGAGCGCGAGATCGAAACCTTCATCACCCGCGAGTACTGGTCGCTCGTGGCGCTGCTCGCCACCCTCGACGGCGCGGCGTTCGAGGCCCGCCTGGTCGGCGCGGACGGCAAGAAGATCACCCGCCTCGACATCGGCACGGGCGCCGAGGCGGAAGCCTTCAAGCGCGCGCTGGAGACGGCGGCGTTCTCGGTTGTCAGCGTGGAGGCCAAGCCGGCACGCCGCCACCCGCAGCCGCCCTTCACCACCTCCACCCTGCAGCAGGAAGCATCGCGCAAGCTGGGCCTGGCGCCCGCCCGCACCATGCAGCTCGCGCAGCGCCTCTACGAGGGCATCGAGATTGGCGGCGAGACCGTCGGCCTCATCACCTATATGCGAACCGACGGCGTCGACATGGCGCCCGAGGCGGTATCGGCGACGCGCGCCGTCATCGGCCGTACTTTCGGCGACGCCTACGTGCCCGGCGCCCCGCGCAAGTACACGTCGAAAGCCAAGAACGCGCAGGAAGCGCACGAAGCCATCCGCCCCACCGATCCGGGCCGCCTGCCGTCCTCCGTCTCGCGCTATCTCGATCCCGAGCAGGCGCGCCTCTACGAGCTCATCTGGACGCGCACGCTCGCGAGCCAGATGGAATCGGCCCAGCTCGAGCGCACAACCGTCGACATCGCGGCGAAGGTGGGCGCGCGCGTGCTCGATCTGCGTGCCACGGGACAGGTCGTCGTGTTCGACGGCTTCCTCAAGCTCTATCAGGAAGGCCGCGACGACGAGGCGGATGAGGACGGCGGCCGCCTGCCGCCCATGAAAGCCGGCGACGGGCTGGAGAAGCGCGAGATCCGCGCCACGCAGCACTTCACCGAGCCGCCGCCGCGCTTCACCGAGGCGAGCCTCGTCAAGCGCATGGAGGAGCTCGGCATCGGCCGTCCCTCCACCTACGCCGCCGTGCTGGCCGTGCTGCGCGAGCGCGAATACGTGCGCATCGACAAGAAGCGCCTCGTGCCCGAGGACAAGGGACGCATCGTCACCGCCTTCCTGGAAAGCTTCTTCCAGCGCTATGTCGAATACGACTTCACAGCCGACCTCGAGGAAAAGCTCGACCGCGTCTCCAACAACGAGATCGACTGGAAGGAAGTCCTGCGCGATTTCTGGCGCGATTTTATCGCCGCGATCGAGGGCACGCGCGAGCTGCGCATGACGCAGGTCATCGACTCGCTCAACGAGGTGCTGGGGCCGCACATCTTCCCGCCGCGCGAAGACGGGGGCGATCCGCGCGCATGCCCGGCGTGCGGCAACGGCAAGCTCTCGCTCAAGATCGGCAAGTTCGGCTCCTTCGTCGGCTGCTCGAACTATCCCGAGTGCCGCTACACCCGCCAGCTCAATGCCGCCAACGGTGACGGCGCCGGTGGCGACGGCGGCCCCCGCGTTCTCGGCACCGATCCCGACACGGGGCTGGAAGTGTCGCTGCACGACGGCCGCTTCGGCCCTTACGTCCAGCTCGGCGGCAACGCCCCCGAAGGCGCGGCCAAGGAGGCTGCCAGCGACACGGCCACTGAGGAAGCCAAGGAAGCGCCGAAGGGCAAAGCCAAGGCTGGGGCCAAGGCGCCAGCCAAGGAAAAGCCTAAGCGCCAGTCCGTGCCGCGCGGCATCACGCCCGATCACGTGGACCTGGAAATAGCGCTGAAGCTGCTGTCTCTGCCGCGCGAGGTCGCCACGCACCCGGAATCGGGCAAACCGATCAAGGCCGGCATCGGCCGCTTCGGCCCCTACGTGCAGCACGACAAAACCTACGCCAGCCTCGGCAAGGACGATGACGTGCTCGACATCGGCGCCAACCGCGCCATCGATCTCATCATCACCAAGGAACAGGGCGGCGGACGGCGCGGCGGCTCATCGGACCCCGGCAAGGTGCTGGGCGAGGAGCCTGAGACCGGCAAGACGCTTTCGCTGAAAGCAGGCCGCTACGGCCCCTACGTCACCGACGGCACCACCAACGCCACCCTGCCCCGCGGTGTGGAAGCGGAATCCTACACGCTCGAGGAAGCGGTCATCCTGATCCGCGCCAAGCGCGTAACCGGCAAGAAAAAGCCGCCGGCGAAAAAGACCAAGGCGAAGGCAGGCGAGACATCGGATTCGGCGGAAGCCGCGACGCCCCGGAAAACGACCAGAACCACGACCCGCAAGACGCCGGCGGCTAAAACGTCGACAGCAAAAGCGGCCAAGGCAGAGTCGACTGACGGCGAGGCGAAGCCCGCCAAAACGACCCGCGCCCGCACAACGAAGAAGGCGAGCGCCGGGGAGTAACCCCGGCGCTCGCTGTATGGCTCGCCGTTACTGCTCCGCCGGGCGGCGGCAGACCATGAACGGGTCGATCGGCTGACAATACTTCTCTGCATCCGGCACGCGGGGCGTATAAGCCTCACGCACGGTCGGCCCCAGAACGCGCGTCTCGCCCGGCGCCAGCGGCTCCGCGACCTCGTTTTCGTCATTGCAGTTGCGCATGGTGTGCCAGCGCGCCACGTACATGGTGTTGACGGGCACGACCGTCTCCGAAGCGATCGACAACAGTTGGATCAGGCCGGAATGCTCCAGCGGGATCTTGTCACCGGGCACGCACTCCCAACGCGGGTAAATGCGCAACGCCGATGCTGAGCCGACGGCCTCGCGCATCTTCGCCACGTCGAAAAGCCACTCCCAGCCGGGATAGCCATTGCGGAGGTTATTCGCCAGCGCGGCGCGTGCCTTGGAGTTGTCGGCGAACTGAAGCGCGGCCACGGCGATCAGAAGCCCAACCCGCAGCACATCGCCGCGTACGCGCGCAAGCCCGGCCACAACCGCCAGCACGAGCAGATACCCCACAGGCCAGAACATGCGCCCCGAAGAACGGAAATGCGCGAACAGCGACTCGACAAAGCTCGACAAACCGGTCGTCGCATAAGCGTTCTCATAAATGCGGCTGCCGATGCCGATATTGCTCGACATCGAGAAAACGACAAGAAACAGCGCCGCAAGCACGAACCCGGCATACGCCCGCAAATCGGAGAAAATCGCTCCGCGCCTTATCACGATGACGCTGACAAGCCCAAACAGCACGCCGGCCCCGAGATACTGATAGCCCTCCCAGCCGCTGTCCTGCGACGTGGTGAACATCTTCAGCTCGAAAGGCAGCAGCGATGATCCCGCCGGCCAGAACGGCGATAGCAGGTTCATGCCGTAGATGCCGAAGCCGCCGCCGCCATACGCACCGAAATAGCCAAGCACCGAGGCCACCACAACGGACGCGGCGACAGCGAGCAGGCTCGCCGGCAGCGACAGGCGCCACCTGGCATCGCCATTGATCAGGTGCGTGAGCGGCACGCCGAGCAGGAACACCGCCGTCATCGCCCACAGGTAAGGGTGCACCAGCAGAATGACGATCTGCAGCAGCGCCGCCGCAACCCATTGCGCCGGACGGTTGTCGCGCGTCAGGTAAAGGCTCGCGCCTAGCGCGAACCAGATCAGGAAATGCCCCGTGAGCGAGGCATGGAAGAAGCGGCTCCACCATGTCGGCATGGCGATGGCGACGACGGCGATGCACAGCGCAGGCGCCAGCCGCCGCTCACCCGTCGCGCGCAAGCACCACACCGCCGCAACCGGCTGCATGATCCAGGCGAACGCATACCAGAGGCCGAAGCCGTGGAAGCCTTGCGGCAACAGAAACGAAAGCGCTTTCAGGGGAAGCGCGAGCGCCGGAATGGAATCCGTGAAGCCGATATGAACCCCGTCCGGAAAATTGAGCGACGGAACCTCAAGCAGCGGCCAGCGCCACGCATCCGCGATGAAATACCGCTGCCCGGTGATGTGCTGGATGAGATCTGACGTGGGCGGTATGCCGGGCGACACCGGCGGAAAAATGAAATCGACGGGAAAAATGCTGATGCAGATGTACAGGCCGAACGCGAGGGCGAATGCATAAGACGCGCTCGTCACCAACCAGTCACCGCCGGGGCGCTCTTCGCCATGGAGCGGAACACCGGATTGACCGGAGTATCCAGAACGATTGGCTGCCGCCCCCAACTGCATGATTCACTCCCTGCACATCGAAATCAGGTCCTCAGGGGACGAAGATCGATATGCAGGGAATTCAACGCGTGTTCAATATGGATTTTCTGGTAGACTGCGCACCATATCTGACAATCGTCATCCGCCGCGCGGAAACTCAAGCCCCATCTCGCGGTAGCGCGCCGGATCGTCGGCCCAGTTCTCGCGCACCTTCACGAAAAGAAAGAGATGCACTTTCGTCTCCGCGATGTCGCTGATTTCGGCGCGCGCGCGGGAGCCGATGGCCTTGATGGTCTGCCCCTCATGGCCGAGCACGATCTTGCGCTGGCTGTCGCGCTCGACGAAAATCGTCTGCTCGATGCGCACAGAGCCGTCCTTCTGCACCTGCCACTGGTCCGTCTCGACGGTCGAGGCATAAGGCAGTTCGTCGTGCAGGCGCTCGAACAGCTTTTCACGCGTGATCTCGGCGGCGAGCTGGCGCATCGGCGCGTCCGACATCTGGTCCTCGGGATAAAGCCACGGCCCCGGCTTCGTGAAACCCGCGAGACGCTTGCGCAAACTCGCCACGCCGTCGCCGTTGATGGCGGCGATCATGAACGTCTCGTCGAAAGCGAGCTTCGCGTTGATCGACTGCGCCAGTTCCAGCAAGGCCGGGCGGGGCACAAGATCGATCTTGTTCAGGATCAGCATCTTGGTCCGGCGAACTTCAGGCAATTTCGCAAGAATGGCCTCGCTTTCCTCATCGAGTCCCTTGCGGGCATCGATGAGCAGGCACACGGCATCGGCATCGCCCGCGCCGCCCCAGGCGGAGGTCACCATCGCCCGGTCGAGCCGGCGCTTGGGGCGGAAAATGCCAGGCGTGTCGACGAAGATGAGCTGCGCATCGCCTTCGATGGTGATGCCGCGCACCAGCGCGCGCGTGGTCTGCACCTTGTGCGACACGATGGAGACCTTGCCGCCCACCAGCGCGTTGAGAAGCGTGGACTTGCCGGCGTTCGGCGCGCCGATCAGCGCGATGAAGCCGCAGCGGGTCTGGCCGTGGTCGGTCTGTTCTGTCATGATTGGTCGATCCGTATTCCTTCGCGCGCGAGGAACTTACCCGCGGCATCCTGCTCGGCGTTGCGCTTGGACGCACCGCGCCCCTCAGCCCCCGGCTTGCCTTCGACATGCACCGCGACGCGGAACTGCGGCGCGTGGTCCGGGCCGCTCCGCTCGGCGATTTCGTAAGTGGGCGCGGCGAGCCCCCTGCCCTGCGCCCATTCCTGCAAGGCCGTCTTGGCGTCGCGCAGCGGCCGCCGGGGCGCGTGCATGCGCGCGGCGAACGCGCTTTCCACGAGTGTCCGCGCGGCATCGAAACCGCCGTCCAGGAACACCGCGCCGACGATGGCCTCGCAGACATCGGCGATGATCGCGGCGTTGTCGCGCGCGCCGGCGGCAATCTCGCCGTCGCCGAGGCGCAGGTGCGGTCCCACTTCCCAGGCTCGCGCCACCTCAGTGCAGCTTTCCTTGCGGACGAGCTCCGCCAGCCGGCGCGACAGCTCACCTTCCTCAGCCTGGGGAAAGGCCTTGTAGAGCATGTCGCTGACCACGAGGCCGAGCACCCGGTCGCCGAGAAATTCGAGCCGCTGGTATGACTTGACCTTCTGCGTCGGGATTGCGCTGACATGGGTCAACGCCATTTCCAGCAAACCACGATCAGCGAAACGATACCCCAACCTACCCTCTAAGGCCGATACCCCTTCCATCACCGATCCGCCCATCAGCGGACCCGCTTGAAAAGACGGTCCCAGCGCACGGCATCCGGCCAACGCCACAACTGCCACGCGGGGGCGCCATCGATGGAGAAGAACAGCACTTCGGCCCGGCCGACGAAATTGTCGAACGGCACGAAGCCGACGGCGCTCAGATCACGCGAATCCGCCGAGTTGTCGCGGTTGTCGCCCATCATGAAATAGTGCCCTTCCGGCACCTTGTAGAGCGGGGTGTTGTCCCACGGGCCGCGGTCGCCGTAGCGCTCGATCACCATGTGGCTCACGCCGCCGGGGAGAGTCTCGCGGTACATGGGCACCTTCGGCCCGTTGCCGGCGGCATCGTCATCGTCGCGATAATCCCCGACCAGCTCGCGCTCGACGACCTTGCCGTTGATGTAGAGCCGTCCGTCGATCATCTGCACGCTATCGCCGGGCAGGCCAATGACGCGCTTGATGTAATCGGTGTTCTCGTCCTTGGGCAGCTTGAACACAGCGACGTCGCCGCGCTTGGGATCGGCTGCGAGAATGCGCCCTTCGAACGGGATCAGCCCGAACGGAAAGGAAAAGCGCGAATAGCCATAAGCGTATTTCGACACGAAGAGGTAGTCGCCGATCAGCAACGTGGGAATCAGAGATCCGGACGGGATGTTGAAGGGCTGGAACAACAGCGAGCGCACGACGAGCGCGATGAGCAGCGCCTGCGCAACCACCTTGGCAGTATCGAGAAAGCCGCCTTCCTTTTGCCCGGGCTTGATCTGCTTTTTGGTCACGCTGGCGGAATCCGCCTTGTCGGGCTTGACGCCACTTTGATCCATCTTCCGTCCATCTCTTTGCGCGCCATCCCCGCCGCCCAAGTTGTGTAGCTGGTTTTGCGTGATGAGGAAACGGGAAATGTGGTTGTGCAAGGTCGCATCGGCCATGTGCGCGCACGCTGAAGGCCACTCGTAAAAAAGCGTCCCGGCCTTTGGAAGGCCGGGACGCCGGGTTGCGAGGGCGCGGGGCAAACCCCGCGCCCGAACGTCTCCGTATCGCGCTTACTGGAAGAGCGAGAGGATGTTCTGCGTCGAGCCGTTGGCGATGCCGAGCGCCTGGATGGCGAGCTGCTCCTGCACCTGCAGAGCCTTCAGCTTCGTGGACTCTTCGTTGAGGTCGGCATCGACCAGCTGGCCGATACCGCGGTTGTTGGCGTCGATCAGGTTCTGGACGAAGGTCTTGTTACC